>CALFFN010000025.1 GCA_937958185.1 uncultured Neglectibacter sp. | reverse complement strand
TTCCGAAAATTTTGTCTCCCCCGCCGCAGGCGGGGGAGACGCTTTCTTTCATTCAGTAAAACGGATTTCCCAGAGAATTTTCGGGGCGGAAAGCCGAAAAGATTTTTACAGCACGAGCACGCCGTGGTCGTCCTTTTGCAGCAGGTAAAGCTGTTCCTCCAGCCCCGTTTCGCCATTGATATAGACAAGAAGCTCCTGCCCGGTCTCGGCGGTGCAGTGAAATTCCCAGCACAGCACCTCCTCCTGCCCCGGCGTGGGGATCACGGCAAGACCGGCGTTTTCCACTTTGAGCCGGGGGCTGACGCTTTGGGCGGCTTCCTCCTCGGACAGGGCGGGCGGGGCAAGCTCCCGCGCCCGGTGGTTCATCAGATAGCCCTGCGCGTCATATTCCACCATGCCTCCCGCATTACATTCGATGACAACTTTGATTAAATCGGGATAGCAGATCACCTCATCGCCGTCCTCGGAAAGCTGGTCAGTCGCCGCGAAATTGATGGTGCACAGGTTGTCGTTTATCACGTAATAGGTTTCCCGGAAGCTGGGAACGCCAAATTCCTTTAAGAGCTTGGACGCCACCATCAGCGCGTCCAGATAGTCCAGGTTTGAGCCGGGTATCTCTCCCCCTTTTTTGAAATAGGCGATTTCCCCGCCGGTTTTTGTCACCGCCACATGGGAATCCTCGCTGGTAAAGGAAAACACGGGCAGGTTCGTGCCGCCCTCGCCGCTGAAGGTCAGCTCGTCGGGAGAACAGCTTAAAAATTTCGCGGCGATTTTTGCGGCGTCAGCTTCGCTGACCTCCGGCTTCCCCTCCAGAAAGAGGGGGATTTTTTGCCGGATATGGTCGGAAAAGGGACCGTCGTACAGGAGGGCGGGGAATTGGGAAAAGGCTTCCGCCACCTCGTCGAAATCGTCGTCCAAAGACAGGGCGGGGGTGTTTACGTTTTGCAGCAGCCTGTAGATCCTGCCCAGGTCAATCCCCTCGGCGGAAAGCTTTGCCTGCGCCTTTTGCAGCGCTTCCGACAGTGTCCCGGCGTACTGCTCCAGCACCTTTAGGATTTCCCAGTCGCTGTCCGTCTGCGGCTTCCCGGCGGCGGAGCGGCGGGAAAGAGAGAGGGCGTAGCTTCCCGTTTGGGACAGGAATTCGCTGATTTTTTCCGTCTTTTCCTGGGGGAAGGGCAGCACCGCCAGCGCCGCCTTTGCGCCGCCGCTCTGTTCTAATAGCCGGGCGGAGACTTCGCTTTGCAGCACAGCGGTGTTGGCATAGGGCGCTTTTTGCAGGACGGACCGCATTCCCGTTACGGTGTCCGTCAAGTCGCCCAGCGCCCGGCGGTAAGAGTATTCCAGAGACTGACCGCTGGCGCTTGCGGCATAGCCGGCGTCCGCCCACAGCCCGCAAAGCACCAGAACCAGCGCCAGCACCATGGTAGCAAGCCTCAGCTTTCCCCGCTTTTTCATACAAAAACCTTCTTTCATGCCAAAATGATTCGGTGTTAGTCTGCACCGAAGAGCGGCGGAAAATTTACGTTGTATTCAAAATATTCGGGCTGTTCAAGCCGGAAGTTTTGTGATATACTTTACAATATATATGCCAAATCGGCGGTAAGGGGGAAAACGGCGTGCGTATTTTGGGGATCGACCCCGGCTATGCCATTGTGGGCTACGGCGTGGTGGAAGCGGGAAACGGACTGTACACCCCGCTGGAATACGGCGCTGTCACCACAAAGGCGGGAGAAGACTTCGGCTTGCGGTTACAGGAAATCTATGAGGGCATGGCGGAGATCCTCGCCGCCTACAAGCCCCAGGCAGCCGCTGTGGAAAAGCTGTATTTCACCAACAATAAAACCACCGGCATCGGCGTGGCGGAAGCCCGGGGCGTGATTTTGCTGGCGCTTGCCCAGGCAAAGGTGCCGCTGTTTGAATACACCCCCATGCAGGTCAAGCAGGCGGTAACAGGCTACGGCAAGGCGCTGAAGCCCCAGGTGCAGGAAATGACCCGGCGGCTCTTAAAGCTGTCGGAAATCCCAAAGCCGGACGATACCGCCGACGCGCTGGCGCTTGCTATCTGTCACGGACAGGCGGCGGGGTCCGCGCTGCGCAGGAGCTTGCTGGAGCAGGCAAAGGAACCGGGCAGGGTGATTTAGATTCTGGATACTAGATGCTGGATACTGGATAAGGAAGATAAATAATATTTTAGCGCGCATGAAATGAGCAATGAGAAATGAGCAACGAGCAATTATCGCAAAACTCTAGTTTCTCTATCTCGTGAAATCGAAATAACGGAGGAGAAAAATGTTTTATTCACTTACGGGAAAGCTTGCCCATACCGAGCCGGGTATGGCGGTGATTGATGTGGGCGGCGTGGCGTTTAAGTGCTTCACGTCCATGACCACCCTGCGGGGTCTGCCCCGGCTGGGGGAGACCGCTACCTTGTACACCCATCTGAACGTCCGGGAGGACGCGCTGGACCTGTTCGGCTTTCTCACCATGGGAGAGCTGAACTGCTTCAAGCTGCTGACAGGGATCAGCGGGGTGGGACCCAAGGTGGGGATCGCCATTCTGTCGGAGCTTACCCCCGAAGACGTTGCCCTTGCCGCGGCGGCGGGAGACTCCAAGCGGTTCACCAAGGCAAGCGGCGTGGGACCGAAGCTTGCCCAGCGCATTGTGCTGGAACTCAAGGACAAGGTGAAAAGCCTGTCCGCTTCCGGGCTTTCCATGGAGGACGTGCAGGCGGGGGGCGCTTCCGCTTCCGGCAATGCGGCACAGGCGGTGGAAGCCCTGGTCACCCTGGGCTATTCCCCCTCAGACGCCGCCGCCGCCGTGGGCAGGCTGGATTCCCAGCTTCCCCCGGAGGAGCTGATCCGCCTGGCGCTGAAATCTTTTGGGAGCAGGTAAGGAAAACGCTATGAAACAAAAAATCAGAAGAGGCATAACCATTGTTTTAAGCTCTTTCCTGGGGGTCTTCCTTGGAAAAGCCCTGTTCCTGTGGTGGGACGTGAAAAAGAATCCCGGGCTGTACGCCATGAATTCCGCCCCCTGGTACACCCAGCTTTGGGTAGAGGGCGCCGCTTTGGCGGCAGTCTTCCTGCTGGGCGGGCTTGTCTGGCTCCTTTCCGGCAGGATCGGGAAAGGCAAAACGGAGAAAAAATGACAGGAGGTGAAGCATATGATCGAAAAAACCGGCGGCAGGGCAACTGAGCCTGTGGAATACGGCATCGACTGGGACGCAAAAGACATGCTGTCTTCAGACGACGAGCTGGATTTGGAGAACCGCCTGACGGAAACGGGCTACACCCCGGAGGACAGGGAGGTGGAAAATCCCCTGCGCCCCCGGACGTTTTCGGAATACATCGGGCAGGAAAAAGCAAAGGAAAACCTGAAAATTTATATCGAAGCGGCAAGGAGCCGGAGGGAATCCCTGGATCACGTGCTGCTGTACGGTCCTCCCGGGCTGGGCAAAACCACGCTGGCGGGCATCGTTGCCAACGAAATGGGCGTGAACCTGCGCATCACCAGCGGTCCTGCCATTGAAAAGCCCGGCGACCTGGCGGCGCTGCTGACCAATTTAAGCCCCGGCGATGTGCTGTTTATCGACGAGGTGCACCGCCTGCCCCGGACGGTGGAGGAAATTTTGTACCCCGCCATGGAGGACTTCGCGCTGGATATCATCACAGGCAAGGGGCAGATGGCGGCTTCCTACCACCTGCCGCTGCCCAGGTTCACGCTGGTGGGCGCGACCACCAGGGCGGGACAGCTTTCCGCCCCTTTGCGGGACCGCTTCGGCGTGGTGCTGCGGCTGGAGCTGTACTCCCCCCAGGAGCTTTCCAAAATTGTCCTGCGCAGCGCGGGGATTTTACAGGCGGAGATTGAAGCGGACGCGGCGCTGGAAATCGCCTCCCGTTCCCGGGGTACGCCGCGAATCGCCAACCGGCTGTTAAAGCGGGTACGGGACTTTGCCGAAGTGATGAGCGGCGGGGTCATCACCCTGAACACGGCGAAGATCGCCCTGGACAGAATGGAGATCGACGAGCTGGGGCTGGACCAGAGCGACCGCAATATGCTTTCCGCCATTATCAACCATTACGGCGGCGGTCCTGTGGGGCTGGAAACGCTGGCGGCTGCCATCGGCGAGGAGGCTGTCACCATTGAGGACGTGAACGAGCCGTACCTCATGCAGATCGGCTTTTTGACCCGCACCCCCCGTGGGCGCTGCGTCACCCCGGCGGCATATTTGCATTTGGGGCTTCCTGTGCCGGGAAAGCTCAAATCTGAAGAAGAAATGCAGTTGAAAATGGAGTAGGGGGCGGCACTATGGTAGATATCTGCCCCAAATGCGGCAGTTTTGACTGGGACAAGGCAGTGGACGGTGACAAGATCACCTGCCCGAAATGCGGTCACAGCTGGAATTTTTTGAAGCTTCCGCTGTTTATCGTCACTGGGGCAAGCGGCGTGGGGAAAACCACCACGGTGCAGGCTTTGCAGGCAAAGAGCCGGGAATTCGTCTGCATGGACGACGATATGCTCTACAATCTGCTGCCCCATGAGACCGCCGCCGACTTTCTGGCGGAAACCGAGCAATTACAGATTTTTTCCCGGAACATCATGCAGTGCGGCAAACCGGCAGTGTGGGCACGGGCAGGGAATATCCGCCTGCTGGCAGAAACCTACGGCGCCCGGTTCTTCAGCGGCATTTTTGTGCTGGCGCTGGTGTGCCCTGAGCAGGAGCTCCGGCGGCGCATGACGGAGGGGCGGAGCATTGCCGACCCCGGCTGGATCCAAAGCTCGGTGGACTATAACCGCTATTTTATGGAGCATGACCGTATCGGCAGCGTGACCTTTGACCGGCTGGATATCGGAGCCCTGTCTACGGCGGAAGCCGCCCTCAGGGTGGAAAGCTGGTTGAAGGGCAAGCTGCATGATCTTACAATAAATCAGTAAAAACAAATCTATTTGGAGAAGGTGCTTTTATGGGAAGACTGTTTGGGACAGACGGAATCAGAGGGATCGCGAATAAAGACCTGACCTGTGAGCTGGCGACCCAGCTGGGCAGGGCGGCGGCGTGCGTGCTGACAAACAAGAGCAACCGCCACCCCAAGGTGCTCATCGGCAAGGACACCCGGCTTTCCTCCGATATGCTGGAAACCGCCATGGCGGCGGGGCTGTGCAGCATCGGCGCCAGCGTGGTGACCCTGGGCGTGGTGCCCACCCCCGCGGTGGCGTATCTGGTGGAAAAGTACAAGGCGGACGCCGGAGTGATGATCTCCGCTTCCCACAACTCTTACGAGTATAACGGCATTAAAATTTTCTCCGGGGACGGCTTCAAGCTGCCGGACGACCTGGAGGAGCGGATCGAGGACATCATTCTGGGGAAATCCGACATTTCCGATGAATTTCCCGACGAGGCAGGCATTGGCACGGTCAGCCGCGCGGAAAACGCCGTCCGGGATTATATCGACCACGTGAAAAATTCCGTCCACTTCGCTCTGGACGGCTTGAATATTGCCATTGACACCGCCAACGGCTCCGCCAGCGCCACGGCGGAAACCCTCTTTACCGAGCTGGGGGCGAAGGTCACCATGCTCAACGACAAGCCGGACGGCATCAACGTGAACCGGGACTGCGGCTCCACCCACATGGAGGGGCTGATCGAATATGTGAAGACCCATGAGGTGGACGCTGGCGTGGCGTTTGACGGCGACGCCGACCGCTGCCTGATGGTGGACGAACAGGGCAATTTTGTGGACGGCGACTTCATCATGGCGATCTGCGCCATGGACATGAAAAGCCGGGGCAAGCTCGCAAAAAATACGGTGGTGGGCACCATCATGACCAACATGGGCTTCCAGCGGTTCTGCGAAGAAAACGGCATGGAGTTTGAAGCCACCAAGGTGGGCGACCGCTACGTGCTGGAGGAAATGCGGCTCAGCGGCTACAATTTCGGCGGCGAGCAGAGCGGACACGTGATCTTCCGGGACTTTGCCACCACCGGCGACGGGCAGCTTACCGCCTGCCAGCTTTTGAGCCTGATGCGCCGGAGAGAGGGGAAGCTTTCCTCCCTTGCCACCCTGATGCAGCGCTTCCCCCAGACCATTGTGAATCTGCAGGTCACCCCGGAGGGGAAGCTTGCGTTCTATACCGACCACAAGGTGCGCGCCGCTATCGACAAGGTAACGGAGACCCTGGGCAGGGACGGGCGTATCATCGTGCGCCCTTCCGGCACGGAGCCCCTGCTGCGTATCATGGTAGAGGGACAGGACGAGGCTCTCATTCAGAAGCTGGCAAACGATGTGGCGGACGTTATCAAAACGGAGCTGTGCTGAATGGAACGGTTAGAAGCGTTTGAGCGAATGCTTTCAGACATCAAAAAACAGGCGGAATATGAGCTGGAGCAGATGGAACAGCTGAAAGCCGCCGGGAAAGAAAAATCGGCGACCTACCGCCAGTATTTCGGGAACCGTATGCTGTACAAGATGATACTGGAAAAGTATCGGGAATACGGTCTGCTGGAATGATGGCGGACCGAAAGATTTTTCGCATTGGAGAAAGACATGAGAACAGCACAGTGGCAGGACTATGAAGTGATAGATACCGGGGAAGGGGAAAAGCTGGAGCGATGGGGAGATATCCTTCTCATTCGCCCCGACCCCCAGATCATCTGGAAAAGCGACAGGGCAGACCCCCGCTGGGGCGCTGCCCACGCCCACTATTTCCGCTCCAACACCGGGGGCGGGCACTGGGAGCGCTACCAGAAGCTGCCCGATGTGTGGGAGATCGGCAGGGGCGGGCTTGCGTTCCGCTTGAAGCCCATGGGCTTCAAGCACACCGGGCTGTTCCCGGAGCAGGCGGTCAACTGGGACTTTATGGAGGAGAAGATACGCTGTGCAGACCGTCCCGTCAAGGTACTGAACCTGTTCGCCTATACCGGGGCGGCGACCCTTGCCTGTCTGCATGCCGGGGCAAGCGTCACCCATGTGGACGCTTCTAAAGGCATGGTGCAGTGGGCAAAGGAAAACGCCGCCGCGTCCCATCTGGAAGATAAGCCCGTCCGTTGGCTGGTGGACGACTGTATCAAGTTCGTCCAGCGGGAACAGCGCCGGGGCAACACCTACGACGCTGTTATCATGGACCCTCCCTCCTATGGCAGAGGTCCGGGCGGGGAGGTCTGGCGGCTGGAGGAGCAGCTCCATGACCTGGTAAAGCTGTGCCTGCCGGTGCTGTCGGACGACCCGCTGTTTTTCCTGCTCAGCTCCTATGCCACGGGGCTTTCCCCGGCAGTGATGGGATATTTATTGGAGCTGGTGTTACAAAAGCGTTACGGCGGTAGCGTTTCCGCCGATGAGATCGGGCTGCCTGTCACGGACAGCGGTCTCATATTGCCGTGCGGCAGCACGGCAATATGGGCAGCAGAAAACCGACCTCTTTGAAAATTTCCGCAGGAAATTTTCGGAACGAAAAATGGAACCCATTTTTCGTTTGACGTGCGGCAGCACGGCAATATGGTGTTCTAGAATCTAGAATCTAGAGTCTAGAATCCAGATTCTAGATGTTAGAGGTGGAAAGGAAGAGTGGAATGTCCTTTATTGAAGTGAACAACGTGCGTTTTTCTTACGAGCCGGAAGCTGCCGACGCCAGGGAAGTTTTGCACGGCATTACCCTGCAAATAGAGCAGGGGGAATTTGTAGCCCTGCTGGGTCATAACGGCTGCGGCAAATCCACCGTGGCGAAGCTTCTAAACGGAATGCTGGTGCCTACCGGGGGCAAGGTCCTGGTAGGCGGGATCGACACCGCCGAGGAAGCGCGGCAGCTGGAGGTGCGCAGTCGGGTGGGGCTGGTGCAGCAGAACCCGGACAACCAGCTCGTTGCCGGCGTGGTGGAGGAGGACGTGGCGTTCGGACCTGAAAATCTGGGCGTTCCCCCGGAAGAGATACGCCGCCGGGTGGACGAGGCGCTCCGTGCCGTGGATATGTACGAGTTCCGGGAGAGCGCGCCCCATAAGCTGTCCGGCGGGCAGAAGCAGCGGGTCGCCATCGCGGGGATCATCGCCATGGAGACCGCCTGTATCGTGCTGGACGAGCCCACCGCCATGCTGGACCCCCGGGGGCGCGCGGAAGTCATGGAAACCATCAAACGGCTGAACCGGGAAAAAAATATCACCATCGTGCTCATCACCCACTACATGGAAGAAGCCGTTCAGGCAGGGCGTGTGGTGGTGATGGACGAGGGAAGCATTTTGACGGACGGCACGCCGGAGGAGGTCTTCGGCAATGTGGAATTCTTAAAGCGCCACGGGCTGGACGTGCCCCAGGCGACGGAGCTGGTGTACCGGCTGTCCACCGCCGGGGTGAAGCTGGGCAAAATGCCGCTGGGCGCGGAGGAATGCACGGAGCTGTTCCGGCAGTATCTGTCCGCACATTCGGAAAAAGCCCCTGAGGAAAGGAGGGAACCCGCCCATGGCGATTCTGGAAACGAAGGAACTGACCTATGAATACGGCGCGGGAACGCCCTTCTCCAAAACGGCGCTCAAGCAGGTTTCCATTTCCGTGCGGCAGGGGGAATTCCTGGGGGTGATCGGGCACACGGGCAGCGGAAAATCCACCCTGATCCAGCTGCTGAACGGGCTTTTGAAGCCCACCTCCGGGCAGGTGCTGCTGGACGGCAAGGATATCTGGACCCAGCCCAAGAAGATCCGGGACGTGCGCTTTCGGGTGGGCATGGTGTTCCAGTATCCCGAATATCAGCTTTTTGAAGAAACGGTGTTGAAGGACATCATGTTCGGACCGAAAAATATGGGGCTTTCCGACGAGCAGGCAAAGGAGCGCGCCATGGAGGCAGCCCACTTTACCGGGCTGCGGGAGGAGCTTCTGGAAAAATCCCCCTTTGAGCTTTCCGGCGGCGAAAAGCGCCGGGCTGCCATCGCCGGGGTGATCGCCATGGACCCGGACGTACTGATCCTGGACGAACCCACCGCGGGGCTTGACCCCCGGGGGAGAGACGTGCTGCTGTCCCAGATCAGCCAGTACCACAGGGAGCGGCACAACACCGTGCTGCTGGTGTCCCACAGCATGGAGGATATCGGGCGCACGGCGGACAGGCTGCTGGTGATGAACCGGGGAAACGCCGCCATGCTGGACGAGACCCGGGCAGTGTTCTCTCAGGGAGAGAAGCTGGAAAGCATGGGGCTGCGGATCCCGCAGATCACGAAGATCATGCAGGAGCTGAAGGAAATGGGCTATCCCGCCGACCCTGCTACCCTGACGGTGGACGAGGCGCTGAAACAGCTTTTACCCTTTTTTCAGGGAAGCAGACCGGCCGCCGGTTGATCCGTTATTCAGAAAGGAGCGAATCTCAATATGCTTTCCGATGTAACCCTGGGGCAGTATTTTCCCGCGCCCTCGGTGATGCACCGCATGGACGCGAGATTAAAGATATGTCTTGTCATTTTCGCCATTGTTCTCATTTTTGTGGCGAACAATTTCCTTTCCCTGTTTTGCGCGGTGCTGTACATTTTTCTGGGGATATTTCTCTCCAAAATACCGCTGAAAATGTATTTGAAAAGCCTGAAGCCCATTGTGATCCTGCTGGTGTTCACCGCAGTGCTGAACCTGTTTTACGGCACGGGTGAGCCGCTGGTGCAGCTGGGCTGGCTGAAGATCACGAAAGACGGCATTTTGAACAGCGTGTTCATCTCGCTGCGCATTATTTTGCTGATTCTGGCAAGCTCCGTGCTGACCTACACCACCTCTCCCACCCAGCTGACCGATGCCATCGAGCGGCTGTTAAAGCCCCTCTCGAAGCTCCACGTGCCGGTGCATGAATTTGCCATGATGATGACCATTGCCCTGCGGTTCGTTCCCACCCTGCTGGAGGAAACGGAAAAGATCATGAGCGCCCAGAAGGCACGGGGCGCGGACATGGAAAGCGGCGGTGTGGTCCAGCGCATCAAGGCGCTGGTGCCGGTGCTGATCCCGCTGTTCGTTTCCGCCTTCCGCCGAGCATACGATCTGGCGACCGCCATGGAAAGCCGCTGTTATCACGGCGGTGAGGGAAGGACAAAAATGAAGATTTTGCGGTTCGGGAAAACGGACTGGCTCTCCCTTTCCGTCGCTGTGGCAACGCTGGGAATCTTCATCACTTTGAACGTGGTGTTCCCGGCAGTGCTGTAAATTTTTTGGAAAGGGGCGCGTCATGAAAGAGATTTCTTTCCCAACAGAATCCGGCAGGAACCTGCTTCTGACTCTTGCCTATGACGGCTCCCGCTACCACGGCTGGCAGGTGCAGGAAAACGCCCTGACGGTGCAGGAGGTCTTCCAGAAAGCCCTTTTCACAGTGACCGGGCTTTCGGAGGATATCAAAGCCTGCTCCCGGACGGATACAGGCGTACATGCCAGGGAATTTTGCGTCAGTCTCCGCACGGAAAGCAAAATTCCCCCGGAGAGGCTGGTCGCCGCGCTGAACCGCTATCTTCCGGCGGATATTGCCGTGAAGACCTGCCGGGAGGCGCCGGACGGTTTTCACGCCCGGTATTCCTGCAAGGGCAAAGAATATACCTATGAAATATGGAACCACCCGGTGCGGGACCCCTTTTTGCAGAACAGGGCGCTGCACTACTGGTACCCCATCGACGAAGCCCTGCTGGACCGGGCGGCGAAGCACTACCTGGGCAGCCACGATTTTTCCTCTTTCTGCACGCTGGACCGGCGGGAGCAGGGGGATATGACCCGAACGGTGACGGAAGCGAAGGTGGAGCGCCGGGGGGACATGGTGGTGTTCACCGTGGCGGCGGACGGCTTTCTTTACAACATGGTGCGCATCATGACGGGGACGCTGCTGCGGGTGCAGCAGGGGAAGTTTGCCCCGGAGGATATCCCGGAAATTTTGGCAAAGAAGGACAGGAGCGCCGCGGGACCTACCGCCCCCGCGTGCGGGCTGTACCTGAACCGGGTATTTTACTGAAATTACTGAGAACTAAAGCAGCGGAAAGGAGGGAACGGCGTGGCAAAGCACAAGAAAAAGGTGGATTCCAGAGCGGACACCCAAAAAATCGTGAAGCTCCGGGATTATCAGGAGCAGGAAGCTTTTTTTGAATATGAAGATGAGGAAGAAACCGGCGAGGAACGGCTGAAAAAAATGCGGGCGCCCAAGGCGGTGTACCGCGTGGTCGTCATTCTGATCCTGCTTATTCTGGCGCTTGCTTTCTGGCTCAACCGGGATAAGCTGACGCTGGAAAATATCACCACATGGGTGAAGCTGCAATTCGTGGGCGCCGGGCAGGGGGACGGGTTCCCCGTGCCTATCACGGGTTCTTCCGTTTCCGCTTCCAATTT
Organism: uncultured Neglectibacter sp.; assembly: GCA_937958185.1. Lineage (GTDB taxonomy): Bacteria > Bacillota > Clostridia > Oscillospirales > Acutalibacteraceae > Acutalibacter. Next base: position 4,749 of record CALFFN010000025.1, on the reverse strand, counting down.
CACCGCCTACAACGGCGACGCCATGGTGCTTAGCGATACCGCCCTCACCATGGTAGATCCCTCGGGCAAGACCCAGCTTTCCCTGCGGCACAGCCTGAACCAGCCCGCCATGCGTTCCGTCCGCGGGCAGACGCTGCTCTACAATCAGGGTAGCACCGCGTACCTTCTGCTTTCCGGCACGGAAACAAAGGTGCGGGGCACGGCGGAGCGGGAAATACTTTCCGGCGTGGTGGCGCCGAACGGCAGGTACGCCCTGGGCGTCCAGGGCGCTGATGGCGCGTCGGAGCTGAACGTCTATCAAAAGGACGGCACGCTGCAATATACCTACGCCTTTGCCAAGGACTACATCACCGCCATCACCATGAATTACGACGGCGTGTACGGGGCGGTATGCACCGTCCGTACGGAGCGGGGCGAGCTGGTTTCCAAGGTCACGGTGTTTGATTTCAACCAGCCGGAGCCTATCGCCTCCTATGAAACGAGGGACAACCTGCTTCTGGACGCTTACTGGACGGAAAGCGGCGATCTGTACGCTGTGGGAGAATCCGCCCTGCTGATGGCAAAATCCACGGATTACGCCTTTACCGAATACAGCTACAACGGGCGGCAGCTCACCGCTTACCGGCTGGACCAGAACCGGGCGTTTCTGTCCATTTCCGCCCACGAGCACGCCGGCGCCTGCACGCTTCTGGTGTTCCGGGGAAACGGGGACCCGGTGCGGATCGAGTCCCCTGAAAGGATTGTGTCTTTGTCCGCCTCCGGCGGCACGGTGGGTGCGCTGGTGGATACCGAGCTGGTGTTTTACGATTATTCCACCGGCGTGGAGCAGGGGCGTGTAGACGGCGGCAGCGACGCCAAAAGCATTGCCCTGGGCAGCGAGCGCAAGGCGTATGTGCTGGGCGTCAGCGAGATACGCATGGTGGAGATCGAATAGGTTTGCGGGAATGCCCCGCGTAAGATATCTGTAAGGGGAAAGCCCTTGTGAAACGGATCTGTTTGTGATAAACTAAATGCCAGACGTGTCAAAAAAGAAAGCCATGCCAAAAGGGGGAGGACAGCCAATGAACATGATGCTGGATATCGTGCTGCTCTGCGTGTTCCTGCTGTTTATTTTTGTGGGCATACGCCGGGGAGTGGTAAAGTCCGCGGCACATTTTCTGGGAGCCATTCTGGCGGCGTTTTTCGCCTCGGCTTTGGGCGGCGCGGTCGCCGGGTGGGTGTTCAACACCCTGTTCCGGGGAGCGCTGGTGGAGCGCATCAGCGATTCCCTGGCAACGCTGGGAACGGGCAGCACCGCCGTTGCGATAGAGGGAATGCTGTCCTCCCTGCCGGATTTTATCGTCCGGGCGCTGGCGGAAGCGGGCATTTCCGCGAACAGCCTGGAGGGCATTGTGTCCACCCGGAGCGGGCAGGCGGCGGAGCTGATCGCAGACGCCCTTTCGCCGGTGTTTATCAGCTTTCTGAAAGTGCTGGCAGTGATCGTGCTGTTCTCTCTGTTTATGGTATTGGTGCGGGTGCTGGCGGATATGCTGTCGGGGCTGTTCCACCTGCCGGTCCTGCGGCAGCTGGACAGTGTGCTGGGCGGTTTGTTCGGCTTTCTGCTGGCTCTGGTTTCCGTGTGGATATTGATTTCCGCCGTGCAGGTGTTCCTCCCCATGCTGACGGAGGAAGCCCAGGGAGATGTGGAGCTTGCGCTGAACCGCTCCGTCATTGCCGGGGCGATCATTCGCATGAACCCTCTGGGGGCAATGTTCCACTAAAAAAGAAATAGGGAAAGAATTTGGAAAAGATTGGGAAAAAGAGAGGAAATGTGTCCATGGCACAGGAACAAAAGCTGAGAAATCAAAACCTGACGGTCCCCAATGCGCTGACACTGCTGCGCATACTCATCGTCCCGTTTTTTGCATGGGCGTTTTTGACCGGGCATATGATAACGGCGGTGGTCCTGCTGTCCATTTCCGGCTTATCCGATATGTTTGACGGGCTGATTGCCCGGAAGTTCAACCAGATCACAGAGCTTGGGAAAATGCTGGACCCGCTGGCGGATAAGATCACACAGGGCACGGTGGCGCTTTGTCTGGCAGTCCGGTTCCCCGTGATCCGCCCGGTGCTGATCATTTTTATTTGCAAAGAGCTGGGCATGCTATGCTGTGCGGCGGTGCTGCTGAAAAAGAAAAAGCGCCCCTGTGCCGCCAAATGGTACGGAAAGGCCGCTACGGTAATGTTTTACATTTCAGTCGGCGTCATTGTGGTGATGGACGGCGTGTTCCATTTGTCCGGTCCCGTGTTCAGCGGGGTGGCGTGCGGGCTGCTGCTGTTGACGGCGTTACTGATGATCTATGCCGGGATCAAGTATTTTCAGATTTTTCAGGAAATACTTCATTCTACCGATGAAAAATATGAGCTGGACCTGCCCGATGAGATACGGGCGAAAACTGTGCGGGAGCCCAGAAAAAAGTAAGAGAGGAGCACTGTTATGCTGATGTGTTCACGTTGCCATAAAAGACCTGCCGTGGTATTCGTTTCCCACTCCATGGACGGGCAGAATACCCAGGGGCTCTGCCTGAGCTGCGCAAAAGAGCTGGGGATAAAGCCCGTCAACGACCTGATGAAGCAAATGGGGATCAGCGAAGAGGAGCTGCAATCCATGAGCGACCAGATGGCGGAGCTGATGGATATGGAGGGCATGGAGGACGATGAGGACGGTATGTTCACGCCCGGCGGCGCCGCCACTATGCCCGCGGAAATGATGCTGGGCGGCGCGCCCGGTGAAAACGGCGGCGTGAGCAGCGGCACGGAAACGAAGGAGAAAAAGGAAAGCTTCCACAAAAAGAAGCGGAAGCATATTCAGAATTTCTGTACCGACCTGACGGGAAAAGCCCGCCGGGGAGAGCTGGATAATATCATCGGCAGGGAACGGGAGATCGAGCGGGTGGTGCAGATATTGTCCCGCCGCACGAAGAACAACCCCTGTCTCATCGGCGAGCCCGGCGTGGGCAAAACCGCCGTGGCGGAGGGGCTTGCCCTGCGCATTGCCGCAGGCACCGTGCCTGCCCGGCTTCGGGAAAAGGAAGTGCAGCTGCTGGACCTGACCTCTCTGGTCGCCGGGACCCAGTTCCGGGGGCAGTTTGAAAGCCGGATCAAGGGGCTGGTCGATGAAGTCAAGGCGGACGGCAACATCATTCTTTTCATCGACGAGATACACAATCTGGTAGGCGCGGGGGACTCCGAGGGGGGCATGAACGCCGCCAATATCCTGAAGCCCGCTTTGAGCCGGGGAGAGATACAGGTCATCGGCGCCACCACCTTTGCGGAATACCGCAAATATATCGAAAAGGACGCCGCTTTGGAGCGCCGCTTCCAGCCGGTCACGGTGAACGAGCCCTCCATCGGCGAAGCGGTGGAGGTGCTTTTGGGGATCAAGGGCTATTATGAAGCCTATCACCGCGTCACCGTGTCGGAGCAGATCGCCCGGCGCATGGTGGTGCTGTCGGAGCGGTACGTCAACGACCGCTACCTGCCCGACAAAGCCATCGACCTGTTGGACGAAGCCTGCGCCTGCGCTGCGCTGCGCAACAAGAAGCTGGAGGAGTACGATTCCGCGGAGCTGTCGCTGAAGCGGGAGCGGGCAAGGGAGCAGGAGCTTTCCAACCCCAATAACGGGGACCCTGTGGATTACGAGGAGCTGGCGAAGACCCATTACCGCATTGCCACGCTGGAAGAAAACCTGGACGCCTTAAAAAACGCCGGCGCTTTTGCCGCCGTGGAGGAGCAGGACGTTGCCCATGTGATAGAGCTGTGGACGGGTATCCCCGCCGCCAGGATCGCGGAAAATGAGCTGCAAAAGCTGGCGGGTCTGGAGGACGTGCTGAGCAAAAAGATCGTGGGGCAGGAGGAAGCCATTCAGGCGGTCTCCGCCGCCGTCCGCCGCAGCCGGGTGCAGATCAGCCCCCGCCGCCACCCCGCGTCCTTTATTTTTGTGGGTCCCACCGGCACGGGCAAGACCGAGCTGGTGCGGGTGCTGTCCCAGGAGCTGTTTGACAGCCCGGAGACCCTGATCCGGCTGGATATGTCGGAATTTATGGAGAAGCATTCCGTGTCGAAGATCATCGGCTCACCTCCCGGCTATGTGGGCTACGACGAGGCGGGACAGCTGACGGAAAAGGTGCGCAGGAAGCCCTATTCCGTGCTGCTTTTTGATGAGATTGAAAAAGCGCACCCCGATGTGATGAACATTCTGCTGCAAATTCTGGACGAAGGGCGCATTACCGACGCCCACGGCAGAACGGTGAATTTTGAAAATACCGTCATCGTCATGACCTCCAATGCCGGCAGCGACAGGAAGGACGGTTCGCTGGGCTTTGCCAAAACCGCCGCGGACATCAGCCGGGAGAAGGCGATGAAAGCGCTGAAGGAATTTTTGCGCCCGGAATTCCTGAGCCGTATCGACGAAGTGGTGGTGTTCCGCCCGCTGGACCGGCAGGACTACGAAAAGATCGCCGCCTTAATGTTAAACGAGTATGTGGGCAGCCTGAAGGAACGAGCCATTGAGCTGAAATTTGATGACGCCGTCTGCGCATTGCTGGCGGAAAAATCCATCGGCGGCGCCAGCGGCGCACGGGACCTGCGGAACAATATCCGCCGCATGGTGGAGGATAAGATCGCCATGGCGCTGGTGGAAAAAGGCGAGGGCAATGTCAGCGGCGTGTCCCTTGCCGCCAGGGACGGCGAAATCGTCCTGGAAATGCT
>CALFFN010000024.1 GCA_937958185.1 uncultured Neglectibacter sp. | reverse complement strand
CTTGATGGCAGTGTACCCTAGAGACTATGAAAAAGAATGTTCGGCGTTTTTTGTCGAACATTCTTTTTCCGCCCATTGTGCGAATTTGAGAATACCAAAGCCCATAGATAGGTATACCCGAAAGCCGCTGAAAAAAGCGGTTTTGCCTCGCAAAAGAAAGGCTGCGCCTTTCTTCTTGAAATTTGATTTTACAAAAGTAAAATCAAATTTATCAATAAAGATGTGTGACCGAAGCTTTTTTCCGTCCATTTTGTGAAGCTTAAAGCACCAGAGTCCAGAAGAAAGTGTACCCTAAAACGCAGTGGAAAAAGCCAGAAAGACTTTTTGTTCATTTATGGCAGTGTACCCTAGAGACTATGAAAAAGAATGTTCGGCGTTTTTTGTCGAACATTCTTTTTCCGCCCATTATCAGCCGGCAACAGAAGAGGTCTCAGTCAAATCGGGGAAATCGGGCAGGGCGCCGTCGGCTTCGTATTTAATGCGGCAGAGGGTCATGGCGCGGTCCCGGTAAAGAAGGACGACCTGCCGGGCGGAGGTGAGAATGCCCTCGTTGCTGTCGCCCGCTTCTTCCCGGATTTCCTCAATGCGGCTGTCCAGGTCCATTTCCCATTCGGTCTGCTGCTGCACCAGAGCGCTCTGGTCATCTTCCGGCGTGACCTCCAGCGCGGCGGCATAGGCGACGTCCACCATATTTTTCCAGTTCCGCGCCGCCTGGTTGCACGCCTGGCGCATCATGGAAAGGGAAGACGCCAGGGAATAGTCCGCGTCATACTTCTTGTCAATGGGATTCTGGGAGAAGGCATACTCAAAGGTGCCCTCCTCTATGCCGCTGGGGGTGGAGATCAGATCCGGCGCGGGCACAAAGTGAGAGCTTTCCGGCTCAGGGGTGGCGGACACTGCGGAGGAGTTTTCCTCCGGGGGCAGAGACGTACTGGTGTTGTCTTCGTTCTGCTGCTGGCAGGCGGCAAAGCCTGCCACCAGACACAGCGCCAGACACAAAAGAATGCTCCGGGAGAGCAGGTTTTTCAGAATTTTCATGAGAAACTTCCTTTCTTTTCTTTACGAAACTTTTTCAAAATGGCGGCAGAGCTTTCTGCCGCCCATTGTGGGAATTTTAGAACACCAACACCCATAGCACGGTGTACCCACAACGCAGTGGAAAAAGACGGTTCTCCGCAGGAAAAAGAAAGGCGTAGCCTTTCTTCCTGGAAAAGGCTTCAGCTGCACCGCAGCCGATTTTCTATACGAAAACCGCCTTTTCTATTTTTTAATATACCGCAAAGCATTTTTTCCGTCCATTCCATGAATTGTAGAACACCGATCTTTACAGAATAGTGTACCCGGAAGCCGCTGAAAAAAGCGGTTTTGTTCTGCAAAATCGGTCACGGTGTGACCGAAGCTTTTTTCCGTCCTATAGTAGCCCCTGCTCCACCAGACGGGCAGTTTTCAAAATGCCGATCTGGGTCTTGGCATCGGGTATCTCGTTTTTCAGCACCATGTCCACCGCTTCCTGCAGGGGGATACGCTCATTGGTGAGGAACTCTCCCTCGTCCAGATGGAGCGTGCCCTCGTCGCTGGTCAGGCGGCAGGCCCACAGCCGAATGATCTCCCCCGCGTAGCCGGGGGTGGGATAGATATTGCCCAGAAAAATATACTGGTCGGCGGCGGTGCCGGTCTCCTCCCGCTGTTCCCGCTTCATGGCTTCAAAGGGGTCCTCCCCTGGTTCCAGCTTTCCGGCGGGAAGCTCCAGCAGTACCTCCTGATAGGGGTAGCGGAACTGCCGGACAAAAATCAGCTCATTTTGCTCGGTCAAAATCGCCACGCTGACCCCGCCGGGGTGCTCGACCACCTCCCGCTTTGTCAGCTTCCCGTTTTCCAGCTCCACATCGTCCACGTGGACACGGATAATTTTGCCTTTGTAAAGCTCTTTTTCCGACTTCTTTATTTCTGTCAGCTTCATGAGACGCGCTTCCTTTCCCGAAAAAAATCAAAGGTCAAACAGGGGGTTCACGGTCAGCCCCGTGATGAGCTTGGGGTAGAAATAGGTGGATTTCTGGGGCATTTTTTCCCCTGCGGCAGCCACGGCGCCGATCTCCTCTACCCGGGTGGGGTTCAGCAGAAAGCAGCACTGGCTGCTGCCGGAGCGCACGGCGTTTTCCGCCTCTTCGGCGGAGCGGGTGTAGGACAGGTTTTTCTGCGCCGCCATGTTTTCCTTGTCGATCCCCAGCAGGCGTTCCAAAACGAGGCTGTGGAGAATGGTCACGTCCAGCCGGCGGGAAGCGGGGCTCAGCCCCGGCAGAATGCCGTCCATGACGGCGGCGTCCTTTAACGCCAGCGTGTGCCACCCGGCTCCGTCATAGAAGCCGAAGGCATGGCGGTTTTCCCGGTAATATTCCTGCAGCGCCTGCTCTGTTTCTGCCCGGTCGGCTCTGGGGGCGGTGGAAAACCACTCGCCGCAGGCATGGAGAAGCTCCCCGCTGTCAAAATCTTCCAGACCGTGAATGAGCCGGTGTGTGGGGAACACTACTAAGCCAGGGTCTTCCATGTCCACCAGCATCATCATCACGTAGTCCGCGCCGGGACAGTATTTTTTCTCTTCCCGCAGGGTGTTTCGGTACCGCAGGGCGGTCTCGTACCGATGGTGCCCGTCGGCAATGTACAGCTTTCGGTCGGTAAAATCCTCCCGCAGGGCGCTGATCGCCACCGGGTCGTTTACCACCCACAGGCGGTGGGTCACCAGCCCGTCGGAAAAATCGTATCGGGGGGAACAGGAAGCCGCCAGATTGTCCAACCGCCGTCGGGTGACGTGCTGGGGGTCCTGATACAAAGAATAGATCTGGCTGAAATTGCAGCCCGTTGCCCGCATGAGCCGGAAGCGGTCCTCCTTTGCCTTGCTGAGAGTCTCCTCGTGGGGCAGGACGACCCCGGCGGAAAACTCCTCCAGACGGACGCGGCAGATCATGCCGCGGAGGGTCTTTGTTTCCCCGGCAGTCACCTTGTCCCGGAATTCTTCTTCATAAATATAGATACCCTCGTCCATATCGGCTTTCAAAATGCCATCGGCAAGCCAGTTTTGCAGGGTTTTTCCTGCCTCCTGGTAAGGGTCTTCTTCGGGGGAAGCCGCCTTTGGCAGCTCCAAACGAATGATATTGCAGGGATTTTTGGCAAGAAAGCCCTGCCGTTCCTCCTCGCTGATGATGTCATAGGGCGGGCAGACCAGAGCTTCTATCTCTCCCGCCTGCTCCAAATCGTACCGCAGGGCGCGGAAGGGTCTGATTTCAGCCAAAGGGATCGCCTCCTGAAAAGAAAATTGGCGGTGCGTACTCGGTTCCAGAAATTCAGTTTCTTTTTCTATTTTACACTGGAAGCAGGTTTTTCGTCAAGCGCGGCGGGAAACAATCACCCGATATTCACCGTATGTTCACAATGGCGGAGTATGCTGTGGAAAAGAAAATCGGGGAAAAGAGGTCCTTTCGGGGAAAAGGCTTGCAAATATCCCGGTTTTGCTGTACTATTTATAAGTTAGCTCCCATTTTGGGACAAGCTGGAAAAACAGGAGGAATCAGGTGAAATGGTAGAGGTTAGAAATCTCACGAAGCGCTACGGCACAAAGCTGGCGCTGGATCACGTGAGTTTTACAGTAGAAGAGGGCTCTATCGTGGGCTTCCTCGGACCAAACGGCGCGGGAAAATCCACCACGATGAACATTGTGACAGGATATCTTTCCGCCACCTCCGGCGAGGTATTGGTTTCGGGAAAGAACACGCTGGAGGAGCCCCAGGAGGTCAAGAAGCTGATTGGATATCTTCCGGAGCAGCCGCCCCTTTATATGGATATGACGGTAAAGGAATACCTGAATTTCATGTATGACCTGAAGAAAGCAAAGCTGCCCAGAGAACAGCACCTGTCGGAAATTTGCAAGCTGGTGAAGATCGAAGAGGTGTACAACCGGCTGATCGGCAACCTTTCCAAGGGCTACAAGCAGCGCGTGGGCATTGCGCAGGCGCTGATCGGCAACCCGCCCGTTTTGATCCTGGACGAGCCCACCGTAGGTCTTGACCCCAAGCAGATCATCGAGATAAGGACGCTTATCACGAACCTGGGGAAGAACCACACCGTGATCCTCAGCTCCCATATCCTGCCCGAGGTGCAGGCGGTATGCGAGCGCATTATCGTCATCAACAACGGCAGGGTGGTGGCGGACGGCGCCACCGATACGCTGGCGCATGACCTGTCCAAGGACCACCGCCTCCTGCTCCGTGCGGAAGCCCCGGAACGGGAGCTGTACCACGCCCTGAAAGGTCTGCCCCATGTGCTGAGCGTGGAGTCCCTGGGGGAAAAGGAATCCGGCGTGTTCGAGATGACCGTGGAATCCGAGCCCAGCGTAGACCTGCGCCGCGACGTATTTTCCCTGATCGCAAGAAAGGGCTGGTCGCTGCTTGCCATGAAGAATATGGACCTGACGCTGGAGGACCTGTTCCTGCAGCTGACAAACAGCGACGCCGCGCTGGCGTCTTCCTCTGAGGAGAATGATTCCGCAGAGCAGCAGAAAGAAACGGAACAGGGAGGGTATCAGGCATGATCGCAATTTTCAAGCGGGAGCTCCGCTCCTATTTTAATTCCCCGGTAGGGTATGTATGCATTGCCGTTCTGGCGGCGCTGTACGGTCTGTTTTACTATCAGGTGATGGTAATGGGGTCTTCCTCTTACATCGGGCGGGTATACAGCACCATGTTTTCCTACAGCATGATGGTGATCCCCATTATCACCATGCGCAGCATGAGCGACGACCAGAAAAACAAGACCGACCAGGTGCTGCTGACAGCGCCCATAGGGGTAACGTCCATCGTGCTGGGCAAATTCCTGTCCTGCTTTTTCGTGTTCTTCGTCGCTTCCTCTCTGGGGCTTCTGCCCGCGGTGGCAATGTCCTTTTTCTCCTCTCCCGCGTGGGGAGAGATCATCGGCAATTACCTGGGCACGCTGCTGTACGGCGGCGCCATGATCTCCATCGGCGTGTTTATTTCCAGCCTGACCGTCAGCCAGGTCATTGCCGCTATCGGTACGTTCGTGATCTCCGTGCTGCTGATGCTGATCGACAGCATGGCGTCCGCCGTGTCCAATCAGGTGGTCAGCGCCCTGGTGGGCTGGGTTTCCTTCAACAGCAGGTATACCACCTTCACCCAGGGGATCTTCAGCATTTCCAGCACTGTGTTTTTCCTCAGTGTGATGGCGGTGTTTGTGTTCCTGACCGCCCGCAGGCTGGAAAGCCGCCGCTGGAATTAAGGGAAGTTTTTCAGAAAACCGTGAAGCGCCCAGGCGGCACAGAGAAAGGAAGATGACTACAAAATGGAAACCAATCATAAGGACGAGACCCGGATCGAGCAGGAGGGTCAGCAGACCGAACTGCCCGAAACGGAACAGATGATAGAAGAAACGGAAGCGGCGGCAGAAGCCCCGCAGGAAGCGGAGGAAGCACAGGCTCCCTCGGAGGAAGTCTCCCAAAGGGAGACCGAGAAGAAAAAGAAGCGGGGCAACCCGTTTGGCAGCAATAAATTCAAACGCGGCTCCATGGCGACCATCATGACGGTGGTGTTCATCGCCATTGTGGTGGTGCTCAATATCCTGGTGGGCCTGCTCACCGAGCGGTTCCCCTCCATGAACATTGACCTGACCGCCCAGAAGCTCAACACCCTGTCCGACCAGGCGGTGGAGATCGCCAAAGGCGTGGAGCAGGATACCACGATCTACCTGATCGGCGCGGAGGAAGCCTACCGCAAGGACACCATCTACTCTACCGCCTACTATCAGCTGGAATACAGCCAGGTGGCGAATCTGGCGGAAAAGCTGCGGGAGGTAAATTCCCACATCTCTGTGGAGTTTATCGACCCCGACACCAACCCTACCTTTATCAGCTCCTACCCCGATGACTCCCTGCGCACCGGCTCTGTGCTGGTGGAAACGGAGAAGCGCCATAAGGTGCTGTCTGTAACAGACCTGTTTTCCGTGACGCAGAACCAGTCCACCTATGCCTATGACGTGTTTTCCAAGGTGGACAGTGCCCTGGCAAGCGCCCTGGAGGTGGTCAACATGGACAAGGTGCCCGTGATGACCATTGCCACGGGGCACGGGGAGCTGCTGACCTCCGACGTCATGGGCAATTTCCGCAGCCTGTTGGAAGCCAGGAACTTTGATGTGAAAGAGGTAAACTTCCTCACCGAGGAGATTCCGGAGAACACCCAGATTTTGATGATCCCTACCCCCACTACGGACTATACCGACGCGGAGATCGCAAAGCTGCGGGAATACATCGACGATACCACCCGCCCGGAGCAGTGCGCGCTGCTTGTGACCTTCCACACCTCTCAGGGCGAGCTGCCCAAGCTGTCCGCCTTTTTGGAGGAGTGGGGTATCCGGGTGGAGGAAGGCGTAGTGGCGGAAACAGACGCTTCCAGGGTTGCCCTGCGCAACGCCAGCTATGTGCTGGTGGACCATACCACGGACCTGCTCAATGAAAACGAATACAATTATCTGGTGTCCCCCTCCAGCCGCCCTATCACCATGCTGTTTGAGTCCAACGGCGACGTGGTAAAGACGGCGAAGCTGTGGACCACCTCGGAAAACGCCTATGTCGCTACGGAGGACATGACCGAGGCCGACGCGGAAAACCTGCAGAAGTCCTCCCAGACGGTGGCGTGCATTTCTGAAAAGCGCCCCAGAGTGGACGGCGAATCCACCGCCCGCAGCGTGGTGGTGTTCGGTTCCTCTTACGTGTTCCTGGACGACTTCATGACGTCTTCTTTCAGCGACAGAAGCTATATTTCCGATGTGCTGGGCTACTGCACCGGCACGGACGACAGCCAGGTCACCGTCAGCACCAATCAGGTGCAGACCAACGTTTTGGACGTGTCCGCTTCCGCCAGCACCGTCAACCTGCTGGGGCTGGGCGTGTTCACCATTGGTCTGCCGCTGGTGATCCTCATTACGGGGCTTGTTATCTTCCTGAAGAGGAGGCACCTGTAAGCCTATGAAAAAGTCCGTAAGAAATCTGCTTATCATGGCGGCGGTCCTGATCGTTCTGGGCGGCGCTGCGGCGGCGCTGCGGTTCCTGCCCGGCGCGGACGCGGACAGCACGTCCTCCCTTTCTTCTCCGGCGGAGACCTCTTCCGCCGTGCAGGAAAACATTATGGATACGAAGACGGAGGACGTCTCCGCCATTTCCGTGAAAAATTCCCAGGACAGCTTTACCTTTGTTCCCCAGGGCGAGGATTTCACCCTGAAGGACTATGAAGACTGCGAGCTGAACACCGCCTCCATCACCAGCTCGGTGCAGTCCCTGACCACTATGCCCGCCAGCAAAAATCTGGGCAGCCGGGACAATTTGGAGGACTTCGGGCTTGCCGGGGAAAACGCCGTAGAGGTGGAGGTCACCGGGAAGGACGGCTCGGCGCAGAAGCTGGTTCTGGGCAACGCCGCCGGGGAGTCTACCGGGCGGTACGTGCTGAAGGATAACACGGTGTATATCGCCGCAAACATTGCCGACCTGCTGTATGGCAGCAAATTCGGTTATTTCAGCACCTTCCTGTATTCCGTGGAGGACAGGACCAGAACGGTCACCGATGAAAACGGTTCCCAGTCCATCGAAACGCTTGCCGATATCCTGTACTCCGTCAAGCTTTCCGGCAGCAATTTCCCGGAGGAAATTGAAATTGAATACAATGAAGACGCGACCAGCGTGTTCTATATGACGAAGCCGGTCAAGGCGGAATCCGGCTCTACCGGCTTTGAAAACATGACGGCGGCGCTGAAGGCTCCCACTGCCACCGAGGTCGTGGCAGCCCATCTGACAGAGGAAACGCTGGAGGAATACGGGCTGACAGAGCCTTTCGCGAAGGTGGAGTTCAAGCTGAACGAGGATAGCCACACCATGACGGTGAGCGGCGCCGAGCTGGACGGCAGCAGATATCTGCTGCTGGACGATCGGGACATGATCTATAAGGTCAGCGGAAGCGCCGTGGCGGATTGGGCTGAAACAAATGTGCTGAAGCAGCGTATGAGTTACATCTGTCTGCCCAATATTAAAAATGTGTCTTCCCTGTCCCTCACCGTGAACGGCGATATGGCGTATGGCTTTACCGCCACAAGGACGGTGAATGAGGAGAAATCCACCGAGGACAGCACCGAATACGACCTGTCCATTAAAAATGCCGGCGGCAGTGAGGTCGAGTATGAAACCTATCGGTCGCTTTATCAGAATTTAATCAGCGTGGCGGTGCTCTCCACCGATCGGGAGGAGTACAGCGGCGCTCCCCTGCTCCATGTGGAATACAAGTATTTTGACGGTTCTGCCGGGAATACGGTGGAATTTTACGCCATCGAAAACGACCGCTGCGTCGCCCTGCTGGACGGGGAATTTAACGGCGTCGTGCGGAAGACCGAGGTGGACAAGCTGGTTTCCCAGCTTGCCAAGAGTAACGGCTGAACTCCATTCAAGCTTTTGTAAGAATGACAAAACGGGTGAAAAATACAAAGGAAGGAACGATACCGGGCGCAAAAGGCTGCTTTTTCATGGCTTTTTGTGCGGATTCTGTATCGCATGGCGATTGACATGAAAAATTGGAAAAGGATCTGTGCCGCGGCGCTGTGTGTGGTGCTGCTGGCAGGGCTGCTGGGCGGCTGCTCCAAAAAGAAGGACGACGGCTCCAGCCTGTCTTCCCAGCCGGGCGCTTCGGCGGCAGGCATTGACAAGCCCTATCAGGTCGGCTTGCTGCAATACGCGGAGCACCCCTCCTACGATGCGCTTCGGGAAGCGTTCATGAGCCGCCTGGAGGAATGGGACTGCGGCGAAAGCCAGCTGAAGATCGACTATCAAAATGCCGGCGGCGATGAAAAAAAAGCGGAGACCATCTGTCAGAAATTCGTCACGGACAAGGTGGATATGATCGTGGCAATCTCTTCCCCGGCGGCTAAAGCAGCCATTGCCGCTGCGGATCAGACAGAGGTGAAGGTGGTCTTTGCCGATGTTGCCGACCCGGAAAAGGAGCTGGGGACGCTGGGAAGCAACGTGACCGGCGTGCGGAGCGGCTCCACCGTTTCCGCGGTGGTGGACCTTGCATTGCAGGCCGACCCGAACCTGAAGACCTTTGGCGTGCTGTACAATCCGCAGGAAGCCGTTTCCAGGGCGCAGGCAGAGGAACTGAAAAAATACTGCGGCGAGAAGCAGCTCGAGGTGGTGGAAACCACCCTGGCAAAGGGCGCAAAGCCGGAGGAAGTGACAAAAGCAGTCACCGAGCTGTGCGGCAAAGCCGGGGCAATTTTCACCCCCATCGACAGCACGGTAAATCCTGTGGCTGCCACGGTGGCAGCGGCGGCAAGCGCCGCCAAGCGCCCGTGGTACGCCGGGGCGGACGCCTATGTGCAAAGCGGCGCGCTGGCGGCGGTCAGCCCGGACTATGACGCCATAGGCCGTCAGGCGGCGGATATGGCGGTGGAACTGATGTCCGGCAAGTCTGTAGCGGAGGTGCCGGTGGCGGAGCTTTCCGCCCACCAGACCTATTTCAGCCAGACAACGCTGGACGAGCTGAAAACCGTTTTCCCCGCGGAGGTTTTGGAAGCAGCCAATTTTTATACCTCCACCCCAGCCGCGGCGCAAAGCGCAGGCGAAAAGCAGTAAATTTTCCTTTTTGGATATCATACTTCAAGAAAACGAACACCGACCGGGAAGCAGTTACTTTTCGGTCGGCGTTATCTTATTACGAATTAAAAAACAGAGGGAGCCGCATTTTTCCAGCAAGCGGGGAAAGGGAGAGGAAAAGCATGAGCGATATCATGGAGTTTGCCAGTAGGGAAGAATTCAGGCGGTGGCTTGCCGGGCACTGCCTGTCAAGCGGCGGCGTGTGGCTTTTATTTGGCAAAGCGAAGGGACCAAAAACGATCAAAGCGGAAGAAGCGCTGGAAGAAGCCCTCTGCTTTGGGTGGATAGACGGGCAGATGCAGAGCATCGATGAAAAAACCTATAAAAAATATTTTTCCCTGCGCAGGGAGAAAAGCAAGTGGTCGGAAAAAAATAAGGCGCTGGTCAAAAGTCTTGAAGCCCGGGGGCTCATGACCGATTTCGGCAGGAAGAAGATAGAGGAGGCTCAGAAAAACGGCGAATGGGACGCGCCAAAACCCGCAGCGGTCACAGAGGAGCAAATTGCCCGGCTTTCCGCGTTACTGGAAAAATATGAGCCCGCCTTTACCAACTTTCTGGCGATGTCTCCGTCGGTAAAAAAGACCTACGCGCGGGCATATTTCGACGCGAAGACAGACGCCGGGAGGGAAAAGCGAATCGCGTGGATGGTGGACAGGCTCAATCAAAATCTGAAACCAATGTAGCCGCTCTATCCTGGAAACAGCTTTTTTCAGCGGCAGCGCCGCAGTATATCGCGCGGCTCCCAAGGGTTGATTTTTTCGTTTTGCAGCCCTTTGTTCAACCAGAATTTTTCGGAAAGATTTCTGCTCCCAGAACCTGCAAAAAGCGGATAAAGAAAGAAAGGGTGGGAAATACTAGGCTAGCAGGACAAAACAGAGCCGCGGCACGGATACGGAATCGTCCGGCTGCGGGCAAAATGTATCAAATCAGCCTTTGGGCAGGAATCTACAGGAGGAATCTGCATGAAAGCAACGGGAATTGTACGGAGGATCGACGATCTGGGCAGAGTGGTCATTCCCAAGGAAATTCGCCGCACGTTGAAAATACGGGAGGGAATGCCTATGGAGATATTCACAGACGTTTCCGGCGAGGTCATTTTGAAAAAATACTCCCCGGTGGGAGAAATGTCCCAGCTGGCTTCCGCCTACGCGGAAACGCTGGTGAACCTTACCGGGCATGCCGCCGTGGTGTGCGACACGGAGCAGATCATCGCCATTGCGGGACCGGCGAAGAAGGAGCTGCTCCACAAGCCGGTGGCGCCCCAGCTGGACGAGCTGATCCAGTCCCGGCGGAACTTTATCACCGGCGGGGAAAACACGGTGCTGGTCTGCAAGGATATCCCCGCGGCGGCGCTGGCGGTGTTCCCGGTGGTCTCCGTGGGGGACGCCATGGGCGCGGTGGCGCTGCTGAAGGGGGAAAAGTCCCCGCCCAGGGTCAGCGGCGAAGCGATCGAAAGCCTGAAAGCCGCCGCCATGTTCCTCTCCCGGCAGCTGGAAACGTAAAAAAGCCCGGAAAATCTGGAAGAAATCAGGAAAAACCCTTGATTTTCCAGAAACAGGGTGGTATAATCAGTGATGGTAATAGGACGATGATGAAAGAGTGGGGCGACCCGCTCTTTTGTTTGCTTATGGAAAGGAAGGGATGAGCTTGAACCCGGAAGGCAAAAAGAAAAGTACGGCGGAACGGGTGCGGGACATGGCGGAGCCTTTGGCACAGGAGCTGGGGCTGCGGGTCTGGGACGTGCAGTTTGTCAAGGAGGGCGCGGACTGGTATCTCCGTGTTTTCATCGACAAGGACGGCGGCGTTTCCATTGACGACTGCGTGGATATGACCCATGCCATCGACCCGGTGCTGGACAGGGAAGACCCCATCTCTCAGGAATATGTGCTGGAGGTGTCCTCCCCCGGCTGGGAGCGGAAGCTCACCCGCCCGGAGCATTTCCAGGCATATATTGGGGAGCCGGTGCGGGTAAAGCTCATTCGTCCGCTGGAAAACGGCACACGGGTGCTGGAGGGCGTGCTGCTGCGCGCGGAGCCCGGCGGAGAATTTGAGCTGCAGCTGGACGAGGAAACCAGCTGTACCTTAGAAAAGAAAGAATGTTCCTCAGTGAACGTCATCGAAGAGCTGTGAGGAAAAATCCCGGAAACGGAAAAAGGAGAGAAAAGTACCATGGCAAAGAAAAAAGAACCCGAGAAGCAGGGAAACGAAGAATTATTTCTGGCGCTGGAGCTGCTGGAAAAGGAAAAAGGCATTCCGGCGGAATTTATGCTGGATAAGATCAAGAAGGCAATTTCCACCGCCTGCAAAAACAATTACGGCAATGAAGACGTGGACATGGATATCGACCCCGCCACCGGGAAATTCGACGTGTTCCTGAAGCGTGAGATCGTGGAAGAGGTGGAAAACCCCAACCGCCAGATCTTGCTGGATAAGGCAAAGGAAACCGACCCCACCGCCGAGGTGGGCGGCTTTGTCAGGGAAAAGCTGGACACCAAGCAGTTCGGCAGAGTGGCGGCGCAGACCGCCAGAAATATTATCCGGCAGGGGATCCGTGACAGCGAGCGCGGGCAGGTCATGCAGGAGTTCCAGTCCAAGTACCAGGAGCTGGTCAGCGCCCTGGTAGAGCGGGTAGACCCCAAAACCGGGGCGATCTCCCTGCGGATCGGCAAGGCGGAAGCGGTCCTGCCCAAGAACGAGCAGATCGGCGAGGAGTCTGTCCGGGAGGGCGACTACATAAAAGTCTATGTAGTCGACGTCCGGGAGACGGAAAAGGGACCGAAAGCCATCATTTCCAGGACCCGCCCGGAGCTTGTAAAGCGCATGTTTGAAACAGAGGTGCCGGAAATTTATGACGGCACGGTGGAGATCAAGGCGGTTTCCCGGGAAGCCGGCTCCCGCACCAAGCTGGCAGTCATCAGCCACAATCCGGACGTGGACGCCGTGGGCGCCTGCATCGGTGCCAGGGGCGCCAGAGTTTCGGAGATCGTAGACGAGCTGGGCGGCGAAAAAATAGACATTGTGGAATACAGCGAAGACCCCTGCGCCTTTATCGCGGCGGCGCTTTCCCCCGCCAATGTGATCTCCGTAGAGGTAGCGGAGGACGGTTCCCGCTCCTGCAAGGTCACCGTGCCGGATAACCAGCTTTCGCTGGCGATCGGCAACAAGGGGCAGAACGCAAGGCTGGCGGCGAAGCTCACCGGCTGGAAGATCGACATCAAGCCGGAAAGCGGCTTCTTTGGAGAAGAATAAAGAAAAAGCAGTATTTTGGGCAAGGGAGGGAGCATGATGCACAGCGCTGTGCGCAAGAAAAAGATACCCCTGCGAATGTGTACCGGCTGCGGTGAAATGAAGCCGAAAAAGGAGCTGGTGCGGGTGGTGAAAGCCCCGGAACAGCTGGACGAGGCGGGGAACCCGCTGCCGCCGGAGATTTCCCTGGACCTGACCGGGAAAAAGCCGGGACGGGGAGCGTACCTGTGCCGGAACCCGGAATGCCTGAAAAAAGCCAGAAAAGCCCGGCGGCTGGAAAAAGCGTTTTCCTGCAGGATTTCCGATGAGGTGTACGGCCGCATGGAGGAGGAGATCGGCAAAGATGAAGGATAAGGCGCTGTCCCTGCTGGGGCTTGCCCGGCGCGCCGGGAAGATAGAAGCGGGCTTCGACGCCGCCGTTTCCGCCGCCAGAGGGAAAAAAGCAAAGCTGCTTGTGGCGGCGGAGGACGTGTCGGAAAAAACGGTGAAAAACCTGAAATATGAGGGAGACCGGGCGGGGATACCTACGGTCAGAGTGAAAGCGGGCATGGAGGAAACAGGGCATGCCTGCGGCGTGAGAGCCGGGGTGCTGGCGGTGACGGAGCAGGGCTTTGCCACCGCGCTGCTCAAGGTGTTGGAACAAGAGAAGGAGGAACTTAGCCTATGATGATCAAATACAGAGTACGGGAAGTTGCCAAGGACCTGGAGATCCAGAATAAGGAAGTGATCGACGGGCTGGCGGAATATTTCCCCGAGCCGAAAAAGTATATGACCGTGCTGACTGAGGAAGAGCTGGACGTGGTGTTCGAGCTGTTCACCCAGAAGCGGAACATGGAGTCTCTGGACGTTTACTTTGCCGAGCGGGAGGATCAGCCGGCAGTTCTTGTAGAGCCGGAGGAGGAAGCCCCGAAGGCGGAGCCGGAAACAAAGCCGGAGAAAAAAGCCCCGGCGGCAGAGAAAAAGAAAGAAGCGGCAAAGCCCGCCGCTGCCCCGGCGGCAAAGAAAGCCCCGGAAAAGGAGCAGCCCGCGCAGGTCATTGTGGAGCATACCCAGCCGGTGCGCCGGGTCATCGACACCCGTTCCTCCAATGTGGACATCGAGCGGTACAATGAAAAATACGACCGCCTGGCGGACCAGAAGGTCAGGACCGATAACGTGGTGACAAAGCAGAAGTTTACGAACCGCAACCAGCAGCGGCGCGGGCAGATGCACCGCGGCAAGCGGGAGACGGAAGCCGAGCGTTTGCGCCGTATCGCGCAGGAGCGCAAGGCAAAGCACATCACCATCGAGGTGCCGGACGAGATCACCGTGGGCGAATTTGCCCTGCGGCTGAAGGTCACAGCCCCGGAGATCATCAAAAAGCTGATGGCTCTGGGCGTGTTTGCCACCATCAACGACACCATTGACTTTGACACCGCCGTGCTGGTGGCAGACGAGTTCCACGCCAGGGTGGAAAAGGAAGTGGTCGTCACCATCGAGGAGCGTATCATCGACGACAGCGAGGACGAAGAAGAAAACCTGGTGCCCAGAGCGCCCGTTGTGGTGGTCATGGGGCACGTTGACCACGGCAAGACCTCCATTCTGGACGTGATCCGCCACTCCAATGTGACAGAGGGCGAAGCCGGCGGCATCACCCAGCACATCGGCGCTTACCGCGTGAAGGTGGGCGACCGGGACGTGACGTTCCTGGACACTCCCGGGCACGCCGCCTTTACCACCATGCGCGCCAGAGGCGCGCAGGTCACGGATATTGCCGTGCTGGTAGTGGCAGCCGACGACGGTATCATGCCCCAGACGGTGGAAGCCATCAACCATGCCAAAGCCGCGGAGGTCTCCATCATCGTGGCGATCAACAAAATGGATAAGGTGGGCGCCAACCCCGAGCGGGTCAAGGAGCAGCTTACCGAGCACGGTCTTGTGCCCGAGGATTGGGGCGGAGATACGCCCTGTATCCCCGTTTCCGCCCATACCAAGGAGGGCATCAACGACCTGCTGGAAATGATCATTCTCACCGCCGATATGGCGGAGCTGAAAGCGAACCCCGACCGCGCCGGCAAGGGCACGGTGGTGGAAGCCCGGCTGGACAAGGGCATGGGGCCCATCGCCACCGTGCTGGTGCAAAACGGCACCCTCCGCGCCGGGGATATCATCGTTGCCGGAACTACCGTGGGGCGGGTGCGCTCCATGATGGACGATAAGGGCAGAAAGGTAACCGAGGCAGGACCCTCCGTGCCTGTGGAGATCACAGGTCTGAACGACGTGCCCGTGGGCGGCGACATTTTCAACGCTGTTTCCGATGAGCGCCTGGCAAGGGAGCTGGTGGAGCAGCGCCTGACAGAGCAGAAGGAGGAAGCCTTCCGCTCCCAGACCAAGGTCACGCTGGATAACCTGTTCGACCAGATGAAGGAAGGCGACATGAAGGAGCTGAAGATCATCGTCAAGGGCGATGTGCAGGGCTCTGTGGAAGCCGTCCGCCAGTCGCTGGAAAAGCTGACAAACGAAGAGGTGCGGGTCAATATTATCCACGGCGCCGTGGGCGCTATCAACGAAAGCGACGTCATGCTGGCAAATGCCTCCAACGCCATTGTGGTGGGCTTTAACGTCCGCCCCGACCCGGTGGCGGAGGAAAACGCCAAGCGGGACGGCGTGGATCTGCGGCTGTACCGCATTATCTATGACTGTATCGAAGAAATTGAGTCCGCCATGAAGGGTATGCTGGCGCCCAAGTACCGGGAGATCGCGCTGGGCAAGGCGGAGTGCCGGGAAACCTATAAGATCTCCAATGTGGGCATCGTCATCGGCGGGCACGTCACCTCCGGCAAGATCACCCGCAGCGCCCTGGTGCGCGTGGTGCGTGACGGTATCATCGTGGCGGACGACAAGATCGCTTCCCTGCGCCGCTTCAAGGACGATGTGCGCGAGGTGGCGGACGGCTACGACTGCGGCATTACGCTGGAAAAATTCTCCGATATCAAACAGGGGGATATTCTGGAAGCCTATGAAATGGAAGAGTATAGAGATTAGTCGTTAGCTTATAGTAATTAGTTGTTAGAGAAAGGGCAAGGGAGATCCTGTCATTTGCTGAGAAATAGCAATGCAGGCATTGCTATGCGAAGAATCTCGCCCTCAATCTCCTCTCTAACTGCTAATTACCAATATCTAATATCTATTATGAAGGAGACTGTATGCCGAGTTATAAAATCGACCGGGTAACAGAAGATATCAAGCGGGAGCTTTCCGCCATTTTGCGGGAGGTAAAGGACCCCCGGGTAAAGGACTGCCTGTTGAGCGTGGTGCGGGTGGAGGTCACAAACGACCTGTCCTACTGCACGGTGTACGTCAGCACCATGGAGGGCATGGAGCAAACCAGGACCGCGGTAAAGGGCTTGAAGTCCGCGGCGGGCTATATCCGCCACGAGCTGGGAAGAAGCCTTTCCCTGCGCCATGTGCCGGAGCTGATCTTCAAGCCCACGGATTCCATTGAATACGGCGCGCATATTTCCCGCATTTTGAACGATTTGGAGCCAATGGGCACTTCTGAGGCCGAAAAAACCGAGGAGTGAGCTTCTCCCACGGCGGAAAGGAACAGAAATGGGCAAGGAAATTTCCTGCAAGGAAGCTGCCGGGCTGCTCCGGCAATGGGATCATATTCTGGTGCTGAGCCACGCCTCCCCGGACGGGGACACCCTTGGCTCCGCCTGCGCCCTGATGAGAGGGCTCGTTTCCCTGGGCAAGCAGGTAAGCTTCCGCTGCGCGGACGAAATTCCACAGAAATTCGATTACCTGTTTCAGGGTCTGCCGCTGGGTGGCCCGGCACAGTTTTCCCCGGAGCATATCGTCAGCGTGGACGTGGCAGACACGGTGCTGCTGGGCAGCTTACAGGAAGAATACGGGGAAAAAATCGAGCTTGCCATCGACCATCACGGCACTCACAAGGCGTTTGCAAAAGCCCGCTGGGTAGAAGAGGACAGCGCCGCCACGGCGGAACTGATCTGGCTGCTCTTAAAGGAGCTGGGCGTGACTGCCGACAAGGCTATGGCGGACTGCGTGTACACCGGCATCACCACCGATACCGGGTGCCTCCGTTACCGAAACGCCACCCCCCGCACGTACCGCCTTGCGGCGGAGACCATCGAAGCCGGGGCGGACGCGGCGGAAATCAACCGTCTGATGTGGGAATGCAAGACAAAAGCACAGATGGAAGCGGAGAAGCTGATCCTTGCCACCATGGAATATTTCTGCGATGGCAAATGCGCCATGATCCGGGTACCTCAAAGCATTTTGCGGCAAACCGGCGCGCAGGACAGCGATGTAGAGGGCGCGGCTTCCCTCCCCCGGCAGGTGGAGGGCGTGCTGATCGGCGTTACCATAAAGGAAAAAGCGGACGGCACGGTAAAGGCTTCCCTGCGCACCAACCCTCCCGCAAACGCCGCGGCGATCTGTGAAAAGTTCGGCGGCGGCGGGCATACGGGGGCGGCGGGCTGTTCCTTTTCCGGCATTTCCATGGAGGAAGCGGCGGAAAGGCTGAAAGCCGCCTGCGAAGAGGAGTTGTTAGCTGTGAGTAATTAGTTGGTTAGAAAGGGGCGGGACATCTTTTTTCACGGGAGCCTGGTCTAACAACTAACGGCTAATATCTAACAACTAAAAGCGGAGCAATTATTATGAACGGAGTCATCATACTGGACAAGCCCCCTGGCTTCACCTCCTTTGACGCGGTGGCGGTGATGCGGGGGCTTACTCAGGAAAAAAAGATAGGACACACCGGCACCCTCGACCCCATGGCGACGGGGGTGCTTCCCCTGCTGCTGGGCAGGGCTGCCAAAGCCGCCGACCTGCTGCCCGATACGGAAAAAACCTATCGGGCGGGGTTTCGCCTGGGCGAGCGCCGGGACACCGGCGACGTGACGGGAGCAGTGGTGGAAACCGGCAACAGCGCTGTTTCCCGGGAACAGCTGGAACAGGCGCTGGAAAAATTTCGAGGGGAAATACAGCAGGTCCCGCCCATGTACTCCGCTGTTTCTATCGGCGGCAGACGGCTCTATGAGCTGGCAAGAAAAGGGATCGAGGTAGAGCGCCCGCCCCGCGCCGTTACCATCAGCGGACTGACGCTGGAAGCCTACGAGGAAAAAAAGCAGGAAGGTGTGCTGCTGGTGTCCTGCTCGAAGGGCACCTATATCCGGGTGCTGATCGAGGACATTGCCAAAGCGGCGGGCACCTGCGGCACCATGACCGCCCTGCGGCGGGTGCGCGCCTGCGGGTTTTCAGAGAAGGAAGCCCTGCCGCTGGACGCCCTCCGGCAAAAAGCGGCAGACGGTACGCTGTACACAGTGCTGCGCCCGGTGGAGAGCCTGTTTGACGAGTACCCGGCGGTAGCGGTGAGCCCGGCGCAGGCGGTACGGTTCACAAACGGCGGCGCCCTTTCGGTGGAGCGTCTCCGAATGCCCAGGATCGCCCTCACAGAGGGAATGCGGCTGTGCATTTACGGCGCGGACGGAAAATTTCTGGGGCTGGCAAGGGCAAATACGGAGCAGAATGAACTGCGGTTCTTGAAAGGATTCGCCTGATTTTGAGAAAATCTTGGGAAAGGAGCGGGGGCAATGCAGGTCGTGACGGAGCCGGAGCAGATTCGGGAAACTGAGCCATGCTCTCTGGCGCTGGGAGCTTTCGACGGGCTGCACCGGGGGCACATGGCGGTGATCCGGGCGGCAGCGGAGCCTCCCTTTGCCGATCACGCAGGAGTGCTGACCTTTTCCAGCAGCCCTTCCGGGGGCGCGGCGCTTATCACGGCGGAGGAAAAGGAAAAGCTGCTGCGGGAAGCGGGCATTTCCCGGCTGTATTCCCTGTGCTTTTCTCAGGTAAAGAACATTCCCGCGGAGGAATTTTTCCAGACCACCTTACTGGAACGCTGCAGGGCAAAAAGGCTTTGCTGCGGCGAGGATTTCCGATTTGGCAGGGGAGCGCGGGGAGACGTCCCCATGCTGCGGACGCTGTGCGAAAAGGCGGGAATAGAATTGACCGTCCTACCCGCCGTGGAGGAAAACGGGGAGAAGATCAGCTCTACCCGTATCCGGGCGGCGGTAAAGGAGGGGGATATCCCCACGGCGAACCGCCTGCTGGGCAGACCCTTCGGCTATGCGGGAGAGGTGGTGCACGGGAACCATATTGGAACAAGGCTGGGCTTCCCCACCATCAATCAGCCGCTGCCGGAGCATTTCGCCGTGCCGCCTTTCGGCGTATACGCCTCCTTTGTGGAGCTGGGCGGCGAAAAATATTTCAGCGTGACCAATATCGGCGTGAAGCCCACCGTTGGCTCGGACAGGGTGCTGGCGGAGACGTGGATCCCCGCATTCTCCGGCGACCTGTACGGAAAGCGCCTGCGGCTTTCCCTGCTCTACTTCATTCGCCCGGAGCGGAAATTTGATTCTTTGGAAGAGCTGAAGGCGGAAATTCAAAAGAATGCCGAACAGGCAAAAACGCTGACGACGAAAGACCCTTTCTTTTTGCGGGGATAGCAAAGCGGTTTTGGGAAAATCTCCCCGGAAAAGTTGGGAAAATGCTTTACAAACAGGATTTTCTGTGGTAAAATAATCAGGCTGCCCTATCCTCGGGTCGTGGACACACCAACCTCGGTCTGGGAATATGCGGAAGCGGGGCAATCCGTTTCCCAAGGGTGTATTTTTAAGCGGCAAAGCCGCGGAAAGGTGAAAAACATGACAAAAGCAGAAAAGACAGAGATCATTCAGAAGTATGCCCGCCACGAGGGAGACACAGGCTCCCCCGAGGTGCAGATCGCCGTTTTGACCAAGCGGATCAATGACTTGACCGAGCACCTGCGCGAGAATAAGAAGGACCACCATTCCCGCCGCGGTCTGCTGAAGATGGTCGGTCAGAGACGCAGCCTGCTCAATTATCTGACGAAGATCGATATTGAGCGCTACCGTGCTATCGTTGCGGAGCTGGGTCTGCGTAAGTAAAATCGGAAACACAGGCTGTGTGCAGGTCGTCTGACCAGCGCCCAGCCTTTTGTTCTTTTCACCGGGTAAAATCATCAGGAAAAGCGCCGCCCGGACGCGTTTTTGAGAGAGCGGGGAGAAAGCCCGCGGGAAGTTGGAAAGGAAGTAAAAGTATGTTTGAGAATTTTAAGGTGTACGAAACGGAGTTTGCCGGTCGCCCGCTGGTCGTGGAAACCGGGAAAATGGGTCAGCTGGCAAACGGGGAATGCCTGGTGCGCTATGGCGAAACGGTGGTCCATGTGGCTGCTACCGCCTCCGCCAAGCCCAGAGACGGGATCGACTTTTTCCCGCTGTCTGTGGATTTTGAAGAAAAGCTCTATTCCGTGGGCAAGATTCCCGGTTCTTTCCTGAAGCGGGAGGGCAGACCCAGCGAGAAAGCCATTCTGGTCTGCCGTATGATCGACCGCCCCATTCGCCCCCTGTTCCCCAAGGATATGCGCAACGATGTTTCCATCGTCTGCACGGTCATGTCCGTGGATCAGGACTGCTCCCCCGAGATCGCCGCTCTGGTGGGCACCTCCATCGCGTTGTCCATTTCGGACATTCCGTGGAACGGACCGATCTCCGGCGTTTCCGTGGGGCTTGTCGACGGCGAGTTTGTCATCAATCCCAACGCGGAGCAGCGGAAGGTCTCCCAGATGGCGGTCACCGTGGCTTCCACCTCTGAGCGCATTGCCATGATCGAAGCCGGCGCCAACGAGGTGTCCGACGAGGATATGTACAACGGCATTATGGCAGGGCATGAGGCGAACCAGAAAATCATTGAGTTTATCAAGGGCATTCAGGCTGAAATCGGCAAGGATAAGTTCACCTACCCCTCCAACAAGCCGGAAGAGGAAATGTTCGAGGCAGTGAAGAGCTTTGCCGAGGACGACGTCCGCGCGGCGCTGGATACCGACGACAAGAACGTGCGGGACGAGAGACTGAAGCCCGTTTACGAAAAGGTACATGAGAAATTCGATGAAATTTATCCCGAGCAGGAAGCGAAGATCGACGAGTGTATGTACCTGACCCAGAAATACGTGGTGCGCCGCTGGCTTTTGGACGAGCAGAAGCGCGTGGACGGCCGCGGCATGGACGATATGCGTCCTCTGGCGGCGGAGGTCGCCCTGCTGCCCCGGGTGCACGGCTCCGGCATGTTCACCAGAGGGCAGACCCAGGTGCTGACCGTGGCGACGCTGGGCTCTATCCGGGACAACCAGCTGCTGGACGGCATCGACGAGGAGGAATCCAAGCGGTATATCCACCACTACAATTTCCCCTCCTACTCCGTAGGCGAGACCCGCCCCAGCCGCGGACCCGGTCGGCGTGAGATCGGTCACGGCGCTTTGGCGGAGCGCGCTCTGGTGCCTGTGATCCCCAGCATGGAGGAGTTCCCCTATACCCTGCGTCTGGTGTCCGAGGTGCTTTCCTCCAACGGCTCCACCTCTCAGGCTTCCATCTGCGGCTCTACGCTGGCGCTGATGGACGCGGGCGTGCCCATTAAGGCGCCTGTCGCCGGCATTTCCTGCGGTCTGATCACCGAGGGCGACCGCTGGATGACCATGGTGGACATTCAGGGCATTGAGGACTTCTTCGGCGATATGGACTTCAAGGTGGGCGGCACCAAAAAGGGTATCACCGCCATTCAGATGGACTTGAAGATTTCCGGTTTGACCCCCGAAATGGTGAAGGAAGCGCTGGAAAAGACCCATAAGGCAAGAAATTATATCATTGACGAGATCATTTTGAAGGCGATCCCCGAGGTTCGTCCCGAGCTGTCCAAGTACGCGCCCAAAATGCTGTCTACCCAGATCCCCGTGGATAAAATTCGCGAGGTCATCGGCACGGGCGGCAAGGTCATTCAGAAAATCTGCGCCGAGTGCGAGATCACCATGGACGTGGAAGAGGACGGTCACGTATATATCACAGGTCTGGATCTGGAGAAATGCCGCAGAGCGCTGGATATCGTGGATACCATTGTCAACGATCCCGAGCCCGGCTCCTACTACAACGGCAAGGTCACCCGCATTATGGACTTCGGCGCCTTTGTGGAGATCGCCCCCGGCAAGGAGGGTCTGGTGCACATTTCCCGCCTGGATATCAAGCGCACGGAGCATGTCACCGATGTGGTGAACGTGGGCGACACGGTAAAGGTCAAGGTGCTGGAGATCGACGACAAGGGCAGGCTGAACCTGAGCCGCCGGGACGCGCTGATCGACCTGGACGGCGCTGTGCCGGAGAACGATATTTCCGAGGACAGGGGTCCCCGCCGTGACCGCGGCGATCGTGACCGCCGCCCCCGGAGAGACCACGACAGACGCTGAGCCTTTTGAAGCGTTAACTGATTTCAAATATTTTTGAAAATGGAAACCCCGCTGTTTTTTGGAACAGCGGGGTTTTTGCAGCAAACTGCAATGGGTGGGGAGTGGGAGGACTCTCTATTGATTTATTGAGCGAAATTTATTTCAGCCGCACCGGGCGCAGGATCTCATAGCCAATGCCCTCCGGGTAGTGCCGCTGGTAGCATTGGCAGACGTCCTCGTTCCACTGGAATTTCCCGGCAAGCCCGGCGGTGCTGATACCGCTGGGGTCGCTGTCTGTTTTGTTCAAATTGTAATTCCATGCCAGCTCCTCTACCCGCCGCATGACCTCACCGTTATTTTCCATGTAGTCGAAGGGCGGGTGGAAAAACACCAGATAATAGCTGCCCGGAAAGCTCCTGACTTCAAAGCCCTCCGGCACGGGACCGCTGTAATCCTCCGGCACCCCGAAGCCGTAAAAATATTCGTGCCTGCCATCTCTGTGCACCCAGCCTGCTGTGTGGGGAGTGACCACCGGGTGGGCGCTGTCCCGCATACTTTCTATGATGCCGCAGACTTGGTCGCAGTCGTGATAGCTCCAGAAATCCCCGTAGCCCGTGGCGCGGGGTTCCCAAATGCCAATGTACTTGTGAGCGGGGATATACTCCGTTCTTACTCTGGCTTCTCTCAGTTCGTTTGTGCTCATGCTGCCATCTCCTTTTTGCGATGGATACATCGCGGAATATTGCCAGGGGTGGAACACGTCTTTGCTCATGGTGAGCGGGATCGGCACGGGGTGCTTCCGATAGGCGGCGGGGGAAAGACCGAACTCCTCCCGAAAGGCTCTGGTCAAAGCTTCCTGACCGGAAAAGCCCCAATCCAGGGCGATGTCCAGAATACGGCGCCGGCTGCACCGAAGCTCTATAGCCGCCTGGGTCAACCGCCTGCGGGTCACATAGCTTCTCAGGGTGCACCCATACACCCGGTGGAACATGGAGGAGCAGTACCACGGCGAATACCCCACCTGCCTTGACATTTCCAGCAGGGTCGGGTCATTGCGCAGGTTGCTTTCTACCCAGCAGACCATTTTCTGGACGGTTTCCTGATACCTGTACATGTTTTATCCCCCCTGACAAGCCCAGTATAGCATGGTTCCCCGGAGCAGGTCTTAACACCAGTTGCGGAAAATCTGCCGGAAAACGAAAGCTTTCCCCCTGGCTTTTTTCAGCTTTTTTTCTGAGAGCGGCGGCATTCTGAAAAGCCCCCGAAAGCATGTACGCCTTCGGGGGTCCTGCTGTTTCATGAAAAACCAATAGTTTCCCACCTGTTTTTTTCTGCCTTGTGGTCGGGATAATTACTTCCCTCCCGTACCAAGCGGCTTCTCGAGCGCCCGCGGCGGCTCGCCGCCCGAGTGCCTGCGGTGGCTCGCCGCTAGAATTTCTCGCCCAGGGCGTCGATCAACTCCTCGTTCCGGGTCATGGAAATGTTGTTGATGAGGATCACATCGCTGACGCCTTTTTCCTGCGCCAGATCGGAAATATCGCCGTTATAGTAACGGTAATCCACCACGTAAACGGTCTGGTAGTGATCCACGAGGAAGGGAATGAACACGTTGCCGAAGGACTCCTTGACCACCAGGCAGGCAGAGCCGTCGGTCAGGTCCTTGTTGACGATTTCTTCATAGGGCTGGTCGGCGGCGCAGAAAATGAGGTATTTCATCTCGTCATCATAGGTGTCGCCGTCCTGAATGATGGGCCAATCTTCGACCACGTTGCCGTCCGAATCGGTGTAGGAAAGGGTGGCGTTGGCTTTGGGACGGTAGACCTCCACCGTATCCGGGTGGTTCAGCATATCATCGTTGGGGTCGCTGGAATAAAAGCTGCCCAAGAAGCCGTCATAGGTGGACTTTTCATAGTCCTCCAGGGCGTTGGGGGCGATCCCCTTTGCCTTGCAGAATTCCACGTAGGCGTAATAGGCGCCAAGCTGCGTCCAGTGGTGGTCGGTACGGAAATAGAGATAATCGTTATTGTGAAGCTTCAGCGCGTCAAAAATCGGCACGGTCTTCACGCTGGGATTGATGCTGTTGATGGAGGGGTATAAATAGGTGTCGATCGCCTTTTTCTGATCCGAGCTGTTGATATTTTTCTCCTGAATATAGCTTTCCGGCAGCATGATGTCCATGCTGGTGGGGACGATCATATTGTACAGGGTGATGCTGCTGCCCAGCTGGGTCCCGGCGTCACAGACTGTGGTGATGTAATCCTTTGCCCGCTCTTCCACAAAATTGTAGTATTCATAGCCCGTGTCCCCAATCTTCAGCAGGGTGCTGAGCTGCTCCGCAGAGCCGCTGGGGATTTTCTCCGCCGGAGGCGTGGGAACGGGAGTGGGTGTGGGCGCCACAGCCGAGGACGGGCTGCTCAGATCAGGGGAGGAAACGGCAGAGGAATTGGGCGCCGAGGAAGCGGGCGCGGGGTCCTTCTCTCCGCTGCTGAACACAAATTTCCATAAAATGACTGCCAGTACGATGACCACGATCAAGCCCAAAGCCAGAAAAAGAAAGGGAGGGGGACCGCTTTTTCTGCGGCGATTATACCCGCCGGAAGGGGTTGTCCTGCGCCGGTTGGGCACAGAGGAATTACTGCGGTGAACATATTCTCTTTCCATATTACCATTTCCTTTCTCATTTCCTGTGTATCTTAAAGCTTCCCGCCTGATCGGATCAGGGGCGTTGTTTCAGTTCCCGGTAAAAGGGGTGTCGGGGATATCGTCTCCCTGCTGTACCTCGCCGTGTATTTCCACCGTGCGGATGCCGTAGAAGGAACGAATGGTTTTATTCAGCTCTAAAAACCAGTCCCGCGCGGGGAAGGTGTCGGAAAACCAGGTGTCAATGCCATGAAAATACTCGCCGCTCAAAAGGCTTTCCACGGAAAACTCCGGGAACCTGGTAAGCTCCCGCTTTTCCAGCAGAGAGTCTTTTGGACGCAGGGGCAGCAGCAAAGAGAAGACCAGCCCGCAAAGCAGCACGCCGAAAAACAGCACCGCTTTAATGCGGGAGCCCCGCTGATATTCCTTTGCGTGACGCATGGCAGACCCTCCCTTGCCATAAAGATAAAAAGCAAAACATAAAAATCAAAAAGCTAAAATTGCAGATACAAAAACGGATTGTAGGAATCGCCCACCAGCAGGCTGGCGGAAAGGACCAGCGCCGCCACGGGGAGCACCCACTCCATAACCGTGCCGCAGACCACCGCCACGGCATTGGAAGAGGAGCAGAGCCTGTGGTACAGCGTCCGGGCGAGGGGGGTGCAGGCGAGCACGGCGACCAGCAGCAGGAAGCAGTAGTTCAAAAGCTGGTTCGTAGCTTCAAAGCTCAGGAAAGCGTTGCCGTTGCCGCAGAACAGACCCTTTACCACCACCCACGCCTGGGTGAAATCCCGGAAGTAGAACAGGATCCAGCCGAAAAATACAATAATCAGCGTGTACAGGTGACCAAAAAATGCCGGGAGCCGCCGCAGCCCGGGCAGAATAAACTTTTCCAGGGCGAGGAACACAAAATAGTAAAGCCCCCACAGGATAAAGTTCCAGTCCGCCCCGTGCCACATGCCGGTAAGCAGCCACACGATAAACAGGTTCAGCGCCTGCCGCGGCTTTCCCTTTCGGTTGCCGCCCAGGGGGATATACACATAGTCCCGGAAAAAGCTGGACAGGGACATGTGCCACCTGCGCCAAAATTCGGTGACCGACCGGGACAAATAGGGATAATCAAAGTTTTCCTTATAGCGGAAGCCTACCATCAGACCCATGCCGATCGCCATGTCCGAGTAGGCGGAAAAATCCAGGTAAATTTGAAGCATGTAGGCGAAGCAGCCCAGCCAAAGGGACAGCGCCGGAGCGGCTTGCAGCTTTGCAAGGTTCTCCGCCCGATGGACCGCAAGCCCGTCAAAAATGGTCAGGGAAGCAAGCTTCCCGCAAACATTTGCCAGCAAGACCTTTTTTGCCAGCCCGGAGGCAAAACGGTTGACGCCGTTCCGCATGTCCTCGCCGGTGACATGGCGGGATAAAATCTGCTCCGACACGTCCCTGTAGCGGACAATGGGACCCGCGATACATTGATGGAACAGGCACACATAAAGCAACAGCCGGCGGAATTTCGGCTGGGGCGGCACTTCCCCGCGGTACACGTCCACCAGGTACGATACCAGCTGAAAGGTGTAAAAGGAAATGCCAATGGGCAGGGCGATCTGGGGAACGATCTCCGGGACGCCGAACCAGCGGTGGAAATTTTCCGCGGTAAAGGTGCCGTACTTGAAAAAGGAAAGCAGCCCCAAGTCGATCAAACAGCCGAGAACGAGAAAAAATCTGCTTTTCCCCGTACCCCGGTATTTTCCGATCCATTGGGAAATAAGCCAGTCGGCAAATGCCATAAACAGCAGAATAAGAATGTAGAAGGGCTCGCCCCAGGCGTAAAACGCCAGAGAAAAGAGGATCAGGACGGTGTTTTTTGTTTCGATGCTCCGGCAGAAAGAGTACAGGAGCATTTGCAGAGGAAAAAAGACGCAGAGAAACACAAGGGATGAGAACACCACGGCTTTTTTCCTCCTTTCCTCAAGCTGATATACTGTGACAGTGCCTTACGGCTGATTATTCTGCGGGGGCGTTTCCGGCTGGACAGGCTGCTGCGGGTTGTAGGGATTTTGCTGCTGGGGATAGACGGGCGGCACAGGGGGCTGACCGTAAGCCTGGGGATAGGAAATGGGCTTGATCGCCTTTTTGCCGTACACCCGATAGGCAAGGTCGGACAGCAGGGGAAGGTTCGCTTCCTGCTCCTTTATGACCCGGATCATTGCCAAAATGCTGAGCACGATCGCTGCCAGAGTAACGATGACCGACAGCGCCGTGGTGACCACGCTGACGGCACTGGAGAAGAAGGGCAGGGAGACCCAGCCCACGACCCGCCGCAGCACATTGTCAAAGAACCAGACGATCAGAGCCAGCACACTTGCCTGAAGCGTCTGCCGGGCAGCCCATTCGTCCTTTTCCAGAAACGCGGCGATCACCAGCATCAGGGCGCAGAGCCAGAATGCTTGAAGGATCACGGCGGCAAACGCCACGATGGGGTAAAAGCACAGAACAATGCCGAATTTTCCTTTTTTCATAGGGGTTTCTCCTCGTATACAATTAAATAAAGAATACTAATTACAGTCTAAAGCATTTAGGGTGGCAAGTCAAGCCATTTCTTTGTCAAATTTGGAAAACCTGCCGCAAAAAGGAACTCCAATCAGAATGGGGAAATTTCGTTTTCAAAAGCTCTCTGAAAAAAGAAAAAATCCCCAAGGATTTTCCTAAATAAAAAACAGCCGCCCTAGCTGGGAAAAAAGCGACAAGTCGCTTTTCTAATACAATACAAAAAAGCAGCTGTTCCAATCAGGGAAAAAGCAGCAAGCTGCTTTTCTGAAAAATCCCAAGGAATTTTTCTAAACATAAAAAACAGCCGCCCTAGTTGGGCAAAAAGCGGCAAGCCGCTTTTCTGAAAAATCCCAAAGGGATTTTTCTTTAAATAAACAAAAAAGCAGCTGTCCCAATCAGGGAAAAAGCAGCAAGCTGCTTTTCTGAAAAATCCCAAGGAATTTTTCTAAATATAAAAAACAGCCGCCCTGCTGGGCGACTGTTTTTGTGTGTTGGCGAACACCTATTTTCCCGGGCCGTCACCAGCCAAGTATCTTCGGCACGAACGAGCTTAACTTCCGTGTTCGGGATGGGAACGGGTGGACCCTCGCCGTAATCAACACCAACTGTCGCTTTCCTCTTTGAGAAAGCTTTACTATCATATCACGGCTTTTTGAAAAATGCAAGTCTTTTTTCAAAAAATTTTTCATTTTTTTGAAACGGTGGAAAATCGCGGGAGTCCCGGCGTTCCCAGAAAAGCTTTCCACAGACGAAAAGGACCCCCTGGAAAAATGAAACCAAACAGACTGCCGAAAAAAGCCGGGTCAGTTTGAAAGAAAAACAAAAGAACCGTCTAAGCAAACGGTTCTTTTCTGTGTTGGCGAACACCTATTTTCCCGGGCCGTCACCAGCCAAGTATCTTCGGCACGAACGAGCTTAACTTCCGTGTTCGGGATGGGAACGGGTGGACCCTCGCCGTAATCAACACCAACTGTGTCACTGCTTCGGAAAGCGTTTGCTCTCTTGACAGCTTCACTATGATACCACAGCGCCGGGGAAAGGTCAAGCCTATTTTTCAAATTTTTCAGCTTTTTCTTAAAAACCGCAAATCCTTGAGAGGAAAAAAACCGCCGCCACAAGACCTGGAGGTCACCCCCTGACATTTCCATCACCCCAACAACTAATTACTAATTTCTAAATTGCTAACTACTAATTCACCAGTTGTCCAAATGCTCCCGCTGCATGGCGCCGAGGATTTTTGCCTTCAAATCGGGGAAATCCTGCTCCAATTTGGCGAGCAGCACCTCGGTGTCCTTCCGGGCGGTGGCGCCGTCGGCAGGGCAGCGGCTTTTCACCACGGGCAGCTCCATTCTGGCGGCGGCGTTTCGTATCTCCCGCTCCCCGCAGAAAATCAGCGGGCGGATCAGGGTGATGTTTTTCCGGGAAAGATAGCTTTTCGGCGAAAAACAGCCCAGCTTCCCGCCGTAAAACAGGTTCATCAGAAAGGTCTGCACGGCGTCGTCATAGTGGTGACCCAGGGCGATCTTATTGCAGCCGGCTTCCAGGCAGATGTTGTGGAGAATGCCCCGGCGCATTTTGGCGCAGAGGCTGCAGGGGTTCGTCTCCTGCCGGTCCTCAAAGACCACCTGCCCCAGATTGGTGCGCCGCACGATGTAAGGGATATCCAGCCTGCCGCACAGGGAAGCGATTTTGGAAAAATCGGTTTCCTGCCCGCCAAAGCAGGGGTCGGCGGTGATGGCGGTAAGGGTAAATTTTTTGGGATAGTACCGGGAAAGCTCCTTCAGCGCGCAGAGCAAAAACAGCGAATCCTTTCCCCCGGATACGCCCACCCCGACAGCGTCCCCCTCTTCAATAAGCTGATACCTCTCCACCGCCGCCCGTACTTTGCCAATCAATTTTTGCATACGATCACCCTGTTTTTGTTCTTAATAAAATAATTATAGCATAGAGGGTCTTCGATTTCCAGTTCCGGGTTTTGCAGGAGAAACATCATGAGAATTGAAAAACAGAGAATGAGGATTCGAGAGAAAAAGATATGAAAACAGGAGAAAACAGGAGAATGATAAAAGCAGATTAAAAAGAACCGAAAAAAGTGTTGACACTGAAAAAGTCCTGTGATATCATAGGGAAGCGCTCTCAAAGAGAGGCAGAAATCAATTTGTTCCCAACCGACGGGGGAAACGCCCGTTTCGGAATTGAGATGGAAAATTTGTTGGAGGTAACAAGCTATGTCAACTACCATGCCTAAAGCCGGACAGGTTGAGCGGAACTGGTATGTGATCGACGCTGCCGGCAAGCCCCTTGGCCGTGTGGCAGCGCAGGCAGCCGTGCTGCTCAGAGGAAAGCACAAGCCCACCTTTGCGCCCCATGTGGACTGCGGCGATCATGTCATCGTCATCAACTGCAAGGACGTTGTCCTCACCGGCGGTAAAGCCGAAAAGAAGTATTACTATCACCACACCGGGTATATCGGTCATCTGAAGGCGGTCCGCTACGACACGCTGATGCGCACCAAGCCCGAGCTTGCCATGCAGCTGGCTGTGAAGGGTATGATCCCCTCCAGCTCCATCGGTCGCGACGCTTTGAGCCGCCTGCGCGTCTATGCCGGCGCTGAGCACAAGCATGCCGCACAGAAGCCCGCAGAGTGGAATTTTTAAGAGGAGGACTTGAATCATGTACGAAACTGCACCTTATTTTTACGGTACTGGACGGCGCAAAAGCTCCGTTGCCAGAGTCCGCCTTTATCAGGGAACCGGCAAGGTGACCATTAACGATAGAGATATCGACGATTATTTCGGTCTGGACACCCTGAAGTACATTGTGCGCCAGCCCCTGGCGCTCACTGATACCGACGGCAAGTTTGACATCGTGTGCCGGGTTTCCGGCGGCGGTGTTACCGGGCAGGCCGGCGCGATCCGCCATGGCGTTGCCCGCGCGCTGCTCCAGTATGACAGCGAGAATCTTCGCTCCGTACTGAAGAAGGCAGGCTTCCTGACCCGCGACCCCAGAATGAAGGAAAGAAAGAAGTACGGCCTCAAAGCCGCACGCCGTGCGCCTCAGTTCAGCAAGCGCTAAATCATTTTTCAGTATCAAAAGCACTCACTGCGGTGGGTGCTTTTTTGCGGGCGGACCTTGCCGTCCCGAAGCGGTTCGGCTGCGAAGCAGTGGGAGCGAGGGGGCAATTCAATCGGAAAGCGCCGTGCGCCGCAGTTCTCCAGGAGATAATTTCGGTCCACCCGGCTCTTTCAGATTCTCAAACGAAGCAAGAAAGCCCCTGTGCGTTGCACGGGGGCTTTTCCCTGCCGGAAAGGCGGCTCCTGAAAATGAAAGCTGTCTTTCAACGGCATTTGGGCTTTCGATTTTTGCAAGGGCGCAAATTCCTGCCGGCTGCGCTTTACATCACAGGACGGTCGGGGTAAAAAGCAAAAACATCTTTCTATAATATGTATAGTATCATGTGTGGTAGAAAAGAAAACTGCCCGACTTCTTGTAAAGCTGTTTTGCTTTACATGTAGGACGTTTTTTGGAAAAGAACGCGAAACAGGCTCTTGAAAAATGTATTTCCATGCAAAAATTAGAACAGACGTTTGAAGCAGACGATCTCCGCGATGTGGTTCCAGGGCAAAAGGTAACAGCCGAAAGTGGGGCGACAGGCGGGTCTTCGGAGGAACCCTCTGCATAAGCCTTATGGGTTTATACAATTTTCGGAGAAAAATCAGTGATAAAGCTGAATAACTTCACAGATTCGTGAATATTTATGCAAAAATTTTTCATTTTTTATCTTTGAAACTTTTTTGTAACCTTTCATTTTTTTGCAAATTGCACAGGCGCAGGTTTCCATAACTTGGAAAACAGCGGACGAAAGTGGACAAAAAACCGCGAAAAAGGTGTTATGTCAAGGAATAGTCCATTCAGATTTGTGCAAATCATACAAAACTGACTGCCGAAAAATTTTGACACCTCGGTAAATATTTACTATACTAGCCACTGTAAGCCGTCTGCCCAGACGGTGAAAGGAGCATTAGTATGCACGGAAAACACAGAAAAATGGCACCCAGGCTTCTGGCGATCCGGGGCGCGATGGTGCTGGTTCTGGCGATCGTGTTCAGTGTATCCTCGTTTGCAACTGTTATGGCAAACACTGTCTCCGCCAATGTGATCGACGGAGATAAGTCTTATACGTTCAGCATGAACAGCACAAACATGGGCGAGATACTCGCTCAGGCGGAAGCCCTTGGGCTGGAGCCTTTGAGCCCGCTGGATATGTATGAGCAGGTGGGAAACACCACCACGGTGAACATTCGCCGGGGCGTTTCCATTGTGGTGAACGAAGGAGGTAAGCGCACCAATTTGATCGCTTACCGGGGAGACACTGTAGAAAAGACGCTGGAAGATAACAATATCCGAATTAAGGATACAGATGAGATCACGCCTTCCCGCGACACGGCGGTGACCTCCGGGCTGTCTGTGGAAATCAGCAGGCTGTGCCAGGTGACCGTGATCGCCGACGGTGAGAAGAAAACCTATTCCATGATGGGCGGCACAGTGGCGGACGCCCTGAGCAAGGCGGGCGTTACGCTGCAAAGCGAGG
Source organism: uncultured Neglectibacter sp. (assembly GCA_937958185.1). Classification (GTDB taxonomy): domain Bacteria; phylum Bacillota; class Clostridia; order Oscillospirales; family Acutalibacteraceae; genus Acutalibacter. The sequence goes on along the minus strand of CALFFN010000024.1, from coordinate 23,945 downwards.
ATTCCGTAAATTATGGTCTCAACGAGCCGCTGTTTGACAAGATGAACATTCGGGTCAGCCGCACGGTGAAGATTAAGGTCACCGCGGACGGCAAAACAAACGAATATGAGGTTTCCGCCGTTACTGTCCGCGCGGCGCTGAAGAAATGCGGCGTTGTCCTTTCGGAAGACGATAAGCTGAACGTGGACGGCAACTCGCATTTGACCGAGGGAATGCACGTTATCGTTACCCGTGTGAAAACGGAAAAGGTCAAGGAGCTGGAGGAGATCGATTACCCGATCCAGTATGTGACTTCCGATTCCATGTATGAAGACGAAGAAGAGATCCGCACCTATGGCGAAAAGGGTCAGAAGGAAGTGACCTACAAGCTGCTTTATGTGGGCGGCGAGCTGGACGGCAGGGAAAAGGTCTCCGAGGAGATTTTGAAGGAGCCTGTGCCGCAGGTCGTTGCAAAAGGCACAAAGGAGCGGGAGAGCAACCGCCCTGACTACAGCGGAGGCAATGGAAGCGGCGTATCCGCGGGAACGTTTGTAGACGCCAGCGGCAATACGATTTCCTATTCCCAGAAGCTGGTAGGAGAATGCACGGCGTATTATCCCATCAACCCGACTACTTCTACCGGGGCGACCGCCGGCTACGGCTGTATTGCGGTGAATCCCAATATTATCCCCTATGGCACAAAAATGTACATCACCTCTCCCGACGGGAGCATCGTCTATGGGTACGGCGTGGCGTGTGATACCGGCGGCGCGGCGATGGCAGGCGATATCCTTGCCGACCTGTGCTATGACACCATTGAAGAGTGCAGCATTATCGGTCGCCGCGACATGGTGATCTACATTCTTTCCTAAATCAAAATAAAAATTGACAGACCTCAGCTTTGAGGTCTGCTTTTTTTATCCGAAAAACATTCGCTGGGAAACAGAAAAAATGAGCCGCCTGCTGTCACCTTATCTATGAAAGCCTGCCTTCATAGATATTTCAATTGCTCTATTATATCATTGAATTGCTATAAATAGCAAACAAAAGCTATAAATGAAATCGCGGAATTGTGGTACCCTTTCTACAGGGTGATAAGTATGCAGACCAAATATCCGCAAAAATATATCAAATTTGGGCTGAAGGTGCAGTATTTCCGAAAGCTGAAGGGCATGACCCAGGAAGCGTTTGCCGATAAGGTGGGAATTTCATGGTCCTATCTGGCAAAAATTGAAAGCCCGACCCGCCCTTTTGGCGTTTCCATGGAAACCCTGTTTACAATAGCAGAGGTGCTGGAGATACCTGTTTCAAAATTGTTTGAGGATTAAAGACGTAAAGACAGCGCCCTGCCACGGGAGAAGCTGAAGTATACATGAAAAGGACAAGCCACGATGTTTGCGGTTTGTCCTTTTTCTATAAGCAATACCAGATCGCGGAAAGTTACTGCAATAATATCTTTTCTTTGCGGTCGGGTCGCGTGTTTGCGAACAGTACCCGGCAGCTTCCCGAATACCGCACCGCAGAAGTTTGCTGCAATAGTATCTCTGCTTGCGGTCGGGTCGTGCGTTTGCGAACAGTACCCGGCAGCTTCCCGAGTGCCCACCGCAGGTGAGATGATCGCAAGCGATCATCTGGGAGAACCCCTGAACCGCGAAGCGGTCCTCTTTTCCTTGCGGAAAAGCACCGGGCTTCTCCAAACGGTAGATGTATTTTGTGGTCGGGTCGCGCATTTGCCAATCGCACCCAGCAGCTTCACGTGTGCCGCACCGCAGAAAGTTACTGTAATAATATCTCTGCTTGTGGTCGGGTCGCGCATTTGCCAATCGCACCCGGCAGCTTCACGTGTGCCGCACCGCAGGTGCTTGTATTTTTTCTCCCAAGCGGATATAATATCTTCATCACCTGTAGGAGGACTGGCGAATGGGCTATTTTTACGCGTGCATGTGGTTTATCGTAGGGCTGATTTTGATATTTTCCCTGTCCAGGGAGAATAAGGTCTTTTATTTTGCCGGCGGTTTCTTCCTCCTGCTGGGCGGCTGGTGGCTGGCGGATACCCTGCTGCCGGAGGTCAATCTCTTCGAGGGAGGCTGGGGCATTGCCCTGCGCTGTGTTGCGGGCGTAGCTTTGGTGGTGCTGACCGTCTTTTTCTTTTTGGAGCGCCGCCGGAACATGGAAAAGGATGGAAAAAAGGATTCGGACAAACAGGAAAAATAGCGGTGCGGGGTTTGTGCTTTTGCGGGAAAAGCTTGATTCGGCAAATGAGGATTTTTTGCCGCTTTCAAAATTGCATTTATAATGGAAAAGGGAAAGAGGGGCAGATATGGAAGCGATGATGACTGTGGTAAGCAAGGTCGGCGTTATGCTGGTCTTGATCGTGGTGGGCTATCTCATTACAAAAACCGGAATGCTCACGGAAAAGGGAGCGGCGGAGATCACCTCCCTGCTGATCAAGATAGTCACGCCTTGCCTTATCATCAATTCTCTGATCGGCGCGGGCAGGGATCTGGCTTTGGGGGACCTGCTGCTGGCGGCGGCAGTGTCTGCACTGTCCATGGCGATCAGCATTGTCATCAGCTATGCCATGTTCCGCAGGGAGCCGCCGGAGCGCCGGAAGGTGCTGCGCTTTTCCATGATCTTCAGCAACGCCGGGTTCATGGGGCTGCCGCTGATCCAGGGGATCGTCGGCGACAAGGGCGTGGTGTACGGCTCGTTTTTTGTGGTGGTCTTTAACCTCATCTGCTGGACCTACGGCTATGTGATGATGGGCGGCGGCAGGCTGAACCTGAAAACCGCTATTCTGAACCCCGGCATTATCGGGCTGGCAGTGGGCTTGCCCATTTACTTCTCCGGCGTGACCCTCCCCGCGGTGATCCGGGAACCCATCAGTTTCCTGTCCGGCTTGAACACGCCGCTCGCCATGCTGGTCATTGGCAGCTATGTGGCGCGGGTGGACGTGAAGTCCTTCCTGACGGACTGGAACGTGTATAAAATGTGCTTTCTGCGGTTGGTTTTCTGCCCTGCCCTGTATTTTGCCGTGCTGCTGCTGATCCGCCCGGAGCCGGACCTGTTTATCAGCAGCGTGATCCAGGCAAGCGCTCCCGTGGCGGCAAATACGGTGCTCTTTGCCGTGGAATATCATCAGGACTCTGCGCTGGCTTCCAAAACCGTAGCGGCGTCCACCGTGCTTTCCATTGTTACGATCCCGATTTTCACGATTTTGGCACAATGGGCGTGCGGCGTGCTGTAGGCGAACGCTTTTTTTCGAGAAGCATAGTATAGGAGAGCGGCGACCGCTACACGCTGCCGCTTTCTCATAGATCGCGCCCGGCTTATTGATATAAGCCGGGCGTTTGCTTTTGTCATTGAAAAATTTTTAGCTGTCCTATATAATAGGGATAGAAAAACTCGTTCCAAAAGGAGTTCCCATGAGTAAAATTGCCCCTTCGCTGCTGGCAGCGGATTTTTCTGCCTTAGGGCAGGAGCTGCGGCGTATTCCTGGCGCGGACATGCTCCATATCGACGTAATGGACGGCTGCTTTGTTCCCAATATCTCCATCGGTCCGCCGGTGGTCGCCGCCCTTCGGGACAAAACGCCCCTGCATTTTGACGTCCACCTGATGCTGCAGCACCCCCTTGCCTACATCAAGCCCTTTTGCGCCGCCGGCGCGGACAGTATCGCTTTTCATGTGGAAAGCAGCGACGACCCTGCCGCCGTCATTGCCGCCATTCGGGAAAACGGGGCGAAGCCCGGCATTGCCCTCAGTCCCGGCACGCCGCCGGAAGCGCTGGAAAAGCTGCCCCGCGACCTGTTTTTGATCACCGTTATGACGGTAGAGCCCGGCTTCGGCGGGCAGAAGCTGATCGAGGGCTGTTTGCAGAAGCTTGCCCCTCTGCGCGCCATGTTCCCCGCCGCCCTGCTGGAGATCGACGGCGGCGTCAACGCGGAGACCGCCCCTCTCTGCCATGCTGCCGATGCGGATATCCTGGTGGCAGGCACCGCCGTCTTTCGTGCGCCGGACCCGGCAGCGGCGATACGCGAGCTGAAGAACTGCTGAACAAAAAATCCCCGGAAACGCTCCGGGGATTTTCTCCCATCATAAGCTGTTGCCCCGGTTCAGGGCTGCGCCCAGTTCGGCAATGGCGTTCCGGCTCAGCTCTCTGCCGTGCTCCGCATAGTAGGCGTACAGCACAGGAGCCGCGCCCAGATATGCGCCAAACTCCGCTGCCGCAAGAAAAACCTGCCGTCTTTCCCGCAGCGCGGCGGAAACTGCCAGATAATACCTGCCCCGGTACAGGCTGAGAAGCGCCGGGGCGTCCGGGGCAGAGCCGTATAAGCGCGTTACCGCCCCACACAGGGCGGAAACCCCCGAAAAACAGAAGACAAGGGGCTGTGCAGGATATTTCAACCTCAAAGGCAGCACCTCTTTTCCTTATTACTGCCATACTGAAACGAACAAATAAATCTCTGGTGCGGCAACAGAGGTTGTAATATCCCGGAATTTCAACCTCAAGGGCAGCACCTCCAGTCAGCTGTTAGTAATTAGAGATTAGTTGTTAGAATATTGAGCGGGAAATGTTGAGAGATGGGTCACTGGTATTTTATGCGGGGAAGGTGCCTTTCGTGTGACGAAAAAAGAAGAGCGTGTAGATTTTTCCATTACATATAGTATAACTTTTTTGCAAAAAACACTCCACAGCCCTTGAAATCCTGTCGCTTTTTCCGTGGAAAACTCAGAAGAATACGGAAAAACCGCGAAAAAGAGCGGTCAATTTTGCTAAAAATGGTTCGTTTTGCTGCGGCAAAACATGGAAGAATTTCTAAGAAAGCGAAAAAAATCAGGGGGAAAAACTTCTGAAAATCGCATGGGAAAGCCATTTCTGAGCCTTTTTTGGCAAAACGAAAAAATTATGTAAATTCGTTAAAAAAGTTGAAAAAAAGACTTGCTTTTTTCAGGACGAAAAGGTATGATATAGATATCTTCCACTCGTGGGGAAATCATGCCCTGCGAGAATCTAAAATTTAAGAGGGTTGAAATCATGAACAAAAGCAAGTTTCTGAAGAAATCACTTGCGATGGTTCTGGCAGTGATGCTGGTCGTCGCAATGATTCCGCTCGGTGCTTCTGCTGCTCCTGGTTCCACTACCGTGAATGACGGTGTGGTTCTGACCATTACTACAGCGGCTGGCACCCTGGAAAAGACAGGGGAGAAATCCTATACGGATACCCTGCCTTACAACCAGTCCGGACCCGAAACGCTGACTGTCGAATTGGCAGAAGGCACTGCCTATGACGGCGGCATCAAGTCCGTTGTGACGAAGGCTGACGACACAACAGTTGAGGGTACGGCTCTGGCGATCGAGGTCGCGAACGGTGCAAAGAAGGTAACCTTCAAGGCTGTCTCTTCTGACGGCAAGAAGGAAAGCGCTGAGTACACCGTGACCATGAACCAGCCTGCTCCCAGCGGCTCTGTCGCTATCAAGGAAGCAAAAATGGATGGTGAGATCAAGGGCGTTATCAACGGCAAGACCATCACCTTTACCATTCCCTGGGGCTATGCCGGCGCTAAGGCTGTAGTGGCAACGCTGGAGAACCCTGTGCTCCCCGCAGCTGATCCCACCGCTACCGGCATTGTGGGCACCGACGTTCCCCTGCCCGTTACCGCGCAGAACGGCGCAACCGATACTTACACCATCGTTACCAAGGAGATGGAGCCTGTTTCTCAGATTTCCGTCGGCGGCGTGGCTGCTGTTCTGGACGAGGAAACTGGTAAGTATGTTGTTACTCTGCCCGAGGGCACTGACCCCGATGAGGCTGTTGCCATTGCCTATCGGGCGGTCAACAACGGCGATGTGAAGATTGCCAAAGCCGAATGGGCAGGAAAAGAGTTCACCAATGGCGCCAAGAAGGACAAGGACGGCACCGATATCAAGGTTGCCGACAATCAGGATTATACCCTGACCTTTACTTCTAATAAGACTACCACAAAGGCTTATACCGTCCATGTGGATATCACGAAGAGCAAGGACGCTACCATTAAGTCCTTTACCGCTACCGGCACTACCAAGGACGCGGAAGGAAATGCGACCGGCACCTTTACCGAGACCGGTACGGTCAACGGGAAGAAGCTGACCGTGGTTCTGCCTTACAGCACCGATTTGACGGCAGTGAAGCTGAACTTCACTCCCACCACGACCGGCGCTGCCATTGCAAAGGTGGCTGGTGCAGCATTTACTGCTAACACCACAGAAGTCGACCTGAAGGACAAAGAAGTTCTGGTTGACGTTGTTGCTGTTGATGGCACCACTCATATGTATTATGAGCTGTCCGCCACCACTGCTCCGAACCCCTATGGCAACCCCGCCATCACCGGTGCAACTCTGACCACAGATAAGGGCACTGATAATGCGAAGGATTATGCTGGCGTCATTTCCGGCACCACCATCACCTTTACTGTTCCCTATGCCACCGATGTTACCACGGTAAACACCTGGGCAAATTACACCTTTGCCAAGAGCTTTGCCACCAACTACGATTCTGAGGTTGACTTCACTACTGCTGATCCTTTCAAGGACAACAATACGCTTTCCCTGACTTCTCAGACCGGCGACAAGGTAACTTACACGCTGGTTTATAAGAAGGAAGCAGCAAAGACCGGCAAGACCGTTTCCGGTTTCAGCTTCTCTAGAGCTCAGCAGTCTGATAAGGTAACTGCCGATAACACTTACAATGTAACTGTTTCCGGCACAAAGGCCTCCATCACCCTGCCCTTCTCTGACAAGGGTCCGGGTGAAGACAATGGCACAACCAACGAAACCGTTATGGTTCCCACCTTCACTCTGCCTGAGGGCGCCGCCCTGTACATTGCAAAGGCTGGCACTCTGGACGCCACTGTGATTGCAAGCGGCTACAATGCAGAAGATGCTGATACCGATCCCAAGGAAGCCAAGTGCAAGACCATTAAGATTCAGGATTTGGCTGCTACTGCCACTGAGAACGGCGAAAAGAAGTTTACCACGCAGATCGTGGTTGCCGATGAAGCAGCCAAGGTTGAGCTGGTTGGCAAAAGCACTGTTCCCATGACTGATCTGGACGCTGATCCTTACAAGGGTCATGTGACTGTTTACGATGTAGAAGTGAAGTTTGCTGATGCCGAGACTGGTCATACTCTGACCGCTCTGAGCGCAGACAAGGGTCTGGTTACTGCTAAGGTTTCCGGCACCTCTGTTGAAATCACTGTTCCCGATTCCTACAAGGACGGCAGCAAGACTTTCTATGCTGATTACACGGCTTCCAAGTTGGCTACCGTTACCTATGGCGGCGTCACTCTGCCCTCTGAAATTCCCGATGCAGCTGGTGCTACTGGTGAACTGAAAGTTGTTGCTGACGGCGAGGGCTATAAGCTTCAGGTATTTGACGGCAGTTGGAAAGATGCTTCTGCTCCTGCTCAGATTATTGTAGGGAACGAAGCTCAAACTGCTACTACTCCTTATACTGTAACCGTTAAGGTTGCTCCTGCTGAGACCGGCGCTGATGTTACTTCTCTGAAGGTCAACAACACCGTTGGTGTTATCAACAAGACCGCCAAGACCGTTACTGTGACCCTGCCCTATGGCACCGACCTGACTGCGGTCACCATGGAGTATGAGGTTTCCAAGCTGGCTCAGACTCCTGTGCTGAGCATTGCTGGCACTCCCGATCCTGACGATGCTGACACAACTCTGTACAACGTCTCCGAGCCCTTCACCATTACGGTTACTGCAGAAGACGGCAAGACCACCAAGGTTTACACCGTAACTGTCACTGCTAATGAGCAGTTCTCCGATGTGAAGGCTACCGATTACTTCTACGCTGATGTTTATGCTGCTGCAAGCGCTGGCATCGTGAAGGGTAATGATAAGGGTCAGTTCCTGCCTCGCACCAACGTCACCCGCAGAGACTTTGCTCTGATGGTTGTCAGAATGCTGGGCGTTGAGGAAGAAGCAGCGAAGTACACCACTACCACCTTCACCGACGTTGCCAAGAATGACTACGCTCTGGGCGCTATCGCTTACTGCGCAGAGAACGGCATCATCAACGGCGATGGCAAGGGTCACTTCATGCCTGGCAACGCTATCACACGTGAAGCTGCTGCTCAGATGACTGCTAAGGCTCTGAAGCTGACTCTGGGTACAACTTCTACTGAGTTCAAGGACGATGCTTCCATCTCCTCTTGGGCAAAGGCTGCTGTAGCCGCTTGCGCTAAGGAAGGAATCATCAAGGGCAGCAATGGCAATTACATGCCCAAGGCTAACATTCAGCGCTGCGACGCTGCTGCTATCCTGGTGCGTGCCCTGAATAAGTAAAGAGTTTCAACTCTACTTAATTTTAAGATATCCCATAAACAGAGGGGGCGGAGTGATCCGCTCCCTTTGTCTATAGCGGCAAGACGGGCAGTTTGGGTTTCCTGAGCTGCCCGTCTTGCAATTTTTGAATTGCAGTAACATAGCAGAAAAACAACCGGGCTGGGAAACACCAGCCCGGCTGTTTTATGCGGATAGCTCAGTTTAGCACAACCCCTCCTAAAACGCTCATTTTGCCAAAAGCTTGAAATTTTCCTTCAACGCCGGATACAGGGAGGTGTAAATTTGATAGAAATGTTCATATTGCGGAACATTCTCCGGGATAGGAAGCTGGGGCGGATTTGTCTGGATCATCATGTCGCAAGCTTCCTGTACGGAGGGGTACAATCCAGCGCCGACCCCGGCAAGAATGGCAGCGCCCAGGGCGGGTCCTTCCTTAGAGCGTACAGTCTTTACGGGACAATTGTAGGTGTCCGCCAGCATTTGCCGCCAAAGGGGAGAGCTGCCACCGCCGCCGCACGCCATCATTTCGCCGATATTTACTCCCATGCCCCGGAGGATTTCCACGCTGTCCCGTTGGGAATAGGTTACGCCCTCCATCACCGCCCGCAGCATATCCTGCCGGGTATGGATTGCGGATAACCCAAAAAATACGCCGCGGCAGTCCGGGTCAAGGTGGGGAGTCCGCTCTCCCATCAGATAGGGCAGATACAGCAGCCTGTTACAGCCAATGGGGGAGCGCTCGGCTTCCCTGTCCATCAGATAATAGGGGTCAACACCCATGCGGGCGGCGGTTTCTTTCTCCGCCATACAGAAATTATCCCGGAACCATTTCAGGGACAGCCCGGCGCCCTGGGTCACGCCCATCACGTGCCACGCCCCGGGCACGGCACAGCAAAAGGTGTGGACCCTGCCCTTGGGGTCGATCGTGATTTCGTCAGTATGGGCGAACACCACGCCGGAGGTGCCAATGGTGGTGAACGCCTTTCCATCATGCACTACGCCTGTTCCCACAGCGGCAGCGGCGTTGTCGCCGGCGCCGCCCACCACGGGAGTCCCGACCTTCAGCCCGGTGAGCTTTGCGGCTTCGGCAGTGACAGTCCCGGTGATTTCAGGGGATTCATAGACCTTTCCCAGCAGTGCCGGGTCGATTTCCAGTTTTTCCAGCACTTCTGCGCTCCAGCAGCGGTTGGGTACGTCTAAAAGCTGCATACCCGAAGCATCAGATACTTCTGTGGCAAATTCCCCGGTAAGCATATAGCGCACATAGTCCTTGGGCAGCAAAATGTGGGCGCATTTTGCGTAGAGCTCCGGCTCATGCTTCCTGACCCAGAGTATCTTGGAAGCGGTAAAACCCGTCATAGCCGGATTTGCGGTAATATCGATCAGCCGCTTTGCCCCGACCTTCTCTGTGATCTCCTCGCACTCCGCCGCCGTGCGCTGGTCGCACCAGATAATGGATTTCCGCAGCACAGCGCCGCCCTTATCCAGCATGACCAGCCCGTGCATCTGCCCGGAAATGCCGATCCCCTTTACATCAGCAGGGTCAATGGCGCTTTGGGCAAGCACAGAGCGCAGGGTCTCCACGGCAGCGTGCCACCAGTCGGCAGGGTCCTGCTCCGCCCAGCCGTTTTGCTCCTGGTACATGGGGTACTCCACCAGAGCGGAGGAAACCACAGCGCCGTCACGGTCAAAGAGCACAGTTTTTGTGCCGCTGGTTCCCAGGTCAATGCCGATCAAATATTCCATAAAATCACTTCTTCCCAAAGATTTCCTTTCTCCACTCATTGTCCACGATTTTTGGGGATCTGTCAAGGCGTGTTTTTCAGCAGGAGAAATCCGCCGGGGAAACGCAAAGCAGAAAAGCTTACACCCAAAGAGAAAACTTGCTTTTTTACAGGGGATAGCTTATCATGGCGGCGAAAAGCACCCTGCAAAATTATGATTTTTGGGGAGTGCGGCAGGTTTTAGGATAGAGAGTGGAAGGGCAGAATTATTTTAGAAGGAGATTGTTTTGTCTTTTATCGCTTTGCAGAGGTTTTCCTTGCGGGAAGGACAATTTTCTGCTATGATAGAGAAAGTCTTAAAAAAAGAAAAAGAGCGCGCCCCTTTTTCGGAAAAAATGGCGGGCTTTTATACATCTTTTGGCAATCATAGAATTAGGAATTTCTGCGGGAAAAGAGGAGTTTCATGAAGCAGTACGATGTGGTGATCGTCGGCGCGGGCGTAACAGGCTGCGCGGTGGCGAGAGAGCTTTCCCGCCGGCAGGGAAGCTTTCTGGTGCTGGAAAAAGAATCGGACGTATGCGAGGGCACCAGCAAGGCGAACTCCGCCATCGTCCATGCCGGGTTTGACGCTGAGCCGGGGACATGGAAGGCAAAAATGAACGTGCGGGGCAGCGCCATGATGGATCAGCTGTCCCAGGAATTGGACATTCCTTTCCGGCGGGTGGGCGCGCTGGTGACCTGCCTCAATGAAGCCGACCTGCCCAAGCTCACAGAGCTGCGCCGCCGGGGAGAAGCCAACGGCGTAAGCGGGCTGCGGGTGCTGAGCGGAGAGGAAGCCAGAAGAATAGAGCCAAACTTGACAAAAGAGGTTTGCGGCGCACTGCTGGCGGAGACCTCCGGCATTATCTGCCCTTTTGAGCTGACGCTGGGGCTGGGGGAAAACGCCGCCCAAAACGGAGTGGAGTTCCGCTTTGACACTGCCGTGACTGGCATTGAGCGGAAAGGAGCTGGCTGGGTGCTGCACACGGCGCAGGGAGATGTGGAAGCCAAGATCATAGTCAACGCCGCCGGTGTGCACGCCGATGAGCTGCACAATCAGGTCTGCGAGGAAAAACTGGAGATCACTGCCCGCAGGGGAGAATATATGCTGCTGGACAAAAGCGCCGGAAGCCATGTGGCGCATACCGTGTTCCAGCTGCCCGGTCGGTACGGCAAGGGCGTGCTGGTGTCCCCCACCGTCCATGGTAATCTGCTGGTGGGTCCCACGGCGGCGGATTCCGGGGAAAAAGAAAACACGGCAACCACTGCCGCGGGGCTTGCCGAGGTAGGGGAAAAGTCCGCTTTGGCGGTGGACAGGCTGCCCATGCGGCAGGTCATCACCTCCTTTACCGGGCTGCGCGCCCATGAAAAACAGGACGACTTTGTGCTGGGAGAAAGCGCCGACGGCTTTTTCGACGCCGCGGGAATCGAATCTCCCGGGCTTTCCAGCGCCCCGGCGATCGGGGAATATCTGGCGGGCTTGGTGGCGGAAAAGCTGGGTCTCCCGGAGAAAGAAAGCTTTACCCCCATTCGGAAGGGCGTTGTGAGGATCGCGGAGCTGCCGCCGGAGGAGCGGAAACGGAAAATTCAGGAAAACCCGGCCTATGGAGCCATCGTCTGCCGGTGCGAGGAGGTTTCCGAGGGAGAGATTTTGGACGCCATTCACAGCACCCTGGGCGCGAGGACGCTGGACGGCGTAAAGCGCCGCACCAGAGCGGGCATGGGGCGCTGCCAAAGCGGGTTCTGCTCCCCCAGGGTGATGGAGCTGCTGGCAAGGGAGCGGCAGGTGGACTTGAGGGATATCCGCAAAAACGGAGCGGATTCTAAAATCGTTTTGGAAAAGATACGCTGAGGGAGGGCAATATGAAACACGAAATTGTTGTGATCGGCGGCGGACCTGCCGGGCTGGCAGCCGCCATTGCCGCCCGGGAAAGCGGCGTGGAGGACATTTTGATCCTGGAACGCGAGCCGGAGCTGGGGGGCATTTTGAACCAGTGCATTCATAACGGCTTTGGGCTGCACACTTTCCGGGAGGAGCTGTCAGGACCGGAATATGCCGCCCGCTATATCGAAAAAGCGCGGGAAATGCATATTCCTGCGCTGCTGGGAACCACCGTCGTTTCTCTGGAACGGCAGGGGGACGGTATTCTTGTCACCTCCGTCAGCCGTCAGGACGGTTTGCTGCAAATCGAAGCCAGGGCGGCGGTGCTCGCCATGGGCTGCCGGGAGCGCCCCAGAGGGGCGCTGAACACGCCGGGCAGCCGTCCTGCCGGCATTTTTTCCGCCGGAACGGCGCAGCGGCTGGTGAACCGGGAGGGCTATCTTCCCGGCAAAGAAGTGGTCATTTTGGGCAGCGGTGACATTGGTCTCATTATGGCGCGGCGCATGACGCTGGAGGGCGCAAAGGTAAAGTGCGTGGCGGAGATACAGCCCTATTCCGGCGGGTTGAAACGGAATATCGTACAATGCCTGGACGATTACGGCATTCCCCTGAAGCTCAGCCACACGGTAGTGGACATTCAGGGCAAGGAGCGGGTCACAGGGGTGACCATCGCCCAGGTGGACGAGCGTTTGAAGCCCATTCCCGGCACGGAGGAAAACATTCCCTGCGATACGCTGCTGCTTTCGGTGGGGCTGATCCCCGAAAACGAGCTTTCCCGGGAAATCGGCGTGGAGCTCTCCCCGGTGACCAGCGGACCGAAGGTGAATGAAAGCCTGGAAACCAGTATTCCCGGGGTGTTTGCCTGCGGCAATGTGCTGCATGTCCACGATCTGGTGGACTACGTCTCCGAGGAGGCGGAGCAGGCGGGCAAAAGCTGCGCCGCCTATGTGCTGGGAAAAAGGAAAGCGGCAGGGAGGGAAATCCCGCTGGCACCCCAGGGCGCTGTGCGGTACACCGTGCCCTGCTCCGTGGACAGGGAACGCATGGAACAGCAGCTGGTGGTGCGGTTCCGGGTGGGACAGAACCTGAAAAACGCCACTGTGCGGGTTTTAGCGGACGGCAAGGAGCTGCTGCGCCGGAAGCGTCCTGTGATGGCGCCGGGCGAGATGGAGCAGGTCCTGCTCAAGCGGGAACAACTGACCGGGAAAGAACAGGAGATTGTCATTTGGGCGGGCTGCGACCCTGAGGCATAAACGGTGTCCGGCAAAAAGCTTCAGAAAAGGAGTATCACTATGGAAACTCGAGAGCTGACCTGCATCGGCTGCCCCCTGGGCTGCGCCTTGCGGGTAGAGCTGAACGACGCGGGCGAGGTGGTTTCTGTTTCGGGAAACACCTGCAAGCGCGGTGAGGAATACGGCAGGCGGGAGGTTACCGCCCCGGTGCGAATGGTCACGTCCACAGTGCGGGTCACAGGCGGGAAGGCGGCGGTGGTCCCTGTGCGCACGGCGACGGATATCCCAAAGGGGAAAATATTTGACTGTATGGACGAAATTCGGAACGCGGTGGTCGCCGCCCCGGTGGAAATAGGCGATGTGGTGATCGAAAACGTTGCCGGAACAGGCGTCAGCATTGTGGCGTCAAAGGCAGTCGAGCGGGAGGACGGAGAATGAATCAAAGCATTACCACCGTGCTGTTCGATCTGGACGGGACGCTGCTGCCCATGGACGAGAAGGTGTTTGTCAAGGCATATTTTGGGGAGCTGGCGAAAAAAGGCGCGGAGCACGGGCTTACCGACAGCGAAAAGCTGACGGCAGCCGTGTGGAAGGGCACTGCCGCCATGGTGAAAAACGACGGCAGTGAGAAAAACATTTCCCGGTTCTGGGAGGTGTTTGCCCGGGAGCTGGGAGAGGACGCGCTGCGGCTCCGCCCGGTATTTGACCGGTTTTACGGGGAAGAGTTTGACCGGGTGAAAAATCATGTGGGGAAAAACCCTCTGGCAAAGCAGGCGGTAGACGGTCTGAAGCGGCGGGGCTATGACGTGATCCTGGCGACAAACCCCCTGTTTCCCGCTGTGGCGGTGCGCACCCGGCTTTCCTGGCTGGGGCTTGTGCCGGAGGATTTTCTGGAAGTGACCAGTTACGAGGGATATTCCTTCTGCAAGCCGAACCCCGCCTATTTCCGGGAAATTTTGGAGAACGTAAAGAAACGCCCGGAGGAATGCCTGATGGTGGGAAACGACGCCAAGGAGGACACAGCCGCAGGAGAGCTGGGCATTTCGGTTTTTCTGGTGACCGATTGTCTCATCAACGAAGAGGGGCGGGACTTTTCCCATATCCCTCACGGAAGCTTTGCTGAGTTCATGGATTTTGCCGGACTTCGGTAAAGTGATGGAGCAAGCTGATACAAGGAGGAAAATACCCATGATACACACAACAGAACAAGATATCTGGGAAACGAGAAAGTTCCTGCTGGACTGCGCGGAGAATTATCCCAAGGCGCAGATCGCCGATTACGTGAAGCACCTGTACCAGTCCGAATTTGGCGGCGGGCACATGATAGACGATGAAGCCGCGTCCCTGGAGCTGCTGAAGAAGGAAATCGCCGTACTTACGGACACACAGAAGAAAAAGCCCTACCTTTTTCCGCTGTGCGGAAGCTTCTGCAGAATGAATCTTTCCGCCAGCCGGGAGCTTTCCCCGGAAATGATGAACCGCATTTTCGTGGAGTCGGCTAAAGGCGTGCCGAAAGCGGCGCGGTTCGCTTTTGAGGAAAAGCTGCGGCTGTTCCTGGAGCTTTGCAGGGAGCAGAACAGCTTATTCCCCTTTGCCCCCGGGGAGGTGGAGGCTTATCTGAAGGAGTACAGAAAACAGGGCTGCGGCGCCGTGCGCCACAGTGAATCCTACCGAAAAGCCTACCAGCCCGCCTATCGGGTGATCCGCCGGGAATACGGTCATTTTCTACCCCTGTATGCCGCTATGGAAAGCTGCTTGAAGGAAAAGGGCAGCGTGAATGTGGCAATAGACGGAAACAGCGGGTCGGGAAAAAGCACCCTGGCAAAGCTGCTCAGCGAGTTGTTTGACTGCAATGTGTTCCATGCGGACGATTTTTTCCTGCCGCTGGAAAAACGCACGCCGGAGCGGCTGGGTGAGATCGGCGGCAACATGGACAGGGAGCGTTTCCGGGAGGAGATATGCGAGCCTGTCCGGGCGGGAAAGCCTTTTTCCTTCCGTCCCTTCGATTGCTCCACCATGCAGCTGAGCGGCGCGGTAGAGGTGCAGCCGAAAAAAATCAATATTTTTGAAGGCTCCTACAGTATGCACCCGGAGCTTCAGGAATATTATGATATCAAGGTGTTCCTGTCTGTTTCTTCCACGGAACAGAGCGCGCGCATTTTAGAACGCAACGGAGGACTCATGCTCCGCCGGTTCCTGGAAGAATGGATCCCCATGGAAAACGCCTACTTTGAGACCATGAAGATCCGGGAAAGCTGCGATTTCGTTTTTTAGTCTTGAAAAAACCCAAAATAATTGGGCATTCTAACAAGAAAGAAAATTGATTCAGAAAGGAAGAGAAAGATGGAAATTTTAACGCTGACGAAGGACAATTTTGAGCAGGAGGTGCTGAACTCGACAGAGCCGGTGCTGGTGGACTTCTGGGCAAGCTGGTGCGGACCCTGCCGTATGTTCTCCCCCATTGTAGACGAATTTGCCGAGGAGAACGAGGGCAAGGTCAAGGTAGGGAAGGTCAATGTAGACGACGAGCAGGAGCTTGCCGCCCGCTATCAGGTCATGAGCATTCCCACGGCGATCCTGTTCCGCGGCGGCAAAGTGGAAGCCACGCTGGTAGGTCTTCAGCCCAAGGAGCGGCTGGAAGAGCTGTTGAAGTAAGCGCGAAAGGAAGCGGCAATGGAGCAGGAAATTTTTGACACGGTGGTGCTGGGCGGCGGACCCGCCGGATATACGGCGGCACTGTACGCGGCGCGGGCGGGCTTCTCCGTGCTGCTGCTGGAAAAGCTTTCCCCCGGCGGGCAGCTGGCGACCACCGACGTGATTGAAAACTACCCCGGCTTCTCCGAGGGGATCGGCGGCTTCGAGCTCGCCATGAAGATGAAAGAGGGCGCGGAAAAATTCGGCGCGAAGACAAAGCTTGCCGAAGTGGTTTCCGTGGAGCTGGGAGAAGAAGTCAAGAAGCTCACCACGAAGAAGGAGACCCTTTTTGCCAGGACCGTGGTGCTTGCCACCGGGGCGCGCCCCAGAGAGCTGGGGCTGCCCGGCGAGCGGGAGCTGCGGGGCAGGGGCGTTTCCTACTGCGCCACCTGCGACGGAATGTTCTATCGGGGCAAAACCGTGGCGGTGGTAGGGGGCGGCAACACCGCGGCGGCGGACGCCCTGTACCTTTCCCGGCTGTGCGAGAAGGTGTTCCTCATTCACCGGCGGGACAGCCTGCGGGCTTCCAAATCCTATCTTGCGCCGCTGGAGCGGGCGGGGAATGTGGAGTTTGTCTGGAACAGCCGGGTGACGGAGCTGAAGCAGGAAACTGCCCTGACCGGGTTGATCCTGCAAAATACAGCTTCCGGGGAACAGCGGGAGATTTCCTGCGACGGAGTGTTTGTGGCAATCGGCTATCTGCCGGAAACCGACCTGTTTGCAGGGCAGCTTAACTTGGACGAAAGCGGCTATGTGGAAGCGGACGAGACCACCCGTACAAACCTTCCCGGCGTGTTCGCCGTGGGAGACCTGCGCAGAAAGCCCCTGCGGCAGGTAGTGACAGCCGCCGCCGACGGCGCTGTAGCGGCGTATTTTATGGAAGAATATCTGAACCGATAATCAAAAAATTCCCGGCGGAAAATTTCTGCCGGGAATTTTTTTGTTTTCTGTAAGATTTTGGGTGGAAAGGAAGTCTAATATAGTGAAGGGAGTTGATAACCGTGAAGAAAAAGAAGCCGGAACTTGCCCTGATAAAAAAGGCAATGCGGGGCAACCCGGGCGCGTTCGGGGAATTGGTCCAGCAGGAGCAGGAGTCCCTGTACCGTATGGCGTTTCTTTACACCCGAAACCAGGAGGACGCTCTGGACGCTTTGCAGGAAGGGATACTGAAAGCCTATACCCACATAAAGACATTGCGGGAGCCGGAGCGTTTCAAAACGTGGCTGATGCGGATCGTCATCAATTCGGCGCAGGACCTTCTGAAAAAGCGGAGACCGACTGAAGAGTGGGAGGAGCTGGACGAGCTTTCCGCCCCCGAGGGGCTGCCGCCGGAGGAACGCATGGACCTGTACGACGCCCTGCACCAGCTCCCGGAACCCATGCAGCAGCTCCTGAAGCTTCGGTACTTCGACGGACTGAGCAACCGGGAGATCGCAAGGCAGCTGGAGGTGTCGGAGAGCACGGTGGCCGTCCGGCTGAGCCGGGCGAGAGAACGGCTGAAACTTGAAATGAAGGAGGAAAAGGTATGTTAGAGAACAGGGAAGCGATCCAGATCGCCATTCCGTCCTGCTTGGGAGACAGGGTAAATGAAAGCCTGCGTCAGGTGGAGAGGCTCCATCGGAAAAGGGTGCGGGTCCGTCTGGGGACAACTTTGGGCAGCTTTGTCGCCGTTGTGGCAGCATTTCTGACCTTTGGGTTCATGAACCCCGCCCTGGCAAGCCAGATCCCGGTGCTGGGGAGAATTTTCCAGGTGGTCAACGCCCCTGGAAAGGTGGGCGGCTCTGCCAACCTGGGAACCTATGGGCTGGCGGAGGAAATCGGTCTGCGGCTGGAAAGCACGGAGCCCGGCACGAACATGACCGTACAGCAAGCCTACGGCGACGGCAATACCGTGCAGCTCAGCCTGGTGCTGGAGCTCCCGGAGGAACTGAGCGGCAGGTACCAGTGGGTGGAATCCCAGCATGAGGGAAGCGCCTGCGAAGCCAGGATCAATGGAGAAGCGGTTGAAAAAAGTGGGAAAATGAACGGCTTCCAATCGGCGGAAGATGGTCTGTGGGTCGCCACCATGGTCCTGCCAGTGCCGGAAGACCAGAAGGAAGCGGAACAGTATGAGGTTTCCCTCCTTCTGCGGGATCTGGCAGGGGTTCTTCCCGGGTACGACGCGGACAGCCTGACCGGCTATGAAAAGGAAGCAATTCCGGGAGAATTCCGGGGAACCTTCTCCTTTGCCCCCGACAGGACACACCTGGTGACCTTTGAGTCCGGCGCGGAGAACAATGGAGCGAAAATTTTGAGCGTGAGCACGGCTCCTGCCCAGACGGAGATCCGTATCGAAAAGCCCTATTGGGGACCCCGGCACCCCGCGGTGCCGGACGATGGAGATTTGGGATACCCCTATCTCTTTACCGAAGACGGCGAGGAAATCCAGATGGATCACGGCAAAACCTATGACGGGGGATACCGTTCCAACGCGCAGACGGCGCAGGAAGCCAGCCTGTTCTTTGACAGCGTCCCGGCGGGGACAAAAAAGCTGGTGCTCTGGTTCTGCAATGAGAACCAGTGGGAGCAGGTGACGGAGACCCAGGCAAAATTTGTCATTGACCTGGAAAGCCGGACTGTCACTCCCGAGGAACCGTAACAGCTTCCCTGCCCATTTCCAACACCCTGACATTTCACGGAGAATGATCCGTTAAGCTCCGACCCCGAATGCTTCGCAGGAAGGGACAACGCCCCGGCTTTTCAATTTCTGAGAAGAAAAGCCGGGGCATTTTTTGCGCTGAGCTTTCATATCCATGGAAAAAGGCGCTTAAGAGAGGGGGAATGGTATGGCGTTTTCGGACCGGGAGCTTTTGGCCCGCATTCTGGAATGCGAAGCGGGCGGAGAGGGGGACACCGGCATGAAAGCGGTGGCGTGCGTGGTGATGAACCGGGTGCAGGTGGATTACGGCGAATACGGCAATTTGTATACGGTGAACGAGGTCATCTACCAGCCCCGGCAGTTTACCTGCGTGATGGAAATGGTGGGCGGGCAGTACAATATGCAGAATGTATACAATATGCGCCCCACCGAGGTGCAGTATGACATTGCGGACTGGGCGATGGCAGGGAACCGCCTGACAAACCTGGGCTTTGCCCTGTGGTACTACAACCCGTTCAAGCCCACCTGCCGGGATAATTTTCCCTCTGCTGTGGGGGAGCTTGTTATACGCATCGGCGACCACTGCTTTTACAACCCGACTGCCGCGTACGCGGACACATAGCGCGCGGGTCTGAACCGTACCGCACACAAGGAATGGAGGGAGCTTTATCATGGACAGAAACAATCGGCAAAACAATATGCCCGGAATGCGGAGGCTGAAAAACCGGACGGATTTCCAGGAGATGGAGGACGGCGCAAGCCAGCTCGATAATTTTTACCACCCGCCCCAGCAGAGCTTCGACAGTGAGGAAATGCGGGGCTCCATGCAGATGATCCTGGCGCAGAACATCGGGCAGTTTGTGGTGGTGGAATTTCTCATCGGCACCCAGGAGATCATTCGCAAACAGGGAATGCTTTACTTTGTGGGGCGCAGCTTTGTCACCCTGTACGATGAAGCGGCAAACAACTTCATTGTGTGCGACATTTTCTCTGTGAAATTTGTGTATTTCTATATGCCGGGCGACCGTCCCAGATATAACTACAACCAGCTTCCCGCTATCAGCGGCGAGCCCGGTATGAATCCGCGCAGGACCCGGTAAATACCCTCTGCCCGACCCGGCTGGGAAAGTCCCGGTCAGGTCGGGTCTTTTTTGGAAAAAAGTGGAAGCAAGACAGTGGGTTGCCCGCTTGATTTTTCTGTCTGCCTGTGCTAGAATATTTTTCAAGATGTTCCTTACTTGGAAAAAAGCACCACAAGATACAGTGCTTTTTTGAAAAAGAAAAGAACGCAAGAGGGGAAAGCTATGGAAGAAAGAATCAAGCTTTGGCTGGATTGGGAAATGAAGGACTTTGCGGAGGTGCTTCAGCAATTTACCCGGAAAACCATGAAAAAAGTGCCACTGTGGATGGCGCTCAGCGTGATCGCCATGGTGGTGCTGGGCTTTGCCGTGGGGTATGACGCGGCGTACGTGTTCCGGGTGCATTTCCTGATCGGATTGGGCATTGCGCTGGTCATTTTCCTTGCCTACTGGGTCCAGATGAAGGTGACCTCCATGAAAAAGGTGCGCCCTTCCTATGAGAAAGCCATTGAAAAGCTGTCGCCTGAGGAAAAGGAAGGGTTTATCCGGCAGATGGAAATGAAGCTGTACGAAAAAGTGGACTTTTCCAATACCACCACGGACAGGTACCCCTGCCGGCTGATCGTGGGACCCGATTATTGGCTGTTTTTCCGAACGCTGAACTGCCGCATCATCAAGGTGGCGGATATCGAGCGGGTCAGCAAGGAGGGGGAAAATACCAGGGTACACTACAATATCGGAAATACCAGAGTCAACCAGCGGCTGACGGTGGCGATCTCTCTGGTGGTAGACTATAAGGCGGAAAGCGGCAGGGAGCAGGACAGGCTGCTGCTGGAAAACAGCAAGCAGTACGAGCAGGCGATCGAGCTGATCCGCCGCCGCTGCCCCAAAAGCCAGGACTTTATCGCCTGAAAAATTTGAAACGCATTGAGGGAGAACACATGAAAAAATTGACAGGAACACGTGTATCGGCGCTCCTGCTGGCACTGCTGCTGACGGCGGCGTCATTGGCGGGCTGTTCTGAGCTGAAAGAAAAGCTGGGCGCCTCCAAACAGGAAGAAGAGACCCTGTACCCCATTTCTGTTGCCGGCAGGGAAATCCGCGTCGGCGAGACGAAAATGCAGACCCTGCTGGACGCGGGCTACGACGTGACCATCACAAATCCTGACGACCCCAACGATTACGAGCAGTACGAGGTAGACCCGGAGACCATGCTGGAGGAAAACGCCTACTACAGCGGCGGCACAATGTCGCTGTCTGACTCTACCTTTGCCCATGTCTCCTTTGTGACGGACGAGCAGCCGGTGAAGCTGGCGGAAGCCACCATTGCCCGGCTGGAGTTTCACCTGGATCTGGAGGAGACCGACCTGTTGGGCAATATTTCCATCAACGGCGTGCCCGTTACGGAGATCACCCGGGAAAAGGCGGAGGAGATGTTCCCCGATTTTACCGGCGACGAGACCATGTGGCTGAAGTACGGTCTCACCTACCGCTATGACCTGAATTTCGACTCGCAGACCGGCAGGCTGCGGCAGTTTGCCGTAGAGAGAAAGTACGACGTGGATTATACCGCGGAGTAAGTGCGGGAGACGTTTTTTGCGGATCATGGAAAACAAGTGAACGCGTTCGGGTCCCCCTCGTTTCCTGAATGCGCGGAAAGATCACTGGAAGATAGAAAAAGGGCTTCGCAGCTCATGCCTGCGAAGTCCTTTTTTGTCCCGCTGGTTCCCCCTGCAGCCGCCCTGAACCCTGACAGGGGTTAGAGGGGCAGATCGGCGGGGTCGTCTGTCAAAAGCTCTTCTTCCTCCCCGGCGGGGGAAGCGGCAGCTTCCGCAGTAAAATTCAGCTGGACAAGACGGATCAGCGCGATGAGAATGGAGGCCGCGCCCAGCTTGACACTGAGCAGGTCCGGGCATTCCCCTGCTTGCGCGCTTTGCTGTGCCAGGGCTTCCGCCTGCTTTTGGAACCCAAATAATGCGCAGAGGATAATCAGGGAAGCGGCGTTCTGCACCGCAAGGGGCGGCAGCTCCCCGCAGCAGAGCTCGGGGTATTCCGCCTGCAATAATTGGCAGCGCTGGATATCCAGGGAACGGTACTGGAGGGCAAGCCCCAAAAGCAGGGTGCGCAGCATGCTTTGGCTGTTTTCCAGCAGCCGCAGCCCCTCCGCCAGCTCGGCATTGTTTTCCTGTAATAGGTTGTCCCCCTGCTTCAAAGCCACAAAAATCCCCCCTTGCCCAGAAGCACTATTTCATAGTATGTACGAGGCAGGGGAGTAGTGAAAAAAGCGGGCGATTTTTGAAAACCGCCCGCTTTTTCGTCCGTAATTCTATTTTTCAAGCCGAAAGGCAGCCTTTATTGTCCCACAGATACTTAATGCCGGACAACAGGGTGACCACCGCTACCAGCCAGCAGAGGATCTGAGTGATCAGGGAGATTGCCATGGCGTCGCTGCCGGAAAAGAAGAAGCAGGCAAAGTAGTAGAACAGCACCGTCAGCATTTGCAGCACGGTTTTTACCTTGCCCCACAGATTGGCGGCAATGACTTTTTGATTGGCGGCGGCAAGCATTCTGACCCCCGCCACGGCAAATTCCCGGAACAGCACTACAGCCAGCACGATAGGGGAGCACACACCGTCCACCACCATGTAAATTAAGGCGGCGGTGGTGAGCATTTTGTCCGCCAGCGGGTCGGCAAATTTGCCGAAGTCCGTCACCAGATGGTCTTTCCGCGCCAGATAGCCGTCCAGAAAGTCCGTAATGCTGGCAAGAGCGAACACAATAGCGGCAAGCAAACTCATCACCGGGTTAAAATCGCTTTGCCCATAGTGGGTCAGGGCGGCGAACACCATAAAGACCGGCACGAGGAATACGCGCAGCAGCGTCAGCTTGTTGGGCAGGTTCATTTTCACAGGCTCACACCCTTTCTCCAAACAGGTCACAGTCTACACAATCGTCTATCCTTACCTGCACGAAAGTACCCAGCACAGGCTTTTGTTCGGCGGCGAAAAACACCTTGCCGTCAATGTCCGGCGCAT
The DNA here is from genome assembly GCA_937958185.1 of uncultured Neglectibacter sp. Taxonomy (GTDB): domain Bacteria; phylum Bacillota; class Clostridia; order Oscillospirales; family Acutalibacteraceae; genus Acutalibacter. The sequence continues at coordinate 1,300 of CALFFN010000024.1, read as the reverse complement.
CCATGCAGGAGCGCCCGAACCAGCACTCGGCGTAGCGGTCGAAGCCCTCGGTGAGCACGGTCAGGGTCTTGCCCAGGTACTCCTGCCCTTTCTGCTCCATGATGCGGGTCTGGGTATCCATGATGAGCTCCGCCCGGTGCTCCTTGATCTCCTCGTCCAGCTGGTCCGGCAGCTCGGCGGCGGGAGTGCCCTCCTCCTGGGAATAGGCGAAGCAGCCCAGCCGATCAAATTTTATTTCCTTGACGAACTCCGCCAGCTCGGTGAAATCCTCCTCCGTTTCTCCGGGGAACCCGGTGATGAGGGTGGTGCGGAGGATCACGCCGGGAATTTTCTCCCGGATCTTCTGCAGCAGGGCGGTCAGGCTTTCCCTGTCTCCCCGGCGGTTCATGGCGCGAAGCACCTTTCCCGACGCGTGCTGCAGGGGCAGGTCGATATATTTGACGATTTTTTCCTCCTCCGCCATCACGTCCAGAAGCTCGTCGGTGATGGAATCGGGGTAGCAGTACAGCACGCGGAGCCACTGTATGCCGTCAATTTTGCACAGCCGCTTTAAGAGCTTTGCCAGGGAAAATTCCCCGTACAGGTCAATGCCATAGCGGGTGGTGTCCTGGGCGATGAGCACCAGCTCCTTTGCGCCGTTTGCCGTGAGCGCCCGGGCTTCCTCCTCAATGCTTTCCATGGTGCGGCTGCGGTAGCCGCCGCGGATCATGGGAATGGCGCAGTAGGTGCAGCGGTTGTCGCAGCCCTCGGCGATTTTCAGATACGCCGACCAGCTTGGAGTGGAAAGCTCCCGCGCGCCGCACAGGGGCATTTTGCTTTTGTCCGGGAAGCTTTCCACAAACCCGCCTGCCATCATCTGCTTCAGGGAAGCAGCAATGCTGCCGTTGGCGCCAATGCCCAGCACGGCGTCCACTTCGGGCAGCTCCTTATGTATCTCCTGCTGATAGCGTTCGGCAAGGCAGCCTGTCACCACCAGCTTTTTGATACGCCCCTCTTTTTTCAGGGCGGCAAGCTCCAAAATTTCTTCAATGGATTCCTTTTTCGCGCTTTCGATAAAGCCGCAGGTGTTGACGATGGCGATATCCGCCAGGGCGGCGTCGTCCACAAGCTCAAATCCGCCCTGCTTCAGCGCCGCCATCAGCATTTCACCGTCCACCTGATTTTTCGCGCAGCCAAGGCTCACCATTCCCACTTTGATCGCCATATGCTTTAAGCTCCTTTCTTCTTCCTTCCTTTTTGAAAAAAGGAAGCGAAAAACTTTTATTCCGTCCAAACTTATCGCAAAGAGACAAGTGATAGT
>CALFFN010000023.1 GCA_937958185.1 uncultured Neglectibacter sp. | reverse complement strand
CAGAGAGCAGACACGATTAAAAATAAGCTGTCGAATAGCTGCAAAGATGCGGTCGGCGTAGAAAGCCTCGCTTTTCTCAGAGAGCAGACACGATTAAAAATAAGCTGTCGAATAGCTGCAAAGATGCGGTCGGCGTAGAAAGTTGCGCCTTTCTCAAAGAATGGACACGATTAAAAATACCAACTAGAAAACAGCCGGAGAGAATCGGTGTAATTTTTGTCCGTGGGCGCGCCGGAGATCACCGGGAAATACACGAAGAATAAAATGAGACAGAACCCGGTGAACACCCATAGGAACAGGTCGGACAGGGGCACCGCGCGCTGCTTTACAGTCAGCGTGTACCTGCCAAGGGACGTTTCCGGCAGCTTGCGGAACACGCCGATGAGGGCGATAATCAGGAAAGGCACGGCGGTGAAATAGTGATAGATAAAGGTGAGCCGGGGCACCAGCGCCCAGGGCAGATAGACGGACAAAAAGCCGCAGAGAACCACGGCGGCGTAGGTCTGCCGCTCCCGGATCCACAGCACCACTGCGGCGATCAGCGCCGGAATGCACGCCCACCACAGCAGCGGGTTCCCCATGGCGGAAATGGTGCTGTAATGCCCCTGCAAGTCCACCGGGTTCCCGGAGAAGTACCAGATGGGGCGCACCACAAAGGGCCATTCGTACCACGGGGAAGCGAAATAATGCTCTGCCACAAGGGAAGAGTGATAGTGGAACATGGTGGTCTGGTAGCTCCAGAAATTGCCCCAGATGTTGGAGATGTTGTGGGGCAGGGTGGTAAGCGGCAGATAAACCGCGAAATACGTCCCAAAGGGAATGGCAACAAAAAACAGGCAGCACCAAAGGCAGAGCCGCAGCGAGCGCATTTTTAACAGGCTCAAATTTTCCCCGGCGCGTTTCGCGTCCCGGAAGGAGAGGATCAGCTTACCGAAGAACAGCGCCGCCAGCCCCAGCGCGCCATATGCCGCCGTCCATTTGGCGGAAATTCCCAGCCCCATGAAAACGCCGGAGCACAGCAGAGGGGGAAGCAGCTTTTTCATGCTGTCCTGCCGGATATCCCGCCGGAGGAACACCACCATGGCGTCATACATCAGCAGCAGGAAGAACACCGCGTAGGTGTCGATGGTGGCGATCCGCGTCTGGGTAAAGTGCATGAAATCAAAGGCAAACAGCACCGTTCCGGCGGCGCAGAGAGAAGGTTTCTCAAACAGCTGCTTCAGAAGATGGTACAGGACGGGCAGCATCAGCACGCCGAACAGCGTCCCCATGAACCGCCAGCCGAATGGGTTCATGCCAAACGCCCGAATGCCCAGGGAGATGATGTATTTTCCCAGGGGCGGGTGGGTGTTTTCGTAGGGCTCCAAGCCCAGAATGTGCTCGTAAGCGGTGCGGGCATGGTAAATTTCATCAAAATAGGCGGAGTTCTCGTAGGTGGCGTACAGGGGGACGGTATCCTGCTCGTCCACAAGGGGCTGCCCAGCCGCCTCCGCTGCTTCCAGCGTGGTGAGGACTGCCTTGCCCTGCAGCTTGACGCCGATCTCATGGAGAACCACATTCCCGTCCTGGGCGGTGAGACGGATATATCTGCCGGGCTCCTGAAGATAGCATTGCTCCCAGGCAAACACATACGTGCCGGTGTCCTGGAGATTGCCGCAGTCCTTCCAGGTCTTTCCGTCCTCGCTGGTTTCCACCAGCACGTTTACTCCCGTCCTGGCGGCGCGGTGCTCCCTGTCCGGGGCAAGCCCGGGGAGGAAATACAGCGCGTCGCAGGTCTCATTAGCCTGAAGCACGACGCTTTCCCCCGCTTCCGGCAGCCAGACGGTCCGGGGCATTTGGGTGCTGCCCAAATGCCAGAACGCCGCGATACAGTATATCCCTGTTACTGCCGCCGTCAGCAGATAGTCCACAGGGCGCATTCGGTGGTTCCCCATTGGGGGGGCAGCCCACGGGCGGACGTCCCGCAGGGGGCGTTCCTGAATGCTTTCCGGCAGGTATACGGCAAATAGCGCATAAATGGCATGTACCAGCGCTGCTGCCTGAAAGCCCGCCATGCAGCGGGTCAAAAGGGCGTTGGCGTCATAATTTCCGCCCAGGTCGTCAAAAAGATACATGACATGGGCGACATTCAGATACCCGGCGGCGGAAACAGCTGCAAACACCTGTACCAGCCGCTTGTCCGGGGTGAACAGGAAGCTCAGCAGAAGGAAGAAAAACGCGGGGTACAGGTACCGTTCGTGCATTTTCACGCCGAACAGGAACATTACCGCCATCAAAAGCGCCGGGCAGGCAAACAGCGCCGACTTTCTCCGGGACAAAAACAGCAGCAGCCCGCAGGACACGGTGGCGGCTATTGGGGCGGCAAGGGTCAGAGCCTGCAGGGAGAAGCCCTCCGGCAGCCCCCGCCAGTTCCAGCCAAGCAGCGTCCAGAAATTGTAGGCGTTGATGGAGTAAAAATTATAATAATCCAGGGTGCTGCGGTACTTTTCCAGGAGCCAGTGGAAATCCAGACCATTGCTGAACGGCAGCGCCGTCAAAAGGATCGCGCCCACCGCGCAGAGAACGCCCAGGGGGAGCCTGCTCCACTTTTTCTGCCTGATGGCAAAAAACAGGTACATGGGGGCGAAAATGAGCATTTGTGGCTTGCAGGCAATGCTCAGCCCGTACAGCAGCGCGGAGGGCACGTACCATTCCCGGTAAAGCAGCAGAACGGAGCAGAGCAGGATCGCCGTGCAGAAGGAATCCACCTGCCCCCACCCGGCGGAATTGATGAGGATCACCGGGCAGAACAGATAGGCGGCGGTCACCAGCAGGGCGGTTTTTTCGCCGATCTTCCGCTTCCCTGCCCAGAGCAGCACCCCGCCGCACGCCATGTCCGCGAAAATGGAGGGCAGCTTCAGCATCAGGTCGTACACCGGCGCGTCAAAGGGGATATGGAACAGCGACCGCAGATTATCCAGTGTGAGCAGCACGTATAAATAGCCGGGGGGATAATCCAGGTACATGTCGCCCCTGCCGTAGATTTCCTTTAAGTCCGTGCGGTTCAGGGCGTATGCCCACGCCTTGAAGGTGTCCATATCGGAGGTAAAGCTCTTTCCGTAGTACCCCAGGTACAGCCGGAGCGAGAACGCGGCAAGCAGCAGCGCGCCCGCCCAAACAGCAAAGGAGACGGAGCCCAGGCGCTCGCTTTTCGGGCGCTTGCCCACAAAAAGCAGCAGCGCGCCCGCAAAGACGGTCATCAGCAAAATTTCAACGCCCATGGCTGTTCCCTCCTCCAAAATATTTTTGTTTTTTCCAAAATAAAAAGCGCCCGCTTTTTTTGAAAAGCCGATTGACTATTTTCCCGTTTCAGAGTAATCTAACAGTAACGGGAGATCGGGCGGGGAAAATCTTTTTCCAGTGTACCCTTTTTCCGGGAAAAAGTCAATTTTACGGAAAGGAAACGGCGCTATGAAACAACACGCTCAGCATTTCCATGAAGACCCCCACGTTCTCCATGTGGGAACAGCCCCGAACAGAAGCTACTATATTCCCTTTGAAACAGCGGAGGAAGCGGAGGAGGGAGTATCCTCCCGGGTATTTTCCCTGAACGGGACATGGAGCTTCCAGTATTTTGAAAGCTATGAGGACGCGGTGGACCCGGAGGAGGGCATCTGCTTTGACGAGGACGAGATGGATACCATTCCCGTGCCCTCCTGCTGGCAGAACCACGGCTACGGCAGGCACCAGTACACCAACGTAAATTATGCCATTCCCTGCGACCCGCCCTATGTGCCGGAGGCAAATCCCTGCGGGCTGTATGTCCGGCATTTCGACCTGGAGGAGGGCAGCCTGCAGGGGGAGAACGCCGGCAGGTGGTTCCTGAATTTTGAGGGCGTGGATTCCTGCCTGTACCTGTGGGTCAACGGCGAGTTCGCCGGATACAGCCAGGTTTCCCACAGCACATCGGAATTTGAGATCACTGAGCTTTTGCAGGAGGGCGACAACGCCATTGCCGTGCTGGTGCTCCAGTGGTGCGACGGCACCTATCTGGAGGATCAGGACAAGCTGCGCATGAGCGGCATTTTCCGGGACGTGTACCTGATGGCGCGCCCGAAAAGCTTCCTCCGGGATTTCTTTGTGAAGGAGGAATTCTCCCCGAAGTTTGAGAATGCCACCGTCCGGGTGGAGCTTTCTCTGGAGGGCGACTGCACCGTATCCGGCGCGCTGTATGCTCCTGACGGCGGGCTGGTGGGAGAAGCCGGGCCTGTGGAAAATGTGCTGCAATTCGAGATAGAGGACCCCGTCCTCTGGAACGCAGAGCACCCGGCGCAGTACACCCTGCTGCTGGATACTGGGGAGGAATGTATTTCCCAGGAGATCGGTCTGCGGAAAATCGAGGTGCAGGACGGCGTGGTGCTCTTAAACGGCACGGCGATCAAGTTCCGGGGCGTGAACCGCCACGACAGCGACCCCGTCACCGGCTATACCATCAGCCGGGAGCAGGCGCTCAGGGACCTTGCCCTGATGAAGCGCCACAACATCAACGCCATTCGCACCAGCCACTATCCCAACGCCCCGTGGTTTTTACAGATGTGCTCCGAATTCGGCTTCTATGTCATTGCCGAGGCGGATATCGAGTCCCACGGCAATGCCACCAAGCTGGGTGCGTACAGCATGGAAAATTACCCGGACGCGGCGGACGACCCCCAGTTCCGGGAAGCCATTCTGGACCGGGTGCAGCGCAGCGTCATTCGGGACAAAAACAATGCCGCCGCGGTGATCTGGTCCCTGGGAAATGAAAGCGGCTGGGGAGAAAGCTTTGAAAACGCCGGGCGCTGGGTGAAGGAATACGACCCTTCCCGGCTGCTGCACTATGAAAATTTCATGCCCTACCACCACGACAGGGAGCCGGATTTCTCCATGCTGGACCTGTTCAGCAGAATGTACGCTCCTCTCACGTATATCGAACAGTATTTCAGCGAGGAAAATCACAGGGATTATTACAGCGATGCGGATATCACCCCCTACCTGCCCGACCACAAGCTGCCCTTTATCCAGTGTGAGTATATCCACGCCATGGGCAACGGACCCGGGGACGCGGAGGACTATCAGCAGCTCATCATGAAGTATCCCGGCTTCTGCGGCGGCTTCGTGTGGGAATGGTGCGACCACGCCGTGTACGGCGGGACCACCCCGGACAACCGCCCCATTTACCGCTACGGCGGGGATTTCGGCGAGTTCCCCCACGATGGGAATTTCTGCATGGACGGTCTGGTCTATCCCGACCGCACCCCCCATACCGGGCTGCTGGAATATAAGAATGTGATCCGCCCCCTGCGGGCAGAAAAGGGCGGCAAGCCCAATACATTCGTTTTCCACAACTATCTGGACTTCACCAATGCGGAGGATTATCTGGAGCTTTCCTACGAGGTCATGCAGGACGGCGAGACCCTGTTCGGGGGCAATCTGGAGCTGCCCCACCTGCCGCCCCACGGGGAAGCGGAGCTGACCCTGCCGGAGCTGCCGGAGGACGGCACGGCGACGGTGACCTTCTTCTACAGCGCAAAGGAGGACGGCGATTTCTTTGACGCCGGGCATTCCCTGGGCTTTGACGAGATCGTCCTCAGTGAGGAGCCCTTCTTCCTGGACGACCCAGCCCCCGGCACGGTGCAGGTGGAGGAGGGCGGACGGTACACCGTTCTGTCCGGCAGCGGGTTCCGCTATGTGTTCGACACCCGTACCGCCACCTTCTCTGAGCTGTGCTACCACAACAGGACCCTGCTGACGAAGCCCATGGAGTGGAACGTGTACCGCGCCCCCACGGACAACGACCAGTATATCAATGCCAAATGGGAGCAGGCGGGCTATGACCGCCACACCGTGCGGGTCTATGAAGCCGAAACAGCCCTCACGGAAAGCGGCGGCGCCGCGATTTCCTGCCATCTGGGGATCTCCGCCCTCTCCATTTCCCGCTTTTTGGAAATTGAGGTGACATGGACGGTAGACGGAGCCGGCAGGATAGATATGGAGCTGTCCGCCGCCCGGGATACCAGGTTCCCGCTCCTGCCCCGGTTCGGGCTGCGGCTGTTCCTGCCCAAAGCCTTTGACGCGGTGGAATATTTCGGGTACGGTCCCTATGAAAGCTATCTGGATAAGCACCGGGCGTCCCGGCTGGGCGTGTACGCGCAGACGGTGGGCGCCATGCATGAAAATTATCTGAAGCCCCAGGAAAATTCCTCCCATGTGGGCTGCCGCTACGCCACCCTGACCGACGGCGCCTATTCTCTCACCGCCGCCTCGGAAACGCCCTTCTCCTGCAATGTGTCCGAATACACCCAGGAGGAGCTGAAAGCAAAGAAGCACGCCTACGAGCTGGAAAGCTCCGGCAGCACGGTGTTCTGTGTGGATTACAAAATGAGCGGCGTGGGCTCCAACAGCTGCGGACCTGAGCTGCTGCCCCAGTACCGTCTGGACGAGGAAAGCTTTACCTTCCATGTGGCGTTCCTGCCGGAATAAATTCAGAAAAGGAAATAAGCGCAAGGATAAGAGAACTCCCCGGCAGGCAGAAGCCTATCGGGGAGCTCTCTCTATCAAGAATCAAAAATGGAGGACACAAGCTTGCGGTATATAAAGATGGTTCAGGAGGCGGCTTTGCAGAGGCAGACCGCGGTTTCACTCTGCCGGGTGTCGAAGCGGTAGCCAACGCCCCGCACCGTGACGATGAGCCTGCCCATCTTGCCCAAATGCGCCCGCAGGGTTTTCACATGGGTGTCCACCGTGCGGGTGACCCCCGCCATTTCATAGCCCCAAACCTTTTGGAGCAGCAGCTCTCTGGAAAGCGCGACATTGGGGTGCTCCAGGAAAAAGAGCAGCAGCTTTCGCTCCATGGAGGACGTGGGAACTTCCTCCCCGTTCAGGGTCATTGTCCGCTCCGTGCAGGCAAGCAGCCCATCGTTCCAATAAATTTTTGACATACGGATTCCCTCCCAGGATAAAGTGGATTTTTTCAAAGGCTCCGCGCCATCTCCGACAGAGCCGCCCATCGTTTCAAGGCTTTCTTTTTTTATCCTACAGGATAAAGCTTACTTGAAGTCAAGTCCTTTTTCAAAATTTTTTATAATTTTTTCAAAAATTTTTATAAAATCTCCGCGCGGCAGGTGCTGCTCCTTGCAGGGGCAGCAAGAAACCAGTGTGTGAGAAAACCCTCCTTGATAAGCGGAGAGGAAACCGCTGAATTGCGGTGGAGGGGATTCCCATGCAAGAAAGGGAAGCTGAAAGAAAAGACCGTACACCAAACTGGTGTACGGTCTTTTCTATTGACCTGTTTATTGCTGATAGACTTCGTCGATATCAAGGGAATACCCCATCACTTCGCCGATATTTTTGATTTTTCCTTTTACAACGATGATGTCACCCTTGGATAACTCCATTACGACTGATTTTTGTTCCTCAGTTTTAATATAGCACTGTATGTCTTCCAGAAAAGAATCTTCATCGGTTCTCTCAATGGATATGTATTTTCCCCCGCTGTCAATCACGCTGAGCTTGCCGGTTAGCTCAACATATTCGTCTTTATGCTTGTCAGCAGCCTTTAGGGCATTTTCTTTTAGTTCATCTACCAGCTGACCAACTTCATATGGGGTATAAGTAATCTCCGGTTTCGGCATGGATTCTGGTTTGCTGACTTCCGAATTAGCAGACGAATCAGCCGTATTGACAGTTGAGTTGACTTGCTTGGAGGGTGTGCTTTTTTGCGGGGTCTGGCTTCCGAATGCTCCTCCGATAGCACCAATCACTAAAATGACAATTATCGCAATGAACCATGGGCGGCGATACAGAGGAGGCATATTTTTTGCTCCGCAGTGGGGGCACGTCTTTGCGGTAGAAGCAATCGTTTGTCCGCATTTTTTGCACGGGATCATTTTTGGCTCTTTCTTTGGCATTTGCTGGTTCTCCTTGAATAATAGATTTGTCAAAAAGTATACTTTTTGACAATTGTCCCAAAAGAACTCCTTATCAAAAGAAACAGAAAAAATTTTGGGAAAAAAGGAAGATTGTCTTGACAATTTCTGGCATTTCCTGTAAGATTTGTCTATAGAAAAACCACTGTCAAAAGGTATACCTTTTGACAGTGGTTTTTTACCCCGATTTTTCCGCGCAGAAAAAAGCCTGAGAGCGGCAAAACGCTTTCAGGCTCTGCTTTTTCTTGTTTTCCCCGTGCGTTACGCTGTGGTTTTGGCGGGCTCCTCCTTGGGGTGGATATCCCCGGCAGCGGTGAGCGCCATCTTGGTCAGCGTGGGTCCCACCAGCTCATAGATCAAAACGCCGAACAGCACGATGCTGCGAATGGTGGAGCCGATCTCCCCCAGGGCGCCCACCTGGGACGCCATACCCAGCGCCACACCCGCCTGGGGCAGCAGGGTAATACCCAGATATTTTTGAATTTCCGGCGAGCAGTGCGCCGCTTTACTGCTGACCCGCGCGCCCACATATTTGCCGATAGAACGGGCGAGGATATACACCAGCCCGATACCTACAATGGCAACGTCCTGGAACACGTCCAGCCGCAGGGCGGCGCCGCTGAGCACGAAAAACAGCGTCAGCAGCGGAGCGGACCACTTGTCCGCCCGGTTCATCAGGTCCTCCGAGGTGGGGCAGGTGTTGCAGAATACCGTGCCCAGCATCATGCACACCAGCAGGGAGGAAAATTTCAGGTTCAGCCCCGCGATCTGGAACGAGGACATGGAAAGCGCTACCGCCAGCACCACGAACCCGGCGATCATCGCCACACGGTTGCGGTTGGAATGGAACCAGCGCTCCATAAAGGTCAGGATCCAGCCCAGGATCGCGCCCAGCACCAGAGACAGGACGATTTCCAGCAGCGGTTCCACAATGATCGCCGCCGCGCTGGCTTCACTGGTGGTCATCGCCTGTGCCGCGCCAAAGGAAATGGCGAAGATCACTAAGCCCACCGCATCGTCCAGCGCCACCACGGGCAGCAGGATATCCGTGACAGGTCCCTTTGCCTTGTACTGGCGCACCACCATCAACGTGGCGGCAGGCGCGGTCGCCGCGGCGATAGCCCCCAGGGTGATGGCGGCGGAAACGGGCAGCTTATCGCCCAAAAACAGGTGCAGCCCAAGCAGGGCAAGGTCTACCAGCACCGTGGCGGTGAACGCCTGGAAAATTCCCACGACCACCGCTGCGCCGCCGGTCTTTTTCAGGGAGGAAAAGCGGAACTCGCTGCCGATGGCAAAGGCGATAAAGCCCAGCGCCACATCGGAGATCGGCTGCAAAATTTCCACCTGCTCAAAGCTCACAAAGCCTATGCCGGTCAGCCCCAGCCGCCCGATGATACAGGGACCCAGCAGCACTCCGGCGATCAGGTAGGAGGTCACGTCCGGCAAATGAAGGCGCTTTAAGAGACGGGTCATCAGTAAGCCCGCCACCAGCGCTACGGAAATACACAGCAATTCTGTCATAAAAACCCTTCCTTTATTCTCAATCGGAGCTTATCTTACTCTCAAAACCCCGCTTTGTCAACTGCCTGACCGCCGGTTCCCTCAGGATTTCCCGGGAAATTTCCGAAAAAAGCCACCGCCGCCGGAAAAGTCTCCGGCGACGGCGCTTTCTTATTTTTCTCCCATGCGCAGGGGCTATTCTTCAGACTCCTCCGGGGGCTCTGCTTCCGGCTCCGCTTCTATTGCAGCGGATTCTTCCTCCGCCGCGGCTTCCACCTGCATGGCAGGCTGTTCCGCATCTTCTGAAATATCCGCAGCCGATCCTTCCGTCAGCCTGCCGTCGATCTTATCCAGCACCTTGGCGATCACATACAGCGCCCTCACATAGGTGGCGCTGGCATTCAGCTGTGTGCTGCCGTCTGCCGCTTCTCCCGTGCCGTTCAGGTCAAGCTCCTCGTAGACCTGCTCCACTTCGCTTCTTGCCCAGCCGGGGACGGACGCAAGGGTCTTGTAGCGCTCCTCGTTTTCCTGATAGACCTTCTGCGCCTCCTGCCGGGCAAGGGCGGCGACCTCCGCTTTTGTCATGTCTGTTCCCTCCATTTCTTCGATGATCTTGGGGTAATCTTTATATGCCCGGTTCATATCGAACCGTCTGCCGTTCAAAATGCCGTTATCCGTGTACTGCCAAATGCCAAAGGGTTTGTTGTAATCCAGCGTATCGTTCCACTCCGCGACCCACTTGTCGAACGGGTCCAGCCGGGGGCTGTTCAGTCTGCCGTTCCACCAGGACAGGGAGGCGTAAATGCCGCAATAATAGCCGGCGTTTTCGATAGCCCGGCAATAGGTGATGCAGTTGTCGATCAGCGTCTCCCCTGTGGGCAGCGAGTTGTCCTCCACATCGTACCACACGCCGTACAGCGGACGCTTGCCCTTTAACAGCCGCAGGGTATGGGCGGCCTCGCTTTCCGCCATGGCGGTATTCTTGGCGTAAGAATAGAGGTACACGCCGTAGGGGATCCCCGCCGCCTCGCATTTTCTCACATTGGCTTCATACTGGCTGTCGTCCTGATTGGAATAATCGCTCCCATAGCCGCAGCGAATGATAACAAAGCTGATCTGCCCTTTCAGCGCGGCAATGTTCACGTCGCCGTTAAATTCCGAGATGTCAATGCCTGTTACCGGTAATTGTGCCATACCGAGTTTTCACCTTCTTCCGCTTTTTCTTTAGAGCATATGCGCTTTTCGGGAGGAAATATTCCTCCCGCTTTTTATACTATTCTGAAGCGGCAGAGTTTGTCCCACGGACGGGGCGGGAGAGGTCGGGAAAGTTTTTCAAATTCAGACCTTGACTTATGGGCGGAAATCTGGTACAATGTCAAACGTTATGGGGGCATAGCTCAGCTGGTTAGAGCGCCTGCTTCACACGTAGGAGGTCACAGGTTCGAGTCCTGTTGTCCCCACCACGTCGCGGCGAATCCTTGTGGTTCGCCGCATTTTTCTGCGCAAAATGCGGCTTTACCGTTCGGATTGCCGCTCCTCTCCGTGAAAGATCACGCTCCCATCGGCTAACAGCTTATAAATGCGCCGTTTTTACGCCGATTTGGTCGCTACCAATCTTTCACGGGCAAGGACATCTTTTTTGTATCACACAGTTCTGCAAAGTCTAAAATCCGCATGGGCACTGGATAATTTTTTTAAAAGAGAGCGAAAATATCTTTTTTGTTTTGTAGGATAAATCCAGAAGGCGAACCTGTGACATTAGAATAGCAAAAGTTTTCCGCAGGAAAGCTTTGGAAAAATTGGTGGGCGGAAATTTTCCTGTCCCGGGAAATCTTCTTGATTTCAGAAAAATTCCCGGCAAAAAATCAAAATTGAAAAAAGACGCAGTTTCCCGATGAGAAAAAGCTTGACAATGGAAATGACCTATTGTATAATAACCGTTGCCTGATAAAAAAACAGGCTCTTGGCCCGGTAGTTCAGTTGGTTAGAACGCTAGCCTGTCACGCTAGAGGTCGACGGTTCGAGCCCGTTCCGGGTCGCCATGCTGCTATGGCTCAGGCGGTAGAGCGCATCCTTGGTAAGGATGAGGTCTCCAGTTCGAATCTGGATAGCAGCTCCAAAGAGTGCTTGACTTGAGAAAGTCAGGCACTTTTTGTTTTCAGAGGAGACCTCATCCACACGCCGAAAATGCGGCGGGGGTTTGGGGCGCAGCCCCATATGATTCAGGGGGAAGAAGCGGAGCTTCTTCCAGAAGGTATCGCAGATACCTTTTTTCTAGTTTCGAATCTGGATAGCAGCTCCAGAAAGCGCCGTGCTCTTTATGAGCATGGCGTTCTTTGTTTTTCATAAAAGAAAAGAGCGGGTACAGGGTTCCTGTATCCGCCTCTTTTTGGAGATGAAATTTTACTGGGCAAGCCTCCAGTATCTCATCAGCATAGAAGCCGCCTCTGCTCTGGTTGCAGGTCCCAGTGGATCCAGAATACCACTGCCTTTGCCGAAAATGATTTCACTTTTCACCGCCCAACACAGAGCGGGACGGGCATAGGCGCTGACTTTTCCATTGTCTCGAAAGGCTGCCAGAGGATCCTGTTCGGCTGAATCCCCGCTGTAATGGTAGAGCAGTATCGCCAGCTCCTGCCGGGTGATGGGTTCGTTCGGCGCAAAGCTCGTTCCCGTGCGCCCTGCCGCGATCCCGTTATGATACGCCCAGCGGACGGCTTTTTCATAATAGCTTCCATTTCGCAGGTCTGTAAAGGGCACAGCTGCGTTTGCTTCCGGCTTTCCCGCCATGCGATACAGCACCGTTACCGCCATACCGCGGGTAAGTGGCTGGTTGGGTGTAAACCTGACCTCTCCTGTGCCAAACATCAGCCCCTGCTCATACGCAAGTTTCACAGCACTATAATACCAGTCGTTTTCTGAAATGTCGGTGAAGGGAAGTCCCTTTTCTTCCGGCTCAGGAACAGGCTGGACATCAGGTTTATTTGTCGGTTTTGCCGTCGGCGTGGGGGAAGGGGTCGGTGTGGGCGTAGGTGTTGGCGTGGGTGTAGGTGTTGGCGTAGGCGTTGAATCTGTCACTGTAAGAGGCAGGTCAACAAAATCACTTGCGTAGCCTGTCTTTTTGTCTCCGTTATATTGTTCACTGAACACCTTAAGGGTATAGCTCCCAAGCGGAAGGTCATCGGGAATCGTGACAGCCGCTGTACCGCCGGAACTGTTTTGGGCAATGCGTCCATAGGCCAAAACCTTGTTGCCGCTGTCCGTGATCATGGCGGAAACGTATTCGCCGGTCCCGGTTTTCGCGCCTGAATAGCTTACCGCAACAGCGGCGCCCGCCTGCGTTTCACCGCCGTTGGAAGAAGAAAAGCTTGCGGTGAAACCGCTGCGGCTGCTGTCCTTGAGCGTCAGCTTCCATTCATTTGTCAAATTCGTTCCGGGCGCGCTCATGGCACCGATGGTCCAGGTACCGTCTGCGGCGGCGGAAGTAAAGAGGACGGGGCTCAGCTCCAGATGAAACGCCGGGCGCACTGCCCGAATATTATTTGCCCAGGAGCCGTCGCTGTCTACCCGGCCGTTAGCCATTACATCGGCCGCCATGTCTATGGAAGAACCGCGGGAGCGCAGCCACCATGTACGAGGTTGACCGGTGCTGTCCTCTCCGGCGAAACAATTTGCGGCATAGGCGGTATTTGTCGCGATACGGCTGCTGTCACTTGGAAAGTAGCTGGCATTACTGGCTTCCGCGATAGACAGGCAGTATATCCGATCTGTAGTGCCGCTGCCGCTGGGCTGCTGATAGGATAGATTATCCGCGTTTTCCAGGGGGGTATAGGCGACCAGGCTTTGTTCCTTTAGGGAAAATGCGCTGTTAAAAAACGTTCCGCCCAGCCAGGCGCGCAGCGAGCTGTTCTCCCACGTAAAATTTGTACAATCCGGGGCATATTCATGACCGTAAAGATTCTGATCTGAGATCAAAAACAGTTTTTCGCCGTCGTTGGAAAGCACCCGCCATTTTATCGGCTCCTTTGTGCTTTCCGCGGCGCTGCTCTGCGGGTAATTTCCAAAGAACACACTGGAAGCCTGCCCGCCTGCAAGCTGCGATCCGCCAAGCACAATGGCCGGGGAGCCGCCGGGTGTGGGCGTTGGTGCCGGTGTCGGTGTCGATGAGGGTGTGGGGGTAGGTGTAGGCGTAGGCGTGGGCGTAGGTGTAGGCGTAGGTGTAGGCGTAGGTGTGGGCGTTGGTGTAGGTGTAGGTGCAGGTGTGGGTGTGGGCGTGGGGGTAGGCGTAGCCTCTGTATAATGGATCGTGGCTTTTTTCAGCTGTCCGTTGGAGTATTCATTGATCCCGCGAATGTCGATCTTATCCCAGTCCGTTTTTGTACCGCCATAGTAAACGTCCGTCAATTTAATACAATCACAAAACGCGCTCTCGTCAATCAAAGTGACGCTTACCGGGATAGTGACGCTGGTCATATTGATGCAGTGCCAAAAAGCGTTATTGCCAATAGTGGGAACGCCATTGGGTATTGTAATACTTGCTAAATTATCGCATTCAAGGAACACCCGGGGGTCTATCACCGAAACAGTATCCGGGATATCAATGCCCATTAAGCCTTTGCAGCCGCAAAACGCCCGGTCGGCAAGCTTGGTAACGCCGTCCGGTATCGTGTAGGAAAAGCCGGGCTTTGCGGAGGGATAGCGGATCAGTGTGGTCTGGTCTTTATTAAACAAAATGCCGTCGTCCGAGCAGTAGTTGGGGTTGTCCTCGTCCACTTCGATGGCAAGAAGATCAGGGCATACGACGATGGCGCCCTCGGGGTGAATGGCGGTAACGCTGGCGGGTATGATGATTTTCAGAATATGTTCGCAGTAGCCAAAGGCAAAGGAGGCAAGCTCCGTCACGGGCAGACCTTCTATTTCATCGGGTATTATGATTATCCCCCCGGCGTTTCGGTTACAGCCTGTAATGACTACATGATCTGCCTTTTTTTCATATTCCAGATATGCGGTAGAGGGCGTGGGAGCAGGTGCGGGGGTAGGTTCCGCAGGCGGCTCCTGAAAATCGTTATAATGAACGGTAGCGTTCTGAAAGACGCTGTTGCCGTTCCCAAAACTATCTATTTCCATGGCGCTCCATTGTGCGGCCGTTCCACCGTAATATACGTCCGTCAGCTTCTGGCAGTTTCGGAAGGAATTCAGCCCCACCGCGGCGACGCTGTCCGGGACGGAAACGGTTTTCATGTTGACGCAGTTGGAAAAAACGCCGTTTCCAAGGCGGGTGATCCCCTGAGACACATAAGCGCTTTTCACTTTCTGGGCGAGGGAATATTCCTCAGAATTCGCGGCGTTAAAAATGGCGCCGTCCTGCATGGCCCCTGTGCCGGAGATAATGAGCACGCCGCTTGTTTCGTCCAGGCTCCAGACCGCGTTCTCCCCGCACTGACCGCCGGTGGTAAGCCCCGCCGCCGTGCTTTGTAAAAATGGCAAACCGATGTACAGCAGGCATACAGCCAGCAACAGGGCTAAGGCTTTCCTCGCTTTTCTCATATGTAACCCTCTCCCGGATATCATTTTTCGACTAGACATAAAGCGCACAGAGTGCCATACGCAGTATGTTCCTTGTATATTAGTAAAATTTTAACATGTCTGGCGGGAAAAGGCAAGAAAAGCAGAGGAAATCCCGGCAATTATCCCCCATTGACTTTTCCGGGCTGAATTTTTACAATAGGAGTATAGATCGCGCTGGAAAAATACGGGGAGATCCGGCGGGCTGACAGGAACATAAGGAGGTCTTATGAACTATACTCTTGCAATCGACATCGGCGCCAGCTCTGGTCGGCACATTGTGGGCTGGCAGGAGGAGGGCGCGCTGAAAACAGAGGAGGTCTACCGCTTTTCCAACGGGGTGGCAGAGCAGGACGGTCACCTGGTCTGGAACATGGAGCGCCTGGAGCAGGAGGTCAGGGCGGGGATAGACGCGGCGCTGGAAAAATATCCCCGGGTGGAGAGCCTTTCCATCGACACCTGGGCGGTGGACTATGTGCTGCTGAAAGAGGATCGGTCTGTCCTGCCCTGCTATGCATACCGGGACAGCCGGACAAAGCAGGCGGTAAAACGGGTGCATGAGATCGTGCCTTTCCCGGAGCTGTATGCCCGGACAGGGATCCAGTTCCAGCCCTTCAACACCATCTACCAGCTCTATGCCGACAAGCTCAGCGGGCGGCTGGAGGGCGTCACCGATTATCTGATGGTGCCCGAATACCTGATGTGGAGGCTCAGCGGGAAAAAAGCCCACGAGTACACCAACGCCACCACTACAGGGCTGGTAAATGCCGCCACCGGGCAGTTCGACAGGGAAGTGATCCGAAAGCTGGGGCTGCCGGAGGGGCTGTTTGGCGGGCTCAGCCGACCCGGTACGGTGCTGGGGGAGTACAAAGGGATCAGGGTGGTGCTCTGTCCCACCCACGACACCGCCAGCGCGGTAGAGGGCATTCCCATGAAGGGGGAGGAGCTGTTCCTTTCCTCCGGCACGTGGAGCCTGCTGGGCGCAAAGCTGCCCGCCGCCGTCACCACCCCGGAAAGCCTGGAAGCCAATTTTTCCAATGAAGGCGGCGTAGGGTATTTCCGCTTTCTCAAAAATATCATGGGAATGTGGATGGTGAACCGGCTCCGCGCCGAGCTTTGCCCGAACGAGGAGTTTTCCGCCCTTGCGGCGGGGGCGGAGGAAAGCGGCTATCCCGGTCTGGTGGATGTGAACGCCCCGTGCTTTCTGGCGCCGCAGTCCATGGCAGGAACGATGAAGAAGACCCTCATCGAAGCCGGGTATGCCGCGCCCCAATCTCCGGCGGACTATTTTCGGTGCGCCTACCGTTCTCTGGCAAAATGCTACGGCGAAACGGCGCGGGAAATAGAAAAGCTTACCGGGCGCAGGTATCACGCGCTGTATCTGGTGGGCGGCGGAGCGAAAAATCAATATCTCAACCGCCTGACGGAGGAGGAGACCGGGCTGAAAGTGATCGCCCTGCCCATAGAGGCTACCGCCCTGGGTAACCTGAACTGTCAGATCATGGCGGCACAGACCGTACAGCCGTAAAAAGGAGAACCGTTATGTCAAACCGTACCGTTCTGAATACCATGTCCCGGCACGGAGCCATTGAGGACATTGTGCCGGAAATTTCTGCGCTGCACCGCAGCCTGATATAAGGAGGAAATACTATGCTGGTAGAAACCAAAGCAAGAGTCGGCGTGTTCGCCATCGCCCTGGGTGCGTATCTGCCCCAGTTCCCCAGTTTGGCGCCGGAGTTTGAAGGGCAGTACGCGGCGTTCCAAAAGACGCTGCCCGATACCGCGGAGCTGATCGACGGCGGCATCGTCACCACAAAGGAGCAGGCCATGGCCGCCGGGGATAAATTCCGGGCGGCGGACGTGGACCTGGTGATCCTGCAGCTGCTGACCTATGCCACGTCCTATAATCTGCTGCCCGCCGTGCGGGACCTGGACGTGCCCGTGGTGCTGGTGAACCTGCAAAAGAAAAAAGCGCCCGACTATGAGCACACCGATACCGCGACCTGGCTGGGAGAGCTTTACGCCTGCGGCGCCGTGGGCGAGATGGTAGCCGACCTGGAGCGCGCCGGAAAGCGCCATGCGGTGATCACCGGCGTGGTGGAGGGCGGCGACCCTCAGGCGCAGGCGGAGATCGAGGACTGGATCTGCGCGGCCCAGGTGCGCCGCCGGTTCCGGGATACCAACCTGGCGCAGATTGGCCGCCCCTATCCGGGCATGATGGACCTGTATATTGACGAAACGAACCTGTATCACCGTATGTTCCTTTACACCAAGCAGTTCGACTGGGAGAAGATGTGGGCGATCGCCGACAACGTTACCGACGGGGATACCATTCGCGCCAAGGCGCAGGACATTCTGGATACCTTTGACATTGAGGGCGGCGGCACGGTGGAGAAGGTCTGGGAGATGGCGCGCTATGTGGTGGCGTTTGAGCAGTGGGTAAAGGAGGAGCACATCGCCCTGATCGCTTCCCATTACGACGGCTTTGCCCAGGGGCAGGCAGGGGTGCTGGACAGTATGCTGATCCCCGCCTTCTCCATGCTCATCAAGCAGGGGGTAGCCTGCGCCGTGGAGGGGGATATCAAGGTGGCGATGGCAATGAGTATCCTCAAGACCATCGCCGGCACAGGTCAGCTTTCCGAGATGTATTCCATTGACTTCGAGAAGAACCTGTGCATCATCGGTCACAGCGGCTCCGGGGACGCGGATATCTCCGCGAAAAAGCCCACCATGAAAATTGTCGATGTGTTCCACGGCAAAACCGGCGGCGGGTATCTGACCCAGTTCTACCCGCATCTGGGACCGGTGACGTATCTGGGGATCACCCAGGATAAAGACGGGCATTTCAAATTCGTTGCGGCGGAGGGCGTCAACGAGGAAGGACCTGTTTTCAATTTTGGGGACACCAATATGCGTACCCGGTTCTCCTGCGGGGCAAGGGAGTTCTGCAACCGCTGGAGCGAGGCGGGTCCCACCCACCATATGGCGGCGGCTTCCGGGCGGCACATCGGCACCATTTTGAAGGTGGCAAAGATTTTTGACGTTCCCGTGGACGTTATCACCTATTGAGGAAAAAAGGAGGATTCCCATGAAAAATATACTGGACGCGCCTTTCCTCACCGAAATGCGCCGCACCACCGCCAACATGTACCGTCTGGGCTGGGACGAGCGCAACGGGGGCAATATCAGCTATTTGCTGGACGAGGACGAGGTGGCGGAATATCTGGACATGAGCCACGTGATCCGGGAAATTCCCATCGGATTTGAAGCGAAGCCCTTAGTGGGGAAGATTTTCCTTGTTACCGGCACGGGCAAGTATTTCAAAAATGTGGAGGACGACCCCGAAACCAATCTGGGTGTGATAAAAATTGCCCCAGACGGTCAAACGGCTCAGCTGCTGTGGGGGTACCGGGACGGCAGCAGGTTCACCAGCGAGCTGCCCGCCCATCTGATGAGCCACATGGCACGCCTCAGCGTGGACCCGGAAAACCGGGTGGTGATGCACTGCCACCCTACCCATACCCTGGCGATGAACTTTGTCCACGAGCTGGACGAGAAAAAGTTCACCCACACCCTTTGGGAAATGTGTACCGAATGTATCGTAGTTTTCCCGGACGGCGTTGGCGTGCTGCCCTGGATGCTCTGTGGCACCAATTCCATCGGCGAAGCCACGGCGGAAAAAATGAAGGAATTCCGTCTGGTGGTGTGGGGAATGCATGGGATCTACGGCGCGGGAAAAACCATGGACGAAACCTTTGGATTGATCGAAACCGTGGAAAAGGCGGCGCAGATCTATATGCTTACGGCTCACCTGCCGCGGATCAACACCATTAAGGACAGCGAAATGCGGGAGCTGGCGGAGCTTTTTGGTGTGAATTATCGCAAGGATTTTTTGGATCAGGCGACAATATGACAGCAATAAAAAAGCACCGTACCCTTTGGGAGTATGGTGCTTTTTGCCGGGGCGGTTTCAGCTTCTTGCGCAGTTCCTTTTCCCATGGTACACTGGTTTTGGGAAGCTGCAGGGAGCCGCAGCCCTCGAAAAGTGGGCGGCTGCGGGGAAATTTTCTTCCAAAAATGGACAGGGAGGGGGACGCTATGGAGCAGGAGATTTTTGCGGCAGGGAAGCGCCGGGGGTTGACCCGGAACCAGATCAAATATCTGGCGGTGCTTGCCATGACGGTGGACCATATCGCCTGGGCGTTTGTGGACAGGAGAAATCCGCTGCTGGGCGGCTTTCTGCACCTGTTCGGGCGGCTGACCGGTCCCACCATGGCGTATTTTGTGGGCGAGGGCTACTCTTACACGAAAAATGTGGGAAAATACCAGCTGCGGCTGGCACTGTTCGCACTGATTTCCTGGGTCCCCTTTGTGTGGTTCGAGTACGGCGTGCCGCCCCTGTTTTGGCGGGACGGCCGGCTGCTTTTCTGTCCTTATCAAAGCGTGATCTTTACCCTTTTTCTGGGGCTGACGGCCATTCGGCTCTGGGAGAGCGAGAAAGCCGGGACGCCCCTGAAGATTTTGGGGATTTTCCTGCTTTGCCTGGTTTCCATGGTGGGGGATTGGGGGTATGTCAATGTGCTGGGCTGCCTGTTCGTGCATATTTTCCGGGAACAGCCCAAAGCGAAATGGACAGCTTTTACCCTCACCTTCCTGCTGTTCGGCGTTCTGCTGAATCTGGAAAACGGCTGGGAAAACAGTTGGTATCAGCTGGGGGTGCTTCTGTCGCCCCTGCTGCTGGGTTTTTGCTATAATGGCGAAAGCGGCGGTAAGTCGCCTTTCTGCAAATGGTTCTTTTATGCATTTTATCCCGCCCATCTGATCCTTTTAGGCATTCTGCGATGGGTGGTGAAGCTGTAGAAGGAGTCCGTTTTAATCATTTTATCAGCTTCTTCAGGAAGGTCAATAAGACACAGATGTGATTTTCCTTAAAGGCATAAAGCGTTTGAAGCTCATTTATTTGCTTTTGCAGTATTTAGTGAAGCAATGAGCATACGCTTGATTTCTTCTGCCAAAGCGAGTAAACTTTCAAAATCATACTCTATCAATTTTGTTCTTTTCAGTAATGTAAGCCAATAAATGCTTTCACCTGTTTCTTTGAGCGAAATATGAAGTTTAGATATAAAATCTGCCTTACTGTTGCCGTAAACTGCTTCGTTTATGTTTGCACCGCTGCTTGTTGCTGAACGAAGCAATTGTTTTGCGATAGTTGTATCTTTTTTCGATTTAGAAAACACTTCATAAAACAAAACTATTTGAGTTGAAAAATCAAGAGATTTATCAAGTAATGGGCTGTTCATTAGTATCACCTCTTCGCAAATCGTATCATAAATCATTTTTACAATCAACGCTTTGCAAAGCAAAGCTACATTTTCTCTTAGTTCTTATCTCTAATCTTTTATCTGGAAACGACATTTTTAGAGAAGAGATAAAAACAAGAGGAGAAAAGTGAAAAGAACAAAAAGAAACGACAATTTCAGAAAAGAAAATTGTCGTTTCTTTTTGGAGCGGGCGAAGGGAATCGAACCCGCGTATTTAGCTGAGGAATTTGCGGATTACCGTTTTTATAGTTAAAACTTATTCATTATCCGAAGAATCCGTAACATCATCAGAATCGGAAATGAAAATTTCCTCTGTGGTCTGCTGAGCCAGTTTCAGCTTTTCGGTGATGTCAACCAAAGCATTGGTGGTGGCTTCCAACGCATCAATAGCAGTTGCCATACGCCCCGCTAAGTGATAATACATAGCCTTGTAATCTGGCATGCAGACCCCTCCCAGGTAAAGAACTTCATCATTGGCATTCATTCATAAGCCAATGCCGATCATTAGTGTGGAGCGGGCGAAGGGAATCGAACCCTCGTATTCAGCTTGGGAAGCTGATGTTCTACCATTGAACTACGCCCGCATGGATAACAAAAACATTATAGCGATTCGGAAAGAAAAAGTCAATGGGGAATCCAAAAATCTATCGGGGCATTTTTTACGCAGGTCAGCTTGCTTTGGGAAAATTGCCCTGCCAAGATATTTTTCGGGAAGGCAATACATTTCCTGTCCTGCGAAATGTGAAAAAATATCGCTGCACTCATGCCGGAAAAATTGGCATAAAACCCAGGGGAGCAAGCAAAAGCGACAGTGCTTCACGACAATTCCCATCACATAGTTTTTAAGCAAAGCAAAAATAATGTCAATTTTTTGCTTTTTTTCTGAAAAAATTTAATTTATTTAGATGGCGTAAAACAGGGAAATTTTACCTTAATGTTAAGAATAATTCCTGTTATTTAGATTTTTATTGACCCAAGTTAGCGATTTACGGCAAATCTATGGAATTTTTGTCGAAACTAATTTATACTAAGATACGCTGATTCCGGGAATACTGACCGGAAAGGGCGTTTAACGGCGCCGTGATCGTTGTGATATGGATGCCGCAGGGAGGGGAAAAGGCATGGAATTTTATTCATTTGAAGAAGAACATTTTCTGGGTAACAGGCTGCGTGAGCTGCGGCTGACCTTCGGCTTTAAGCAGGAGGATATTGCCCGTGCGCTGAATGTGAGCCGGTCAACCTATTCCTATTATGAAATAGGGACCACCCGTCCGGATCCGGCAGTTTTAGGTAAGTTATCCGTATATTATAATGTGCCGGTTTCTTTTTTCTATGAAAAAGAGATTGTGGTGAAAGAGGCGCTGTATGACGCCGCCGGCAGGCGCCGCAGAACGTCCCGCACCGCGGCGGTCAACCCCCAGAAGGTTGGGGAACTGCTGCCTGCCGAACGCTCTCTGGTGCTGTTCCTCCGGGCAAACGGTATCAATGCCAAGGATGCCTTGGAAAGCCTGGAAGCTCATGTGGAAAAGGAGCGCCAGAAGCAGAAAGCTGCCAGGGCGGAAGAAAAGGCGAATTGATCGGTCGCGGCTGAAAACTTTTTTCTCTGTCAGGATTCGACATTTTTCGCGCCTTTCGTCAGTTACACTGAATAACAGAATTTTTCTTATTGGGAAGATAATCGCTTTTTATGGATTATCCTGTATATCTGCGCTTGTAGCTCAGTTGGATAGAGTATTAGACTCCGACTCTAAGGGCCGCTGGTTCGAATCCAGTCAAGCGCGCCAAAGAAAAAGGAACACCTTTAGGTGTTCCTTTTTCTTTCGTTTGACTGGATTCGAAAGAACGTTAAAAAATGTCCCGGTGGGACGTTTTTAGTTCGTGGATTTTGAGAAAAGCAGTGAATACCGCTTATCTTACAGCGGGTTTCTGAACCAGTGAAAGCACCCGGTAAGTCAAGCGCGCCTCGTCGCGGCGAATCCTTGTGGTTCGCCGCATTTTTCTGCGCAAAATTCGGCTTCACCGTTCGGATTGCCGCTCCTCTCTCAAAAATGTCTCGCTCCCATCGGCTAACGGCTTATAAATGGTGAGCGCGTCCCGGTGGGACGCTGGTGCGAACTGACCGAGCCGGCAGGCAAGAAACGTTTTTACGCCAATTTGGTCGCTAACAACATTTTTGAGGGAAAGGCAAAGGTCATCTTTTCCTTTGCTTGACTGGATTCGAAAGAACGTTAAAAAATGTCCCGGTGGGACGTTTTTAGTTCGTGGATTTTGAGAAAAGCAGTGAATACCGCTTATCTTACAGCGGGTTTCTGAACCAGTGAAAGCACCCGGTAAGTCAAGCGCGCCTCGTCGCGGCGAATCCTTGTGGTTCGCCGCATTTTTCTGCGCAAAATTCGGCTTCACCGTTCGGATTGCCGCTCCTCTCTCAAAAATGTCTCGCTCCCATCGGCTAACTGCTTATAAATGGTGAGCGCGTCCCGGCGGGACGCTGGTGCGAACTGACCGAGCCGGCAGGCAAGAAACGTTTTTACGCCGATTTGGTCGCTACCAATTTTTCAC
>CALFFN010000022.1 GCA_937958185.1 uncultured Neglectibacter sp. | reverse complement strand
AATCCTAAAAGAAAAGAGTATAATATATAGAAAATCTCGGTCGGGTTGGTGATTTGTGCCCAGTACCTGGAGGGTTCGCGAGTAAAAAGTGGGGAAAAAGAAACCTTTCGGTCGGGCGGAAAGCTTGTGTCCCGCACCTAGAGGGTTCTCGAATAAAAGTCTGAATGAAAGCGGAAACCTTCGGTCGGGCTGGTGATTTACATTCCGTGCTAAGAGGTTTCACGAGTAAAAGTCTGAATGAAAGCGGAAACCCCCGGTCGGGTTGGTGATTTGTGCCCAGTACCTGGAGGGTTCACGAGCAAAAAAAGGAGGAACACGATGGAAAAGCAATTCGGCGCGGTGGTAGTGGCAGCGGGGAATTCCAGCCGCATGGGTGGGGGACGGTCCAAGGTGCTGGAGCGCCTGGGCGGCAGACCCGTGCTGCGCTGGTCGCTGGAAGCTCTTGCCGCAAGCCCGGAGATCGGTGAGATCGTGGTGGTCTGCCGGGAAGAGGATTTGCCGGAAATGCGGCAGGCTGCCGCCGGGCTGTCACTGCCCGTCCGCTTTACCGTTGGCGGAGCGGACAGACAGAGCTCTGTCCGCCGGGGGGTGGAGGCGCTTTCAGAGGAGCTGGAATATATGGTGATCCATGACGGCGCCCGCCCGCTGGTCACGCCGGAGGTGATCGGACGCGTCTGCCGGGACGCGCTGGAGCACGGCGCGGCAACGGCTGCGGTGCCCTCCAAGGACACCTGTAAGCTGGGGGAGGAGTTTGTGGAGGAAACGCCGCCCCGGGAAAAGCTGTTCGCCGTCCAGACCCCCCAGGCGTTCCGGCGGGAGCTGTACTGGTACGCCCTGAACAGGGCGGAGGAAAGCGGCAGCGTGTACACTGACGACTGCCAGTTGATCGAAGCTGCCGGGGGCAGGGTGAAGCTTTCCGAAGGGGACTACCGCAACATAAAGCTCACCACCCCGGAGGACATGCTTCTGCTCCGGGCGCTGGTGGAGGACAGGGGAGACGAGGGTGTGGAGCCTGAAAAGCGGGTCCCTCAGGTGCGGATCGGCTATGGCTACGATGTGCACCGTTTGACGGAAAACCGAAAATTGATTTTAGGCGGCGTGGAAATTCCCTTTGAGCTGGGGCTTCTGGGGCATTCCGACGCCGACGTGCTGGCCCATGCCGCGGCGGATGCGCTGCTTGGCGCAGCCGCGCTGGGTGATATTGGAAAGCTGTTCCCCGACACGGACCCGCGGTTTGAGGGGGCGGACAGCCTGGAGCTCCTTTCCCAGGTGTGCAGGCTGCTTCGGGAAAAGGGCTATTCCATCGGGAACCTGGACTGCACCCTCGTTGCCCAGCGCCCGAAAATTTCCCCCTATATCGGGGAAATGCGCAGGAATCTGGCGGCTGCCTGCAAAACGGACGTGGACCGTATCAGCGTAAAAGCCACCACCGAGGAGGGTCTGGGCTTTACCGGCAGCGGAGAGGGCATGGCGGCCTCCGCCGTGGCGCTTCTGGAAAAGAACGGATAGGGGACGTCCGCACCGAAAATCACCTTGCGCATAAAATGGGATAAGCATTGCCCCTTTTGTCAGGGAGTGCTACACATTGTTTTTAGAAAGCGACGAGGTGATTTTTTATGGGCAAGCCCCTCCTTATGGTCAGCTCCGTGACTTACGCCATGAAGGCAAAGGAGCTTTTGAGCAGGCACGGTATCCGGGGCTATGTAGAGCGCATCCCCCGCACGTCGGAAACGGGCTGCGGCTATGGCGTGTACGTCCCCCAGGGGGCGGACGCCGCCGAGAAAATTCTGCGGGATAACAATATCAGGGTCCTGGGCAGATTGGAACAGGATGATGGCGGATGATCTATCTGGACAACAGCGCCACCACCTATCCCAAGCCGCCACAAGTGCGGGAAGCCCTGCTGCGGGCGGTCCGGGATTTCGGTGCGAACCCAGGGCGGAGCGGCTATGAAATGAGCATGCGCACCACCCGGGCGGTGTACGAGTGCCGCAGGTGCGCCGCGGAGCTGTTCGGCGCCGCCGGACCGGAATGCGTGGTGTTCCAGCCCAGCTGCACCCAGGCGCTGAACCTGGTGCTGAAGGGCAGCCTGAAAAGCGGCGACCATGTGGTGGTGTCCGATTTGGAACACAACGCCGTCATGCGCCCTCTGGTCGAATTGAAGAACCGGGGCGTGACCTATACGGTGGCAAAGGTGACCCCCGCGGACAGCGACGCCACCACCGACGCCTTCCGGCAGGCGATGAACGCCAATACAAAGCTGGTGGTCTGCACCCAGGCGTCCAACGTCTTTGGCATTCGCGTTCCAGTGGAGCGCATTGCCGCCCTGTGCCATCAGTACGGGGCGAAGATATGCGTGGACTGCGCCCAAAGCGCGGGCATTCTCCCCATCAGCCTTGCCGACAGCGGCATCGACTATCTCTGCTGCGCGGGGCACAAGGGGCTGTACGGTCCCATGGGCACGGGAATGTTGATTTTCCGCGACCCGCAGGATAAGCTGGGCACCCTTATCGAAGGCGGTACAGGCACCCAGTCCCGCAGTATGCTGCAGCCCGACGACCCGCCGGAGCGGTACGAAAGCGGCACGCTGAACGTGCCGGGTATCCTGGCGCTGCGGGCAGGCATGGAATTTGTGAAAAAGAAGCGCCCGGAGGTCATCTGGCAGGAGGAAATGAGAAAAACAGCGCTGCTGTATGACAGGCTTTCCAAAATACCGGGGGTCAAGCTGTATACGGAAATGCCCCGGCAGCCCTGGTACGTGCCCGTGCTGTCCTTTACGGTAGAGGGAATGCCCAGCGAGGCGGTGGGGGAGCAGCTGGCGAAAGCCGGCGTTGCCGTGCGCTGCGGGCTGCACTGCGCGCCCCTTGCCCACGAAAAGATGGGAACGCTGGAAACGGGCACGGTGCGGGTCTCCCCCTCTGTGTTTACCAGAAAAGAGGAAATGGACGCCTTGACCATGCGGGTAAAGGCGATCTGCCGGAATACGGCTCCCGGAAAAAAGAATGTGAAAACTTCCTGAAGAAATTGAAAAAAACCTTTTATTCGCGGTTCCGTTGTGATAAAATGAATGCAAAGCAAAGCGATCCCCGGGTCGAAGGGCTGGGGTGTGGGATACCTCCCTTTTCCAGAACGGCCGGCGCGTTCTGCGCCCCATGAACAGGAAAAGGCCTTGACCCCGCGATACCGGTATCGGACCGGGCAGAATTTGAAAAGGAAAGGAATGACAGCATTGGACGCAGTGATGGACTCGTTGGCGCAGATGGGGCAGACGATCCTGAACCTTGCCCGCCAGTTCACTCTGAAGGACGCGGTAGATGTTCTCATCGTAACGGTCTTGCTGTACGGCGTCATCAAGCTGGTGCGGGAGACCCGCGCCGGGCAGCTGGTGAAGGGGATCATTTTTCTGGTGATCCTGTTCCTGCTCTCTTCCTGGCTGAACCTGATGATGGTGAATGCGATCCTGCATTCCTTCTTCCAATCCGCCTTTATCGTGGCGGTGATCCTGTTCCAGCCGGAGATACGCCAGGCGCTGGAGCAGGTGGGGCGCAGTAAGGTGGGGCAGTCGCTGGCAAGCGCCGTGGGCGTCAAGGAAAAGGACCACGACAAAGCGGAGACCCGCCGGGCGATCGACGGCGTGGTGGAAGCCACCGCCCTGCTGCAGCAGATGCGCATGGGCGCGCTGATCGTGTTTGAACGTCATACCAAGCTGGGGGAGATCGCCGCTACAGGCACCATTGTAGAGGCTGATCCTTCCGCCCAGCTTATCTCCAACATATTCTTTAACAAAGCCCCCCTCCACGATGGGGCGATGATCATTCGGGGCGGCAGGGTCTATGCCGCCGGCTGTATCCTGCCCCTGACCGCCAGCGACAGCGTGAGCGCCGATCTGGGCACACGTCACCGGGCGGCTTTGGGCATGAGCGAAAATTCCGACGCGGTGGTGGTGGTCGTTTCCGAGGAAACGGGGCAGATCTCCATTGCCATGAACGGCAAGCTGACCAGGAATTATAACCGGGTCAGCCTGGCGGAAATGCTGGAAAAAACCCTGATCGGCGTCACGGGGAAAGCCCCCTCCGGCGGCAAGGGCATTTTGGGAAGGCTGGGCTTCGGCTCGAATTCCTCCAGAAAGGGGGAGTAAGGCGTGGACGAGGAAAAGAAGAACCCGCAGGAAGGATCGGATCAGGGTTCGGCGGAAAAGAAAACAGGGCGCAGAATGTTCAGCCTGAACGGTATTTTCTATCACAATACCTTTGTGCTGATCTTCTCCTTCTGCGTGGCGCTGATCTTCTGGTTCGTGCTGGCGGCGGGAAATGAGAACACCAACCGCATCATTCCCGACGTGCCCATCACTGTTAAGCTGTCTGCCGCGGCGGAGGAGGGCGGCTTCCGGGTGTTCAATATGTCCTACAATACGGCGGACCTTGAGATCGCCGGCAGCAGCCTGATCACGAACAAGCTGTCCGGGGAGGATTTTGAGGTGTCCGTGAACCTGAACCTCACCTCCACCAAGCTGACGGGCAATACCCTGCAGAAAGCCACGGCGCAGGTGCGGGCGGAGAAGAAAAGCTCGATCTCCGACTACAATATCGTGTCCATCAATCCCGAAGAGATCACGGTGGAATATGACCGCTACAAGGAGGTCACCTTCCCCATTGACCGCGAGGAGATACAGTACAGCGCCGATCCCAATTATTATCCCGGCACGCCCACGTTCTCCGCGGAAAGCGTAACGATTTCCGGTCCTGAATCCTCTGTGAACAAAATCAGCCGGGCGGCGGTGAGCTATACCCTGAACGACCCGCTGAAGGCGGACGCGTCCTTTACCTGTCCGGTGCGGCTGTATGACCAGAACAATCAGGAGATCAGCGATATTTCCTCCCTGTATCTGGAAATGGACGTGGACACGGTGGACGTGGTGATCCCCGTGCTGAGCAAAAAGACGGTAAATATCGTGGCGTCCACCGTGCACCAGCCAAAGGGCTTCTCCGACGCCAGGATCACAGTAAGCCCCGCCACCATTGATATCGCGGGCGCTTCCGATGTGCTGGCAGGGATCAGCGAGATCCAGCTGGATACCCCCATTGATTTTGCCGATCTTGACATTTCCCAGAAGAATACCTTTACCATGGATATCCCTCTCCCGGCGGGAGTAAGGAACCTCAGTGCTGCCGGGGAAAATACCGTCAGCCAGGCGACTGTGACCGTCAATCTGGCAGACTTCCAGGATTCCAAGGTAACGGTTTCCTCCGACAATTTCCAGATATCCAATAAGCCTGTGGGCAAGGACGTGACCATCAACACCCAGTCTCTGGAGGTTGCCCTGATGGGCTCGGAAGCACAGATCACACGGTTGACCGGCGACGCGCTGTCCGTGCAGATAGACCTGACGAACTTTGCCAACCGCACCGGCAGTGTGGAGGTGCCCGCCACCATTGCCATTACCGGCAGCGGCTCGGATTCCTGCTGGGTACTGGGCAAGTATACCGTGTTCCTGCAGATTTCCGACAGAGCCTCCAATCAGGCGGACGCGCCGCTCGGAAAGGGTGAGTCCGACGCGCTGGTGGCAACGCCGCAGGAGTAGAAGCACAAATTTTATCGCATAACTTTGGTAAGGGGAGCCGCAGGCTTCCCTTACCTTTCCCTATTGAAAAACAGGAGGTTGCCGATGGACGTTCGGGTAGGAGATATCCTGCGCATGAAAAAGCCGCACCCATGCGGCTGCTATGAATTTTCCGTGCTGCGTTCGGGTATGGATTTTAAGATCAAATGCTGCGGCTGCGGGCGGGAGGTCATGATCCCCCGGCTAAAGTGCGAAAAAAACATCAAGAAGATTTTGCGGGAAGAAGCGGGGGAACCGTAGCTTGGCTGTGTGATTTCGCGACAAGCGACTTTACTTTACACAGAAAGAGGCTGATTTCCCATGTTTGAAAATCTTCAGGCATTTGAGAACCGATTGGAAGAACTGAATTTGAAGCTGTACGACCCGGCGACCTCCGCCGACCGGGAGTTGTATGCTGCCCTGATGAAGGAATACAAAGAGCTGGAACCCATTGTGGAAGCCTACCGCGCTTACCGGCGCTGTGAAAGCGCCGCCGCAGAAGCCAGAGAGGTGCTGGAGGAGTCTTCCGACCGGGAGCTGCGGGAGCTGGCGCAGGCGGAGCTGAAGGAGAATGAGGAGGGCTTAGCCCAGTGGGAGGAGCGCATCAAGCTCCTGCTGCTGCCCAAGGACCCCAACGACGAAAAGAATGTGATCGTGGAGATACGGGGCGGCGCCGGCGGCGAGGAAGCGGCGCTGTTCGCCTATGACCTGTACCGAATGTACACCGCCTACGCGGAAAGCAGGGGCTGGAAAACGGAGATCGTGGGGCTGAACGAAACGGAGCTGGGCGGCTTTAAGGAAGTGAGCTTCCTGATCGACGGCGCGGGGGCGTATTCCCGGCTGAAGTTTGAAAGCGGCGCCCACCGGGTGCAGCGTGTGCCGGAAACGGAGACCCAGGGGAGGATACACACCTCTGCCGCCACGGTGGCGGTGCTGCCGGAAGCGGAGGACGTGGAGGTGGATATTGATCCCAAGGACCTGCGCATCGACACCTTTCGTTCCAGCGGCGCCGGCGGGCAGCATATCAACAAGACCTCCTCCGCCATTCGCATCACCCACCTGCCCACGGGTATGGTGGTAGAATGCCAGGACGAACGCAGCCAGTACAAAAATAAGGATAAGGCAATGAAGGTGCTCCGCGCCAGACTGCTGTCCCAGGAGCAGGAAAAGGTCAGCGCCCAGGTGGCAGAGGAACGGAAAAGCCAGGTGGGCAGCGGCGACCGCTCCGAGCGTATCCGCACCTACAATTTTCCCCAGTCCCGGGTGACGGACCATCGGATCGGCTTGACGCTCTACAAGCTGGAGGAAATATTAGCAGGAAATCTGGATCAGATCATCGACCCGCTGATTGCCGCTGATAGATCGGCAAAGCTGGAGGAATCCTGAGCTTTTGCCGGAGCTCCAAGTCCTCTAGCCGGCGCGCAGTATCGGAGAACTACTATGAATACATTACTTCTAAGCGGACAGCATACAAATGATATCAAAACAGCGGGGGAGCTTTTGCGCCGCGGCGATGTGGTGGGTATCCCAACGGAAACTGTTTACGGGCTTGCCGCCGCCGCCACGGACCCCGAAGCAGTGAAAAAAATTTTTGCCGCCAAGGGCAGACCGGCGGATAACCCGCTGATCGTCCATATCGCGGAGCTTTCCCAATGGGCACCGCTGGTGCGGAAGATCCCCAAGCAGGCTTTGCGGCTGGCGGAGCGCTTCTGGCCCGGACCGCTGACCATCATTCTGGAAAAGTCCGATCTGGTCCCCGTGGAGACCAGCGGCGGGCTTTCCACCGTGGGGGTGCGGTTCCCCTCCCACCCGGTGGCGCAGGCGGTCATTCGGGCGGCAGGCGTGCCGCTGGCAGCCCCCTCCGCGAACCGCTCCGGCAGACCCAGCCCGACCACATTTTCCCATCTGTGCGAGGATATGATGGGGCGGGTAGCGGCTCTGGTCGATGGCGGCGATTGCAGCGTGGGGGTGGAATCCACTGTTATCACGCTGGCGGGGGAACGCCCCAGACTGCTGCGCCCGGGCGGTGTGACCCTTTCCCAGCTGGAAAGCGTGCTGGGCGCGGTGGACGTGGACCCCGCGGTGCTGGACCGTTTGCAGGAGGGGGCGCAGGCTGCTTCTCCCGGCATGAAATACAAGCACTATGCCCCCCGGGCGCAGGTCACGCTGGTGGACGCTTCCCCGGAGGAGTATTCGAGTTATGTAAACCAGCAGAACGATTGCCACGGGGGAGAAGCGGAGCCAAATGGCTGCTATGCCCTGTGCTTTGACGAGGACATTCCCCTGCTGAAGCTGCCCTGTTTCAGCGTGGGCAGCCGGTACGACGGCGAAAAGCAGGCGCATTTGCTGTTTTCCACGCTGCTCCGGCTGGACGAACGGGACGCAAAGCAGGTCTATGCCCATATGCCCTCCAAGCGGGGGGTGGGGCTGGCGGTGTACAACCGCATGATCCGCGCGGCTGGCTTTTCCGTAGTGAACCCTTGGCGCCATTTTGTGGTGGGGCTGACAGGACCCAGCGGCGCGGGAAAATCCACAGCGGCAGCGGTGCTGCGGGAAGCCGGCTGGGCGGTGATAGACTGCGACGCCCTCACCCGCAGCGAAGCGGTTTACGACAGCGGCTGTCTTTATGAGCTGCAGCAGGCTTTTGGAAAAGATATCGTGACGGCAGCCGGGCTTGACCGCCGCGCTTTGGCGCAGAGGGCGTTTGCCACGCCGGAGAGCAAAAGAAGGCTGGAAGAGATCACCTTCCCGAAAATCCTGTCCGCGGTGCGCAGAGAGATCGCAGCTGCTTTTTCCGCCGGAAAGCGGGTGGTGGCGCTGGACGCCCCTACGCTGTTTGAAGCGGGTCTGGACGATGCCTGCGCCAGGATTTTGGTGCTTACCGCCCGGTCGGAGGAGAGGATCGCCCGCATTTGCGCCCGGGACGGTATTTCTGAGGAGCAGGCAAGGCAGAGGCTTTCCGCCCAGCACAGCGAAGAATTTTTCGCCGGGCGGGCGGATTGGGTGATAGAGAACCCCGCAGGGTGCGACCTGTCCGCCGCCCTTGCCCCTGTCATCGGGGAATTGCAGATAGAAAACGGAGATACTGCGCTATGAAAAAAGGACGCATCGTGCTTGCCGCCATTGTGCTGATCGTGACCGTATTGGGTGTTTTCGCCGGACCCTCTCTTGTGGAAACGGGCTGGCGGCTGCTGTACCCCCGCCCCTATGAGGAGCTGGTGCAGCGGGAAGCGCGGGAATTTTCCCTGGACAGCAGCCTGATCTACGCCGTCATGCGGACGGAAAGCCGGTTCCACGCGGAAGCAAAGTCCCACGCCGGGGCGGAAGGACTGATGCAGCTGACCCCTGCCACCTTCCAGTGGATCGCCTCGCTCTATCCTCCGGAAAACGGCGGCGAAAACGTGCTGGACCCCTCGGACAATATCCATTGCGGCTGCGCGCTGCTGCGGCTGCTGCTCAATGAATTTGGCAGCCTGGACGTTGCCCTGTGCGCCTACAACGCCGGAATGGGCAACGTGGAGGCGTGGCTTGCAGAAAGCAAATATTCCCACGACGGGGAGAACCTTCACACCATTCCCTACCCGGAAACGGATTCCTATGTGAAAAAGGTAAAGAAGGCCATGGAGCGGTACGAAGCGCTGTATTGACTGTGAAATCCCTTCTCCATGCAGGAAAGCGGTTGACTTTTTGCAAAAAGGAGAGTAAAGTTACCCTTGGACCTGGAAAATTCAGGAGCCCATAAATCCCGGGCTTACCTGGAATTTATCTGAAATAAAGAAAGGAAGATTCCTATGGCAAAGAAAGTGGAAAAGATCGACGCGAAAGAGCTCTCTAAGCAGCTTTTGAACGACCGTACCCACGGCGTGAAAAAAGCCGGCGCCGCTGAGATGAAGAAGGCGGACAAGTTTGCCGAGGGCTATAAGGCGTTCCTGGACGAGGCGAAGACTGAGCGGGAGTCGGTAGACTACGCTGTCAAGGCTGCGGAAGCCGCCGGGTTCGTGCCCTTTGACCCCTCTCACAAGTATAAGGCGGGGGACAAGGTATACTACAACAACCGCGGCAAGGCAATGTGTCTGGCGGTGATCGGCAAAAAAGGCTGCAGGGAGGGCGTCCGCATTGCGGCGGCGCATATCGACAACCCCCGCATTGATTTGAAGCCCATTCCGCTGTATGAGGCAAATGAGCTGGCTCTGCTGAAGACCCACTATTACGGCGGGATCAAGCATTACCAGTGGACGGCGATCCCCCTGTCCATGCACGGCAAGATCGTGCGCAAGGACGGGACGGAGATCACCGTAAACGTAGGCGATAAGCCTAGTGACCCCCAGTTCACCATCACCGATATCCTGCCCCATTTGGGCAGGGACCAGATGGGCAAGAAGCTGGGCGAAGCCTTCACCGGCGAGGACCTGAATATCCTGGTGGGCAGCCTGCCTTTGGAGGATGCCGAAGGCGAGCAGCTCTTTAAGCTGAATGTGATGAAGATTCTGAACGAGCAGTACGGCGTGGTGGAAAGCGACCTCATCTCCGCGGAGATTTCCTTTGTTCCCGCTTTCCGTGCTGCCGATATCGGCTTCGACCGCAGCATGGTCGGCGCTTACGGTCATGACGACCGGGTGTGCGCCTATCCCGCTTTGGAAGCGATCTTGAACTGTAAGACCCCTGAGCGTACCGTGATCACCTGTCTGGCGGACAAGGAGGAGATCGGCAGCGTGGGCAACACGGGTCTCTGCTCCGAATATCTCAACTATTTTGTGGCTGATCTGGCAGCTGCCGAGGGCTTGGAGCCCCGCCATGTGTGGTCTGCTTCCAACTGCCTGTCTGCCGATGTGACCGCGGCATACGACCCCACCTATGCCTATGCCTATGAAGTGGGCAATTCCTGCTATCTGAACCGTGGCGTGGGCGTTGCCAAGTATACCGGCTCCCGGGGCAAGGGCGGCAGCAACGACGCCTCCGCCGAGTTTGTGGGCTGGGTGCGCCGGATTTTGGACGATGCCGACGTGGTATGGCAGATCGGCGAGCTGGGCAAGGTCGACCAGGGCGGCGGCGGAACCGTGGCGCTGGATATCTCCCGCCTGAACGCGGACGTCATCGACATCGGCGTGCCGGTGCTTTCCATGCACGCGCCCTTCGAGGTGGTCTCCAAGCTGGACGTTTATATGGCGTACAAGGCGTTCAAGGCTTACTTTGAGGCGAAGTAAGAGAAAAGCGCTCTTGTATGATGCGGGGGAAAACGCATGAAAAATTATACGCAGGTCTATGTGAAAAACAGTCTGGAAGCGGCGGCGTTGTATTGCCGGGCTTTCGGCGCGGAGATCACATTTGAAATAAAGAACCGCGATAAAACCGCGTATGAGCATTGCGAATTATCCGTAAACGGCGAAGGCTTTCTGGCATTGGCTGAAGCGGAGAACCCCTGCGACGTAAGCCTTGTCCACAAATTGAAGTGGGAGACGATGACCTTCAACGTCTTTGAAATGGGAAGCAGGGAAGCGGTCGATCAGGCGTTTCGTGCCCTGAGCGACGGCGGCGCAGTTCTGCACCCCATTCACTCGCTTCCATGGAGCGAATACTGCGCAACGGTGATAGATAAATTCGGCGTATGCTGGTGGATCTCCATTTGACAGGCGCGGTATTTTTCCAGAACACATGAAATTGAAAAAACGGATACGGCTGTAAAAAAGCCTGTATCCGTTTTGTTTTATTTCAGATAGGACAAAAGGAAAAAGGTTCCCAGCAGCACGGGCTGGTGCAGAAGATAGATGAGCAGGCTGTGCCGCCCCAGAAAGGACAGGGGCGCAATGCCGGGGCGTAAGCGCTCCATTGCCTTTTCACGCGGGGAAAGGAGCTTCCAGAGGAAGTATCCGGCGGCGTAAAGGAAAAACCATGGGAGCAGCGGGAAGTAGTCGGCGGAGAAAAAGGTGGGGGAGGGAAATCCCAGCAAAGCTGCTAAATTCGTGTCAGAGAGGAAATCCGGCAGCACGATTGGCCGGTCAAAGGGCAGAGAGCCACGGGACAAATTCCGCGTCAGGAAAAGCAGGAGCAGGGAAACGCCCAAGCCTGCCGGGGCGGGAATGCTCCAGTGCAGCCGGTCAAAGAGCCGTTTCAGCCCCGTGAGCAGCAGCGCCGACAGCCCCAGCAGCGTCAGCACACCGTACTGGATCAGCTCCGAGGGCATGAAAAAGTAGGTGATCAGTGTGATGGCAGCCCCGCAGCCCACCAGGACCAGCCCGTGCCGCAGAGGGTGGTGGGAAAAGCTCCAGCAGAAGCCGGAAAGGGCGATAAACGTCCAGCAAATGCTCTGCTGCCAAAGATAGCCCGGCATATCGTCCAGCCACGGGACGGGCACGCCGATGATATTTACCAGATCATACACCCCGTGAAAGCCGATCATGCTGAGAAGGCACAGCCCCCGCAGGGTGTCCAGCGCGCCATAGCGGCTGCTTTTTGGGGCGCTCAATAGCCCAGCACCCCTTGCAGGGATTCGTCGTCCCGGACCCAATCGGCAACGTAGATGGTGCGGTAATGCTCCCCATCGTCCCGGACGATGACCTTCTCAATGCCGGCGTTTATCACCATGCGCTTGCACATGGAGCAGCAGGTGGCGTCCTTGACATACTCGCCATCGTCCACGTTCCTGCCCACCAGATACAGGGTGGCGCCGATCATGTCCCGGCGGGAAGCGGAAATAATGGCGTTTGCCTCCGCGTGGACGCTGCGGCACAGCTCGTACCGCTCCCCTCTGGGAATGCCCATTTTCGTCCGCAGGCAGTAGCCCAGATCGGAGCAGTTTTCCCGCCCTCTGGGCGCGCCCACATAGCCGGTGGAGACTACCTCGTCATTTTTTACGATCACGGCTCCGTACAGCCTGCGCAGGCAGGTGCCCCGCAGGGCAACGGTTTCCGCCAGGTCCAGATAATAATTTATTTTGTCGCGCCGCTTCAGCTTTTCCATAGAACAGCCCCCATATGTAATTTGTTTTGCGGTCATTACCGTAGGCACCAAAGGTGCGTTGATATCGTGTGTCCATCGCCCATTATTCACAGCACAAACCGGGCGACAAATTGTAGTTTAGCGGTTGCCGGAGAAACCATTTTCCATAGCTTCTGCTTTCGCACATTTAGATCCCTGCCTTTTCGATTATGCTGCCGTGTGCGATTTTTTCTTTCTTCGGTGGGGGACTTCGTCCCCCACCTTCCCCCTGATAAAGGGCAGATAGCCTGCGGTTTTCCCATCGGGAGTGAATAGAACTTTTTTCTCCTCCGTTATTTCGATTTTACGAGATAGAGGAACGAGAGTTCTACGATAATTGCGCGTTACTCATTTCTCATTTCTCATTGCTCATTTCTTGCGTGCTAAACTAAAATTTGTATAATAGCCGCTTTGCGGTTATTATACAACAATTTCCCCGGAAGCGCAAATTTTCAAAAATGCCTGGGCGGAGCAAGGCGTTTCGGCGCATTTCCCACAAAGCGGCTTTACTTTATTCGGCAGGACGGGTATAATGGGCGTAGAGCGACCCTCTCCGCCGGGAATCCTGCGGCGGAGAAAACGCATGAGGAAGAAAGGGGAGGAAACGATCTTGACGGAAGCGTACTGGTTGATTTTCTTTTTCCTGCTTTCTTCTCTTTTCTTTTTTGCGTTCCAGCTTTGCGGCGTGCTGATGGCGCGGCGGCTGCTTCCGGGAGAAAGCGGCGGCGTGCGGCTGCTGCTGGGCAGTGTGCTGGGCAGCGTGCTGCTGCAATGGTGCCCTGTTCCCTTTTCTTTCTTTTTGGGGTTCACGGCGGCGTCCAATCTTTGCGGGCTGGGGGCGGCGGTGCTGCTCTGCGTCCTCTGCCTTGTGGCTTTCAAAAAAGGAGAGCGCGTACCCCTGGGCTTTTCCGCCTTTCGGCGCAGGAAATTCCTGTGGGCAGCCGCTGCGGTGCTGCTGCTGTTTTGGGCGCTGGTGTGGCGCTCCTTCCGCTTGGAAAACGGCAGGATATTTTCCAGCCAGGCGACCTACGGCGACATGAGCATGCACCTGAGCTTTATCACCAGCATTGCCAGGCAGGGCGCGTTCCCGCCCGGTTACCCGCTGCTGCCGGGCTTCCGGCTGTCCTATCCCTTTTTGAGCGACAGCATTTCCTCCTCCCTCTATCTCCTTTACTATCTGGCAGAGGGGTTGACCGGCTGCTGGGACATTGCGCTGAAATGGTCCTATTTCCTGCCCATGGCGGTCGCCGGGGCGCAGGTGCTGTTTGGGGGCTATCTGTTCATGTCCCGGCTGTTAGGGTCGGCGAAAAAAGCGGCGCTGGCATGGATTTTTTTCTTCCTGAACGGCGGCTTCGGTTTCCTGTATTTTCTGGGCAGCAGGGAAGACTTTTTTCGCATTTTTACAGATTTTTACCAGACCCCCACCAACTACGTGGAGGGCAATATCCGCTGGGTCAATGTGCTCGTGGACATGATGCTGCCCCAGCGGGCGACGCTGTTCGGCTGGGCGGTGCTGTTTCCCACCCTCTATCTCCTGTACCGGGCGGTATTTGAGCAGGAAAAAAAGTATTTTCTCACCGTTGGAATTTTGGCTGGGCTGCTGCCCATGATCCATACCCACTCCTTCGTGGCGCTGGCGCTGTGCTGCGGCGTTTGGCTGCTCGCTTCCCTGCTCCGGCAGGCGGACTGGGAACGTCAGGCTGCCCGGGTGGGGAAATGCCTGCTGGTTTTCACGCTGCTGGTGTTCTGCGTTTTGCAGCACTATGCCAAGGGCTCCGGGCAGATAGGATCCGCCGGGCTGTTGTGGGCAGCCTGCATTCTGGCAGGGATTTTCCTGCTTTTCCTGGGGTGGCTGCTCTGGAAAGCGGTGCGGGCAGGGGAGGGCAAAGCCCTTTTGACCACCTGGGGCGTGCTGCTTCTTGCCGCCTGTGTGCTGGCGCTTCCCCAGCTCTGCTTCTGGACCTTCCGTCAGGCGGGCACCGGCGGGTTTATCCGGGGGCATTTCGGCTGGGTCATCGGAGAGGACGAATACCTTTGGTTCTATTTGAAAAACCTGGGGCTGGCGGGGGTGCTGGCGCTTGGGGGCGTCCTGACCGCCAGGAGCGGTCGCTTTATGAAATACGCGCCGGCGCTGTTCCTCTGGCTGCTGGCGGAGCTTGTGGTCTTCCAGCCCAACAATTACGACAACAACAAGCTGCTCTATGTGGCGTATCTCTTTTTGTGCTGCGCCGGAGCGGAGTGCTTCTTCCGGCTCTTGGACTTTATCCGGCTCAAAGGCGTAAAATGTGTTCTTGTGGGGCTGACGGTGGCGGTCTGCTCCTGCTCCGCGGTGCTGACCGTCGGCAGGGAATGGAACGCCCGGTATGAAATTTATGGAGACGGGGCGATCGCCCTCAGCAGGTTCGTGGAGGAAAACACCGCCCCCGATTCGCTGATCTTGACGGATACCCGGCACAATAACGAGATATGCACCCTTGCCGGGCGGAACATCGTCTGCGGCTCGTCCTCCTATCTCTACTTCCACGGGCTGCCCTTTGGCAAGTGGGAGCATGCCGCCGGGCTGATGTACGAGCACCCGGCGGAGAACCCGGGGCTGTTCCGGGAATACGGGGTGGATTATGTGCTGGTCAGCGATTTCGAGCGCTCCACCTATGAGGTGGACGAAGGGTGGATCGCCGCCCATTTCCCAAAAATATACGATGACGGGGTGCGTGTGTTGTACGACGCGCGGCAGGAAAAAACAGACGGAGAAAAGGAGCGGTCATGAGCAGGCTTTCGGATATTTCCTATATCAAAGAGGTGCTGTCCCGCCACGGGTTCCAGTTTTCCAAAGCCATGGGGCAGAATTTTCTGGTAAACCCCGGCGTCTGCCCCAGAATGGCGGCGGAATGCGGGGCAGAGGACTGCGCCGGCGTGGTGGAGATCGGTCCCGGCATGGGCGTGCTGACCTGGGAGCTGTCCCAGGTGGCGAAAAAGGTGGTGGCGGTGGAGCTGGACCGCCGCCTGTTCCCAGTACTGGAGGAAACTTTGTCGGGCTGCTCCAACGTGGAGCTGGTGGAGGGCGATGTGCTGAAGCTGGACCTGGCGCGGCTCATCGAAGAAAAATTCGGCGGCGGGGAAATTTGCGTCTGTGCCAACCTGCCCTATTACATCACCTCCCCGGTGCTCATGCGCCTGCTGGAAAGTGATTTGCCTTTACAGAAGATCACCGTGATGGTGCAGAAAGAGGCGGCGAAGCGTATCTGCGCCCAGCCCGGCAGCCGGGAGTGCGGGGCGGTCAGCGCTTCCGTGTGGTACCACAGCCGGCCGGAAATCCTTTTTCCCGTCAGCAGAGGCAGCTTTTTGCCCCCGCCCAATGTGGATTCCGCCGTCATTCGGCTGACACTGCGCAGGACGCCGCCGGTAGAGGTGGGAAACAAGGAGCAGTTTTTCAAAGTAGTCCGTTCCGCTTTTTCCCAGCGCCGGAAAACCGCTGCCAATTCCATTGCCGCCGCCGGGCAGTACACCAAAGGGCAGGCGGAACAGGCGCTGCTTGCCGCAGGGGCGCCGAAAAATGCCCGTGCCGAGCAGCTTACCCTGGAACAGCTGGCGGCACTTGCAAACGCGCTGGAAATTGAGTATAATAAGTGTTAAATACTGGATACTGAAAAAGAGTGTGCTCTTTTGTCCCGTCCTTTCTAACAACTAACAACTAATGACTAACAACTAACATCGGGGGTTTTTCATGACGGACGTAGAAAAAAGGCTGTATCGTCTGCTGATCGGGGCGGACGCTGTCGCGATCCTGATCAGCATGGTGGCAGGTCCGCTGGACCGCACTGCCATCGCGCTGGGAGCTGCCGCCAGCGCCATTCTCATTTCCCTGTGCCTGCTGGGGTACGGGCTGTATTTCTGGCCGAGAAGGCGGTAAATCGGAAAGAAACAGGAGGGACGTCCACGGGGCGTCTCTTTTTCTTTTCGGCGGGTTTCAAAAATTTTTTCCGGGCGCAACCTTTTGGGAAGATACAGGGTATTCAGGGCAGAAGCGAAAACCGGTTTTCACGATCTTCTAAAACAGAGGAAAGGGGAGAACTCCTATGAACGAGCCGTTGGAACGGGCGGAGCAGGTCATCAGCAGGCATTCGGATATGGTATATAAGCTTGCCTTTGCCCAGCTGAGGAACCGCAGCGACGCCGACGATGTGTACCAGGAGGTATTTCTCCGATATGTGCGCAAGGCTCCGACCTTTGAAAGCCCGGAGCACGAAAAAGCATGGTTCCTGCGGGTGACGCTGAATTGCTGCAAAAAGCTGTGGGCTTCCCCCTGGCGGCGGCACAGCGTCCCGCTGGAGGAAAGCATTCAGGCGGATATGCCGGAGAACCACTATTTGACGGAAGAATTGAAGAAGCTGCCCTTAAAATACAGCGCGGTGCTGCACCTGTTTTACTGGGAGGATATGACCGTGGACGAAATCAGCGCTATGCTGGCGCTGCGTCCCGGCACGGTGAAATCCCGGCTTTCCAGAGGACGGGAGCTGCTGCGGAAACGGCTGAAAGGAGAGAACGATCATGTTGGAACGTGACTATAAAGAATTGATGGCCCAGGTAACGCCCTGTGCCGCCCTGCGGACGCAGACCGCGGAGCGTATGGCGGAGGAAGAACGGAAAAGGACTGCCGCGCCCCGTGCCCGCGGCACGAAGCGCCTTGCCGCCGCGGTGCTGGCGTGTGTGCTGGTCCTGGCGGTGTCTATGACGGCGCTGGCAGCGTTCCCCGGCTTCCGGGAGCTGCTGTTTGGGGAGAATTCCCCGGTGGGCGAAAGCCTGACCCCTGTTACAACGGTCAGTGAGAAGGACGGGCTCCGCCTGGAGGTGCTGGGCGCCATGAGCGATAAGAGCAACGTGATCGTCTATTTTACGCTGCAGGATACGGAGGGTGAGAACCGATTGGGCTCGGATATGTACCTGAGTGTCTTTGCCAAGCTCAATGGGGAATACCCGGAAGAAGCGTGGGAGAAGACGCAGGACAACGGAAAGAACGACTATGCCTCCGTGCTGGATTATGACCCGGAGACCCAGACGGCTTTCTGCCGTTATGAAATGACCACCGGCGAGAAGCACGATGTCACGGGGGCTGCCGGCGGGGAGTATGACGCCACAGGGGCTTCGGTTCAGCTGTGGTTGGACCGCATCTGGTACCAAACCCGGAGTGACTTTACCACGCTGGAGCTTTCCGGGGTTCCCTTGACCGGGGAGACCATGCCTGTGGCGTACTATCAAACTTGGTTCACGGCGCTGAATGACCAGGGGGAACAGTATATGAAAAAGGACGGTCTGCTTTCCCCGGCACCGGACGGAGAAGCCACCGGCCTTTTCAATGATTTCCGTGGAAACTTTGACGAGAACGGCAGACCTGTGGTATTGAAGCCCGGAGAACCGCTGCTGGAAACCGAGGACGGCAGCGCTGCCGTGACCGCGGTGGGCCTTCTGGACGGCAAGCTCCATATCCAGACCAGAGATCAGGCTTGGAGCAAGGGCGACCTTAACGGAACAGTGTGCTTTGCAGACGTCAGGCTTGCGCCGCTGGGCGAGGGACAGGCGCTGGAAAAGGAGCTGGAGAAGCACCAGATCGGGCGCTGGGTAGACCCGGAGCTGATGGAAAAGCTTGATCGTTTCAGCTCGGGCTATGGCAACCACTTCACGATCGATGAGGAGGGGCAGGTCATCTGGAACGCATACGCCATGATCGATGCGGGAGA
This sequence comes from uncultured Neglectibacter sp., assembly GCA_937958185.1. Classification (GTDB taxonomy): domain Bacteria; phylum Bacillota; class Clostridia; order Oscillospirales; family Acutalibacteraceae; genus Acutalibacter. Next base: position 211,051 of record CALFFN010000022.1, on the reverse strand, counting down.
AACTTATTATACGGAAGCGATTTTTGAGATCGGTTCGGCGGAAGAACTGGCGCAGTACGATTGCCTCGTGGAATTTAGAGAAAATAAGGGAATGACAATAGACCTGCGCACGGAGGAATTTTCCACTGTCGGCGAGCTGGCAAAAAGCACCGCTTCCTATCACGGCCTGCAGGCGGGCGATATTGCCATCGACACGTTGGATATCACGGCGCTGGGCGTGTACGCCAGCGGGTGGAACAGTGACATGAAGAAAATCAAAACGCTGGAGCTGGTCTGCGGCGGGGAAAGCTATCCCTACAGTATCAGCTACAACAATAACTATGAGCGGGAAGACATGAGCTTCACCATGAAATTCATCAGCGACGGTGTGCCGGTAGAGCCGGAAGCCGTTACTGCCGTCCGTATAAACGGCGAGGAGATCCCGTTGAGCTGACCGATCAGACAGTAGAAAAAGCACAGGCAAAAGCCCGGGGAATTTTCCCCGGGCTTTTGCTGCTGGCTTTCGCTATTTTGTAAGCTCTGTTTTTATTCCGTTGATTTCCACCGCTGTGATCGCTTCCACAGGGATTGGCGCGCCTGTTGAGGTAAGCTTGAGGGTAAGCTCGTCTTCATCGGAGCTGGGGAGCCTGATATCGTTGTCGTCGCCGATGAGGCAAAGGGGATAAGAAGCGTCATTGCTCCAGAGCCGGATCGATTTCAGACCGCGCAGCTCTCCTTTTTTGCCGGAAAGAACGACCCCGATAGGCGTGACGCTCATTTTGTCAATAGAGATGCCGCCGCACTCGATCGTGCCGAAATCCGTTCCTCCGGCGGGCAGGCTGTCTGTCAGGTCAAAGGTGGCGGTAAGCTGGGCGCGGTGTGTTTTATGCCGATAGGCGGAGAAATAGAAATCGTAATCGTCCAGCTCGCCGGGAGAAATATCAAACACATATTCCTGATAGCGCTCGCCGCCGGTTTTTCCCCACTGCACCTCTCCGCTGCCGCTCAGGTCAAAATAACTGAAGGCAATCGTGGGCTGCTTGTAAAGAGCTGCTTCACTGCCATCGACGGAAGCCGAAATATAGCGGTTCTTTTCCTGAATTTCAGAAATGCCCGCGCCTTTGTCGGTACAGTAAAGTGCGGTGTCCGCTGTGGAACTGCCGGAGTGCCGCAGCTGGATATGGAGCCTGCCGCCCAGAAAGCCGACCTTGGTGATCGCCGCGCCGCCACCGATGGAGACAGGCTCCCCGGGGGTCAGCACGGACAGGGTCCCGTTTTCATCGTACTGGTACCGCAGGGCTTCCTCCGCTGCTCCCACGTCCAGCTCGCCCAGCAGCTCCTTTTCCTTTTCTCTTGCCGCAGAATATTCCTCCGGGGTAAGGAACCCGCTTTCTTTGGGGGAAATGCCTTCCAGCGCTTCGGGGGAGACATAGCTTTGATAAAATTTTGCGACCGGGGTGGTTTCATCGGAAAGTTCAAACAGGGAAAGGTCGAGCTTTTTCCTGTCCACGTCGGGCTGGGAATTGACGATACGGTCAACGGAGAGCTTTACCCTGGCGTTTTCCGCATTGTAGGCACCGCCGCTTCGGGCGCCCTGGAACCACGCCGTGTCGTCAGGGTCGCCGGTCAGCATGGTAAAACGGTAAAGCGCGGTATCGGTTTCCGAATCAAAGCCAACGGCTTCCGCTTTGCGCACCATGCCGCCGTACATATTGTTCAGCAGGTCGTCCGGCGGGTACTCCCCGTTCAGCTGTGCGCGGGGGCTTACAACGCTGCTTGCCGTGACCCGCCCCTGCCCGGCAGTGTCCCGCAGGGTAAAGTAGGCGGTAAAGCCTTTTTCATTTCCCATTGCGCCCAGCACCTCTAATCGGAGCCCGTCCTCTTCGCTGACGGCGGCGACAGGGTTCAGGCTTTCCGCCACAGGGGACTGTTTTCCAAACAGCAGCTCCCGAAAGCCGGGAAATGCGGAAGCCAGCGCCGTGACCGACAGGGTCAGCACCAGTGCCGCCGCAAAAGCTGCCGTTACGAAGCGCTTCCACTTTTTGGTCGGGTTTCCCTTTCTGCCCGTTTCCATGCGCCGCAGGGTTTCGGAAATCAAAAGGGGGCTGGGAAAAAGCTTTTCGTTCATGGTTTTATATGTGTTCTCCAACATAGTCGTTTTCCTCCTCTTCCAGCAGTTTTTTCAGCCTTGCTCTGGCTCGTTTCAACCGCTGCCGCGCCGCCGCGGGCTGACAGCCCAGCGCCAGCGCCATTTGCTCGGTCGTCATATCCTCCCAGTAAAAGAGGTGCAGCACTGCCCGGTCCTTTTTCGGCAGCTTTTGCAGCTGCTCCCGCAGGTGCGTTTCCTCAGCGTCCCATGCGGGCAGGTTTTCCGCTTCCTCCAGCGCGGTGCGGCGCCTGCGGAAGGGGGAGCGGAACAGGTCCCTGCAGCAATTCAGCGTGACCCGCAGCAGCCATGCTTTTTCGTGCTCCCGTCCCTGAAAGACCGGCGCTTTTTCCACATATCGCAGAAACACCTCCTGGAACACGTCTTCCGTATCCGCAATATTTTGCAGCTGGGAAAACGCCAGACGGTACACTGCCGCGCCGTGCTCCCGGACAGCAGCTTCGCTGCGTTCCCGGTCGATTGCGTTCATCATTGAGCCTCCTTTCGTGTTGTAAGCAGTTCACCCTGTAAACGGAGCTGAGCAGGGAAATGTGACAAGGGAGAAAATAAAAAAAGACGGGAGAAACCTCCCGTCTCTTTGATATCTGGATTTTTTAGGCGTTCTTTTTCTTGTCCCCGGCGTGGAGGAGCAGGTTGACGAGGATGCCAAGGATCAGGGCGGTGGCGACAGAGGTGATCTGGATTTTGCCGAAATCCAGCACCAGACCGCCGATACCGGCAATGAGAATGGCAGACACGGTGAACAGGTTGCGGTTATCCTCCAGATCGACCTTCTGCACCATCTTCAAGCCGGACACGGCAATGAAGCCGTACAGCGCCATGCACACGCCGCCCATAACGCAGGAGGGAATGGACTCCACAAAGGCGACAAAGGGAGAGACGAACGAGATGAGAATGGCGAGAATGGCGGTAGCGATGATAGTCGCCACGGAAGCATTGCCGGAGATCGCCACACAGGCGACAGACTCGCCATAGGTGGTGTTGGGGCAGCCGCCGAAGATGGCGCCCGCCATGGAGCCGATGCCGTCGCCCAGCAGGGTGCGGTGCAGACCCGGCTCTTTCAGCAGGTCTGTTTCAATGATGGAGGAAATGTTTTTGTGGTCGGCGATGTGCTCGGCAAAGACCACGAACGCCACCGGCATATATGCCAGCGCCACGCTGCCGATGTAAGCGCCGTCGATTTCAGAAACGCCCTTCATGGCTTCCAGGAAAGTGAATTTGGGCAGCGTGAAAACGCCGATACCGGAGAAATGAGAGAAGTCGATGAGCTTCAGCCCGTCATTGCCCGTTGCGATGCCGATGACCGTGAACAGGGCGCACATGGCATAGCCTGCCACAATGCCGATGATGAAGGGGATCAGCTTCAGGTTCTTGTTGCCGTATACAGAGCACAGCATGGTGACGACCAGCCCGAACAGACCGCAGAACACAGCCAGCAGGGGATAGGCGGAAGAAACCATGGAAGTTTGCTCCACGATCGCGCCGTCCTGGATCACCTGACTGACAGACTCTACCAGATAGCCGCCGGCATTCAGATTGGAGATGGCGCTTCCGGCAAGCCCCAGACCGATGATGGCGACCGTAGGACCGATGACCTGCTTGGGCATCAGCTTGTCGATCCAGCCCACGCCTGCAAGCTTTACGATGAGGGCGATGACCACATACACCAGACCGGCAAACACAGCGCCGATGATCAGCCCCATATAGCCTGCCTGTACGGATACCGCGCCGGCAAAGGCGGCGCTCATAGAGCCGATAAAGGCAAAGCTGGAGCCTAAAAATACGGGGCTCTTTGCCTTGGTGAACAGCACATAGACCAGTGTGCCCACGCCTGCGCCGAACATGGCGGCGGTCTGCTGCATGCCGTTGCCGACAATGGCAGGAACAGCGATGGTAGCCGCCATGATCGCCAGCAGCTGCTGGATTGCAAAGACGATGAGCTGCCCGAACTTCGGTCTGTCCTTGGTGTTGTACGTCAGTTTCATGTACATTCCTCCAGTTTGTTTTTTCGGTTTCCCCAATCGCCCGAAAATTCAGAAAAGCAGGCGGAATGGACCGCACCGGGGAATCCTTTTTCGCGCGCGTTCTGCGCTATCCGACACATTGTACCATTTCCGCAGGAAAATGTCCAGAAAAAAATGAAGGGTGGAAAACCTGTTTTTTCAGGAAAATCGCATGAAAAATGGAGCAGGCAGAAACGCCTGGCTCCATCTGAGACCACGGGGACAAAAGCGCTTTGCGCCCTGCGGCGTTCTGCCTGTCGCGCGGAGAGTGTCACTGGCTTTCCAGATAATTGATATATTCCTCCAGGCACAGGGAACGCTGCTGCATGGCGGAGGCGTATTCACTGCCGACATAGCGGATCACGGTGGGATCGGCGTCCAGCCCGGTGGAATCCTCCTTATAGGCTGGGTATCGGAAAATAAAGCCGTATTTCCCCATGTTTGCCTTGAGCCAGGAATAGGTGCGGGAGCTTTCAAAGGTTTTGGGGTCGCCGTCCAGCCGGACGCACATTCCGCTTTGAAAATCACTTTCTCCTGGCAGGGGCTCCTGGGATCTGGCTTCCGATTTCGCCATAACGGTGGTCAGCCCCTGCTCCTTGACCAGCTTGTCCGCTGCCGCCTGGAAACGTTTTTCCTGTTCCTCAAAGGTAACGTAGCCCTCCGTAAAAGTCAGGGCAAGCCCTTCTTCCTTGGCAGCGGTGACCAGAAGCCGCAGTGCGCCGGCGATACGGGAATCCACCTGCACGCCGTTTACCTCGGTGAGCTCCGGGGAAAAGCCGCGGTCCACCGGGTGGTCCTCATTGACCACAAACAGGCAGACCTCCTCGCTGTAAACGGGCAGGCCCATGCTGTCATATTCCGGCAGCGATTCGGAGGGCGCGGAGGAAAGGCCGGATTCCACACCAGAAGTGCCGGACACCGTCATCTCCGAGCGGATCCACGGTCCCACATAGGATACGGCAAGAACGACCCCCACCGTGGAGACGGCAAGGATCACCAGTGTCAGTACGACCCGCATCCACACCTGAATGCGCCGGGCCGCCCGGCTCTGCGCCTGCTTATCCCGGGAGACAAAGAGGTTCCTGCCCGCCACGCTCAGATCCAGCCGATGGTCGGTGCGCTGTAAGATTTCCCTTTTGACCCGCCGCTTTGCCATGGTGCCGAACCTCCTTCCTGGAAAATAAATGTCTACGGGAATTGGCGTACAGCCTGAAATCCCCGGCATATGTGTCCAAAATTTATCCTGGGCATGGTTCTGTATGGCGACCGCAGGCAGCCCTGCCGCTTTCATGCCTTTTCCAGAATCCATCGCCTAATGTCTGATATCTAGTATATCACAAGTTGCAAAAAAGCAAAAGGCAGATTTTCGTTGCTTTTTGAAAATGAAAAAGAAAAGCGTACCGGGCTCCCCCGATACGCTGACTGTTCTGCTTTTATTTGTCAGGAACTATGGTTCCCGCCATGGTGCATGCCGCGTCCATGCCCTCTGCCTTGTCCATTTCCTTGTCCCTGTCCATTTCCCTGTCCGTTTCCCATGCCGTTCCCGCTTCCATTATGCTCTGGTTCACAACTGCTTGTCGGCGTGGTCCCGGTCCCTGGCTGGGAAGGAGCGGCGCTGCTTGTCAGGGCGGCATTATCTTCGGGAAGAGAGGGATCGGCTGGCTGGCTGCTTTCCCCGGACAGTGCGGCAAGCATATCCCGGAGCTCCCGCATGGTCTTGCCCTGCACGTCCTCCGGGGTCAGAGAGGGGTCGAGAGCCTGCAGCTCCAGAAAGACCCGGTATTTTCCCAAAGGCAGTCCGGCTTCCTGCGCGGCGGCAGCCTCCTCGCTGTTTCCGGCATGGCAGTGTACGTTGTGGTGCCCGGCGGCGCCGTGGTGCGTGCCGACACAGCTTTTTACAGTGGCGAGCATTTCGTCGCTGTGCTGTTGGTTGGGGCAGACCACCACGATGGACATGGGGTCGTCCTGCCGCAGAAGCTTTTGGATACTGCTGTCGTCCAGAATCTGGTGGAGGGCGTCCTCATAGGAGAGGAAGGTGAGCTTCAAATGCTCCGCCAGGGCTTCGCCGTCCGGGTTTTTCCCTGTGACAGACAGCACCCGGTCAAAGCGGTTGATGCTCAGCTCCAGGGACGGATTGATGTCGATGGAAATTGCCGATACCGGGGTGAAATATGCCCAGCCCGCGCCCAGTGAAACAAGCAGGACCAGCACGCAGCAGGCGAGAATGGGGACCAGCCGGGGAACGCCGGAGCGCTTCTTCTTCTGAAAATCCCCGGTTTTCTGCGCCAGGAAGCTTGCCGTGCGTTCTTTTAACGCAGCTTCGGCATGGACCGCGCCGAAAGCAGCCTTTAGCCTGTTATCCATCAACTTCACCTCCCAGGCTTTCCTGTAAGAGCTTTTTGGAGCGTGTCAGCAGGGTGTACACCGTGTTTACATTCTTCCCCAGAATTTTTCCGATTTCCGGGGCGGTGTACCCCTCGTAGTAGTGAAGAAATACGATATCCCGATATTTTTCCGGCAGAGCCAGCACCGCGCTCCAGACCTCCCGGTGCTCTGCGGACAAATCGGCTGGTTCGTCCAGCAGCTCGTCCAAAGGGACAGTCCGGCTGCGGAAAAAGCTTTTCAGCAGATCCTTGCAGGCGTTTACGGTCACCCGGATAAACCATGCCTTCTCATGCTCCCCGTTTTCAAATACAGCAGAGCTGAGGACATATTTCAAAAAGACGGTTTGAAAGATGTCCTCGGTATCGGCATGATTTTTCAGATGTACCATACAGATCCGCCGAACCGTATCAGAATACAGCTCGATCGCCCTGCTGGCCTCCTGCTCGCTGCGCATACCAGCCCTCGCTTCATTTCCTGAATATTGCGTATGATATTTGCGGCGCTATATTACCACTGATGATGGCCGTGTCCTCTGCCGCCATTCCCGTGATGACCTCCACCGTTTCCGTGGTGTCCGCCGCCGTTGCCATAACCGTTCCCGCAATTGCCCGTGCCCCAGTTGTCGCAGACGCCGTCGCCGTCTTCGTCTACAAAGCCGTTGCCGTTACCGTAACCGTTCCCGCAATTGCCTGTGCCCCAGTTGTCGCAGACGCCGTCGCCGTCTTCATCGACAAAGCCAAAGCCGTGGTTGCAGTTTCCCGTGCCCCAGTTGTCGCAGACACCGTCCTTGTCGGTGTCAACAAATCTGCCGCAGCTGTTTGCAGCCGTCCGATGCCCACAGTAACCTCCGTGATGACGGGCAAAGGCGCTTGCCGTGCCAACGGGCAGCAGCATTGCCACTGCCAAAACGGTGATCAATAATTTTTTCATGTTCGCTTCCTCCTGATTTTGTATTCCGCGCTTTTTGCGCTTCTGTCATCAATACGACTGAAATCGGGGGATCCATTCACTTGCCGAAAAAATTTTTTCTTTTTTGCAAACGATATCTCCAGCGTATGATAGTCAGGAGACAACGTCCGATTGGTGAGACGCAATAACTGATTTATACTCATTATAGCACGTCTTTTTTCTTTTTGCGAGTGGCAGATTTCACAGGGATCCACTTGCATTTCCGCATTTCCTATGGCATAATGATTGCAGAACGGTCATCTCAGTGGGCGCCTTCGGCGCTTATCACAATGATCTCAACAGAAAACGGTGCTGCGGAATGCTCTGTGGCAATCCAGAAAGGATGACGGCAATGAAGGTACTTATCATCAACGGCAGCCCCCGGGCAAACGGGAATACTTACACGGCGCTTCATCAGATGGAGGAAGTTTTCCATCAGGAGGGCGTGGAGACAGAGATCGTCCATGTGGGGAACAAGGCGATCCGCGGCTGTGTCGGCTGCCGGAAGTGCAAGGAGACCGGCAAATGTGTATTTGACGATCTGGTCAATGAAACGGCGGCGAAGCTGGAAGCCTGCGACGGTCTGGTCATCGGCAGCCCGGTGTACTATGCCTCTGCCAATGCCACGCTGGTCGCGTTTATTACCCGGCTGTTTTACAGCACGCCGTTTGACAAGACCATGAAGGTAGGGGCAAGCGTTGTAGCTGCCCGGCGCGGCGGGCTTTCCGCAACCTTCGACGAGCTGAACAAGTTCTTCACGATTTCGGGCATGCCTGTGGCGTCCGGGCAGTATTGGAACAGCATTCACGGCGCCCAGCCCGGAGAGGCGGCGCAGGACGTGGAGGGGCTGCAGGGAATGCGCACCCTCGCGCGGAACATGACCTTCCTCATGCGGGGAATCGCCCTCGCCAAGGAACAGTACGGTCTGCCGGAAAGAGAAGCCCCCCAGTTCATGAATTTTATCCGCTGATCCCGGGGAATTGGCAGACAAAGCTGCTTGACAAATAAATAACAATCTGCTATGCTAAAGCATAGCGATTGACCGGGGACCTCCCGGGGAAAACACGACAGACAAATAAAAAAAGGAGAGAGAAAAATGGGCTTTTTAACTGGTAAAACTGCAATCATCACAGGCGCGGGGCGCGCTGTCCTCAGCGACGGCAAGTGCGGCTCCATCGGCTATGGCATCGCGACCGCCTATGCCAAGGAGGGCGCGAACCTGGTCATTACCGGGCGCAACGTGAAAAAGCTGGAAGACGCGAAGGAAGAGCTGGAACGCCTTTACGGCGTTCGCGTCCTGACCGTGCAGGCAGACGTCAACGCAGGCGCGGACAACGAAGCTGTGGTCAATGAGGTGGTCAGGCAGGCGGTGGAGACCTTTGGCGGTATCGACGTGCTGATCAACAACGCACAGGCTTCCGCTTCCGGCGTGACGCTGGCGGACCATACCGTAGAGCAGTTTGATCTGGCTGTGTATTCCGGGCTGTATGCCACCTTCCACTATATGAAAGCCTGTTATCCGTACCTGGCAAAGTCCCACGGCTCCGTTATCAACTTCGCTTCCGGCGCAGGTCTGTTCGGCAACTTCGGTCAGTGCGCCTATGCCGCCGCGAAGGAAGGCATTCGCGGGCTGACCCGTGTGGCTGCCACCGAGTGGGGCAAGGACGGCATCAACGTGAACATCGTCTGCCCCCTGGCATGGACCGCTCAGCTGGAGCAGTTCCAGCTGGCGTATCCCGACGCCTTCAAGGCAAATGTGAAAATGCCCCCCATGGGTCATTACGGTGATTCCGAGCTGGAGATCGGCAGGGTGTGCGTACAGCTGGCGTCCCCCGACTTCAAGTACATGACCGGCGAGACCATCACGCTGGAGGGCGGCATGGGGCAGAGACCGTAAGCTGACCGCCGCATTTCGCAAAACGAAACAGGAACCGCCCCACACATGGGGCGGCTCTTCATAAGCAAAGACATAGCGCCCGCGGAAAAGAGCTTGCTTTTCCGCGGGCGCCGCCGTATAATGACCTCATCGAAAAATTGGGATTTGCAGGGGGGAATATGCGCTTGAAGCACGTGGGAACAAAAACGGTCGAAACGCCGCGATTGACCTTGCGGAGACTGGAATCTGCCGATGCGGAGATGATGTTCCATAATTGGACAAGCGATGAGAAGGTCACGCGCTTTTTGCGGTGGGACGCACATAAAACGATCGAGGAAACAAAGGACATGGTCCGGCGGTGGGTGAATAGCTATCAATATGATTCTACTTATTACTGGGGGATGTACCTGAAAAACGGTGAAATGATCGGCTCGATCGGCGTCACTGTGATCTCAGAGCCTGATCTCAAGGGCGAATTGGGCTACAAGATCGGCAGCCGTTGGTGGGGGCAAGGCTATTCCAGTGAAGCGGCGGGAGCGGTGGTTGATTATATGTTCCGCAATACGGATATGGAGCGGATTTCCGCTTTCAGTTCGGTGGAAAACCCCGGTTCCAGAAAAGTGATGGAAAAAATCGGCATGCACTATGAGGGGCTTTTACAGCATTATTATAGAACACGGGACGGATTCCATGATTGCACGTTATACGCGATCCTGCGAAAGGAATGGGAGCAAGCATGCAAAGCGGTTTGTTTGTGAAAGAGGGGGTCGTACAAATTTTAGCGTATCGCCTTTTCCATGGAACAGACCGCACGGTGAAAAAAGGGCAGGACAAACCCGAATGGTTCGTCCTGCCCTGAGCTTTTTTCTGGAGTGCCGCCTGCTACAAAATCTTCACGGAGAAGGCAAATTCCGCCGTTCCTCCGGCGGGGAGGAAGGTCATGCCCTTTTTCTTCTCGAATTCGTCGCCCTCGTCGGTGCGGGTGGCGCAGCCCGTCCAGGGCTCCAGGCACACATAGGGACCGTCGTTCTGCGCGGACCAGATCCCCAGCATGGGGAAGCCGGAAAAGTCCATTTCAATGCCCTTGCCGCTGGCTTTGTTCACGATCTGCACCCTGTCGGAGCGGAGGTTCTCGAAAATCAGCGCGTCCTTATAGAACAGCTCGTGCCGCAGGGGTATCTCCTGCCCGTTCTCCAGCCGGAACGCTGTTGTGCCGGGGTCAATCAGCCCTTTTCCCAGCACGATGCCGGGGCAGGTCTGGGTTTCCGGCTGCGCAAAGCGAATGGTGTAATCCTCAAAAGCGGCGGCTTCGTCCACAGGGAGATTGAAGCCCGGGTGCCCGCCCACGGCAAAGGGCAGCACCTTTTCCCCGATATTCTCCACGGCGAACCGGGTGGTAAAGCCGGCGTCCGTCAGGGTATAGGTCACGGTGAAGACAAACTCAAAGGGATAGAGCTTCTTTGTTTCAAAATCGGACGCAAGCTTCAGGGAAACGCTGCCGCCGCTCTGCTCCGCCACGGCAAATTCCCGGTGGCGGGCAAAGCCGTGCTGCCCCATTTCGTACCAGTCGCCGCCGATTTGCGCCTTTCCCTCCCGCAGCGCGCCCACTATGGGGAACAGCACCGGGGCGTGACCTTTCCAGTAGGCGGGGTCGCCGGTCCAGATGTACTCAAAGCCACGCTCATTTTTCAGGGAAACAAGCTGCGCGCCCAAGGAGTCGATTTGAGCGGTCCAGCTGCCGTGATGCAATTCGATAACCATATTCGTTCCTCCCGCAATTTCTTCCTTTATCTTAGTATAGCAAATTTTCCCGGCGGATACAACGCCCGCGATTGCTTTTTTTCCTCTGGCATAGTATAATAATTGGAAACGATTTCATAGATACTGGATTCTGGATTCCAGATGTCAGAAAGTGCAAAAAATTCCTGGTCGGGTGATTTACCTGTGGTTTGTGCAAGAACGCTTCACGATTGCCCACCGCAGGTGCGATAGGATAGTTTTCAGAAAGGGGCTGGGACCATGCGGGCAGTGATCCAACGGGTGCAGGGAGCGCAGATGACCATTGAGCACAGCGAGGTGCGCGCCATCGGGCAGGGCTTGACCGTGTTTCTGGGCGTGATGAAGGGGGACACGGAACAGCAGGCGGATTTCCTGGCGGAGAAAATTCGGGAGCTGCGCATTTTCACCGATGAGAACGGCAAGATGAACCTGTCCCTCATGGATATTTCCGGCGAACTGCTGGTGGTTTCCAATTTCACCCTGAGCACGGACTGCAAAAAAGGACGCCGTCCCTCCTTCGATACGGCGGCGCCGCCGGAGGAAGCCAGGCGGCTCTATGACCGCTTTGTGGAGCAGGCAAAAGCTTCCGGCGTAAAAAAGGTGGAAACCGGGGAGTTTGGCGCCCACATGGACGTGCTGGTCAATAACGACGGTCCCGTTACCATTATCATCGACACGGAAAAGATCGGGAAATGATCCCCGAAATTCCAGAAAAGGAGCAAACACATGAACAAGGAATTTTATTCTCTGCTGATGGAAAAGACCGATTTTCCCAAGGAAGCCCGGGAAGAGCTGCTGAAAAATGCCGATGTGCTCACCGCCGCGGGGCAGGAGGAGGCGCTGGACGGCGCGGTGGGATTTTTCTATGACAACGATTTCAGTATTTCCCTTTCCCGGCCGCTGATCGAGGAGATCGCGGAGAAAGCGGGGCTTTCGCCCTATACGGTGTGGCTGCTGTTTTTGATGGAAGCGGCGGCGCCGGTAAAGGCTTCCTTCGAGGAGGACGGTATTCCCGGGCAGATTTTCTGGGACACCTTTGCCGACCTGCGCTACAAGGTGCAGGAATGCCAGGATATTCACGGCGTATGGGGAAATTTCGTGGCGTTCTGGTACCCCATTTTCTATTCCCGGGATATTGTGAAGCTGGGCAGGCTGGAATATGAAAACGTCCTGTATGACGAAGACACGCCCTATGAGAAAAACGGCTATGTGGTCAAAAAGGGCGACAGGGTAAAGAGCATTCATATTCCCTCCAGCGGGGAGCCCTTCGGCGAGGAAGCCCGGCTCGCGTCCTACAAAAAAGCCTATGAGTTTTTCAAGGACGAGCTGGACGGGAAGCCCCTTGTCTGCATCTGCCATTCCTGGCTGCTGAACCCAGAGTACGGGAAGATCCTGCCGCCGACCTCCAACTTTGTCAGCTTCCAGCACGATTTTGACATTGTGAGAGCGGAGGAAAGCGATACCTTTGACGACGCCTGGCGGCTCTTTGGCAGGGACTATGAGAAGCCCATGGAGGAAATGCCGGAGCGCACCTCCATGCAGCGGGCGTTCAAGCAGTATTTCCTGAACGGGGGCAAGCCCGGAGAAGGGGCAGGCATTTTGATTTTTGACGGCGAAAAGATCGTCAACCGCTGAAAAGCAACGGAGAATTGCGGAAACGCACGGCTGACATGGTAGACAGCCCAGCCGGTTCCGGGTACACTGTCTCCCAAAAGAAGCGTTTTGTGAAAGCGGGGCGCGTTGTGGAGGTGCTTTGATGGAGCTGGGCGAAAAAATAGCGGTCTGCCGCAGGAAAGCCGGGCTTTCCCAGGAGGAACTGGCAGGAAAGCTGGGGCTTTCCCGGCAGGCGGTCTCCCGGTGGGAGACCGGGGCAGCCGTGCCGGACACGGAAAAGGTGGTGGAGCTGAGTCGGCTGTTTTCCGTGACTACCGATTACCTGCTTCTCCCGGAACGGACGGAGCCGGAAACACCGCCCGGGGCAGAGCCTTTGCCGCAGGAACCTGTTTTTGTTGACCCCGCGGTGGAGCGCCGCCGGAAATTTCGGATCGGCTTCGGCATTGCCGCCGCTGCTTTAGGGCTGCTGACGGCGGTCGCCGCCCTGTTCCTGACCCAATCCTATGCGGAAAGCCTGACGGAATGGTGGACAGATTTAGGAAAATTCGGCACCGCGCTGCAAAGCTGGCGGGGCGTTCTGCTGGCATTTGGCGTTTTGCTGTTCCTGACGGGCGGCGGGGTGCTGCTGCGGGAATATTTTCGGAAAGATTAAAGGCAATGCCACACAATTCACGGCTGACGCCTTGAGCACCATCTTGCTTGCAGATTTTCCGACATATTTCACAAAAATCCTCGGTCATACACAAGCATGACCTGCGGTTTTTGCTTTATCTGACGAAAAATTTGCCGACGCAATCTGGCACTTAGAATTATGCGGTATTGCCTAAAAAATGAGCGCCCCTTGGCAGACATTTCGTTTGCCGAGGGGCGCTTTTAGGAAAAGAAAGAGTTTGTGTGCGGTTTATTTTGCGGTAGGGTCGCCGCAGACGCCCACAAAGAGCAGGGTGCTGTTCAGCGATTCCTGTCCCGCTCCTTCGTGCCCCTGATTTTCCGTGAAGCTGTCTGTTGTAATGGCGAACAGGAAAGGACGGTTCAGAATCATTTCAATTCTTCGGTCAGGGCTGCCGCCTGACCCGCCGATTGCCATTGTCAGTGCAGAATAGGCGGCAGCTTCTACGCCCTTTTCGTCAATGCCAACCGAAGTGCCATGTTTGGCGCCGGAAATATGCAGGGGCAAATCGCTCATGCCGGAAAAGTTGGCAGAAACGGCATTCGTAGCCTGATGTAAACCCATGCTTTGCAGGACAGAAATCAAATCGTAGTCATTCTGGAATTGGAACTTCGGGATTTCCCAATACACCAGACAGGGGATCAATGTGTCCTGCCTTTTCGGATAGAACATATCTTCAAAAGCAGCGGGGTCGCGCAGGAGCGCTTTCGGAGAAACGCCTTCATCGGGAAGAATAAAAATCATTTCGTCATCGTTGGAGAGACTTAATGAGGCTCTGGTGAAACCGTCACCCTCGTATGCGCTGCCATTACAGCCCTGTTGAAGAAAATCCACAGCCACCGCTGAACCGTCCGCCCGATAAAAATCTTTTGTAGTGGTTAGTCTTTCCAGAAAAGGCTCCTTCCATTGGGCATTGTAGTACACGGTGTTGATGATGGAGAGCATACTGTCTGGAGAAAATTCAAACTTTGGTGATAACAGACCGTTTGTATGCTCAGATACCCATTGTTTTGCATGGTCTCCAATGGTTGGATCGGTGAAATCCACTCGAAATAAGTCGGAATAAAAATTTTTTTCCGCATTGGAAATGTATTCCTGACGGAAGTTGATTCTACCGTCCAGCCAAAGAGAATTTGCAAGCTGAAAGCAATAATCGTCTTCCATCCTGTAATGCTGCCGGTAGAACTTGCCGCATTGCTCCGCTGCCCAGCCGTCCTCCTTTTCGGAAAGGACATTCTGGAACTCCGCTTTGGTCTCTCCCTCCGCCCCGGAGCCTGCCAGCGCCAGCGCGTAGTACAGGCTTATGGGAGCGTAACAGGAGTTAATGCTGAATTGTTGACTGAGGGATCCTATGGAATCTCTGGCAAAATCATTGATGGAGCAGGGGAAATCTGGATCGATCAAGGTCTGATCGGCTATTTGGCGCAGGTATTCATCTTTCCCGGCAGGAGAACACTGGTTTTCTGCCGCAGAGCCATCTTCGACCAGGTAGATTTCTTTTCCATAAGCGGCATTATACAGGGTATAGGGTGAAATTGACTTCGGGCAGGTACTGTTTCCCACCTGCGTCAGCCGGGGAATGTCGCCCGTCCTTTTTTTGCCGCCCAAAAGCTTCGGCAGGAAAAGGCTGCCCACTACGGCGAACAGGAGAAGCGCCACCGCCAGGGAAAGAACAAGCGCCAGCCCTCTTTTTCGAGTCATAAGTCTCCCTCCAATCGAAAAGCCTGTTTGGGAAAGTCTGTGTCTGCCGAGATCAGCCTGCCGCCGCAACGGGACCGCTGCCGGAGGCAGTGGGATCGCCGCAGACGCCTATAAAGAGCAGGGTGTGGAAATCGTCGTCCGTGGCAGTTTCCTCTGTGGTGATGTCGGTGCCGAGCACGGCGAACAGGAAAGGCCTGTCCAGAACCATTTCCCGACGTTTATCGGGAGGTATCCCCGCGCCCATGAAGTGCAGCTCGGTACAGGCGGAAGCCGTTACGCCCTGCTCGTCAATGGCAAAGCGCGTGTCCTGCTGGAGGTCGGAAAGGAACAGGTCCTCGTCTCCTATACCTGTAAAGTCGCATTGCTTTCCATCAAATGCCCGTTGTAATCCCGCAGCCTGTAGTGTGTCGTTCAGGGCATGGTGACTGGAAAAATCAAATTTTGGGATCTGCCAGCGGAGCTGGCAGTGCAGCTGTTCCTCCGGGTCCGGCAGAAGCAGCTCCTCCAGGGTCTTCCCGCCGGAAAGCAATTCCTGGGGGGAAACGCCTTCGTCGGGCAGGAGAAACACCATATAGTCCCGGTTTTGCAGGAAAAAGTATGCCTTTTGGTAGCCTTCGCCCTCATACAGGGTGCTGTCTCGATAATCCCGGTTCAGGTATTCCGCTGTCACGTCCGTGCCATCCGCCCGGTGGAACACATCGCGGGTATTGTCGGCTTCCTGAAAGGGCGTGATCCACGCGGCGTAGTAGTCCACCGTATTCAGCAGCGCCAGCCGCTGCTGCGGCGAGATGGAAAAGCTGGGGGAAAGCTGCCCGTCCGTATGGTCGGAGACCCACTGCGCCATGTCGCCGCCCAGCGTTTTGTCGGCAAAATCCGCCTGGAACAGGTCTGCTGAAAAGTTTTCCACCGCGCCTGTCAGGAATTTTTCAGAAAAATGATAGTGCCCGTCCAGCCACAGGGAGGTCCCCAGCCGGAACCGGGAGCCGGGACCGTCATGGTAGTGCTGACGGTAGTAATTCCCGCATTGCTCCGCCGCCCAGCCGTCCTCCTTTTCGGAAAGGACATTCTGGAACTCCACTTTGGTTTCCCCTTCCGCCCCGGAGCCTGCCAGCGCCAGCGCGTAGTACAGGCTCAGGGGGGAAAGGCAGCTGTTGACGGAATCTTTTCCCAGGACGGAAACGGTGCTCTGGGCAAGGCGGTTGACAGCAAGGGGAAATTCCGGGTCGATCACAAACTGGGAGAGAAATTCGTCCTGCTCCTCTTCCGTAAGCATAAGGGGCTCTGCCGGTCTTTCCTCTTGAGGGACTGCCATGTCAAACAATGCCCAGTCCTTGGGCAGCGCCGCCGTGCCCACCTGCGTCAGCCGGGGAATGTCGCCCGTCCTTTTTTTGCCGCCCAAAAGCTTTGGCAGGAAAAGGCTGCCCACTATGGCGAACACGAGAAGCGCCACCGCCAGGGAAAGGACAAGCGCCAGCTTTCTTTTTCGAGTCATAAGTCTCCCTCCAATCTATAGGGGATTCGTGATAGTTGTGAGGTCATCAGCCTGCCGCCGCAGCGGAGCCGCTGCCGGAGGCAGTAGGGTCGCCGCAGACGCCCACAAAGAGCAGGGTCTGGGTGCTGGTATCATCGGAAACGGTCAGGTCATGGCTGCGAATGGCAAACAGGAAGGGACGGTTCAGGTCCATCTCAAATACGTTTTCCGGGGCTGCGCCCGTGGCCTCCGCGCCGAACTCCGTATAAGCGGCAGCCTCCACGCCGTTTTCATCAATGCCGATGTGAACGCCCTGCTTCGTTTCGGACAGGTACATTTCCAGCCTGCCCATGTCGGAGAAATCCGCCAGGACCTCGTCAAAAGCCCTGTCCAGTCCCAGCCCCTTCAGCGTGTTCTGCAGATCGTATTCGCAGTCGAAGCTGAACTTGGGCACGCTCCAGTGGATCATCCCGGATTCCACAGGCACGTTCTCGTTGAGGAACATATCTTCAAAGAGCACGGGGTCGGAAAGCAGCTCCTGGGCGGAAATCTCTTCGTCGGGCAGGACGAAAACCATTTCGTCGGAGTTTTTCAGGCGGAGGGAGGCGCTGATAAAGCCGTTGCCGCGGCGGACCTCCCCCATGTTGGTGCTGCAATGCATGAAGTCCGCCGTTACCGTGCTGCCGTCCGCCTTGTAGAAATCGCCGGGGGCGGTGGCGCTTTCCTGGAACTGATTTTGCCACTGCGCCTTGTAGTAGACGGCGTTCAGGATCGTCAGCATCTGATCCTTTTGGAACTCAAATTCCGGCTGAAGTAAGCCGTTTGTGTGGTCGGAGACCCATTTTTTCATGTCCCCGCTCAGGGTGGGGTCGGAAAAATCCGCCTGGAACAGGGAAGAATAGAAGTCTTCCTCTGCTGTTTTGATAAAATCGTCTCCAAAGGAGTAGCGCCCGTCCAGCCACAGGGAATTTGCCAGCCAGAAGCTGCTGTCCTCCCCGTCGTGATAGTGCTGCCGGTAGAACTTGCCGCACTGCTCCGCCGCCCAGACGTCGTCGGCGTACAGGATCGATTCAAATTCGTCCTTTGTCTTGCCGCCCGCGCCCCTGCCTGTCAGCGCCATGGCGTAGTACAGGCTCAGGGGAGAGTAGCAGCCGTTTTCGCCGAACTCCTCCTGAAGCAGCACGGAGGAATTTTTTGCGAATTGATTGATAGAGTAGGAAAATTCCGGGTCGATCTTCGTTTCGCCCGTCAGCTCCCTGACAAGCTCCTCGGTGACCTCCGGGGCGGATCCCCCGTTGTCAGCGCCGCGCTTCTGGTAATCGCTTTGAATTTTGACAAGCTTTTCTTCCGGGGAGCTCTGGTGATCGAATAAGCCGATATCCACAGGATTGACCGGGTTCCCCACCTGGGCGATCCGCGGGATACGCCCGGTTCTGGCAATGGGAACGACGCCGTTCTGAATGGCTCTGGGAATGAACACGCTGCCGAGCACGATCAGGAGCGCCAAGGGAATGCAAAGCAGCGCCTGCTTTTTTCTGCGCCTTCTGACCACCAGCTGCGCGCTGTGCTTTTCATACACGTCGTTTCTGAATTCTTCTGGGGTTTTCATAAGAATAAGTCCTCCTTGTCCAGTTTTTCCCGCAGGGCAGCCTTGCCCCGGTAGGAGAGGTTTTCAATTTGCTTTTTGTTCTTTTTCATTACATGTGCGGCTTCCTCCAGAGAAAGCTCCTCAAAATACAGGAGGTACAGCACTTCCCTGTAATCGGAAGGGAGGGTATCCAGCGCACGCAGCAGCCTGCGGTGGCTTTCATCACGGCAGAGCCGCTCCTCCATGGCCAGGTCCTCCTCCAGGGGGAGCAGGGAGGTTTCCCGGAAATTGTCCCGCCGTTTCTGCTTTTTCAGCAGATTCATGGCGTTGTTCCTGCCCAGTGTAAACAGGTAGGTTTTCAGGGAAGCGCCCTTTTCTTCCCGGTAGGGGTGGAACAGCAGGGAAACAAAAGCGTCCTCCGCTGCGTCCTCCGCGTCTTCAATACTGGGCAGATAGCGCAGCA
This sequence comes from uncultured Neglectibacter sp., assembly GCA_937958185.1. Classification (GTDB taxonomy): domain Bacteria; phylum Bacillota; class Clostridia; order Oscillospirales; family Acutalibacteraceae; genus Acutalibacter. Next base: position 192,407 of record CALFFN010000022.1, on the reverse strand, counting down.
GGAAGAAAATCAGATTCTCCCGGTACAGCTCGATCAGCCCGTCGAAGCCGCCGTCATCGCCGGCTTGATAACGGCGGTACAGTTCCTCACCTTTTCCCACGGTCCAGCCCTCCTTTTCGACCGCTTTCAGAATGCTTACTTCACCCATTATACAACGTTCCCTTAAAAAACACTCACCACTTTTTCAAAATTTTTTCAAAAAAGGAAAGCGCCCGGATAAAAGAGAGAACGGCGGCGCATTTTCCCCTCCAAAAAGCTGGGAAACGCACGGAAACGCTTTGTCCCGGGCGCACCCTAAAAAAACTTAACTTGGGGTTGCCCTGAAAGGCGAAATTTGGTATAATATCCGCAAAGAGCCGCGGATATTATATATCTAACTTTGTCCCGGCCAGTTTGCGCTGTGCGCAACGGCCGATGGACATATTATACCAACGCACGTTCCGCGCTTATGGTATAATAAACAAACTGTAGGCTTTATCCATACCGACTGCCTGAAAAGGAGAAAAAACATGCTGGTAAAACTGCTTGCTTATACGCCGGAGCCGGAAAAGACTGTTGCCTGCGCGGCAAAGCTCTGCTACGCCGCTTCGGATATCGACACCCTGTACGACGGTCTGACGGAGGAAAAAACCTCGGCGTTTCTGGACCATCTTTCCGCCATCGGGCACGAGAGCCCCATCGAACACGCCAGCTTCACCTTTGGCATTGAGGGCGTTTCCCGTTCCCTGCTGGCGCAGATCACCCGCCACAGGCTGGCGTCCTTCAGCGTCCAGAGCCAGCGCTATGTAAAAGAAAATTCTTTTGCTTTTGTGCTGCCGCCGGAGATCGAAGCGGTGCCGGAAGCAAAAGCGGAATTTTTGCGGGCGATGGAGGAGGACCAGAAGCATTATGAAAGCCTGGCGGCGATTTTGACCGCCCATCATGAAAAGGAGCTTTTAGCCCAGGGGGAAGACGAGAAGTCCGCCCGGCGCAAGGCGGAAAAGAAAGCCATTGAGGACGCCCGCTTTGTCCTGCCCAATGCCTGCTGCACCAAAATGATCTGCACCATGAACGCCCGCTCCCTGATGAATTTCTTTACCCTGCGCTGCTGCAACCGGGCGCAGTGGGAAATTCGGGAGCTTGCCACCCAAATGCTCCGCGAGGTCAAGGCGGTTGCGCCCCACCTGTTCCAGAACGCCGGACCCGGCTGCGTCCGCGGCGGGTGCCCCGAGGGCAGTATGTCCTGCGGGAAAGCGACAGAGATGCGGGAAAAATTCAAAGCAATGTAAATGATTCAAACAAACGGAAAAACGAGTATCGGAGGGCACCATGGGGTTACTGGTATTGGAGGGGCTGGACGGCAGCGGGAAAGGCACACAGTCTGAGCTGCTGCTGCGGGAGCTGGAGGCTCGTCCCGGCGGGGCGAGAAAGGTCACCTTCCCGGATTACAGTTCGCCGTCCTCCGCACTTGTAAAAATGTATCTGAGCGGGGAGTTCGGCTCCGACCCCCAGGCGGTGAACGCCTATGCCGCCAGCGCCTTTTACGCGGTGGACAGGTTCGCAAGCTATGAAAAGGATTGGAAAACGGACTACCTGAACGGCGTTACCATTCTGGCGGACAGATACGCCACCTCCAACTATATTTACCAGATGGGCAAGCTTCCCCGGGAAAAATGGGAAGACTACCTCTCCTGGGTGGAAGATTTAGAGTACGGTAAGCTGGGGCTGCCGAAGCCGGATCAGGTCATATTCCTGGATATGCCCATCGAGGTGTCCCAAAAGCTGCTTTCCCAGCGGTACCATGGGGACGAGCAGAAAAAGGACATTCACGAAAATCATCTGGATTTCCTGCGCACCTGCGCGGAATGCGCCGCGTTTGCGGGAAAGCGGCTGGGCTGGGCAGTGATCCCCTGTGCCGAAGAAGGCGTGCCCCTGCCCATCCAGAAGATCCATCAAAAGGTACTACAGGCGATAGAAGAAAAGAGGAGATAGTTTCATGATAGCGGTACTGCTTGCAAATGGATTTGAGGAAGTGGAAGCCCTTGCCCCGGTGGATATGATGCGCCGCGCCGGGCTGACTGTGAAAATGCTGGGCGTAGACGGCGAATCGGTCACCGGGTCCCACGGGATCACGGTCAAAGCCGATGGAAAAATTGAGGAGCTTGACATGGAAACGGTAGACGCCATGGTATTGCCGGGCGGTTTGCCGGGAACGCTGAATTTGGAGCAGTCCCCCGCGGTGCAGGCGCTGCTGACCCATTGCGTGGAGCGCGGAAAACTGGTCGCCGCTATCTGCGCCGCGCCGTCCATTCTGGCGCACCGCGGTCTGCTGGAAAACAGGGTCGCCACCGCGTTCCCGAATTTCCAGAAGGATCTGGTGGAGGGCGGCGCGCGCCTGGGAGAAGCCTATGTCTGTGAGGACGGGAACTTCATTACCGCCCGGGGCATGGGCGTGGCAACGCAGTTTGGCTTAAAGCTGGTGGAACGCCTCGTTTCGCCGGAAAAGGCGGCGGACATTCAAGCAGGGATCCAGTGGGAGCAGTAAGCGAAAAGGCGCGGCTGCGCCGAAGCCTTCTGGAGCGGCGGAAGAAACTTTCCCACCGGGAGCAGAAGGATCAAAAAATACTGGAAGCGGCGCTGTCCTTTCCATTGTACCGCGGCGCGGAAACCGTTTTGCTCTACCTCAGCACGCCGCAGGAGGTGGATACCCACCGGCTGCTGGAAGCGGCGCTGGGAGAGGGGAAAAAGGTATTCGCCCCGGTGCCGTCGGCAGATGGGACCATGGCGTTCCATCAGGTTTTCCGGCTGGAGGACCTGCGCCCCGGGCGGTTCGGCATTTTAGAGCCGCCGGGATCGGCGCCTGTGTTTTCAGCGCAAGCGCAAAACCTAAACGGGAAAGCCCTGTGCTTTGTGCCAGGAGCGGCGTTTGACAGGCGCGGCCACCGGCTGGGCTATGGAAAGGGCTACTATGACAGGTTTTTAGCAGAAGCTCCTGTGATAAGCGTGGGCTTGTGCTATGAAGAACTGGTTCTGCCCCGGCTGCCGGCGGAGGAATTTGACCAGCCGGTAGACTTTTTGACGACAGAGCGGGGCTGCCGTAAAATGGAACATTCCCACAGTAATGTGTACATGCGGATATATGACGATAGAAATGAGAAAGGAAGAGGTGATTGCAGTGAACGAAACACCCAATCAGAACCGAAAGGATTTGACAGCGCCCGGTAAGCCCCGCGCGACCGGGGATTTCAAGGTGAATATCGACGAAAGAGATCTGGCGACGGGCTCGTTTGATCCCGCCCAGTACACGGAAAGCCGCCCCGTTCGCAGCGACTCCGCTTCCGGCACCGCCTATTATGCTTCCGATAAGGAGCGCAAGGCGGAAAAGAAAGCCCACAAAAAGCGGGATAAGCTGAAGGCGCGGAAGAATAAGCGGGTGTTTTCCCTGGTGTGGCTGTGCATGGTGCTGCTGCTGGGCTTTACGCTGGCGTCTTATCTGATCGGCGGCTCCAATGATTTCTTTGCCGTAGGGCGCAACGAGGGTTCTACGGAAGTAACGATCCCCGAAAAGCTGGACGCCGATTCCCTGGCAGAGCTTTTGTACCAGCGGGGCGCGATCAGCAAGCCGGAGTTTTTCTCCCTGTACTGCAAGGTCACCGTGGACGAGGACGAGTGGAAATATTTTGAGCCCGGTGTGTACCGCGTGGACACCAACATGGACTACCAGGGGCTGATTACGGTCCTGCAGGGCGGCAATGAAAGCCGGGAGGAGGTGCGCGTTACCTTCCCCGAGGGCAGCAATATTCTGGAAATTGCCCAGATTTTGGAGGATAACGAGGTCTGCACCAGAGCTGATTTCCTGGAAGCGGTCAACACGCTGGACTTTACCAATTACGACATTATCGCCCAATTGGGGGACACCTCCGGCAAGTATTACAAGCTGGAAGGCTACCTGTTCCCCGATACCTATGATTTCTATAAGGGGGAAGAGCTGGTCTCCGTCATCGGCAAAATGCTGAATAACTTCCAGACCAGAATTTCCGACGCCACCCTGAGCCTGATCCAGCAGTCCGGCTATACCATGGATCAGATCATTACCCTTGCCTCCATCATACAGGGGGAGGCCGCCAATGACAGCGATATGTTCAACGTTTCCGCCGTGCTCCACAACCGCTTGAGCTTCGGCGCGGATTACGGCATTTACCAGCTGCAGTGCGACTCTACCAGCTGCTATCCCTATAAGAACCCCCAGGCGGTGCCGGCGGAGGGGGCGCTTTCCTACGGAAATTACGACACGTATCAAATTGAAGGCCTGCCTGCCGGGGCGATCTGCAATCCCGGTATGGACGCCATCATGGCGGCATTGAAGCCCAACAGGGACGGCGACGCGTCTTCTTACCTGTATTTCTGCCACGCGGCAGACGGCACGGCGTATTACGCCACCAACGAGGACGACCACTGGTACAACCGGGAGCTGGCAGGTCTGAACAATTAAGCGAAGCAATGGCGCTCGACAGGTCGTCGGGCGCCGAACCATATATTATTGGAAAAAGGGGGAATGGAAATGGGGCTGACGGATTTGGAGCTGCTGGCTCCGGCAGGGGACATGGAGCGGCTCGTTTCCGCCGTAAAATACGGCGCCGACGCCGTATATCTGGCTGGGAAAAGCTTTGGCATGCGGGCTGCCCCTCAGAATTTCGGCGAGCAGGAGCTGCGGGAGGCAGTATCCTATTGCCATGAAAATAATGTCAAGGTCTATGTGACCTGCAATACTCTCCCAAGAAACGGCGAGCTGGCGGAGCTGCCGGATTTTCTCACCTATTGCGGGGAGATCGGCGTGGACGCGTTCATCATTTCCGATCTGGGTGTGTTGCAGCTGGCGAAAAAATACGCTCCACAGGTAGAGCGCCACGTGTCTACCCAAACGGGTATCGTCAACTACGCCGCCGCTAACGCCTGCTATGAGCTGGGCGCCAGCCGGGTGGTGCTGGCAAGGGAAGTGCCTTTACAGGAGATCCGGGGGATCCGGGACAATACACCGGGGGAGCTGGAGCTGGAAGCCTTTGTTCACGGGGCGATGTGCGTTTCCTTTTCCGGGCGGTGCCTGCTGTCCAACTACATGACAGGCAGGGACGCCAATCGCGGGCAGTGCGCCCAGCCCTGCCGCTGGGAATATTTCCTCACGGAAAAGGAGCGCCCGGACAGGCACTTTACCATATTGCAGGAGGAGCAGGGAACGTATATCTTCAATTCCAACGACCTGCGCATGATAGAACATATCCCGGAAATGGCGGCGGCAGGCGTTACCAGCCTGAAGATCGAGGGCAGGGCAAAATCCGCCTATTATGTGGCAAGCGTGACCTCCGCCTACCGGCAGGCAATCGACTTTTTCCGGGCAAACCCCGGCAAGCCCCTGCCGCCGGAAATATTGGAGGAAACGGAAAAAATCAGCCACCGCACCTATTCCCACGGCTTCTACTTCGGCGGCGAGCCGGGGCAGACCCCCGACCGCAGCCAGTACATCAGAAAATATGAGCTGGCGGCGGTCTGCGAGGGCAGGCAGGGAGAGTATGTAAAGCTTCGGCAGCGCAACCGCTTTTTCCGGGGAGAGACCGCCGATATCCTGCAGCCCGGCAAGCGTGCCTTCACCGCGCCGTTGGGAGAACTGTTCAATGAGGACTGGGAGCCTATCGAAGCTGCTCCCCACGCGGAAATGGCAGTCTATTGGAAAACCGATGTTCAGGTGGAAGAGGGCGCGTTCCTGCGCATTCGCCGGGACAGGGAGGTATCGCTTTGAAAATGGAGCGATGGGAAAGCAAATGACTGAATTCTGGAAAGTCCCTGTTGGGGGCTTTCTTTTTTTCGGAAAAACGTCTGTTTTACAGCGGACCGGCATATTTTTCTAATGGGAAAGCCGGATAGACCGGTTTTTCGGAAAAGAAAGGATGGTTCCCGTGAAGAAAAAACTTTTCCTGCTTCTCTGCCTGCTGCTGGCGGTTATGATGATGTTTCCCGCTTTGCCCGTTCACGGCGAAACAGAAGCGGACACAGAATTGCCAGGGGGCACGGAGTTGCCCCTTACCGCCCCCTCGGCAGTGCTGATGGAAGCGTCCACCGGGCGGGTGCTGTTCGAGAAAAATTCCCATGAGGTGCGCCCCTGCGCGTCCATTACAAAGGTCATGACCCTGTGCCTGACCTTCGACGCCATCGAGGCGGGTCAGCTTTCCCTGACGGATACCCTGACCGCTTCCGCCCACGCCGCTTCCATGGGCGGCTCGGACATCTGGCTGAAAGAAGGGGAGGCCATGACGGTGGACGATCTGATAAAGGCCACCGTTATCATGAGCGCCAACGACGCCGCCGTGGTGCTGGCGGAGAACGTGGCAGGCAGCGAGGAAGCCTTTGTCCGGCAGATGAACGAAAAGGCGCAGGAGCTGGGCATGACGGACACCGTGTTCAAAAACTGCAACGGCTTAGACGAGGAAGGGCACCTGACCAGCGCCCACGACGTTGCGCTGATGAGCCGGGAGCTTATCACCCACCCGAAGATTTTCGACTACACCCTGACGTGGATCGACTATGTGCGGGACGGGGCGACACAGCTGGTGAACACCAACAAGCTGATCCGCTCCTATAACGGGATCACCGGGCTGAAAACCGGCACCACCTCTCAGGCTGGCAGCTGCATTACCGCCACGGCGGAGAGGGATTCGCTGGCGCTGATCTCCGTGGTCCTGGGCGCGGACAGCACCGACCACCGTTTCCAGGACGCCGCCGCGCTGCTGGATTACGGCTTTGCCGGGTGGTCCGTGGTGGTGCCGGAGGCTCCCGCGCTGGAAAATGTGGCAGTTTCCGGCGGCATGGAGGAGACCGTCCCCGCGCAGATCGGCGAAATGCCGAAGATACTCACCAGGGCTGCCGAGCGCGGCAAGGTGGAGGAAAAGATAGAATGGCTGCCGGAGCTGACCGCCCCGATCCAAAAGGGGGACGTTATCGGCAAGGTGACCTACACGATAAACGGGGAGCCCGCCGCCCAAACCGATATCACCGCCGGCGCGGACGTTCCCGAAATCACCTTTTCCGCCGCTTTCCAGTATCTGCTGCACAGCTTTTTTACCATGTGAATTTTTACCCTGTAAAAACGAAAATAAAATCTCCCGTCGCCCCGCTTGTCGGCAGGGCGGCGGTTTTGCGTTCCCGGCTGGCTTGCCGCTCTTTTCAACATTTTTTCTCTCTGCCCACACCGCTTTCCGCGCTGTGCTTTTCCCGGAATCCGGCAGGCTCGTATTGACTATCCGCGGCAGAGGAAGTATACTTTGAAAAAAGAAAAAGGGAGTGGGGAAAATGAATATTGCCTTGTATGTATTGACCTGCGCGGTCAGCGCGCTGTTTGGGCTGCTATCCCTGGTGGCTGCGGTGAGCCAGTGGAGGACGCAGAAGCAGAAGGTCCCCGCGGGGATCATGGGCTTCGGCAGCGTACTGCTGCTTGCCGCGGTGGTTTGCTCCCTGTGCAGGGTGCAGCTTGACTGGCTTCTCGCCCTTGCGGGGTGCGCGCTCATCTGCGGCACTGCCGTTTATAATGGCGTTTCCGCAAAAAATGTCCACGTGCCGCACCATATCATTCGGGTCGGGCTTTCCGCGCTGCTGGTCGTGGGATTTTTGCTGCTGTGAGCGGCGAAAAATTTCCGGGAAAACCGCCCTGCGCAAAAATGACGGAAAAATGAAAGAAACAGGGCTTGACAATCCGAAAAGAGAGGGATATAATAACCTTTGTTGTATTGTAGCAATATGACGCAGAAGACCCCTGCCTTACGGCGGATGGGAGGGATATACAATGGCTGAAATTCGGATCAAAGAGAATGAATCTCTGGACAGCGCTCTTCGCCGCTTCAAAAAGCAGTGCGCCAGAGCTGGTGTCATTCAGGAGGTTCGCAAGAGAGAAGCTTATGAAAAGCCTTCTGTCAAGCGGAAAAAGAAATCAGAAGCAGCTCGCAAGCGCAAGTACAAGTAATTGCTGCTCACAATACCTCTTGGAAGCGGGCTGTTGCCCGCTTTTTTGTTCTCAAAAAGCGAAAGCTCCTCTGCAAAAAGCGGGGCTGCGACCCTTTTCTAAAACAGGAAGCAGCGGTTTCCGCAGGACAGGGACGGCAGGAGAATCAAGGATATGGCAATTTTTCGACCGACCGCTATGAAGCGGGGGCTTACCGACCTGACCCCGGAATTTTTGTCCGGGCTGGGCGTGAAGGCGCTGCTGTTAGACGTGGACAACACAGTGGCTTCCTATACCTCGCACGAGCCCATTCCCGGCGCGGTGGAGTGGGCGCACCGCATGGTAGACGCGGGGTTCCGGGTGCTGGTGGTCTCCAACAATTTCAAAAAGCGGGTGCAGCCCTTTGCCGCCCGGTTCGGGCTGGACTGTATCAGCTTTGCCATGAAGCCTTTGCCCTTCGGCTACCTGAAGGCGCGCAGGCTGCTCAGGATGAAATGCCCGGAATGCGCCATTATCGGCGACCAGATATTCACCGATGTAATCGGGGCAAACCTCTGCGGCATGAAATCCGTGCTGCTGACGCCCATCGAGGAAGAGGAAGGCGTTACGTTTCGGGTGCGCAGGCATTTTGAAAAAGGGCTGCGGGAAAAATATCGAAACAGGAGAGATGTTTTATGAGCAAAAATCCGATAGAACGCTTGCAGGACGCTTTGCTCCGGGGCGACCCGCAAAAGGCGGCGCTGGTATTTTCCGAGCGGAACCGCCGGTATTTTACCCGGTTCCCCGCTACGGACGGCGCGCTGCTGGTCACGGCGGAGCAGGCGTATCTGCTGATGGACTTCCGCTATGAGGAAGCCGCCCGGTACAAGGCGGAATTTTGTAAAGTCGTCGGCTTTCAAAATTTGTACCAGAAGCTGGGCGAGCTGCTGCAAAAGCACGGGACCCGGCAGGTCTATCTGGAGATGGACAGGCTTTCCGTGGCGCAGGCGAAGCTTTTCCAGAAGAGCTTTGCGGAGATCGGCGTGGAAGCTGTTCTGGACGAGTCCCTCGACCATGTGATCCGGCAGCAGCGCATGATAAAATCTCCCGAGGAAGTGAAGAAGATCGAAGCTTCCCAGGAGATCACCGACGCGGCGTTCCAGCACATTCTGCCTTTTATCAAAGAGGGCGTTACCGAGCGGGAGCTGGCGCTGGAGATCGAATTTTTCATGCGGAAGAACGGCGCGGACAACGTGGCGTTCGAGCTGATCGTGGCTGCGGGTAAAAACGGTTCCCAGTGCCACGCGGTGCCGTCGGACAACCAGGTGCACCGGGGCGATTTCGTCACCATGGACACCGGCGCTTTATTGGACGGCTATCATTCCGACATGACCCGCACCGTGGCGCTGGGCAAGGTTTCCGAGGAGCAGCGCCGGGTATATGAAACGGTGCTGCGGGCGCAGCTGGCGGTCATCGACGGCGTGAAGCCCGGAATGCCCTGCCGCGATGTGGATAAGATCGCAAGGGACATCATCGAGAAGGACTATCCCGGCACCTTTGGACACGGGCTGGGGCATGGGGTCGGCTTTGAGATACACGAAGCGCCCCGGTTCGCTTCTCACGACAGCACCCTCTGCGCGGAGGGCATGGTCATCACGGACGAGCCGGGCATCTATGTGCCCGCCAAATACGGCGTGCGCATTGAGGATATGCTGCTCATCACGGCGGACGGCTGCCGCAGCCTGACCAAATCTCCCAAGGAGCTTTTAGAGCTGTAAAAAAGCTCTGCTGCGTGAATTTTTCCGCGAAATCCCTTATTTTTCCGTAATCTGCGTATTTTATCTTGAAATTGCAGGAAAAATAGGGTAAAATTCATAGTAAGAATAATATTGGAGGTCATTTTTATGGTAACCGCAGGCGATTTTAGAAACGGCGTTACATTTGAAATGGACGGCGGTGTGTATTCCATCATCGAGTTCCAGCACGTAAAGCCGGGCAAGGGCGCCGCCTTTGTACGCACGAAGATCCGCAATGTCATTTCCGGGGCTGTGACGGAAAAAACCTTTAACCCCAACGATAAATTCCCCACCGCTTATATCGAGCGCCGGGACATGGAATATCTGTACAGCGATGGCGACCTGTACTATTTCATGGACAATGAGACCTATGAGCAGACCCCGATCAACAGCAGCGTGCTGACCGACAACTTCAAGTTCGTCAAGGAAAACATGGGGTGCAAGGTGCTGTCCTACAAGGGCAATGTGTTTGGCGTGGAGCCTCCCAACTTTGTGGAGCTGGAGGTCGTGAAGACCGAGCCCGGCGTCAAGGGCGATACCGCCACCAATACCCTGAAGCCCGCCACTTTGGAGACCGGGGCGGAGATCCGCGTTCCCCTGTTCATCAATGAGGGCGAGAAGATCCGCGTGGACACCCGTACCGGCGAGTACATGGAGCGTGCGTAAACAATATCTGTGGTCTCAGACCCAAAAGGAGAAAGACAATGACTAATTCTGAACGTGCTTCTTATATCCGTGGCTTGATGGAAGGGCTGGAGCTTGATCCCAAGGCAAAGGAGACAAAGGTGCTTAATGCCATGATAGAGCTGCTGGACGACCTGTGCCTGTCCGTGGAGGAGCTGGAAGACGGCTTCGACCTGCTTTCCGAGCAGGTGGACGAGATCGACGAGGACCTGGGCAACGTGGAAGAGGATTTCTACGGGCTGGAGGAAGATGAGTGCGGCTGCGGTCATCATCATGGCGACTTTGAGGACGCCGAATTTGAAGTGACCTGCCCCAGCTGCGGCGACACCATTCAGCTCACCGATGAAATGCTGGAAGAGGGCAGCATTACCTGCCCCGGCTGCGGTGAAACGCTGGAATTCGACTTTGACGATGAAGACGAATGCGGCTGCGACCATTGCCACAGCGAGGAAAAAGAGTAAGCTTTACACACAGAAACGCCGAAGCGGTATATTCCGCTCCGGCGTTTTTTGCGTGTGTGATGTTTTGCGGAAATTTGGTCTGCTGTCAGCCCCGGTCCCTGGAATGCTTCCAAATCAGCTGCTGTACCTCCGCAGCCTCCTCCATGGTGTTTATTCCACCGATCATCATGTGCAGCCCGCGGCAGCTGAGGTTGTCCAGCAGCTTTTCCACCTCGTTCGCCTGGGGGAACAACATCAGGCTTTTCCCAGCCTTCTGTATCTTTTGCAGCTGGGGGATAAAGTCGGAGGTGGGGGGCTGGCTGACCACAGGGACCCACTGGATCGCGCGGAGCCTTTTCAGGGAGAGCAGGGAATCCAGATGGCGTATCTGCTCCTGCCCGTCCAGATGGTAGATGGGATAGTCCAGAAATTCCGTCATTTCCTCCAGCTCCGGCATGATAAACTCCCGGAACATCTCGTTGGAGATCATCACGCTCAGGTCGCACTGCATTTGCGCGCAGCGGCTGGGCGCCCACAGGTGCATCCAGGAAAGGATCGACCCTTCGTTGTTTTCCTGAACCAGCTCAAACAACTCGTTTTGGGTCTGCTTGTAAATGGGCATCAGCTTTTGAATGCCCTCCATGACAAAGTCCGGGTCGGTCACCATGTCCATCATCAGGTTTTCACCGCCCCGCATGGCGGACAGCGCGTCGGCAATGCCGCAGTTGTCCGTGACGGAAACGGGATAGTCGCCGCCGGACAGCTCGATGAGCTTTGCGATGGCGTCCTTTTGGCGCTGGAAGGCTTCCGGCTTGCAGTAGCTGATCCGGCTGGCGTCCGGCTCGTCCAGACATGGCTCGAACCAGGTGGTCCGCGGCGTGTAGACCGCTTCGCTGCCGGCGTATTCCGCAATGCCTGAGGTGCCGAAATAGGGGAACACGCTGGGGATCGCTTCCCACAGGTATTCGTGCCCCGCAAAGCGCTTTCGGTGTATGGCGTCTCCCTTTTCCACGTCAAAATAGTAGTTGACCACGTCGGGGTCGGGGTCGGTATATCCCGGCTTCGGCACGATGATACCGGCGCAGCAGCGGTCCGTTGCCTCGCGGTCCCAAAAGGCGGCCATGCGTTCCTTGATCTCGTTCCAATGGTCCGTGTACAGCATGATACAGTACCTCCATTTCAAAATTTGACTTTTTTTCAGGTGGGGTTTATGATGAAATCACAACAGCAAGGTGTTGTGATTCTGGAAAAGGTCTGAGTAAAAGAAAGCCTGCGTCTTTCTTCGAAAAACACCTTTCTTTTCTCGTGAACTCGAAAAGCACCGACCTTTTCAAAGCAATTATGAAATTAAAAATACGCTTTCAAAGCAGCAGGGGGAAACAGATGGAACGGATTACGGAGCTTTTGGATCTGCAAAAGGACTTCCCCTTTGTGGTGTGGCAGGGCAGGGGTTTTACCCGGCAGGAGGAAACTGCCGGAAAGGTGTACCTGCACAACCACCATGGGCTGGAGATCAACTATTGCCTGGAGGGGAAGGGACAGTATGTGATCGGCGAGAACAGCTATCCCATCGAGCCGGGCGACGTGTTTATCATCAACAATATGGAATATCACAGGGCTGTCAATGAAGACGGCAGGCTGAAGCTGCTGGTGATCGTATTCGACGCGGAGCTGGTGCTTTCCAGCAGCGGGGATTACAGCTATATCCGCGCCTTTTACGAGTGGAAGCCCAGCTTCCGCCATCGGCTTTCCGGGCAGGAATTTGTCACGGAAGGTATCAGGACCCTGTTGGAGGAAATGTCTCAGGAATGGGAAAATCAGGATTCGGGCTACCGTCTGGTATTGAAAGCCGACCTGATGAAGCTGCTGGCGCTGATCTACCGGCGCTTTGAGCAGGCGGAGGGCTATGGGGAGCAGATACTGCTGTTCCAAAACGGCAGGAACCGGCTGGCGGCGGCGCTGAGCCTGATGGAAAATCACTTTCAGGAGGAGCTGAGCCTTGCCGAGCTGGCAAAGTCGGTGCATATGAACCCCAACTATTTTTCAGGGCAGTTTTCCTCTTTGATGGGCTGCACGGTATCGGAATACCTGGTTCGCCGCAGGCTGGAGCACGCGGCACTGCTGCTGGTGACTACAGCCCGGGACATCGCTTTTGTCGCCATGGAATCCGGCTTTCGGAACGTATCCTATTTCAACCGCGCTTTTCGGAAACATTTTGGCGTTACGCCGGGGGAATATCGAAAAGGAAAAACCGTGATCTTACAGGAGCACCCATAGCCTTGGGGCGGCGGCTGGGTTCTTAAGCCTGTTTCCAGTATAGCAGGGAGCAGGACGGATTTCTTCGCCTGATTTCCCGCTTTCTTGCACTATTTTCACATTTCAGGGAACAGATTGCGAAACGAGCCGCCTAAAAGAAGAAACAGCGTTCCGGGAGAAGCGGGGGAAAACAACGGGCAAGGGTGGAAAAAGAAAACTGTTTCGCCATGATTTGCGGCGAAACAGTTCCGAATGCGGCGAAACGAAAAATGGAAAGCAAACGAAGCGTTTGTTTGGACAGGGAAGCGGTCAAGCTTTAGAATACCGCTTGACCGCTTCCCCGATCTCCTTTGGGGTGATCTCCCGAGGGAGGGAGCCCACAAACTCGGTCCCATACCATGTGGCGTAGCCGTCCCAGGTGTAAGAATCCGGGTCGCGCCCGGAATTGTACAGCTCTTTCGTCGCCCTGGCTGTAAACTGGTAACGGTCATTTGTGCCTGCCGCTAAATGGAGCCGAATGTCAGGGCGCATGCCAAGCTTCCAGTTGTGGTCGCCGTGGGACTCCTTTTCAAAAAGCTCAAAAAGGTCCTGGATAAAATCCTCATCGCAAACGATGGGCTGAAGGTAACCCAGAATGGTATAGGCGCATTCTTCCTCAAAGCTCATTCCGCTCACCGTGATTGACACGCCCGCGCCGTATTCGTACTTGCACGAAACGGCAGAGAGAGGGTATTCCCTGCGGACATTCTGTTCAAACTCCCGGAGCTGGGGAAGCCGCAAAGGACGGTATAAGGTACACCCGGACAGGCTGGCTGCTAAAAAGCACATCAGCAGGACAACGCAAGCTGCCCGGGATACGGTCCCTGCTTTTTTGCGGCTCATGGAAACTTCCTCCCTGATGGCGCGATCCAGCCTTTCTTGAAGAAGCGGGTAAGGCATGGAAAACGCCTTTTCTTAAAATAAAGTATATCATGGAGGGAAATATCCTGCAAGAGCACCGAGGAAAAAAGAGGGTATCCTATGGAAATCTTTGACAGCTGGAATGCCGTACCCGGTTCCAATTCAGGCGGCGCGGGACAGGCGCGGTGCTTTACAGCTGGGCCGGGTGCGTTTTTTTACAGCAGCTTTATTTGACACAGCCTTCTGCCGGCTCCGGCTTTTCCTTCTCCGCTTTTTCGCCGGCGGCGTTCCACAGGCGCTCCGCCTCAGGTTTCCAGCAATCGGCGTAGGAGATACATTTGTCGCACAGGTGGTCCACACTTTCCGGGGACTGCAGATCGGTGGAGTGGGCGCCGGTCTCCTTTACCATCTTCCGCAAAAGCTCCGGGTTTTCCAGCATGGGGCAGGGGCGCAGATGGTTCTCATTAAAGGGCTGGTTGTCATGGTAAGCCATAAAGATCGGGGAGCGCAGGCAGTCCAGCAGGGACGTTTCCCGGATATTGCAGTTGGAATAATGAATAAATACGCAGGGGTCCACATCCCCGTTGGCGTTGATGTGCAGATACCGCCGTCCGCCGGCAATGCAGCCGCCCACAAATTCGCCGTCGTTTTGAAAATCCATGGCGAAAATTGGTTTGGTAGAGCGGATCTCCCGAATGCGGCGGTACATGGTTTCCCGTTGTTGAGGATCGGGAAGCAGGGCGGGAACTGCGTCGTTGCCCACGGGCATATAGTGGAAATACCAGATGAATTTCGCGCCCCATTCCACCAGCTTATCCATAAAGGCGTCAGAGCTGATGGAGTCTAGGTTCTGGCTGGTGTAGCAGGCGGAAATGCCGAAAGGCAGCCGCTTTGCTTTCAAAATGGACATGGCGCGGAGCACCTTCTGGTAGACGCCGTCCCCCCGGCGCCCGTCGGTAGCTTCCTCAAAGCCCTCCAAGCTGATGGCGGGGATAAAATTCCTGACCCGCAGCATCTCATCGGCAAAAGCTTCGTCGATAAGCGTAGCGTTGGTAAAGCAGAGGAACTGGCAGTCGTTATGCTTTTCGCACAGAGCGATCAGGTCATTTTTCCGTACCAGAGGTTCACCGCCGGTATAGATGTACAAATAGGTTCCCAGCTCCTTGCCCTGACAGATGATGGAATCGATCTCGTCAAAGGAAAGGTTCAGCTTGTTGCCGTATTCCGCCGCCCAGCACCCGGTGCAGTGCAGGTTGCAGGCGCTGGTGGGGTCCAGAAGGACTGCCCAGGGAATATTGCAGCCGTATTTTTCCCGCATTTGCTCCTGCCGGGGCCAGCCGATGATATTGGCGTTGAGGAAGAAATCCTCAAAGGTGGTCTTGAGGACCTCCCTGTCCACGTCCCGGAACAGGTTCATGATCAGGCGGTACATGTTGTTTTCCGGGTCCTCGATCACGGAGCGGACCACGGCGCGCTGTACAGGGAAGCTCTCAGGACCGTCCCCAGCCAGCTTGTCTACCCAGTCCATCAGCTTCGGCAGATTTTTTTCGGGGTCCTTTTCGATGTAGCCAAAGGCAGTTTTCAGCCCGAGTGCGGTCAGTTTTTTGGGGATCATGGGAATTTTTCTCCTTCGTAAGTAAAATGAGTTTTGCAGGTCCGCTTCTGCGGATACGGTTCGTTAGATGGCGTGGTATTCTTTCAGGAGCTTTTCAATATCCGTCCCCGCAGTTTCCTTCAGCAGCTCCTTTAACGCGATGCGCTCTTTGAGACCCAGCTCCATCTCGGTGATAGGCTTGCCGTCCCGCAGCTTCACGGTAGCGTCCAGAAGATCGCGCACATCGTAGGTGCTGCCCCATACCTCGGGTACGCCGCGGTCCACCTGCAAAAGGGTGTAGACAGCCTCCATGCCGGAACGCATGGAATACTCCGTAGTGAAGATCGTGTCCCGGGGAATTTCGGCAAACTGACCCAGGAAAGCAAGGTTTACAGAGCCGTCAGGCACTACCTTGGGGCGGTCGGTATCGGTACGGGGCATAAAGAAAGCGTCAATGTAAGGCATCATTACCGGCACGGTGTTGGCGCTGTGCTCTGCCAGCTCTTCGATCTGGTTCTCAGGCACGCCGATGTGATAAAGCCACTCCATGCAGATCTCCTTGCCTGTGCAGTTCCTCATAGGCTTCTTTACATAGTCGCCGGGCTTGTCGGTGAAGAGGGAATAGACCCAGACAAGGCAGTGCCCTTCAGGCTGGTCCCGGAACTGGGGCTGCCGGTTAATGGTCCAGCTCATGAGCCAGCTGGAATCCCTGACAGTGACGATGCCGCCGGTAACTACCCCGCCGGAGAAGGGGTCCCTTTTGCAGATGTTTTTGATGTAGGGGATGATGCGCTGATCCAGAGTTTCCACAGTGGCGCTCATCCAGTTGGTCTGTTCGGGGTCGGAGCAGAACTTGTCCGGATTGCCAAAAGCCGGGTCCTGGGCGGCTATTTTCCGCCACATGTCCCAGCCGCCGCCGGGACGGATCTCCGTGTCGTAAGGGGCAGGGGTGTTCTGATCGCCCATGGTGGAGTTCTCTACGCAGCCGCCGTTTGTGATAAATACCAGATCGTCTTCCGTGAGGTCAATCGACTCTTTCTGCCCCTCCCGCAGTAATTCGATGCGGCGGGCTGTTTTTTTACCATCAGCGCAGTCAATGTGAACATTTTCCACTTTCACGTTGTAGTGGAACTGGACATGGTGCTCCTCCAGATACTTTATCATAGGCAGGATCATGGATTCGTACTGATTGTATTTGGTAAAGCGGAGCGCGGTAAAATCGGGCAGACCGCCGATGTGGTGGATATATCTCTTGATGTAGCGTTTCATTTCCAAAGCGCTCTGCCAGTTCTGGAAGGCAAACATGGTGCGCCAGTAAAGCCAGAAGTTGGACTGAAAGACCTCATCGTCAAAATAGTCTTCGATCTTTTTGTCGAACAGCTCTTCATCAGGCGTAAAGAATAGCCGCATAATCTCCAGCGCAGCCTTGTCGGACACGCCGAATTTCTTGTCGGTATGAGCGTCCTGCCCCTGCTTTTCCGTAGCTCTGCACAGGGAGAAGTTAGGGTCCTTCTTGTTCAGCCAGTAGTATTCGTCCAGAACGCTGACGCCCTCTGTCTCGATGGACGGGATCGAGCGGAACAGGTCCCACATGACCTCGAAATGGTTATCCATTTCCCTGCCGCCCCGCATGACGTAACCGGCTTGTTCAAACCGCCAGCCATCACAGGCGCCTCCGGGAAGGGCGTCTTTTTCAATGATGTGGATATGCTCGCCCTTCATCTGGGCGTCCCGCACCAGATAGCAGGCAGCCGTCAGGGCGGCGAGCCCCGTGCCGATGATATAGGCGGATTTGTGGTCTACCCCCTCCGGCTTGACAGGGCGGGCGAATGCTTCATAATTTCCGCTGGAATAATACATTGAAAAACCTCCAAAAGTGTATTTTGTCTTTCACACCTTCAGAATACGACCGTTTTCCCCCAAAAACAATTTACAGCTCCGCTCTGGTGAATAAAAACTTTTCACCAGAGCGAAGCTGTAAGATTTTTTATCAAAGGTAGAAATTTGTCAGGATTTTTTTGTTTCCATGCGTTTGCAGGCGGAAGCGATGTTTCCCTGCACAACAAGAGAAAGCCGATCGACCAGCGCCACAGGATCGTCCTTCATATTGCCCCGGATCCAGTCCAGCATCAGACCCACAAAAGCATATTTGTAAACATGGGCGATAAATTCCTTGTCCGACTGATGGATCGAAAAGCCCTTCGACTGTTCCTCCACCACGCCGATCAAAAGGTCATACGTCACCTTGTACAGATAATTTTCGATCTGCTCACGGCTGACCGAATGATAAACATTCATGATAAAGGGCTTATTTTTCTGCACGGTTCGGAAAATCTGTAAAGCGCCCTCCTGCCAGGTATCGTAGGTCTTTTTTCCCTGCAGGGCTTTTCGGGCTTCTTCCTCGCAGGTCCATTCCACCAGTTCAAAGATATCCTGAAAATGGTAGTAAAAAGTCATGCGGCTGACGCCGCAATTCTCAGTGATATCATTTACGGTGACCTTATTCAACGGTTTCTGCCCCAAAAGCTGCTTGAGGGATTCCCCCAGCGCCCGCTTGGTGATTTGTGACATAACCTCCACTGCCTTTCCTCACCTGTGGATTTTTCTCATTTTACCTGAAAAACAGCTTTTCGTCAAGCTGGCAAAGCCGGTGGGGAAGGGAACGCCGCAGCTTTTTTATTCCCAGCCAATCGTGTTCCTCACCTGCGGAAAAAGCGCTTGTTTCTTATCTTTTTTCAACTGGCACGGATCGCCGGAACTCATGGGGGAAGGTCGGATACAAGCAGAAACTTTCGTGAAAAAATATTGCAAAAATCCCTCTTGTACAAAAAATAATATTTTCTGCACATACTGCTGACACACAGGAGAAGTACAATAAAAGAAGTTTCACAGAGAAAGGAGTATCATCATGAAACAAAAACAGCACATTCTGTCGGAAAAGCAGCTCGAACGGTACACCGTGTATCTGAGGCAGCAGGAGCGGGCGGAAAGCACGGTGCGGAAATACTTGCATGACCTGCGTGATCTGGAACAGTATGCGGACGGGAAGCCGCTGACCCGGGAGCGGGTACTCGCGTGGAAGGAGGAGCTGCAGCGGGACAAGCGGGCTTCCACGGTAAATTCCATGCTGGCGGCTGCAAACGGATTTTTTACCTTTATGGGCTGGCAGGAACTCTGCCTGCGATTTTTGAAGGTACAAAAAGCTCTGTTCCGGGAAGAAAGCCGGGAACTGACCCGCGGGGAATATTTTTCACTGGTAAGAGAAGCGCAGAAGGAAGGGAACTACAAATTGTCCCTTGCCATGCAGACCATCTGCGCCACAGGAATCAGAGTATCGGAACTGCAATATATTACAGTGGAGGTGGTGGCGGCAGGACGGGCGGTGATCCGCAACAAGGGAAAGCTGCGCACTGTATTTTTGCCGGAGTCGCTGCGAAAGCTGCTGCAAAATTATCTTCGGGCGCAAAAAATCACCGCCGGAGCGGTGTTCGTTACCAAATCGGGAAAGCCCCTGGACAGGGCGAATATCTGGCGGAGCATGAAGCTGCTCTGCGAGAAAGCGGAGGTCCCGTCGGAAAAGGTGTTCCCCCACAACCTGCGGCACCTGTTCGCCAGGACGTATTACACAGCGGAAAAAGACCTGGTGCGGCTGGCGGATATCCTGGGGCACTCCAACGTAAATACGACCCGGATCTACACGGCGGAAAGCAATACAGATTACGCGAAACGCATGGAAAAATTGGATCTGATTGCAACATAATTTGCATTTTGTCGTACAATTACATACGGTAAATTATAGCACAGGAACATAGGTTTTGCAAGACATTTCTTGAATTTCCCCTTGTTACAAACAAGGCAATTTTTGGGTTCTGCCATTTTTCTTAAACCAGGAAAGCGATAGGAATTTTCCCCCCAAATACGTTTCGATTACAACAGAATGCAAATTATGTTGTAATTCGTTTGGGAGGGAGTTTTTATGCAAAAAAGCGGAAAAAAAGTGTGGATTCGTCGGGCTTTGTCCGGCATGATGATTCTGTCCCTCTGTATTAGCTTATTCGGCATGCTGCCTATGATTTCCGCCGCAGCATACAGCACGGGAAACGATTCTGTTTCAGAGTTCTCGGCCTCCTGCGACGGCTCCGCACTGAATCTGTCCTTGAAGGGCAGGACGCATTATTCCGACAATCTGAGTGTGGTGCTGCGCGCTGCGGACGGCAGCACGGAGACATATCAGCTGATTATCAGTGACAGCATTCAGTTCACACAGAACCGGACCCCGGTCAGCGGCTCCACAGGAAGCATAGAGCGGGACAATTCCGCGGAGGGAAACTGGGGAGAAGTATATACGGGCACGGTCAGCGTTCCGCTGAGCGCCCTGCCTTTTGAAAGCTTTTCCCTGGAATTTTTAGGCATTTCCATTTCTGCCGCGGAGCTGGGTCTGCCGGAAGAGCCTGTGGAAAGTGAGCCGGAGGCGTCCGGCGTGGAAAGCCAGCCCGAAAGCTCCGGCACAGAACAGGACCCGTCCTCCAGCCCGGAAAGCAAGCCGGAGGACCCCACCGCAGGGCGGACTCCGAATACCGGCGGCCGTATCGTGGTGGACGGCGACGCTTCCGATTGGAAAAATGTGACTGCCCTTACTCTTCCCGGAGGCAGCGACCAGGGGATTCGGGTGGACTCCCTGAAAACGGCTGTGGATACTGAGGGAAATGTGTACCTCTGCCTGGAGGGTATGGCGAACCAGTACAGCCTGCCGAACGCAGGCTGGATCATGCTGAATATCACGCAGAACGGGGTCACCCAACCCGTTTCTTTGAACCAGCTGCTCGAAGCGGGCGGACAACTGCAGACCGGCGGTCAGGTAGGGGATACCGAGGGCGCTGTCTGTGTTGAGGTGAGTATCCCTGCAGGGTATTTCACTGACGGGAATTTTGCCATCAGCTACCAAAACGTCAATGTTTCCGCCGCGGATATGGCGGTGATGGACGGTGTGCCTGTCAGCGAGGAAGAGCCGGTGTACAACGGTATCGTCATCGACGGAAGCTTTGCCGACTGGGACGCCGTAACAAAATACCCCGGCAACGATCCCAAGGGCAATTTGAAGTCTGCTTCGGCTGTGTTTGATGGAGATTGGGTCTATCTGTACTTTGAAGAGTCCCAAAACGGCAATGCTTCCGCGGCGGGAAGCCACGGCAACGGCAAGTATTTCATCAAAACCGATCTGGGCTATGAGCTTCTGGTGCAGCTGAACCCGGACGGCACGGTGAGCTGCCCTGCGGAAAACGCTTCATGCAGGCATGTGGGCACTCAGTGGGAGGTTGCCATTCCCGCCTCCGCGCTGCCCGCTTATCAAAATACCTTTGATTTTGGGCTGTATCTGCATGACCCCATCGTTACCGGCGTGGCGAACCTGAACGGGCAGGGCAGCGGCGGCACCTTTGAAGGAATCACATACGACGGGCTGTACGGCGACTGGACGTACTATCCCCATACCACCATTGAGTACAACACGGCGGGCACGGGAGAGACCATCACGGACGCTACCGGGGCGCTGTATGTCAGCGGCTCCTCTCTGTACGGTCATGTAAAAACCAACATGGAGACGCATTTGGCGGACGGGGGCGGCGAACTGAGCAAGGCGTTCACCGTCAGGTTCAATGTCAATGAAAGCACGGAGCTGCACGTTCGTCTTGTTTCCGTGGGGACGGACGGCTCCATCGACTATCTCACCAGCACCGAAGGGCTGCCTGCCGGTACATATGAATTTTATATGGTTGACGAGCGGGACAGCCAGGACCTGGGAAACATCAACAATTCCGACAACCCCTGGTATGACCAGCTTGCGCCCTATGGAAAAATGATGATCACCGTCTCCGACACAATGGACGAGGGCGAGTTTGTGATAGATCTGGAAAAGGTCGCAAAGCGGCTTGGTCTTTCTTCCAGCGAGCTGAAGACAATTGCCGCCCGGTTTGGCAGACTGGGAGACAAATGGATCACCATTTCCGGCACGCCTACCGGGGCATGGCTGGGTGTGCTGCTGTGTATCGTTTTTGTGCTGGGCGTGGCGTTGTTCCGCAGACAGAAAAAGAACAGGCCGGAAGCATGAGCGTATTCTTTTATCTTCTTGCAATCGGTATTTGGCTGGCGCTGCTGACCGTTACGAAAAGGGCTGAGCTTCACGCGTGGCACTTTCTGATAGGCAGCGCCGGGCTGTTTATCCTGCTGATGGTGGTTGTCCGCCCGGTAGCGACCCAACCCCTGGCGCAGGTCGTTTCCGCCTTGGTAGGGGCGGTTGGAAAACTGACAGGGCAATTCTCAGCATATTTCAAATATGGCATCATTTTTCTCTCTACCCACGGGGAGTCCCTCACCCTGCAAATCGACTTTGAGTGCTCTGGCATTATCGAAATAGCCGCTTTTGAAAGCCTGCTGTGCTTTTTCAACGTGTACAGCAGTCTGGAAAAGCTGCTGCTTGCGATCATCGGGTTCTGCTATATCATGCTTGCCAATGCGTTCCGCATTCTGGTGATCTGTTTTGCCGTGTGCATTTTCGGACCGGGGGCATATTACGTCGTCCATGCCATCGTAGGGAGGATATTATTCTATATTCTCAGCATCTATCTGTATTTTTACATTTTTACCAAGCCGCAGGTCGTGAGAATGAAAGTTGGGAGCTTTGTCTATGCCCATCCTAAAGAGAATCCTTAATTCTTTTATTTTCTGGGGCGCATGGATCATCGTCTCAGTCATTATGGAAATTATCCCGGCGCTGGGAAGCATCGGTTTGCTGATAAAGCGCCGCTTTCAAAACCGCAAGCCCTATGAGCGTCCTGTCATTGACCCGGAGATATCGGTCATTATCCCGGTGTATAACTCGGCGGAAACGCTGTTTTCCTGTATCCAGTCCATTGCGGAAAGCACCTATTCCACAGAGAGCATTCGGGTGTTTTTAGTCAATAACGGCGGCAGTGACAACAGCTTTTCGGTGTTTGCCGACTGCCAGAAGACGTTTCCCGATTTGAGAATGCAGTGGCTCAACGCCGAGCAGGGAAAGTCCCGCGCTATGAATCTGGCGCTCTATAACAGCAGCGGGAAGTACATCATCAATCTGGACAGCGACGGGCGTTTGGAAAAAAACGCCCTTGCCAATTTAGTCGCCAAATTTGAAGCGAATCCCGACCTGAACTGTATGACGGGGGCGATCCTGACCGAGCCGGAAAAAATCAGGGCGGGGAAGCTGGGCTTTTTGAGGCTGATCCGCAATCTGGAATTTATGGAGTATGCTCAGGCGTTCCTTGCGGGGCGCAGCTACGCCTCGGAAACGGATTCCGTTTATACCCTGTCAGGCGCGTTTTCGGCGTTCCGCAAGTCTGCGGTGCTGAACTCCTGGCTGTACAACACCGACACCATCTGCGAGGACACCCACATCACCTTCCAGATGCGCTACCGCCAGGGGGAGCGGGTGGAGATCTGCGAAAACGCCATTTATTTTACCGACCCTATCGAAAGCATGGATAAGCTGTATACTCAGCGGCAGCGGTGGCAGAGGGGCAGCCTGGAAGTGGCGCAGATGTTCCTGAACAAAAACTTCCGGGTCTCCAGGCTGGGAAAGGACGTAAACGTCAGGACCCTGCTGTTTGACCACACCTTTGCGCTTCCCAGAATGATATGGTATCTTGCCATGATCTGCCTGGTGTTCATGAATTATTCCGGGCAGACCATTCTGTACGCCATGGGCGTAATTTTTCTGCTGTACATTCTGATCGGATTTTTCTACTTCTTTTCCGTGCTGGCTTTCCTGAAGCTGGGCGCCCCCGAGCGGAAGTATTATGCAAAGCACTGGTGGTGCATTTTTTTACTGCCCTTTTTCAACATTCTGGTGTTCTTTATCCGCATGGCAGGCATTATCAACAGCATTTCCACGGACAGTTCCTGGAGGACGCGGACATTTTCCGAGGAATGGGAGGCTTTCTGCGCCACTGCCAAAAAGCTGTGCAGGAAGCCGCTGGAGGTCTTGGGAAAATTCCGCGGGCTGGTAAACCGAAAACTGCCGGAGAAGTATGACGAGCCGGAGCAGCCTGCAAAGGAGGAGCCGGGGAAACGGGAATGCGCGCCCTGCTCTGTGGGCTGGTATATCGGCACGGGGGTCCTCTGGACGCTGTCGGCGCTGCTGTGCGTGGCGGTGTATTGGTCGCGAAAGACCTTTGGCGTGGAGATCAACGAGATATGGAACACCCTCAAGGGCGGCACGGAGGGCACGGGCGCAGGAATGGTCACGGAGATCCTGACCGGGCTGGTGCTTCCCGTGGCGGTCGCCTTGGGCTGCTGGGTCGCTTTCTGCATAACGGACCGCTTCTTTGCCCGTAAGTTCCGGCGCGGTCAGGGATACCGAAGCTTTCACACGGTGATCCTTTACAGCGCCGCGGCGCTGCTGTTTTTGAGCGTGGTCTATGCCAACGCGTCTTACGGATTGCTGGACTATTTTGAATTGCAGGGCAGCAGGACCACGCTTTACGAGGAACAGTATGTTTCCCCCGGGAACGTGGCGATCACCTCCTCCGGCAAGACAAAGAACCTGATCGCCATTTACGTGGAAAGCTTGGAAACCACCTATGCGTCTGTGGAGGCAGGCGGGCGCCAGCAGGAGAATTTCATTCCCAGGCTGACGGCGCTGGCACAGGAGAACCTCAGCTTTGGGGACACTCCCGGCTTGGGCGGCTTCCACTGCACCCAGGGGACGAACTGGACCATGGCGGCGCTGTTTGCCAGTACCAGCGGCGTGCCCTATGCGCTGCCGGGTACAGAACGGAACTATGGCAGCGATGAGAGTTTTCTGCCGGGAATCGTCACTTTGGGAGACGTGCTGGAGGAAAAGGGGTACGCGCAAGAATTTATCTGCGGTTCTCCGGGGGCTTTTGCCGGACGTTCCAATTATTTCCGGGAGCATGGCAGCTATGAGATATTCGATTTGTTTTCCGCCAGGGAAAAGGGGTATGTTCCCGAAAATTATTATCACAGCTGGGGTATCGAGGACAAGGTCCTGTTCGATATTGCCAGAGAGGAGCTTACCGATCTGGCAAGCGGCGGGGAGCCCTTCAATTTCACCCTGCTGACGGTGGACCTGCACGCCCCGGACGGCTATCTCTGCGACTGGTGCGAGGACAAATATTCCAATGTCACCGCCAATGTGGCAGGCTGCACCGACAGGCTGGTGGCAGATTTTGTGGATTGGTGCAGGACCCAGAGCTTCTACAGGGACAGCGTGATCGTCATTGTAGGCGACCACCCCCGAATGGACGGCAATCTGGTGGACGGCGCGGAGTATTACGACAGAACGGTGTACGACTGCATTTTGAACAGCGATACCGCCTGTGAAGCCGATGTAAAGGATCGAACCTTTACCACCATGGATCTGTTTCCCACAACCCTTGCCGCCATGGGCTTTGAGATAGAAGGGAACCGGCTTGGGCTGGGGACGAACCTGTTCTCCACGGAAAAGACGCTGGCGGAGAAAAAAGGCTTTGACTGGCTCAACAGCGAGGTGCTGAAGACCTCGGAATATTATACCAACGTTTTTGTACAGCAGCCGGTGCAGGGCGGTACGGGAAAGGAGGCGGCAAAATGAAGCAGAAAGAAAAACAGGAGCTTGCGCATAAAGCTCTGGAGCGGCCTGTTCGCAGGAAGCCTGTCGCGTTGATTGCGGCGATGCTGTCTGTTTTGGTTTCTGTTTTTGCCGCAGCCCTCGTCTGGGCAGAGCTGGAGCATTATGAAAGCGGTGTGCTGGACGTATGCGCCACGCAGCAGGACGCTTACGTGCAGCTGGTGCTGGATCAGATCAACCTGAAAGAAAACCGCAGCGATGAGGAGATCATCACCGGGATATTAAGCAGCCTGGACGCTTCCTCCAACAAATACTGGACATTCTCCAGGGAGCAGGCAATGCTGTTCGTCAAGGACGTATTGGAGACCAACAAGTACAAGGGCTTTACAACGGCGACCTATTATTCGTCGGAAAGCGCCCAGGCTTTTTTGCAGTCTTTGCAGGTCAACCGGGTCGTCCACGGGGAGATCGAAATAAACGGGAGCGAATATATCGCTTCCGGCGTGGCGTTCCAGTACCGCGGCGAGGCTTATCGTATCTGCCTGTTGACCAACTGCCGCGTGCTGCTGGATAACAACAGCTTTCTGGAAGCAAAGGTGGGCTTGTGTATTACGGCGGCTGCTTTGCTGGTCCTGCTCTGTATCACGACGCTGGGCATGGCGCTTTCTATCCAGAAGCTGATGGCGGAGCGGGAAAGCCAGAAGCAGCTGGTGGAGAGGCTGAATAGAAGCCTTGTCTCCCTGAACGAGCGCCTGTCCGATCAGGATATCCACAACGCCCGGACCAACCTGTGGAAGCGGGAAGCCCTTCCTGGATTTCTGGAAAAGCTGATAAAGCGCAAGGCGTTCCCCTTTACTGTGGTGAAGCTGGGCTTCCCCGACAGCCAGGGGAAAGACGCGGTGCTGCTGCTTTCCCAGCATTTGATGGACAAAAGCGTGCTGAAATTTGAATGGGGCGGCAGGGCTCTGGTGCTGGTGTTCATTCAGGCGGAGCCAGCCGCTGTGGAGCGCGATATCGCCCCGTTACTTACGCCGTTGGGAACAGAGGTGCTCTACCGCCGCCAGGTGGAAAAGGCTGAGGAAGAGTTTGCGCAGAAGATCATGGGGGAATTGCAGGGGGACGAAGAATGAGTATCCGGCTGTACAGGGAATATCAAATCAAATTTTATCTGAATGCCCGGCACTATATCATTGTGAACGGCCGCAAGGGAGAAGCCCATTCCCATACATGGGAGTTTGCCCTTACTATCAAGTTCGGGCGCACGTCCTTTGTGGAATTTAACGTGTTTGAAAAGGGGATTTCCGACTACCTGAGCCAGTATCAGAACACCGTTTTGAATGAGCAGCCGCCCTTTGACGGTATTTTGCCTACGCTGGAAAACATGGTGGATTACTTCTCCGACGAGTTCTATCGTATCATTCACGATATCGGCGGCGTACTGACAAGAATAGAAGGCAGCGAAACGCCGACCAGAAGCTATATTCTGAACCTGACCGGGGACGAGGAGCATGCCAGGCGTTCGGAAGATGTGGAAGCCTCCATTCTGTCCGACGTGATGGACGCAGTGCTGGATGAAATTGTCGAGGAGCGGTGAGATGAGGGAAAAGCGAACGGGTTGGCAGCTGTACTGCCTGATCCCCCTGTTGTATCTGGGGCTGGCAACTGCCGTGGTAGCGGTGGTCAGCCGGAATGGGGGATATCCCACAGGTTCCGATACCATGTACCACATTTTTCGGGGAGATATGGTCTATCAGGCGCTGCGCAGGGGAGACCTCTGGAGCAGCTATACGCCGCTGTGGTACAACGGCGTGGAGATTTTGCGGTACTGGCCGCCCCTGCCCGCTTATTTTATGGCGCTTTGCCAGGCGGCCGCCGGAGGGGACCCCATGAACGGGTACCTGCTGTTTGTGGGGGCTGTCTGTTTTTTCGGCGCCCTGCCGTGGCTTTGGATCGGCGAACGCCTGGACCGTCCCCTGCTGGGCGGCTTCCTCGGCGGGCTGTGGTTCTTTCTGCCCAATAACCTGCGGGCAGTGTTTCAGGAGGGCAACCTTGCCCGTTCTCTCAGCATGATCTTTCTGCCCATTTTCCTGTACCTGATGGAAGAATACCTCCGCGGCAGGAATTGGAAGCTGGCGCCCGGCATGGTGCTGAGCTTTGTGCTCATGCTGCTGTGCCATCTGGGCTATGCCGGAATGCTGGCTCTGGCGGTTCTGCTGTTTTTGCTGGTAAATCGTATCTTCTGCGGAAAAACGTGGGGAGCGGGCGTGGTGATCCTTTCCATGGTGCTGGGCTTTCTGCTGACAGGCATTTGGTCGCTGGCGGCTTTGCGCGGAGGGATATCCAATATCGACAGCTCCGAAAGCATGGCGGGGTTCTTCCAGGATTTCCTGTTGACCTTAAACCCGGTGGAGCGCTTTTCCACTGGCAGCGGCTATTTCTATTTTGGTCTGGCAGCGTTTTTGCTGGCGCTCTTTGGCATTTTGGGCAGTGGGAAGCGGGAGCGCCCCGGCTTTGTTACAGCCGTTCTGCTCTGCTGCTTTACCGCCTCCTCCGCGTATTATGTGTTCCGTATGCTGCCCGGCGGACAGTATTTGTGGATGCTGCGTTTTATTTCCATCGCGTTGTGTCTGATCTTGCTCAGCTTCCTGTGGTGGAAGACCCTGAAGCTGCCGCTGGCGTTGGCGCTTTGCGTCCTGCTGGTGCTGGACGTCCTGCCCTCCGTTCCTCTCATGACTGACGCACAGAGTGGGGAGCTTGTAGAGGAGCGCATGGCAGGGCTTCAGGAAGCCACCCTGATCGACAAAGGGCAGGAGCTTACCACCCAAAGGCTGGCGCTACTGGACGAAAGCGCGCTGGAAGCCCGGGGAGCGTATCTGGTCTCAGACTGGGGAAACGGCGTGCCGGCTGCCTTTGGCGCCGGCTGGGAGGCTGCGGCGACCTCCTCCAATATCGTGCAGCTGAATAAGGCGTATTCCCAGGGGAAATTTCTCTATCTTTTTGACCGCTGCAAGGAATTGGGAAACGACACGGTGCTGATCTACGAGCGCCGCCTGCCCGCTGACCCGGCAGCTGTGGAAAAGCTGGACGCTGCGGCGGAACAGACGGGCTATGGGCTGTCTGCAAAAAGCCCGGGATATCGCCTGTACCATTTGGAAACGGGAGCGAAAAACTGGGGCACGAAAACCAAATATCCCGCCATCGCCATCGGTTCAGGCTCCGCTGCGCTGGCGCTGGATTTTCCCGCCATGAAGGAAACGGATTTCGATAACCTGAACGATTACACCTTTGAAGAATTGTCTCAATACCAGGTCGTTTATCTGGCGGGCTTTACCTATAATGACCGGGAAAGCGCGGAGGAGCTGGTGCTCCGCCTCAGTGAGGCGGGGGTGCGTGTCGTCATTTCCGCAGACGATATCCCCGAGGACAGAGCTGTGGACAGGCGCACCTTTTTGGGCGTGACATGTAACCCTATCACCTTTTCCAACGGGTATCCCGAGCTGGACACGGTGGACGGCGTTATCAACGCAGACCTGTTCCCTTCGGAGCATTCCACCTGGGATACCGTATTTTTGAACGGGCTGGACAACTGCTGGGGCAAGCTGTACGACAACGGGCTGGAAATGGAATTTTTCGGCACGGTGAAAAATGAAAATATCGTGTTCATCGGCATCAATCTCAGCCGGTTTTACGGCTTAACGGAAGACGCGGCGGTAGGGAAGCTGCTCAGCCGGGCAATGGAGCTTTCCTCTGACAGATTGCCGGAGCGCACCATCGTCCCGCTGGAGATTTCCCAAACATCTCACGAGATTTGCATTGATTCCCCGGAAGACGGGGTGAACACCTCCATTGCCTATCACGACAGCTTTGTGAGCGGGCAAAGTATTGAGGAATATAATCATCTGACCTATGTGGGCAAGGGAGAAACGGTGATTTCCATAAAATTCCCTTACCTGCTGCCGGGAGCTGCGCTCAGTATTTTAGGGCTTGCGCTGACCATTGCCTTTGTCCTTTTCCTGCGAGCCCGCAGCCGAAAAGCACAGGATCAGTCTGCCGGAGAGGAGGAAGCAGATGAGCGGAGCCATGAAATGCGGGATACTGATCCCGGCGTATAACCCGGACGAACGCCTGATTTCCCTGGCAAAAAAGCTGGAAGATTTTCAAATCATTGTCGTCAATGACGGCAGCGATGATCCAGAGCTGTTTTCCCGCCTCAGGAAAGTGACGGGCGTTACCGTGCTGACCCACCCGGAAAACAGGGGAAAGGGCGCCGCCCTGAAAACAGGGTTCCGTTATATGCTGGAAATGGGCTTTACCCACGCGGTCACTGCCGATGCAGATGGGCAGCACTCCCCGGAGGATATCCGGCGGATCGTGGAGATCACCATGACGCGCCCGGAGCAGTTGATCCTGGGGGTCAGGGAGCTTTCCCAAATGCCGCTGCGCTCCCGGGCGGGCAACCGGCTGACCTGCCTGCTGTTCCGAAGCATGTACGGGGTCAGCCTTACCGACACCCAAACCGGGCTGCGCGGGCTTCCCCTCAAAGAAGCCCTGCTTTCCCTTGCGGGGGAGCGGTACGAATACGAAACGGAGCTGCTCATTCACACCGGGGAGCTGTTCCCCGCGGGGATTTTCGAACTGCCTATCGCAACGATCTACAGTGAGCACAACGAGAGCTCTCACTTTCGACCGATCCAGGACGGGCTGCGGATCTACGCGATCCTGTTCCGCAGCCTGCCAAAATTCCTGCTGGTCTCCCTGCTGTCCTTTGGGCTGGATTATCTGTTGTTCCTGCTGCTGTATTACAGGGTGCTCCATGGGGCGGAGACCGCCACGGTTCTGGCAAGGCTGTGCAGCGGAAGCTTTAATTATCTCTGTAACAGCAGGCTGGTGTTTTCAGGGAAGGGAACCCGGTACACAGCTAAAAATTATCTTCTTCTTGCCTGCGGGCTGCTGCTGGCGAATGTGGCGCTGGCACACCTTTTTATCACCATACTGGGGCTTCCTGCGGCGGCAGTCAAGCTTTGTGTGGAGTGCACCCTGTATTTTGTCAGCTTTCTGGTGCAGAGCCGTCTGGCAAACCGCCGGACAGATCGAAAATGAATTTCGGAGATGGGAAAGGGGAAAACGGAAAATGCCGGAGCAAAAGAAAAAGCAGAAAATTTTGATCGCTGACGACTCTGAAATGAACCGGGAATTGCTGGTGGAAATGCTGCAGGACCAGTATGAGCTGCTGGAAGCGGAAAACGGGCGGCGGGCGGTGGAGCTCTTGACCGAGAAGCCGGGGGAGATATCCCTTGTGCTGCTGGACCTGCTCATGCCGGAAATGGACGGCTTTGAGGTGTTGGCTGAGATGAACCGCTGGCACTGGATCGAGGAAACGCCGGTGATCGTCATTTCGGCAGAGACAGCGCCCGCCTATATTGACCGTGCGTATGAATTTGGCGTGACTGATTTTATCACCCGTCCCTTTAACATGGCAGTGGTACATCACCGTGTGGAAAATGCGCTCCTGCTTTTTGCCAAGCAGAAGAAAATGACCGGCATCATTGCAGACCAGCTTTATAAAAATAAGCAGAACAGCCGCCTGATGATCTCCGTGCTGTCCCATATCGTGGAGTTTCGCAACGGTGAAAGCGGATTGCATGTGACCCATATCAACGTCATTACCTCCCTGCTGCTGCAGCAGCTGCGGCAGCGGGAAAAGAAGTACGGCGTCAGTGCGGAAGCCGCGGACCTGATCGCTACAGCTTCTTCCCTCCATGATATCGGGAAGATCGCCATTCCCGCCGAGATACTGAATAAGCCCGGTAAGCTGACTGATGAGGAATTTGCCGTAATGCGCACCCATTCCCTGCTGGGAGCGGAAATGCTGCGCAGCCTGCCGGAAAATCAGTGGGGCACTCCGCTGGTGCAGCTTGCCTATGAGATCTGCCGCTGGCACCACGAGCGGTATGACGGCAGCGGCTATCCTGATGGGCTGAAGGGAGACGGCATTCCCATTTCAGCTCAGGTGGTGTCCCTTGCGGACGTGTACGATGCGCTGACCAGCCAGCGCTGCTATAAGAAAGCATTTTCCCACGAAACGGCATTGGACATGATATTCAGCGGGCAGTGCGGCGCCTTTAATCCCGCTTTGCTGGATTGCCTCCGGGATATTGCTTCGGAGCTGCCGGAGGAACTGCTTGCCAATTCCGACCTTCAAAACGAGCAGGAGGACGCCCACCGGGTTGCCGAGGAGATGCACAGCTATGGTCTGATATCTTCTGAGCATGCTTTGGAAACGAATTTCCCGGAGCGGCAAAAAGAGGTATCCCCCCTGCTTCCCCATGATGCCGCCACACGTCTCGAAAAGCTGGAAAAGGCGATCCGGCAGGTGTCAAACGGCAGCTTGAACGTTACTTTGGAGCCGGAAAGGGACGACGAGATCGGGAAGCTGGTGACAG
Organism: uncultured Neglectibacter sp.; assembly: GCA_937958185.1. Classification (GTDB taxonomy): domain Bacteria; phylum Bacillota; class Clostridia; order Oscillospirales; family Acutalibacteraceae; genus Acutalibacter. The sequence goes on along the minus strand of CALFFN010000022.1, from coordinate 160,748 downwards.
CGTTCCAAAGCATGGCGATAAATCTCCACAAAAACCTGAAAGAATTAAATGACCGCGCTTACCGGGACGGTCTGACCCTGGTAAAGAACCGCGCCGCCTATCAGCGGGATATCGATAAGCTGGACGAACAGATCAGGGCCGGGTCGGACTGCCGCTTTGCCGTGGCGGTCATGGACGTGAACTATCTGAAATATATCAACAATACCTACGGGCACGCAGTGGGAGATGAGTTGATCGTTCAGGGCTGTAAAACGGTTTGCCATGTTTTTGACCACAGCCCGGTGTACCGTATCGGCGGCGATGAGTTTGTGGTCATTATGAAAGATGACGATTACCTCCATCGGAAGGAATTGACGGAAAAGCTTCGGAAAAGCGCGGTGGAGGTGGATTGTCAGGACGGCACGGTGTTCCGTATGCCCATGTCTCTGGGGCTGTCAGACTATGACCCGGAAGCGGACCGCTGCTTCCGCGATGTGTTCAACCGGGCGGACGCCCTGATGTACCAGAACAAAATGAACATCAAAAGCGCGTATCCGCCGCCCGTTCCTGCGGGGAAAAATCCCCCGCAAGCCGATACAAACCCATAGGCTGTTTTTAAGAAGGAGGAAACAGAATGGAACTGAAAGAGTGCTATGCCGCCTTTGGCGGAAATTTTGACGAGGTTGTCGGCAGGCTGCCCTCGGAAAGTCTGGTAGAAAGGTTTTTGTTGAAATTCCCTGCCGACGGAAGCTTTCAGGGGCTTTGTGAAGCCTGGCAGGACCAGGACGCAGAAACCGCGTTTCGCATGGCGCACACGTTGAAGGGCGTCTGCCAGAACCTTGGCATTACACCGCTGGGGGAGGTTTCCGCCGCGCTGTGCGACCTGCTCCGGGGCGGCTCGATCCCGCCGGAAGCAGGGGAAATGCTGGAGAAGGTAAAAAAGGAGTACGGCAATACGCTTCAGGCGATAACCGCCTATCGGGCGGCTAAGGCAGAATAAAATCCACGGAGAAAGGAGGGTACAGCATGGACAGCAATCAGCTAAGGAAGAAAACAACGCGGTTCCTTATCATCAGCTTTGCATTTTTGGCGGTGTTCAGCGTGGTGGTATTCAGCCTGATGGGGATTTTTGTGAGCAGCAAGAGCACGGAAGCCCTGTACGAGTTGGGGGAGCTGTACATGACCGGCATGAGCGAACAGCTCTCCAACCATTTTGAAACCACCATTCACCAGCGTCTCCGTCAGATGGAGGGGCTCAAAATGGTGGTGCGCACAGAGGATATGAACGATGACGAGCTGTATGATGAACTGACCTACCGCGGCAGTGTGCGGGACTTTGACTACCTAGCTCTCTGTTCTGAAGAAGGCGAGTTTGAAATGGTATACGGCGATATGCTGACGGTCAAGAACCTGCCGCCGTTTCTGGAAGCGCTGAATAACGGGGAGAACCGGGTCGCGCTGGGGCGTGACACCGCGGGCAATGACGTGGTGCTGTTCGGGGTCAGCGCGTCCTATCCCATGAAGGACGGGAAAAACTGCACCGGGCTGGTGGCTGCCCTTCCTATCGGCTACATTACAGAGACCCTTTCTCTGGAAGAGGACAGGGAAGACACCCTGATCTACAGCCATATCATTCGCCCAGACGGTAGCTTTGTCATTCAAAATTGCAATATGGAAATGAGCAGTTTCTTTGAAAGCGTACAGGAACTTTATCAGGCGGACAGCGCCGGAGAGGCTTTCCCGGAGGTCATTCCGCAGGCGAGTGAGTTATATGCCGCGTTGAAAAACAGCAGCAAATTTTCCTCCCTGCTGGAGCTGGACGGGGAAAAGCGGCAGATCTACGGGGTAGCGCTGCCCGATTCCGAATGGTACCTTGTAATGGTCATGCCCTACGGCATGATGGATAAAGTAGTCAGCGACCTGACAAATCAGCGCACCTGGGGGACATTGGGCGCGTGTGCTGCTGTTTTAGTGGTGCTGATCGCTATTTTTATCCGTTATTTCTCTCTGTCAAAGATGCAGATACAGGAGCTGGAAAAGGCGCGCCATGAGGCGGTGCAGGCAACAAAGGCAAAAAGTGAATTTCTTTCTAACATGAGCCACGATATCCGCACTCCTATGAACGCCATTGTAGGCATGACAGCCATTGCCCAATCCCATTTGGAGGACCGGGAGCATGTGGAGAACTGCCTGAGAAAGATTTCCCTGTCCAGCAAGCACCTTTTGGGGCTGATAAACGACGTGCTGGATATGTCTAAAATCGAAAGCGGCAGGATGACCCTTGCCATTGACCGGGTATCGCTGAATGAGGTAATGGAAGAGATCGTCAGCATTACCCAGCCTCAGATCAGAACCAAAAAGCAAAGCTTCGATGTACATACCGACAATATCACTGCCGAATATGTGTATTGTGACGGCGTCCGTTTGAACCAGGTGCTGCTGAACCTGCTGTCCAACGCGGTAAAGTATACCCCGGAGGGAGGCTCTATCCTGCTGGCTCTGGCAGAAAAAGAATCCCCCAAGGGAGAAGGCTATGTGCGGCTGTGCCTGAAAGTGAAGGATAACGGTATCGGAATGTCGCCGGAATTTGTAAAACGGGTGTACGAATCCTACAGCCGTGCCGACAATGCGCGGGTGCATAAGACCGAGGGTGCCGGGCTGGGCATGGCGATCACCAAGTATATCATCGATGCCATGGGCGGTACGATAGAGGTGGAAAGCGAGCTGGACAAAGGCACAGAATTCCGTGTGACGCTGGACTTGGAGAAGGCGGAGGTTACGGAAATGGAAATGAAGATGCCGCCGTGGAGAATGCTGGTCGTGGACGATGACGAGACCCTGTGCCGCACCACCGCCAGCGCTCTGGAATCCATTGGCGTGCGCCCGGAATGGACCTTGAGCGGAGAATCTGCCATTGAAATGGCAGTGCAGCGCCATAATGCCGAGGACGATTACAAAATTATTCTGCTCGATTGGAAGCTTCCCGGCATGAGCGGCATACAGGTTGCCGCCGAGCTGCGTAGCCAGCTGGGAGACAGCATTCCGATCCTGCTGATTTCCGCCTATGATTGGAGCGAGTTTGAAACCGAAGCGAGAGAGGCGGGAATCAACGGGTTCCTCTCCAAACCCCTGTTCAAATCCACCTTGTACCACGGACTTAGCAGCTATATGGGCGTTTCGCAGGAGCCAAGTGTTTCCGAGGAGCCAAAGGTGCATATGGAGGGGCGGCGGGTGCTGCTTGCGGAGGACAATGAGCTGAACTGTGAGATCGCCAACGAGCTGCTCAAAGAGATCGGGATAGAAGCCGAATGGGCGGAAAATGGGCAGATATGCCTGAAAATGTTCCAGGGCTCTCTCCCGGGCTATTACGACGCGATCCTCATGGATATCCGAATGCCGGAAATGAACGGCTATGAAGCCACCAAAGCCATTCGCGCCCTGTCCCGTCCCGATGCACAGACCATTCCCATCATCGCCATGACGGCGGACGCTTTTTCCGAGGATATCCAGCAATGCCTTGACTGCGGCATGAACGCCCACATTGCCAAGCCGGTAAACCTTGCGGAGATCACCCGTCTGCTCAATAAATATTTCCAGTAAGTCTTTGAGAAAGCGCCTCCCTATCCGTCTTTTGGATAGAAGCGGGGCGCTTTTTTTGCGTTTGACATTTTTCGGAAAATGTCATAAAATATCCATGTTTGTGCAAAATCTGGAGAAAGGTGATTGGAAATCGTGGACAAAAGTACGCTCATGGAAAGAAAGATCGACTGCCACACGCACATTGTCAGCCCGGAGATACGGGAGGAATATTTCCGCCGCACGTCCGGGTACGCCCTGGTCATGCAGTTCCCGGAAAGCATACTGGCAAATGAGAAGTGCATTGAGACTGTAACGGGGGACAACCGCCTGTTCCTCAATGCCTGTATAGATTTGAAGGTCCCCATTCCACTCCAGCTGCACACCATAGAAGCCCATCTGGACGACTGGAAGGTAGTGGGTCTGAAAATATATTTGAGCTATCAGAGCGGGAAAGCAAGCGATAAGGCGCTGTATCCCATTTACGAATTTGCCGCCCGGCATGAGCTGACCGTGACCTTTCACACCGGGCTGTGCTCGCTGGTGCTGCCCTCCGACAACGATATCGAGGGTTCCGCCGCCAGGTACATCGCGAAAGCGGCGGAGGATTTCCCCACGGTGAATTTTGTCATCGCCCATATGGACGACCCGCGGTTCACGGAGTGTATCCGCATCGTGTCGGAGCACGACAATCTGTATACGGATTTTTCCGGCGCGTATGAAACCGGGACAAAAGAGGGGAACGATGTGGACGGCGCCATCAGAACCTTTGGGGACGCCATTCATTCCCAGCCCGGCACGGAGCGGAAAATCCTTTACGGTACGGACTTCTGCCCGCCCATCAACCTCGCCCAGCTGGACGAGTACGATTACAGTATCGAAAAGATTTTCCCGCCGGAAGTTTTTCCGCTGATTTATTACGAGAACTGTCTCCGGGCATTTCCCCGGCTGAAACGGTATCTGGAAGCCCAATAGGGCAGTCTGAGAAAGGATATGTATGAAGCATTTTTTGAAAACATTTACCCCTTATCAAATTATTTACCTTGCCGCTGTGTTCGTAATGACCGGCGCGTTCATCGTTTTTCTGCCCAACTACATTCTGGACGATACCAGCAATACCCTGGCGGTGGTCTGCTCTGTCATCGCAACATTGTCGAACCCGGTGTGCGAGCTGCTGATTTCCAAGCAGAGCAAATGGAACTTCCTTGTGGATATGTTTCTCATTGAGCTGCCGGAGCTGGTGCTCTGCCTTGCCATGGGCTGGTACACCATCGCCATCGTCACCATGGCGTTCTGGATCCCTATTGACGTGATAAGCTTCCTGCGGTGGAAGCACCACCCGGACGAGCAGGAGGAGGAGCTGACCGTGGTCAAGCGCCTCAGTATCAAGCAGGACATTCTGGTGGTGCTGGCGATCCTTGCCTTCGGCTTTGGCGTGGGCTCCCTGATCTCCCTGATCCCCGGCGCGGCGGATTCCTATTTGGACGCGCTGGCGGCGGCGTTCGGCATGGCGAACGGCATTCTGCTGCTGCTGCGCTACAATGAGCAGTGGTACGCGTGGTTCATCACATTGGTGCTGTACGCCGTGCTGTACATCATTTCCGGCACGTATATCATGCTGATCACCGTTGCCGCCATGCTGGTGAATACCTGCTACGGCTTCACCAAATGGGTGCTGTATATCAAACGCCACCCTGAGGGACATACGGCGGATAAAGGGGACGCGGAACATGGAAAAGCATAAAGGAAACTACAACCACACGAAATATGCCTGTTATATCGCTTATGTGTCCCAGGCGGTGGTGAACAATTTTGTTCCGCTGCTGTTTTTGACCTTTCAAAAAAGCTTTTCCATTTCCCTGAACCAGATCGCCGTGCTGGTGACGATAAATTTCGGCGTGCAGATGGCAGTGGACCTTTCCAGCTCTCTCTTTGTGGATAAGCTGGGATATCCGCTGTGTATCAAAGCCGCCCATCTTTTTGTGACGGGCGGTCTTGTAAGCCTGTGTTTCCTGCCCTCTCTGCTGCCGGACGCCTTTCTGGGCATCGTGCTGGCGGTGATCCTGTACGCCGTGGGCGGCGGGCTGCTGGAGGTGCTGGTCAGCCCCATTGTGGAAGCCTGCCCCACGGAGAAAAAGGAATCGGAAATGAGCCTGCTCCATTCCTTTTACTGCTGGGGGCATGTGCTGGTGATCGTGTGCAGCACCCTGTTTTTCGCCCTGTTCGGGCTGGAAAACTGGCGCGTGATGGCATGTATCTGGGCGCTGATCCCTCTGGGCAATTTCTTCTTTTTCTGCACGGTTCCCATTCCCTCGCCTGCGGCGGAGGGGAAGGGCATGAAGATCGGAGAGCTTGCGAAAACCGGCATATTCTGGAAGCTGTTTTTGATGATGCTCTGCGCCGGGGCTTCTGAGCAGGGCATGAGCCAGTGGGCGTCCGCCTTTGCGGAGGCTTCCCTCCACATTCCCAAAACAGCCGGGGACCTGCTGGGCCCCTGCGCCTTCGCCATCATGATGGGGCTTGCCCGTCTGTTTTTTGGCAAACAGGGGGAGAAGATCAGGCTGGAAAAATTCATGAATTTCTCCAGCCTGCTGTGCATTGCCAGCTATCTGCTGGCAGCGCTGTTCCATGTGCCGGCGCTGTGCCTGCTGGGCTGTATGCTGTGCGGGCTTTCCGTGGGTATCATGTGGCCCGGCACGTTCAGCATTGCGGCAAAAGGGCTGCAAAACGGCGGGACTGCCATGTTTGCCCTGCTGGCGCTGGCAGGGGATATCGGCTGCGCAGCAGGACCTGCTCTGGTAGGCAATGTGGCGGAATTTTCCGGCGGAAATTTGCAGACCGGGCTGCTGGCGGCGGTGATCTTCCCCGTCCTGCTCCTGTGCTGCAATTTGATTCGGAAAAGGAAGCCAACTTCTAAACAAGCTTAAAACACGCCCCGGACAACAGTCCGGGGCGTGTTTCCCAATAACTAATTTCTAACAACTGACAACTAAATACCCATTTCTTCCTTGACTTCCCGGAAGCACTGCACGGCGAAATCCAGGTCTTCCCTGGTGTGCCCTGCGGAAACCTGCGTGCGGATACGCGCCTTGCCCTGAGGGACCACGGGATAGCTGAAGCCCACGACATACACGCCCTTTTCCAGCATGCGGGAAGCAAATTCCCCAGCTACCTTGGCGTCGTACAGCATGACGGGAACAATGGGGTGGGTGCCGGGCAGCACGTCAAAACCCAGCTTGCCCAGCTGCTCCCGGAAATAGGCGGTGTTGGCGTGCACCTTGTCCCGCAGCTCCGTGGACGCCATCAGCAGCTCCAAAGTCTTCAGGCTGGCGGCGCAGACTGCCGGAGCCAGCGTGTTGGAGAACAGGTAGGGGCGGCTGCGCTGACGCAGCAGATCCACGATCTCCTGGCGGGCTGCGGTGTAGCCGCCGGAAGCGCCGCCCAGCGCCTTACCGAAGGTGCCGGTGATGATGTCCACCCGCCCCTGTACGCCGCAGTATTCCGGGGTGCCCCTGCCGGTGTCGCCCATGAACCCGGCGGCATGGCTGTCGTCCACCATGACCAGCGCGCCAAATTCCTCTGCCAGGTCGCATATCCCCTGCAAATTGGCAATGTAGCCGTCCATGGAGAACACGCCGTCGGTGGCGATAAGCATGACCTTACAGCCCGCTTCTTTGGCGGCTGTAAGCTGGGCGCGGAGGTCGTCCATGTCGTTGTTCTTATAGCGGAAGCGCTTTGCCTTGCACAGGCGCACGCCGTCAATGATGGAAGCGTGGTTCAGCTCGTCGGAAATCACCGCGTCCTCAGGACCTAAAAGGGTCTCGAACAAGCCGCCGTTGGCGTCGAAACAGGAGGAGTAAAGGATCACGTCGTCCATGCTCAAAAACTCTGCCAGCGTCTGCTCCAGCTGCTTGTGGACGGACTGCGTGCCGCAGATAAACCGCACGGAGGACAGCCCGAAGCCCCATTTGTCGTAGCTTTCCTTGGCGGCTTCGATCAGCGCCGGGTGGTTGCTCAGCCCCAGATAGTTGTTGGCGCACATATTGACCACCTGCTTTGCCTGGGTGGTGTCAATGCGGGATTTCTGGGGCGTGGTGATGACGCGCTCGTCCTTCCACGTGCCTGCCTGCCGAATGGCTTCCAGTTCGTTTCTGTATTTTTCCAGTGCCTGTTTCATGAAAATGACCTCCTGTGAATGAGTTGTTCGTTGTGGGTGGTTTGTTATGAGAAAGGGGGAAGAGAACAAGTAACCGCTAAACTCCCATTTATCTTTTTCTTTCGGTCGGGCTTATCATTTGCGGTTTTCGCTGGTCAGCTCCACGTGTGCCCCCGGTGCAGCCGGAATTTCACTTGCTCCAATCCAGAATGACCTTGCCGGACTTCCCGCTGTTCATGGCGGCAAAGCCCTCTTCAAACTGGGTGTAATGATAGCGGTGGGTGATGATGGGGGACAGGTCCAGACCGCCCTGCACCATGTAGGACATCTGGTGCCAGTTGTCCATCTTTCTCCCGTAAATGCCCTGCAGGGTCAACCCCTTGCAGATAATGCTGTTCATATCCATGGGGACGGGCTGGTTGGAAATGCCCAGCAGGCTGATCTTGCCGCCGTTGCGCATGACGGAGATCATCTGGGTCAGGGCGGCGCCGTTGCCGCTCATTTCCAAACCGATGTCAAAGCCCTCTACCAGCCCCTGCTTCGCCATGACTGTGGGCAGGTCCTCGTTCTGGATATTTACGGCTGCGTCCGCGCCCATTTTCTTTGCCAGCCCCAGGCGGTACTCGTTCACATCGGTGATGACCACCCGGCGGGCGCCGGCGTATTTGCAGATCCCTACGGCGATCATGCCGATGGGACCCGCGCCTGTGATGAGCACGTCCTCGCCCACCATATCCCACATCAGCGCGGTGTGGGTGGCATTGCCGAAAGCATCGAAGAACGCCACTACGTCCTCCGGCAGGCTTTCATCGATGATGATGACGTTGCTTTCCGGGATACAGACATATTCGGCAAAAGCGCCGTCCCGGTCCACGCCCACGCCCATGGTGTCGTGGCACCATTGGATATTGCCGGTGTGGCAGTTCCGGCAGCGCCCGCAGGTGATGTGCCCCTCGCCGCTGACCCGCTGCCCTACATGGAGCCCGGTAACGCCGTCGCCCAGCTTGGCGATCTCGCCCACGTATTCATGCCCGATGGTCATGGGCGGGCGAATGTGTTCCCGCGCCCAGGGGTCCCAGTTATAGATATGTACGTCCGTGCCGCAGATCGCGGTTTTGTGGATCTTGATGAGCACCTCGCCCGGTTTTGGCTCCGGAACGGGAACCTGCCGCAGCTCCAGCCCGGGTCCGGCGACAGGCTTTACCAAAGCGTCCATGAGTTGTGCCATAATTGTCCTCCCAATAAATACAGTTTTGCCGAATATTGGCGGTTTTGTGCTTTTTCTGAGGACAGTATAGTCCGCAAGTTCTGAAAAGTCAATAGTACAAATACAAAAACTTAGAAATGTCTTTATTGTGAGGACGGTTGTGTCTACCAAGGGGGAAAACGCAGAAAAGGACCTGTGTGTCCCCAGGGACATACAGGTCCTTTTGAAAACATTTGCTGTCTGCCGCATTGGTCACAGCTTTTCCATGCGTTTGAGCACGATGCCGGAGATCAGACCGATCAGCACGCCTGCTACCACGCCGCTGATGAGCAGCACAGGGAGGTAGTATACCAGTTCAGCTGTTTTGGTGACGAAGCATGCCACAATGATCTGTCCGATATTGTGGCACACGCCGCCTGTCACGCTGACGGTCACGCAGGAAAAGCGCCGGCTCTTTTTCAGCAGGATCATGACGGTCAGGCTCAGCACCGCACCCGCCACGCTGTACATCAGGCTCATCACGGAGCCAAACAGTACGCTTACCAGAAAAATGCGGACCAGGCTCACCGCTACTGCTTCCTTTTCGCCGATGCCGTACAGTACAAAAACAATGGCGACGTTGGGCAGCCCCAATTTAATGCCGGGGACAGCCACAAGGGGCGGGATCTGATGCTCGATGAAAGATAAGATCATCGCCAAAGATACGAATAGTGCCAGAGTAGTAAGTTTCGAGACCTTTTTCATCTTTTTCATTCCCTAAAACCTTTTTGAAGGAGGTCAGCATTTTGCGCTTCAGGAGTTCGACCTGATGGTTGCCGTGCAGTCACCCAACGATCTCCACAAAACTATCTCCGCCGGAAACCGTTACAGTCAGCTTATTGGGCAGACAGGTGATGGTTTCGCCTGTCCGGCTGACAGAACCCTGGTGGATACAATACTTGTCGGGGCAGTTGGCTTCCTCCATGCGGGCTTTCCCGTCTTCGATACGCAGCACATTGGTGCCGCCGTTCAATTCGTAAACACCCTCTGTGGAAAGGGAGTACCGCCCCTGCTCCTGACCGTCCACCCGGACGATGACCTCCGCGCCTTCCTCCCTGCCAAGCTGCAGGAAGAGGAACAGCACCAGCGCTACCAGCAGAATACCGCCGATCACGAGAAAATCACGGCGTTTCATGCTTTAATATGCCAGCAGCGCCAGCGCCATCATGCCGGCGCAGAGCAGGCAGACAGGCAGCCCGCGGAACGCCTTGGGCACGCTGGTTTCGTCGATCCGGCTGTGCAGCTTGGAGAACACGGTCATGGTCAGGGTGAAGCCAATGCCCACCGCCAAAGCGGTGAGGACAGCCTCGCCGTACGCCAGCTCCGTATTGTGGATGCACAGACCCAGTACGGCGCCGTTGATGGCAAATTTCATAAAGTCTACCTTGCAGTAGCTTTCCAGCTTTCTTTTGGCAAACACGTGGATCAGCTCCACCACCAGCAGCATGACGATGACAAACGCCATGGTGCGCAGGTAGGGGACGTCCTTCAGCAGATAGGTCTGCAGCGGCCAGGTGATTACGGTGCTCAGCACCATGACGATAGTGCTGCCCAAGCCTACTACCAGGGATTTCCTGGCGGAACGCTCGTTTTCGATCACTGCGCCCGTGCCCAGGAAATGCAGAAGGGCATAGTTGTTGGAAAGCAGCCCGGCAAGAAGAATCCCAAAAATCACATCAGCAGTCATCAGTCAGTTCCCTCCTTTTTTGTCGTTGCCTTATCGTGAATGGCGCGAATGGCGGCAAACACGATCGCCAGCACCAGATAGCCGCCGAACACGCCGGCGAGAGCGGAAACGCGATAATCCTGCAAAGCAGAAATGGTGACGCCCCAGATGCTGCCGTTGCCCAGGACCTCACGGATCAACGCGCAGACCACCATAATAACGGTGAACAGCAGGCCGGTTTCCAGGGCGGTCTTAATGGTGATCCCCTCGGTATGGCTGCCCGCCACGTCCTCCGCGTTGCGGTAGGGGACGGCGCTGACTGCCAGGGCAGCCAGATGGACGCCAAGCATATTGACCACATTGGGGAAATATGCCTGCATCAGCATATCAATGAGGGAAACGAACCCGGTGATGATCAAGATGTAAATGGGAAGATGAGCCTTTGCAGGGATCAGCTTCCGAAGCCCGGAAATGACGGCGGCGCTGAAAAACAGGGCAAGCAGAACCGCCGCGCCCATGCCCAGAGCAGCCCGCAGGTCCGCGCTGGAAGCCATGACAAAGCCTACGCCCAGGGGCAGCAGGTAAGCGGCTTCTTTATTGGAAATGCTGGTTTGTTTGGTCTCTTTCAAGATTCTACACCTCCGTTTTGTACTGCCGGGAAGGCTGCAAACACATCGTTTACCGCCTGCTGCATGGCATGAGACGTCATGGTAGCACCGGCGATCAGGGCATTGTCGCCCGTCCAGGTATCCTGGGTCAGCCCGGTAAAGGACTCCTTGTAGGCGGGCTGGTCTACGGTGTCGTCCACATTGAAGTATTCTTCATCGAAGAACAGCTTTTTCGCATCTGTCTTGACAATAGCGCCGGAAGCGTCCAGTACCACATAAATGTCCATGATCTGGTAGCCGTACCCTCTGGCGGCAAAGCCGTAATAGGTGTCTTCGCCCACCTGGAAGGAATCGGCAGCTACCAGCGAACCGAAAGTATCCACCGCCAGAGGCTGCATATTGGCAGCGCCCTCCATCATCTTTTCAAAGCGGGCGACAGCCGGCTCGTCATAATCATGGCTCTGGTTGGCGTCGGCATGAGCCTTGGCTTCCTCTACCAGGGCGGCATGGTCGGCGGTAACGTCGTTGCCCTCCACGTCGAAGACCTTGGCTGCGCCAAAGGCATTGACGGCGACCAGCAGGGTGGAATCCCCCTCGGTCATGATGTAGGCAAAGCCGGAATCGTTCAGCGCCTTGACGCCGCTGAGCATATTGCCGGAAGCCTCGATCTCCTCGGTCTGCAGCATCCCGTCGCTTGCCATGCCGGGGAAGACAGTGGGCAGCAGTTCCATCAGCAGCTGGTCGTCGCTCTTGACGCCCTCGGCGATGAGGGAGTTGGAGATCAGGGCGTTCAGCGCCTCGGAAACGGCGTTGCGGAACGCGGTGGAGGAGTAGGTGGTGCCTGCTACCGTGCCCACGTCGGCAAGAGCGGAATCCTTGCCCACGTAGGTGGAAAGGTACTCCGGGTCCTTGGCGCGGAAGTCAAAGCTTTCCGTGTCGTTATATTCGTCGATCTGCACGTTGTAGATCTTTCCGTCAGCGGAAACGCCCAGCGAGATCTGCATGGGAGCGGAGGAATAGGTGGAGGTCGCGGTCACATGGACGGCATAGCCTGCGCCGCTCGCCTCCTGATAGATAGCGGTGACGGATTCGGGAATATCGGTCAGGGTGGAGTTTTCCGGCGCCGCCGCGTCATAGATCATTGCGTCTGCGGCAAAGGAAGCGCCTTCCGGCATCACTGCCAGCAGCGGACCAAAGGTGGCGCTGGCGTTGTTGGCTTCGATCAGGGGAGCGGTGTGGATATTCAGCCCGAACATGGCGGCGCCGAATACCACTACAACTGCCAGCAAAATGACGATAGACTTTACAAGGTCGGTACGTTTCATTATTTAATACCTCCCAACGTCTTTTTGGTAGTCCAGGTCTCAATAAAGGGGGTGAAAAGGTTCATGGTGAGAATGGAAATGGAAACGCCCTCGGGATAAGAGCCGAACTGGCGAATGGCAAAGGTCAGCAGACCGCAGCCAATGCAGAAGATCACTCTGCCCAGCCCGGTGTCGGGGGTGGTAACATAGTCGGTCGCCATGAAGACGGCGCCAAGGATCAAGCCGCCCGCCAGCACCTGTGCCAGCGCGTATGTAGCGTCCCCGGTGAACACCAGATAGCACAGGAACACGGTGGCGACAAAGGAAACGGGCACATACCATTTGATGACCCGGCGGACCACCAGATAAAGGAACCCGACCAGCAGGGCTACGGCACAGGTCTCACCGATAGCGCCGCCGTGGACGCCGAGGAACAGGTCCATCATGGAGGGGGCGGTTTCCAGCCCTTCCACACCCTTGTTCAGCTCAGCCAAAGGCGTAGCGGTAGCTTCCAGCTCCACAAGGGTGGGCATTGCGCCGCCGCCTACCGCGCCGAAGGTCAGCAGCATAAATACACGGGCGGCAATGGCGGGGTTCACAATGTTCTTGCCCAGACCGCCGAACAGCCCCTTCACCACCACGATGGCGAAAACAGAGCCCAGCGCGCACTGCCACAGCGGCACGTTGGTGCTCAGGTTCAGGGCGAGCAGCAGCCCGGTGACCACCGCGCTGAAATCAAAAACAGTCTGTTTTTTGTGGACGCAGAGGTTAAAAAGGACTTCCGCCAGCACGGCGCTGGCGATACAGGTCAGAATGATCAGCAGCGCCTGCAGACCAAAGAGCACCACCGCAGCGATGGCGGCGGGCACAAGGGCGATCACCACGTCCAGCATGATATTGCTGGTGGAAATGCTGCTGTAGATATGAGGAGCGGCGGAAATATGAAGGTCTTTCATCACTGATTTCCTCCTTCTTTTTCTTTTTGAGCAGCGGCATACTGCTTCAGCCACCATTTCGCTTCCTGGTTATTTGCCAGCAGGGGACGGCGGGCGGGGCAGATGTAGGAGCAGCAGCCACAGTCCACACACTGGCGCACGCCGGTGGCGATCAGGGCTTTCTCCCGCTTGCTTTCGTCTTCCAGCTTCATGGCGTCGTCCACAGCGGCGACATTGATGTTGATGGGGCACTTTTCAATACATCTGCCGCAGTGAATGCAGGCAGTGGGGGTGGGCAGAACACTGTGCTTCTCATCAAAGACCAGGACAGCGTTTGCCACCTTGACAATGGGGTCCTCCGCAGAGCAGGTCGCCGTGCCGTTCATGGGACCGCCGATGACGATCTTGCCCGGCTCGGACGAAAGGCTGACCTGCTCCAGCAGGTAGCTGATCCGGGTGCCGATAGGGGCGATCAGGTTCTTGGGTTCCTTCACCGCGGGACCGTCCACCGTGACGATGCGCTCCACAAGGGGCATGCCGGTGGAGATATATTCCGCCATTTTGGCGAAAGAGGACACGTTGATGATGACCGCGTGGAAGTAGGGGAAACGCTTGCCCGCAATGGCGACCCTGCCGGTGGCGTTGTACAGCGTGACCTGCTTTGCACCCTGGGGATAGATGGCTTCCAGCTCATGGACCACCACGTAATCCTTGCCGGCAAAGGCTTCCTTCAGCTTGGCAATGGCGTCCGGCTTGTTCTTTTCCACACAGATCATGAAGCGGGCGTCCTTCAGGAACTCGTTCATATACGTTCTCAGATATTCCACGCCCTGAACGATCAGATCGGTATGGTCCAGCATCATGCGGTGGTCGCTGGTGATGTAGGGCTCGCACTCCGCTGCGTTGACCAGCACGGTGTCCACCGTATACTGCCCGCTGCACATTTCGTTGAACTTTGCCCAGGTGGGGAAGGCGGCGCCGCCCAGACCCACCAGACCGCTTTCCCGCAGCGCCTGCAGGAACTCATCGCAGTTGTGGATCTCAGGGGGTTTCAGGTTTGGGTCAGCTTCCATTTTGCCGTCGCTTTCAATGCGAATGGTGACCGTTTCCTTGCCGGAGGGCGTCTTCATGGTGCCGATCTCCGCCACCGTGCCGGAAACACTGGCATGGACGGGGGAAGAAAACCTCCCTTCCTCTCTTGCGACGAGCGTCCCCACGTAGACATGGTCGCCTACTTTTACAACAGGCTCGGCGTCGTGCCCGGAGTGCATATTCATGGGAAGGATCACTTCGGACGGTGTGGGAATGCGTACCGGGACGCACCCTGCCGTGTGCTTGTTGTGAGGGACGTGCAAAGACGAAATATTTTTTCGTTTCAGCATTCTTTCTCTCCTCATTTCTTTTCGTTGTTTTTGTATTCTATGGGATGAATGCCGGAGGTGTACTGCTGTGTGCCGTCCAGCGAGATCCAGACGGCCTCCACAGTATCTTCCAGCGAATTCACTAATTCCAGCCCGTCCTCGTAGCTCATACAGAACAGGGCGGTAGAAAGGGCGTCCGCCAGCCCGCTGTCTTTGGTGATGACGGAAACGGAAGCAAAATGATCCGCCGGCATCAGGGTATCCTCGTCAATGATGTGGTGGTACCGGGTGCCGTCCACCGTAAAGAACCGCTCGTAAATGCCGGAGGTGACGCAGGAAGTGTCCGCAAGCTCTACATACATGGCGTACTGGCTCTCATGATGGAAGGGGTCCTTGATCCCGGTGACCCAGCTGCCGCCATCCGGCTTGTGACCGATGATGCGGATATTGCCGCCGATATTGAGCACATAGCTTTCTGCGTCCCGCTCTTCCAGGACTTTGGCTGCCTGCTCTGCGGCGTAGCCTTTTCCCAGGGCGCCCACATCGATCCTGGCGTCGGCGTCGGAAATGCGCACGGTGCAGTTTTGCTCGTCAATTTCCAACAGGGAAATGTCCGTGTGCTTCTCCGCCTCCCGAAGCTTGTCCATGTCGGGAATGGAAGCCGTTTCCGGGTTTTCCGAGGCGGCGGTGCGGCAATCGTGCCACGGAACCAGCACCGCGCCCAGCATCACGTTCATCTTCCCCCTGGTCAGTGTATGCAGTTCTTTGGCGTAAACAAGGAAATCTATGAGCTTTTTGTCCACTGTCAGCGGTTCTTTTCCCGCCTGCTTATTTACCGTACACAGATTAGTAATGCCCGCGTATTCGTGATAAATGTCAAAGAGCCGATGGTATTCGTCCAAAACCTCAGCAGCGGCTTTTGTGTTCTCATCAAAGGACTTTTTGGAGTCCCCCGCGTAGCTGTAAATAAAGGAAACGGTGTCAAAATAATTGTAATATGCCTTGCCAACAGGCTCTGTCTTTTCTGCAACAACAGGGCACCCCGTCAAAAAGACGGAGAGCCCCATTGCCATACACAGGCAGAGAAGACTTTTCAAAAGTCCGCTTTTTGGAAGCTTCCTTTTATCAAGTTTCACGCCATTCATTTCTGTTTTTACTTAGCGGGCGTTCTTTGCAGCCTTTGCAGAGGTGTCCTTCATGGAAGTGATCTGCATGGAGCAGCCGGCAGACAGCAGGTCCTTATCGGCAGCGATCTGATGGCCGTTGGCGTCCTGAGTTTCCAGGGCGGAAACCTCATCGGCAGTCTTGCCTACGATGAACTTGGAGAATGCCTCGGACTGCTCGAACCACTCCTTCATCACGCCGTCGCCGTCGTTATCGACTTTGCCTTCCATACCGTACTCGCTCTTCAGGTTACGCTTGGTATCCTTGTATTCCGTGCTGACGATAGCGCCGTTGGCGTCAATGGTGATCTTGGGCTGCACAGCGTCGTTCAGAGCGGCAACGATCTTGCCGTCGGAAACAACAGCAGCGGAGAAATCGGTGTACATGGCAACCAGACCGTCCTCATCGGCGGTGGCAGCGGTGGAATCAGCAGCAGAGGTGTTTGCCGCAACGCCCAGAGTGAACTCGCCAGCCTTGAAGGACATGCCCTGCTCGTCGTTGCAGGCAGCGGCAACAGCCTTCATGAAATCGGTGATCTGCATGGAACAGCCAGCCTTCAGCAAATCCTCGGCAACAGCAATCTGTTCACCGTTAACTTCCTGCGTTTCAAAAGCCTTGACTTCATCGGCGGTCTTGCCCACCACATACTCTTCAAACGCCTTTGCCTGAGCGTCCCACTCCAGCATAACACCGTCGCCGTTGTTATCGACTTTGCCTTCCATGCCATAGCGGCTGCCCAGCTCCATCTTGGTCTCAAAGGTAGCGGCAGTGTCTACAGCGCCGCCGGTAACGTCCATTTTGCTCTGTGCCACGTCGATCCGGCAGGAAACGATCTTGCCGTCCTTATCGGTGACAACAGCAGCCACGGTAGCGTCGACCTGAGCATTGTTCTCAGCGGAGCTGTCCATGTTCAGCGCCACGCCCATACCGAGCTTGTACTCAGACCCGTTTGCTCCGCCGGAGCATGCTGCCATAACAGCCAGCATGCAGATGCAAAGAACGATTGCGAAAACCTTCTTCATTTTGAACCAACGTCCCTTCTGATAAATAATGTAATAGATATTTTGAGAGCGATTTGCGCTCACGCATGATTATACCCTAAGTGTACCCAAAATGCAAGGTTATTTTTTTGACAAAGAGAGACATGGAAAAAGATGGTTTTTTGGGCTGTATGCCGTCAAAGTGAAAAAAAGGAAGGACGGCAGCGGTTCCTGTCGTCCTTTTAGTATTTTTTGTTGCTTATTCTGTGCGGAGCGCCGCCACGGGGTCTTTTTTCGCGGCACTTTTGGCGGGCAGCAGACCGGCGATCACGGTAATCAGCACACTGAGAGCCACCAGCAGCAGAGCCGCCGGAATGGGCAGGGAAGCGGTAAGGGTAGCTGCCCCCAGCAGGCTTTGGAGCAGGGAAGTGATGGGAATGGTCAGCAGCATGGTGACCCCCACGCCCAGCACACCGGCAAGCAGCCCAATAATTACGGTTTCGGCGTTGAACACCTGGGAGATGTTCCGCTTGGAAGCGCCCATGGCGCGGAGAATGCCGATCTCCTTTGTGCGCTCCAGCACGGAGATATGGGTGATAATGCCGATCATAATGCTGGAAACGATCAGCGACACGGCGACGAAGGCGATCAGCACATAGGAGATCACGTCGATGATGGTGGTGACGGAGCCTGTCAGCAGCGCCACATAGTCGGTATAGGTGATCTGATCCTTTTCCTCTTTTCCTTCATTATAATGGGTGATACAGCTGGAAATGGCGTCCTTGTTTTCAAAGCTGTCGGTATACATGCTGATAGAAGAGGGCGCGTCATAGCTGACCTTGCCGAAGCTTTCCAGGTTCTCCTTGAGGGAGGAGCCGTCCAGATACTGGTCATAGACGGAAAGCAGCAGCTCCTCGTCCGGGGAGTTTTCCAGCCAGTTGTCCACAGCCGCCGCCATGGCGGATTCGTCCATCTGGCCGCCCATCGCGGCGCGGCTGTCGGCAGGGAGACCTTCCATGCCTGCGGGAACGCTTCCGGCAGGAGCCGCGCCCTGCCCGCTTTCACTGCCTTCGGCAGCTTTCTGGGAATTGTAATACATCATCATGGAATAGAAGGAAGCCTTGTCGGAAACGCCCATGCTGGAAATGTACTGCTTGGCGGCGTCCGTTTTGGCGTCGTCGTCTATCGCCTCAAATTTCACGCCGCTCAGCACGTTTACCGCTTCGTCGGCTTCCTGCGCCTTGACGACAGCGCTTTCGTTGGTGTGCTCGATAATGTGGTCGGTCAGGAGGGACGTATAGGCGATGGGCGTACTGATTTCGGCATTGTTAGCGTCTTCTGCGGGACGGATCACGCCCACGATCTTCAGCTTGACGGCATCGTCCAGCAGTGGTTCGATCTTCAGGGTATCGTCGCCCACATAGGTAAAGGTGCCGTCCTCATTTTCCTCGTAATGGTCGCAGCTGGGCAGCATATAAAAGGTATGGCCGCAGATGCTCTCGTAGTCCCAGATATGCTCCTCGGCTGTGCCGCCGTCCTGGATCTGCTCCGCGATCTCGTCGTATTCCCTGCCGCTGAGCAGACCAAGCTGGTACAGCTCATCGGCGGAAACGGAATTGCGGCGGTCCAGGACCAGCATCACTTCGTCATACTTCTCTGCCCACCTGCCGTACAGCACGTCGTAGCTTTCGGTGAGAATGGGGCTGACCACCTTGCCGCCGCTGCCGGGCATGAGCTCGGAGAAATTCTCCGCCCCGGAGGAGCCTCCGCTGATAATGCTCCGCATCAGGGTCATGTTCTGAAAAGCGTTGGCAGTCATGCTGCTGAACGCGGAGTCAGACTCGCCCTGCTCTACATCGGCGTCGGAGCGTATCAGCTCGTCATCCTTATTATAGGAATACACATTGAAATGCACCCCGTAGGAGTATACAATGCCGTTTTCTCCCAAATACTGGTGGATCTCACTGTCAGGATCGTCCAAATACTTTTTGAACTCTGTAAGGTTGTTTTCCTTTACGCTGTTTTTCATGCTTTCGTTGACCTCCAGCATGGCGTAGTCCGCGTAAACGGCGTCCCGTTTTTCCGTGGCTTCTTCCTCCACGCTCCCTGCCATCATGCCGCCGCGCATTCCCATCATGCCGGAGGTATCCATCGCCTGGGAGCTGATGGTGATGGGGTAGGAGGTCATGGTTTCCTTTTGAATGTCGTCAATATAATTGTTGACGCCGCTGGAAAGCGCCAGGATCAGCGCAATGCCGATAATGCCGATGGAACCGGCGAAGGCGGTGAGGATCGTCCTGCCTTTTTTTGTCCGCAGGTTGTTAAAGCTCAGGGAGAGAGAGGTGGAGAAAGACATTTTTGCCTTTTTCTGCGCCGTTTTTGCGGCGGCTGGAACGATCTCCTCAGGCTCATAGGGATCGCTGTCCCCGGTGATCTTCCCGTCCCGCAGCTTTACAATACGGGTAGAATACCGCTCTGCCAATTCGGGGTTGTGGGTGACCATTACCACCAGCCTGTCCTTCGCCACCTGCTTCAGCAGCTCCATGACCTGAATGCTGGTTTCCGTATCCAGCGCGCCGGTGGGTTCGTCCGCCAGCAGGATATCCGGGTCGTTGACCAGCGCGCGTGCAATGGCGACGCGCTGCATCTGCCCGCCGGACATCTGGTTGGGGCGCTTGTGAAGCTGGTCGCCCAGCCCAACCTCCTCCAGCGCTTTTTTTGCCCGGCTCCGGCGTTCGCCCCGGGAAATTCCGCCGATGGTCAGCGCCAGCTCCACATTGGCAAGCACGGACTGATGGGGGATCAGATTATAGCTTTGGAACACAAAGCCGATGGTGTGGTTGCGGTAGGTGTCCCAGTCCCTGTCCTTATACTTTTTCGTGGAGATGCCGTTGATGACGAGATCGCCGGTGTCGTAGCGGTCCAGCCCGCCGATGATGTTCAGCAGCGTGGTCTTGCCCGACCCGCTGGGTCCCAAAATAGAGACGAATTCATTGTCCCGCAGGTTCAGCGAAACGCCGTTCAGCGCCTGCTGGACAAGCTCTCCTGTTTTGAACTGTTTTGAGATGTTTTTTACCTGAAGCATGAGGCGCCCTCTTTCCACAAAATACAGTTTTTATCCTATCATAAAGATTTTTTCCAAAAATGTACAAAATGTTAAACTAACGTGACAAAACGGTAAATGCTGCGGAATTCCCGCCGCCCGTTGACAGGAAAACCCGGAAGCGGTAAACTGACCTCAGTGTATAGAAACAAGGGAGGACCGTCATGAAGCTTGGGCTTGTACTGGAAGGCGGCGCCATGCGGGGAATGTATACCGCCGGGGTTCTGGACGTGCTGCTGGACAGCCAGATCGAAGTGCAGGGCGTGATCGGCGTTTCCGCCGGAGCGGTATTCGGGGTGAATTTCCTTTCCCGGCAGCGGGGCAGGGTGATCCGCTATAATAAAAGGTATAACGGCGATAAGGAATACATGGGCGTCCGCCAGCTTTTGAAGACCGGCAACCTTGTCAGCACCGATTTTGCTTACGGCACGGTCCCCCGGGAGCTTGACCCCTTCGACGATGAGACCTTTCAGGCGTGCGGCGTGCCCTTTTATGCGGGCGTTACCTCGCTGGACAGCGGGAAGATAGAGTATATGCAGGTCAAAAGCGTGCTGGAACAGATGGACGTCCTGCGGGCGTCTGCGTCCATGCCCTTTTTGTCCCGCCCTGTGGAGCTTCACGGAAAGCGCTATCTGGACGGCGGTGTGGCGGACAGCATTCCCTTTCAGAAAATGCTGGAACTGGGCCATGACAGGCTCATCGTTGTGCTGACCCGGGACAGGAGCTATGTAAAAGCCCCCATGCCGGCAGCGGCGGTCAAGCTCTGGTACGGGCGCTACAGGGGCTTTTCCCAGGCGCTGCTCCACCGCCACGAGGAATACGCCCGCAGCGTCCGGCAGCTGGAAGTGCTGGAACAGCTGGGCGCGGCTTTCGTCTTTCGCCCCTCGGAGCCTATCACGATCGGGCGCATGGAAAAGGACCCGGAAAAGCTGCAGGCGGTGTATGAGCTGGGTCTCGCGGACGGTCGGCGCGGCATGGCGGCGCTGAAGGAATTTTTAGAAAGGTGAGTGGCGGGAAATGGAAAGAAAGCTTGCCCTGGCAGTGCCGGAAAAAGGCGCTGCCCTTTCGGAAATGAAGCGGTTCTTCGCCATGACGGAAGCGGATATTTTCCTGTTCCCCGAGGGCTTTTTGGAGGAAGAAGACCTGCCCCGGGCGCTGGAGCTGAGCCGGGAACAGGGAAAATTCTTTATTGCCGGGCTGGTGCAGAGAGGGGAACGCTCCTGCCAGAAAGCGGTGGTGGTGGATAACGGCGAGCTTATAGGCGAGTACCAGAAAAATATCCTCGCGCCGTCGGAGCGGGAAAAGGGAAGACAGCCGGGAGAGAAGATACACTGTATCGACACCCGGTTCGGCAGGATCGGCATTCCCATCTGCTACGAGCTGCACTTCCCGGAGGTCTCCCGAATCATGAGCCTGGACGCCCCCTGCTGCCTTGTGAATCTGATCGGCACGGGAATGTACCACGAGCTGCAATACACCCAATGGCTGACCCTGGCAAAAGCCCGCGCCATCGAAAACGAGGTATATGTGTTCGGCTGTTCTCACGCGAACGGGGAGCTTCCCATTGCCTTTGCCATCGCCCCGGACGGCAGCCTGCTGGGGGAACAGAAAAACGAACCCGGCTGCCTTGTGGTAACGGCGGACCTTTCCAAAAGCCACGCCAAGACCTACCGCTATCTGGAGGACCGTCTGCCTGACCGGTTCCAAAGGCTGGTGGAAGAGCAGGGAGCTATCGGGAACTCCATTGCAGCAAAGTAAAAATAATTCACGGTCCTGAATCGCGGAAACGCTTCATCTGCGCCCATTTTCATGCTATACTGAAATAAATTGGAAAAATTTGGCATTTTTTTCAAAAGAAATTTTCAGGAGGGCAGAACAAATGAAAAAGCTTTCTGTTCTGCTTCTCCTTGCTTTTTTCCTTCTTACAATGCCTTTTCCCGCGGCTGCGGCTGGTTCTGTCGGGTTTTGCCCTCAGCTTTCCAGGGCAGAGGGCAGAGCCGGGGATACGGTGGAGCTTTCCGTTCCTTACGATGGCAGCCTGGGCGGGCTGGGCGCGTTTTTGATACAGGTGGACTTTGATTCGGAAAGCTTTGCTTACCTGCGCGCCGGGGAAAGCGCCGCCATGCGTGGCGCGTATTCTTTGACGGAGGAGGACGGAACCTCCGTCCGTTCTGTTTGCAGCATGAAAGGGGAAGCGCCGCTGCCGGCAGGCGGGACCCTTACCTATCGCTTTCAAGTTTCAGAAGGCGCTGTTCCGGGTGGGCATTCCTTTTCCGTGACTGTCTCCCAGATTCTTTCCGCGGACGGCGAGAAACTGCCCGATATTTCGGAGCGGCTGACATATACTGTCCTGCCGCCGCTGAGGGAGGAAGCCACACTGACTTCTCTCATGCCCAGCGATGGGACCTTGCAGCCGGAGTTTTCTCCCGACTGCTTTTCTTATGCCGTTACAGTGCCCTTTTCCATCACAGGAATGACCTTTTCCACAGAGCCCGCCGAGGGCGCTGTCTGCAAAGTAAACCGCAGGAACCTGGGCGCAGGCGGAAGCGATACCCTGTTCCTCATCACCGTCACCGCCGAAGACGGCAGGACAAAGGCGGAGTATCGGATCGTTGTCCACCGGGAAGAAAAGGAAGCGTCCCCAAAGCAAACGGCTGAGCCAAAGCCTGAAAAAACACAGGCGCCTGTGAAAGCCGCAGAGGAATCGGTCTCTTCCAAACCAACGGCTTCTTCCGCGCCAAAGCCGACGGCGGTGAGCCCAAAGCCGGCTGCCACAGCGCAAAGGGCTGCTGCGCAAAATTCCCAAACAGGCGGCGCACGCCCGTCCATCGTTGTCCGAAATAACAGCACGCCGCTGCCGGCGTTTTTGATCGCGCTGGCATTTGCCTTCGCCTGTGTGGTCCTCCGTCCGCTATCCCGATGGTTGGCAAGCGGGATAGCTGCGGTCAAGGAGGAAAAAGGGGAGGACGAGGACCGTGAAAAATGACAGCAGCGTTTCAGATGACAGACTTTTTCTGATACCAGATTATGAAAAGGAGGTTTTCCAAAAAAGGAAAGTCTCCTTAATGTTTTACGGGCATTCGGCCTGCGCTTTTATCCGTTCCCTGAAATACAGCGCCCCGACAGGCTGTGACCGCACGGAGTGAAGCAGGGCGCGGGTCGCTTCGCGGAAGCGTGCCGCCAGTGTGTGCCTGTCGTGGATTTTCGGCAGGGGAGGGAAGAAAACTATCCCATGCGGCACAGTGAGATCCCGCGCGCTGCCTTAAAAGGCTGATTTGAGACGTTTTTCATTCTTGCAGACGATAAAGGCTGGTTGAAGCGCTGAGGAAAAATCAGATTATTTAATATCATTAAAGATATAGGGCGGGCATGTAAAAAGTTGAATACGCAACGCAAAATTTGTATATTATACATAAAATTTAGAAAAATTATTGTCACATGTTTAGAAATTGTAGTAATTTGTCAAAACCCATTGACTTTTGGTGCCGGGGAAAGTATCCTATATATAAAATTAAGTTAAAAAATAAAATTTGCAGCCGGGACGTCTCCTGTATCTCTTTATTTAAGTATTGAGATTAAAAAATCAAGTGTCGGTTTTGCGAGAAAGGAGGGAAGTGTTCTGGAGAAAATAATAGAAAGGCTGCGTACGGCAAAGCGGCATCCGAATGTGGTCGTAGGGTTTGACGGATATGTAGACAGTATTCTCCGGGTCTGCCGGCAGACAGGAAATGCTGAAACAGAGTTTTTTAATACCATGGAAGAATTTGGCAGCTACATAAAAGGAAAGTCCTGGAAAAGCTGCTCTCTGGAGCTGAAGCTGCAAACGGAAAAACCGGGAGGGAACGCACCCATCTTTTCCCAGACCATGGCTTGCCTGGGCGCCCGTGTCAGCTGTATCGGCGCTTTTGGGACGCCCCGTCCGCTGCCGATCTTCCGGGAACTGGAACAGCGCTGCACCCTGTACAGCCTGTGCGGTCCGGGTCTTTGCGAGGCGCTGGAATTCCGGGACGGAAAGGTCATGCTGGCGCGGAACGATCGGATCAAGGTGGACTATCAGTCCCTCACCAAGCTGCTTCCCGTCCCCCGCCTTCTGGAAATGATGGAAGAAGCTGAGCTGCTGGCGTTCTTCAATTGGAGCGAGCTGCCGGGCAGCACCTCCATATGGCAGGGCTGCCTGCGGGATGTGTTCCCAAAGCTCACCGCCCGGAAACGGCTGATGCTGGATCTTTCGGACTGCTCCCAAAGGTCGGAAAAAGAAGTGCGGGAAGCCGGAGAGCTGATCCGGGAATTTTCAGGGTATTTGGACACAATTTTGAGCCTGAACCAGAATGAAGCCGAAACCCTGGCGGGAAGCCTGGGGATCGTCTCAGAAGAAAAAGCCGCTTTAGCTGCGGCGCTGCGAGATCGTCTTGCCTGTGAAATGGTGGTGATCCACCTGCTGGATAGAGCCTTTTGCGCCACGGAAACGGGGGTTTCCTGCCACGTAGGTCGGCAGATTCAAAATCCTCTCCTTTCTACCGGCGGCGGCGACAACTTCAACGCGGGGTTCGCATTTGCCCTGCTTCAGGGTATGCCGCCTGAGGAAGCGCTGGCGGTAGCCAACGGCGCCTCCGGGTTCTATGTATCTCAGGGCAGGAGCCCTGACCGGGAGGAGCTGGCGGATTGGATAGAGGAGAACTTCACAGGAAAAAATGAAGAACAGAAAGGAAAGATTTGTTATGAGAGCGCCTAAGATCGTGTTTATTGGAGCAGGCAGTATGTCCTTCGGCACGCCTACCTTCCGGGATATCTTTACCACGCCCAAGATGAAGGGAGCAACCCTGTGTCTGGTGGACATCGACCAGGAAAATCTGGACCGTATGTACGGTCTGGCAGTAAAGCTGAACGAGCACAGCGGGTTCGGCTTGAAAATCGAAAAGACCACACAGCGCCGGGACGTGCTGCCGGGAGCCGATTTCGTGATAAACTCCCTTGCCATTGAGCGCTGCGAGCTGTGGAAGCAGGATTTCAACGTTCCCAAGAAGTACGGCGTGCGCCACTGCCTGGGAGAAAACGGAGGTCCGGGAGCGCTGTTCTTCACCATGCGCACCTTCCCGGTAATCATGGACATCGTCCACGATATGGAGGAGCTTTGCCCCAATGCATGGTTCCTGAACTTCTCTAACCCGGAGACCCGTATCATTCTGGGTGTGAACATGTACTCCAAGATCAAGTGCATCGGTCTGTGCCACGGCATTTTCATGGCGCAGCACGATATGGCGAAGATCATGGGCAGGGACCCGGAGACCATCGAGGTGTTCGGAGCGGGCATGAACCATTTCCAGTGGATCCTCTCCGTGCGGGATAAGGAGACCGGCGTTGACCTGTACCCGGAGTTCCGCGAGAAGGAAAAGAGCTTCGATCCCACTTTCATGCCCTATTCCAGAAAGATGTTCCATTTCTTCGGTCTGTACCCCACCTGTTCCGACGACCATCTGGGCGAATATCAGGCTTACGGCTATGAAGCCGGCGAGCACGGCTATGATTTCGACTGGGACGCCCAGGACAGGGTGGAGATGAAGAAGACCATTGCCGCCCTGGTGGCAGGAGAGAAGGATATCGACGAATGGCTGGTCCCCTCCGGCGAGCAGGCAATCAATGTCGTCACCAGCATCTTCTTCAACGACCGCAGGAACATTCCCTCCGCGATCTGCTATAACGACGGCGCCATCAGCCAGCTGCCGGACGACGTGGCGGTGGAGCTGCCCATCACGGTAGATGGGGACGGCGTGCACAAGCGGGTGGTCCGCGATATGCCCGACGGCGTGATCGGTCTGATGAACCAGCAGGTCTCGCCCCAGCGGCTTTCCATTCGGGCGGCTGCCCAGGGCTCTAAAGAACTGGCGCTGCAGGCGCTGTTGTGCGACCCCACCATCAACAGCACGGACGCGGCGGTAAAAATCGTAGATGAACTGTTTGAAATCAACAAGCAGTACATTAGGAAATGCATTTGACCTCATTCTGAGAAAGGAAGACAAAACATGAAAAAACGAGTATTTGCACTTCTCCTTGCCGTTGTTATGCTCCTTGGGTTTACAGCCTGCGGCAATAACGGCACATCAAGCGCCGGCGGTCAGACAAGCAGCAAGGGCGGCGGATCGCAGCCCGTATCCTCTCAGGTGGGAAGCGGCGAAGACGAACCCTACAGCGGTCCCATGACTCTGGAAGAGGTCCCCTCTCCCACAAAAGACCCCTTTGGGAAATACGATCCCCCCATCACGGTGACCACGATCCATACCGCCAACGACGGAGCTTTCTGGTTCGCCGAGGGAGAAAACCTGGAAGACAATGTTTATACCCGCCGTTATGCTGAGCAGCTGGGCATCAACTATGAGTTCAAGTGGACTTGCCCCGGCTCTCAGGCAGCTGAGAAAATGAACACCATGCTGACTTCCGGCGACCTGCCCGACTTCCTCTCTGTGGACAGGACTACTTTTGAGAAAATGTACGCGGCGGACCTGCTGGAGGACATCACCGTGCCGCTGATCGAGTACGCCAGCGAGTATACCAGGAAGTATCTGACCGGCGATTATTCCTACCTGCTGGACACGGTCACAAAGGACGGCAGATACTATGGCATCACCAACGGCTTCAGCTATCAGGACGGCGGCGATATGCTCTGGATCCGCAAGGACTGGCTGGATAAGCTGAACCTGAAGACCCCTGAAACGATGGAGGACCTGGAAGCCGTCATGGAAGCGTTCAAGACCCAGGACCCCGACGGGAACGGTGTGGACGATACCTATGCCGTCGCCATGAGCGCCAGCTCCCAGAATGCCTGGCAGTGGACGCTGGGAAATGCTTTCTTCAATATGTTCAACGCCTATCCCAACGTCTGGTATGAGAACAGCAAAGGCGAGATCGAATCCGGTCTGTTCGGGGAAGAGTCCCGTGAAAGGACCCGCGCTGCTCTGGAAAAGGCTGCTGAGTATTATCAAAAGGGCTATTTCCCGCAGGATTTTGCCACCATGGATGCCGATATGCAGAACGAGGATATCTTTAATGGGAAGTGCGGTATCTTTGTGGGCGATGTATGGGGGGCTTACTGGCCGTTGATCCTCCATCTGGATCATGACCCTGAGGCGGACTGGATCGCAGTTCCCGTTGTAAGCGGACCCTACGGCGAAGGAAAGATCGCCCGTGACGCCGCGCAGACCCAGAATATCCTGGTTGCCACCAAAGGCTGCGAGCACCCGGAAGCCCTGGTCAAGATGACCAACCTTTACCACGACTTAAACAACAATCCCGAGACCATGGAATTTGGTACATTTAATACCAACCCTGAGGACAACAACCAGCCCTTCCTGATGTACCCGTTGAACATTTACAATCCCTCCTTTAACTATGAGGGTCATATCGCTATCAAGGAAGCAGAGAAGACCGGGAATACCGACGGCTTGTGCGAAGCCTACAAGCAGTTCTACGATCAGGCGCAGGCTTATGAGAATGAGGGCGACAAAGCCGGGTTCCCCGCATATCGCTCGTATCTGACAGAGGGCAGCTCCTTTGAGGTGATTGAGACCTACCTGGACAACAAGCGCATTGTTTTCAACGAGTATACTGCGGAGGAAACCCCCTTCATGATCGAAAACGGTCCCACCGTAAAGAAGATGTACGATGAAATGGCGATCCAGGTCATTACCGGGAAAGCCGATATCACCGCTTTTGACAGCTTTATGCAGAGCTATGATGAAATCTACGGAACGAAAGCCACCGAGGAAGTGAACCAGTGGTTCCAGGATAAAGGCGGTGTAAGCGTTCAGAGCCAGATGAAGTAAAAAGTGAAAAAGCTGCAGAGCCGGAGCGTTGTCTTTGCTCTGGCTCTGCAAAGCTTTTTTCAGACAGAAAGAAGACGCGCAGAAATTTTCCCGTTCCCAAAAGGAGAGGGTACATTGCGGCAGGCGGGAGAATGAAGCAGATAAGGGAGGAGCACGGTTATGAAGAAATCCAGATCGGCATATCTAAAGCGCCAGATCCCTTTGTTCGTGATGATGGCGCTGCCTGCGATCCTGGTGCTCATATATTCCTATGGTCCCATGCTGGGCCTGGTGATGGTATTCCAGAAATTCCAGCCGGCAAAAGGCTTCTTTGGGTCGGAATGGGTCGGGCTGGCAAATTTTGATCGAATTTTTCAGCTTCCCGATATCGGGACCATTGTATGGAACACCCTGTTTATCGCTACGATGAAGATCGTTTTGGGCATGATCTCCGCCATTTTGGTGGCAATCCTTTTGAACGAGCTGCAAAGCAAGGTGTTCAAAAGAAGTGTACAGACGATCATTTACGCCCCCTATTTCCTTTCCTGGGTCATTCTGGGCGGCATTTTCCGGGAACTGCTTTCCAGAGACGGTCTGGTGAACCAGATGCTGGGCGTGTTCGGTGTTTCGGGCATCAATTTTCTGGGTGAGGCGGCGATCTTCCCATGGGTGCTGATTTTGACCGACCTGTGGCAGATGACAGGCTTTAACGCCATCGTCTATCTGGCTGCCATCACCAATATTGATCCCACCCTGTATGAGGCTGCCGCCATTGACGGAGCGGGAAGGTTCAAGCAGGTGCTGAAGATCACCCTTCCCGGCATCATGACTTATATTGTCCTGATGATGATCCTGAATCTGGGTTCCGTGCTGAACGCCGGACAGGACCAGATACTGATGCTCTATTCGCCCAGTGTGTACAGTACGGGCGATGTGATCGACACATGGGTCTACCGGGCGGGTCTGAAGGACGCCCAGTATTCCCTGGCGGCGGCTGTGGGCTTTTTGCGTTCCATCGTCAGCCTGGTGCTGGTGTCCGCGTCCTATCTGATCGCGAAAAAGAAGTTCGACTACAACGTGTTTTAGAAGGGAGGGGAAGCAATGGTTTCCAATACTGTTGGCAGGAAAGTGTTTCGGGTGGTCAATGCCATATTTTTCATCGTGTACGGTCTCGTTTGTCTTGTCCCCATTATCCATATCGTTTCCATGTCCTTCAGCTCCAGCGTTGCGGTCAGCGCCGGCAAGGTCACCCTGACTCCTGTGGAATTTACGCTGAAGTCCTATGAATACGTGCTGAAAAAGACGGAGTTTTGGACGGCGTTCCGCATTTCGCTGGTACGGGTGGTGCTGGGCGTGTCCGTCAATATGCTGATGGTGATTTTTGCCGCCTTCCCGCTGGCAAAAACGCGGCAGGAATTTTGCGCGAAAAATTTCTTTGTGTGGTTCTTTATGATCACCATGCTGTTTTCCGGCGGCATGATCCCCACCTTTATGGTGGTGAAGTATACCGGGCTGCTCAATTCCATTTGGGCATTGGTGCTCCCCGGGGCTGTGCCGGTATTTAACGTGGTGCTGATGATGAATTTCTTCAAGGCGGTGCCCAAGGAGCTGGAGGAAAGCGCCTTTATGGACGGCGCAGGCTATTTCCGTATCCTGTTCCAGGTATATCTGCCTGTGTCCCTGCCCGCACTGGCAACTTTGGTGGTCTTTTCTCTGGTCACCCATTGGAATTCCTGGTTTGACGGCATGATCTATATGAGCGATGCCAAGAATTATCCCATGCAGACCTATCTGCAGTCTATTATGGTATCTCCAAGCACTCGCATGATGACGAAAGCGCAGGCGAATCTGCTGCGCCTGATCTCCGACCGAACATTAAAAGCGTCGCAGATCGTGATCGCCACCGTCCCGATCCTGCTGGTGTATCCCTTCCTGCAAAAGTATTTTGTAGCGGGCATGACGCTGGGCAGCGTAAAGGGGTAAATATTTTTGATGCCGGAGCCTGTTCCCGCGGGCGAGGAGCCTTTGAAACGAAGGCAGCTTGCGGAAACGGGTCCCAGAGGAGAGCTTATGAAAAACATGCCTGATTTCAGGGAGCACAACCGGGAGGTCAGAGAGCTGTGGGACGCTTATCGAAAGGGCACGCATACCCGTGTGCCCATGATCACCGGCGTGTCCGACAGGTTTTACGTGCTGAATCCCGTTACCAATCCCGGAAATGTTTCGTTTTACGAGTATACCAGCGACCCCGACCTGATGTTTGACATGCAGTGCGCTTTCAGCGAGTACGCCAGGTTCCACATTCCCGGGGACCACGAGCTGGGGATCCCGGAAGAGGGCTGGAACGTCAATATAGACTTCCAGAATTATTACGAAGCGGCGTGGTACGGCTGCGAGGTGCGCTTCCCGGACGGAGAGGTGCCTTATGCTGTGCCGCTGCTGAAGGACGACAAGAAAAACCTGCTGTTTGAAAAGGGGCTTCCCGACCCCTTCGGCGGTTTTATGGCAAAGGCGAAAGAATACTACGACAGGTTCCAGGAGCGCATAAAGTCGGCGGAGATTCTGGGGCAAAGGGTCACCAGCGTGGGAGCGCCGTTCACCGGCACAGACGGTCCCTTTACCATGGCATGCGAGCTGCGGGGAGCGGATAACCTCTGTATCGACCTGTGTGAAGACCCGGACTACTACCATCAGCTGATGGAATACCTCACGGAAAGCATCATTCAGCGCATGAAAGCCTGGAGGAAGTACATGGGCTTGCCGGAGGTGGCAAAATCCTTCGGGTTCGCGGACGACAGCATTATGCTGCTGTCTGTGGATATGTACCGGGAATATGTGCTGCCCTACCACAAAAAGATGGCTCACGCGCTCTCCACCATGGAGGAGCGGGGCGGCGTCCACCTCTGCGGGGACGCTACCCGGCACTTCAAGACCCTGCGGGACGAATTGAACATCTACAATTTCGACACCGGGTTCCCGGTGGACCACCGCGCCCTCTGTGAGGAACTGGGGGAAGAGGTCGCCATTCAGGGCGGTCCCCGGGCACAGCTGATCCATCAGGGCACGCCGGAGGAGATCGAAGCGGAATCCAAACGGATCCTGGAGGCGGTAAAGCCCGTGTCCCGGCGCTTTATTTTCCGGGACGGCAACGATATCCCGCCCTATACGCCTATGGAAAATATTCAGGCGCTTTACGACGCCTGCCTGAAGCATGGGCGGTACGACAACTGATAAATTTAGAAAGAAAGGACGATTCCAATGAAGCAAATCAAAACCTCCATTGAAGTCTTGTCTCAGGACGAGCTGCTTTTGATCCACAACGCGGCGCTGAAAACGCTGGACCGCGTGGGGATCAGGGTGCCCAACGACGAGGTGCTGGGAATGTGCGCCGATCTGGGCTGCAAGATCGACCTGGAGAAAAAGGTGGTCAAATTCCCCGTTGCCGTCATGGAGCAGTTTATTGACGGCATGCGTGCCGAAAGCCAGCTGAAGCCCGAAGATAAGGCGCAGAAGCTGAAAGGCTGGATCTCCACCCAGGTGACGCTGGTGGATTACGAGACGCAGACCCGGCGGTACGGTCTGCGGGACGACAATTTCAAAAATATCAAGCTGGTAGAAAAGCTGAAGAATATCCCAGCCTGCAACGCGGCAGTGGTGCCCTCCGACGTTCCCTATGAAATTGCCGATGTGGTGAGCATCGCCGATATCCAGAAGTATTCCACAAAGCCGGGAGGCACCTATATTCTCACGCCCTTCGGCGCCAAGTATGTCAGCCAGATCAACAAGCTGCTGGGTCTGCGGGACAACTACCTGTTTGAAACCATCAGCCCGCTGAGCTTCAAGCAGGATACGGTGGAGATGGCGCTGACCTTCGCGAAAAACGGCGGCTCTCTGGGAATTGCCCCCATGGCTATGAGCTCCGCCACCGCCCCTGTCACACTGTCCGGCACGCTGGTGATCGAAACGGCGGAGGTGCTGGGAAGCTGCTTCCTTGTGCATATGATGACCGGGGAATATCCCGGCTTCGCGGCGTCCTGCCATTCCATCGACCCCCGCTCCATGCTGTGCTCCTTTGGTTCCCCCAATCAGGCGCTGTTCGGCGTGGCGGTTTCCCAGCTTGGGAAGTTCTATGGCATTCAGGGTGGCACCAATACCGGTCTGACAGACGCTTTGGTGCCGGATTTCCAGGGCGGTCTGGAGAAGGGGCTCACCGCCGCCTTCAACAGCATGGGCGGTATGCACAGCATCGGCTGCCAGGGTATTGTGGGAGCCGATCAGGGCTTCAGCTATGAGCAGCTGGTCATAGACAATGAATGGATCGACTACTACAATTATATCGTCAGCGGCTTTGAGGTTTCCGAGGATATGATCGGCTACGATATGATCGAGGAAGTGGGGATCGGCGGCAACTTCCTGGGAGAAGAGCATACGGTGGAGTATATGCGGGAAAGCTACTGGATGTCCAACCTCTTTAACCGGGACGACTGGGGCAACTGGGTCTCCAAGGGCTCTAAGAGCGTTTACGACAAGGCTCACGAGTTCGTAGAGGAGGTCACGGCGGGCTACCGGGAAATGGAGCCTGTCCAAACGCCCGGCGTATGCGAGGAGCTGGACCGTATCGTTCAGGAAGCTTATCGCGAAGTGGAAAGCAAGAACTGATCTGGTTCTCCTTACAAATAAAGAGCACAACATAAAAAAGCGTGGCTGCCATGTGACAGTCGCGCCTTTTTATGTTATTTTTGAAATAGAGCGGAGGTGATTTGTATATACGCGGCGCGGAAAGACAGGGGTCACCCTTCCCCGCAGAGGGAGGCGGCGTCCTTATCGCACCAGAATGCGGCGTGGGGCATATCCTTCAGCGCGGTGGCAGGAAGCTGGTTTGTCACCGGGCTGTCCAGAACCTGCTTCACGATCTGGCTTTTCTTTTCTCCGTTTACCACCAGAATGGCCCTTTTCGCGGCGGCGATGTCGGCAATGCCGATGGTGATGCCGCCGGTCAGCTCAGGGGCGGACTCAAAATACTTTTTTCCCACCTGCCGCGTCACACTGTCCAGAACAGTGGTGTGGACGGAAAGGGAAAAATCGACCCCCGGCTCGTTCAGAGCCAGGTGACCGTTGATGCCGATCCCCAGCACGATCAGGTCAAAGCCGCCGGCAGCTTGGATAATTTCCCTGATCCCGGCGCATTCCGCCTGTGGGTCAGCGGCTTTCCCGTTGACCAGGCGGACCCGCTCCCGGGGGAAATTTACCTGGGACAGGAAATTCTTTACCAGAAAATCCCCACAGCTCCCCGGCGTGGTCTCATTTATGCCCGACCATTCATCCATGGCGGAAAAGCCCGCCCGGGAGAAATCCACCTTCTTTTCCTGAAAGCGCCGGATCAGCTCCCGGAACAGACCCAGAGAAGAATGACCTGCCGCGATGCAGAGCAGAGCGTCCGGCTTTTCCTGCAGCAGCTCACATACGGCGTCCGCGGCAGCGGAGGAAAGTGCGGTATCGTTTTCAAAAACTTTGAAGTCCATAAGCGTACCTCCTATTTTCTTAACTTAATTAAATAATAAGGCTTTTCGGAGGAGAAGTCAAGAGGAAAGACATATTATTTTAGAAAAGCCAAGCAGAATTATTCAGGATTTGCTTGACAGAACGCTGTTGCCCCTTTATACTTTTAACAGGATTAAAAAATGCCGGGAGGAACCGCAGTGAAACCGTATGTCTCGTCCCATTTGAAGGATATGAACCGAAGAAATGTTTTCGAGCTGCTCTGTAAGATGGAGGAGACTTCAAAAGCGGAGCTTTCTCACATTACAGGGATCAGCCCGCCCACCGTGATGAAGATCATACAGTTTCTGGCGGAAAAGGAGCTGGTGACCGAGCTGGGGAAGGGAGAGGCGGCGCTGGGAAGAAAGCCGCAGATGCTCCGTTTGAATAAAAACCGCTACTATTTTATCGGCGCGATCCACGAGGGAGATTTTCTCAGGGTGGGGCTCAGCAACCTGAAAAATGAGCTGGTGGCGCTGAAAAAAATCAAGGTCCATGCCGATTTTAAGCAAACCATGGAGGAGACCCTGTTTCAGGTGATCAACGAGCTTCTGGTAGAAAATGAGATCTATCTTTCCGATGTGCTGGGGATTGGGCTGGGGCTGCCCGGCATCTATGACGTGGAGCAGGAAAAGATTTTAACAGCGCCCCTGATCGGGATACCCGGAGAAATGGAGATCGGTCCCATTCTTCGGAAGATAGAAAATTATTACCACAAGTCGGTTTCCGTGGACAACGATCTGAATATGGACGTGCTGGGGGAATTTCTGGACCTGGAACTCACCCCCGAAAATGATCTTTTGTACCTTTCCTTCGGCACCGGCATCGGCAGCGGTGTGATCCTGAACGGCAAGCTGCGCAGGGGAAAGCATTACATGTGTGGTGAAGTGGGATATATGACGTTTTTGGACGATTATGTAGCGGGTTCGGGAGGCGCCGGGTGGTTGGAAAGCAAGATCAATCTGGGCGCGATCCAGAAAAAATTCGGGCTGCAGCCCGATGGTTCCATTTCTGAAGCGAACCGGGAGACCGCTACCGAATATGTGGCGATTTGCGGCGCGCTGTGTATCAACAATATGATGATGTGTTACGATTGCGACAATATTTCTCTGGGCGGAGAACTGCTTGACCTGCTGGGAGACCCGCTTTTTGACTCCATCTGCAAAAAGGTGGAGCGGATCTCCATCGGCGGGATACGCCTGCGGAAAAGCACCTGCGCGGATCCCGGCGTGCTGGGATCCGCCGCCATGGCGAAGGAAAAAATGATCCCCCTGATTTTGGCGGAGGAAGAAGAATAGGGCAGGGGCGTCCCGTTTCAACTGAAGCAAAGCGAAAGCCGGCGTTTTCAGGCGCTGGCTTTTTCCATCATAAAATCGGTCACGCCATGCCATCTTTTTTGGGGAATGGCATGGCGCTTGCCGGTTACAACCGAACAGGGAAACCAAGCGTGGTCTACGCTTCGCTTCGGCTGGTGCTGTACCCCACTGGGGCACAGCACCTTTTTGGAAAGGAGCCGCAACACATAAAGTGGCGCGATAATTCTTGTAAAAAACCGCCGCAAACTCAAAAGCGTTTGCGGCGACGTGGTGGGGTGAGATTGCCTTCTGCTGGAAACGACCAGTTGCCCCCGCTTTGGAATAAATCACTGGGCGTAAACGACAGAAAATCCACGGGCTAAAATTGTCCCACTGGGGCGTTTCCTCAGAGATGCACGTTCTTGTGCATTTCTTGCGCTTCTCGAATCCATCTCCTGCGCCGTATAGTTGAAAAGAGAGAAGATACCTTTGGTATCTTCTCTCTTTTCAATGTAATAGCGGAATACTATAGATATTTTTAAGCCCACTCAAAATTATCTTTTCCGGCACCAACTTCAAAATGATATTTTCCGATACCCAGATCAATGCCTGCGAAGTGACCGCTGTCACAGGTAAGGTACACCTTGTTCCCGTCACCCCTGACTGTGAAAGCCTGCTTGTTCAGGGCGGTAGGGGCCAGAAGCAAGGCGTCTACACCATCAATAAACCACTGAGGGGCGGTGCCTTTGTAGCTGCTGATTTCCGCTGCGGTTTTGGATTTATGAGGAACACCCTGTGTCTGACCATAACCGATTGCCAGCACACCATTGATACGCGCAGCACTGCTGTCCATATTTTTCTGTGCGCCCTTGGCATTGTACATTCCACCAACCCACCAGGTGTTGAGACCAAGAGTCTGTGCATACAAAATCATGTCTGCGCCGCAGTAACCCAGTTTTTCGTCAAGGTCCGTAGAATTCGGATCGGCCAAAACAATATAGTTCTTTACCCCCTTGCCGAGCATCTTTGCCAAAGCACCCAAGCCATCAGCATTCCCAGTTACGAGGGAAAGAGAGAGATTATGTGTCTGATTGTTTTCTGCGATTCTGGTGTTCAGCTTTTCCATCAAATCACTGGGAATAGGTCTATCAATGTATTTGCGAACCATGTGTCTTTCTTTTATGGCTTCTTTGATGGTCATATTGTTTCCTCCTGATCTTCGGTAGGTGTTTTTAAGCCATCGCTAATAAGGTAATTTCATTATACAGCGGTTCTCCGTAAGATGCCATAATAAACATATAATGTTTACAAAAAATTGACAGACCAACTCCTTGGCAGGCTGTCAACTTATCTTGTAATAGCGGAACACTATAGATATAATTGAGAAGGCAGAATTAACTTTCTACTAAATCCCTATATTTACCACATATCTGAAATGTGCCCTTTGAAAACTATTCCTGTTTGCTTTTCAATTTCTTTAATAGGCTGTCTAAAAGCCTCACGGAAAGTTTTCATTGCTGTGTCAAATCTCAAATCTTCCCATCTATCTTTATTTTTATATATGAGATGAGGATAATCCGCTTCATTAATATTGTTAAGGAAATCATTACACCCACTAATCATTTGCCGGATACAGTTCAGATTATTTTCAGAAAATGAAATATCTTTTGTTATCTCCACTAATACTGATTTTATTTCTAATGCAGAATTAACGCACTCTCCTACAACTTCCATTGATATTGGGTTAGTTAAAATTCGTTTAGACTCTAAATAGAAAAACAAATATTGTATCCGATCTTCTTCCGTAATATATTTTTCCCATGAGATTCCACCTATCGGTGTGCTAAATTCATTTAATCTGTATCCCATTCAAGTCCTCTCCCAATACAATACTTTGACATGCTGGCTTTTTATTCCAAATGGCTCCTATCTTAAATTATACCATAGTCGCTGTGCTTGGACAACAATATGTCTATAACTTTCGAGAATACTTATAAATCGGTTTTATCGAAAAATGGTGTTTAAATTCCGACTTCGCGTAAAAATATTTGTTTTGCGTTTAGGGAGTTTTGGAAAGACGGTATTTTAATATAAAAAACTGGAAAGCCCCATATATCAAGGCATCCCGCATATGACAAGTCCCGCTTTTCGATAAAATTGTTCAAAAAGCGGGACTCGTTCACAAACGACAGTAAATCCATGCCCTAAAAACGCCCCGCCGGGGCGTTTTCTCAGAGATGCAGCGCTCTTGTGCATCTCTTGCGCTTCTCGAATCCATCTCCTATGTTTCAATGGTAGGGGAGATTGCTTTCTGCTGGAAACGACCAACTGCCCCGCTTTGTGATGAATCGCAGGACGCAACTGAGCGGAAATCCACGGGCTAAAAACGTGCCACCGGCACGTTTTATTAACGCCCTTTCGAATCCATCTCCTTCGCTTCACAGTTGAAAAGGGAGAAGATACCAAAGGTATCTTCTCCCTTTTCAATGGTGAGGGGAGATGGATTCGAACCATCGAAGGCATAGCCAGCAGATTTACAGTCTGTCCCCTTTGGCCACTCGGGAATCCCCCCATATTCGATTTTAGATGCTGGATAAGGTCTTTGCCCTTGCCCTTTGCCAAAGAAAAATCGCAAGATTTTTCTTTGAGAGGAGGAGCCGGTCGTCAGGCGACCGGAGCGCCGCTTGCGGTGCTCCAAGCCACGAGACCGAGCTCCGACGATGGAGCTGGTGGACGGACTTGAACCCCCGACCTGCTGATTACAAATCAGCTGCTCTACCAACTGAGCTACACCAGCGAATAAAATGAGCAGTGTGCGAAGGTTGGTAGAGCTACCTACACAACTGAGCTACACCAGCGAATGAAATGAGCAATCGCACGATCTCGCACAATCTCAGTATGCACAATTTTCAGCGCTTGATTATTATATCGTGACATCGGAAGAAAGTCAAGCCTTTCATTGGAACTTTTTTTGCAAAAATTCCTCCAGGACAGAATTTCCGCACCGCATCTTCAATTTGCGCCGTATTTTCTGGAAAGCTGTAACCCTGTTTGTCCGATCGGGTCTATTTGATTTATGTGAGAAATGAAAGCGGGTGAGATCAGAGCAGTGAGGGTGTATGGCGCAGCTTTTAATGCATTTTCTAAAAAAATATTATAGAATTTGTAATTTTTCCTTGCAAAGACGCAGAACCTGTGCTATTCTGTCATAGAGGAAAAGTGCGTAAGTTATCTTCACGCATAAAATCCAATCAAATTGACTGAAGTATTTGCCGAGGAGGGCTACCATGAATGCCAAAGAACTGAAGTTCAGAGAAAATTTTTCAGGGCTGCTGCGAAAATTGCGGATGGAATGTGGCTATCGGCAGGAAGACTGCGCTATCGCGTTGGGCGTGAGCCGTTCCACTTATTCCTATTACGAGCTGGGGGAGACCGCACCGGACCTTTGCATGATTCGGGAAATCGCCGGGATATTCGGCGTTCCGGCAGAGATCTTTTTGTACCCCGAAGATTATTTGGGGGAAAAGGCGATACCGGGACGCCGTTCCCCCCGGCTGGTACGGAACCGCCCGGAGCGTGTTGGGGATTTAAGCAGCGAGGAAAAGAAAGCAGTCGCCACCATGCGGGCAGAGGCCGTCCGTAAAATGTACAGTTGAGCGCTGATATAACACTTTCCAAAGAATTTGAAAAAACCTGTTGTGCAAAAGAAAAAATTCTTGCACTGGCAGGTTTTTTATGATATGATTGCTTTATTATGATAGCGAGGTAAAGCGTATGATAGCCATAATAGACTATGGGGCGGGCAATCTGCTCAGTGTGGAAAAGGCTCTGCGCCACATCGGGTGCCAATGTGAGATCACTGCCGAGCCGGAGCGGCTAGAGGCGGCGAATGGAGCGGTCCTGCCCGGCGTGGGCGCTTTCGGCGACGCCATGAAAAACCTGAGAGCACGGGGGCTGGAGCAGCCGATTCAAGAGTTCATTGCCTCCGGCAAGCCTTTTTTCGGCATTTGCCTGGGGCTGCAGATCCTGTTTGAAAGCAGCGAGGAATCTCCCGGTGTTTCCGGGCTGGGTCTCCTGAAGGGGAAAATCCTCCATTTGCCCCAGGTTCCGGGCTTGAAGGTGCCCCATATGGGGTGGAACTCCCTGAAGCTTCGCGGGGACAGCCGGTTGTTTGCAGGCGTTCCCGATGATACCTACGTCTATTTTGTGCATTCCTACTACCTGCAGGCGGCGGAGGAAATCGTGACCGCCACCGCGGAATACGGGACGACGATCCATGCCGCCGTACAGAAGGGCAATGTGCTGGCGTGCCAGTTCCACCCGGAAAAGAGCGGGCAGGCGGGGCTTTCCCTTTTGAAAAATTTTGCCGGACTGTGCGGGGAGGGGCGATAATATGTACGCGAAACGCATGATCCCCTGCCTGGATTTGAAAAACGGAAGAGTGGTAAAAGGGGAAAATTTTGTGGCGCTGCGGGACGCGGGGGACCCGGTGGAGGCAGCCGTGGAATATGACCGTCAGGGCGCGGACGAGCTGGTGCTGCTGGACATCACAGCCTCCTCAGACAACAGGGATATCATGACAGACATTGTACGGCGGGTGGCGGAGAGTATTTTTATCCCCTTTACCGTGGGCGGGGGCATTCGCCGGGTGGAGGATTTCACCGCCATTCTCCGTGCCGGGGCGGATAAGGTATCCGTCAATTCGGCGGCGCTGAAAAATCCTGAGCTTATTCGGGAAGCGGCGGAGAAATTTGGCAGCCAGTGCGTGGTGGTCGCCATGGATGCGAAGCGCCGCCCCTCCGGCGGCTGGACCCTCTATCTGAACGGCGGCAGGGTAGACACCGGCAGGGACGCTGTGGAGTGGGCAAAAGAGGTGCAGCGCCTGGGCGCGGGCGAAATTCTGCTCACCAGCATGGACCGGGACGGCACGAAGATCGGCTATGACCTGGAGCTGACCCGTGCGGTCTCTCAGGCGGTGTCCATTCCCGTGATCGCCTCCGGCGGCGCGGGGACGCTGGAACACTTTTATGACGCCTTTACCGGGGGCGAGGCGGACGCCGTGCTGGCGGCGTCGCTGTTCCATTTTAAGGAGACCTCCGTGTCCGAAGCAAAGCAGTATCTTGCTGCCCGGGGAATTCCCGTACGGTTGTAGAAGCAGGCTCCCATAATGAGGGGGTTCTTTCCATCGGGGGAGCTTCTTTCTCCTGCTACAGTCTGTCGATAAAGCCTCCAATTAACGAATACGGAGGGAAAGAGAGTTGTGAGAGAGAACCGTCGGGGTTCTCTTTCGCTTTTCAATACACAACATATTGAGGGAATCAAAGATTCCCTCAATATGTTTGAGCGGGGCGAAATGTTTTTCGACACGCTCAAGCAGGAGCCGGATTCATTTGAACCCGGCTCCTGTTATCTCAATAGGGGCATACTGCCTGTCAGGCGGTTGATTTTCTTCTTTTCCCCGCAAATGGCAATACCAAAGTAGCGCAGGTCCCGTTCTTCTGTCCGCGCCATTTTTTCCCGGAACTCATCGTATGTCTTACAGCTTTGCGCCTTGTCGGAAAAATCCACCACGGTCAGACCTTGAAATTCCGGCTGGCACAGCTTTTTTCGGATTTCCCGAAGACCTTCCGCCGTGCTTTTCAGGACCGGCACGGGAAACTCGATAATGCCCAAATGTTTGCCGCCGCTTCCGTCTGCCACGTCAGCGCCCACCACCTCCGGGCGGTGCCTGCCCAAAGTGATCCCAAGGATCGCCGCGGTGTTGGCAAGAATGCCTGTGGGCAATTTTTCGTCCAGTATCACAACGCATTTTTCATTTTGCCGGTCCATTTTCTTTCTCCTTTGTAAAAATCTCCCGGTACAGACCGGGGGTCAAGCCTAACAGCCGATGGAACACACCTGTAAAATGGCTCTGGTCGCAGAACCCCGTATCCAGCGCCGCTTCCATAGGAGTCGCGCCATGCTCCAACAGGTGTTTTGCCCTGCCGATACGAAGGTTCACCAGATAATTGTAGGGAGTCATGCCTTTTGCTTTTGCGAAAGCCCGCAGCAGGGTGGATTTGCTCAGCCCTACAGCGCCGCAGATCTGATCCAAACTGACCGGTTCCGCAAGGTGCTCTTCCAAAAACGCACAGGCGGCGTCTATTTCTTCCCGGTATCCGCCGGGAAAGGGCTCAAAGGGCTGCCCGTACTTTTCCAACAGCAGGGAGAGGAAAAACAGCAGGCATTCCTCCTTTTCTATGCCGGGGGAATGTTCCATGACAAGCCCGTGCAGACGGCGCAGACAGCACCCGATCTCCTCGTCAAGCACCACGTGCTTTGAAAATCCCGGCAGCTCC
This sequence comes from uncultured Neglectibacter sp., assembly GCA_937958185.1. GTDB lineage: Bacteria > Bacillota > Clostridia > Oscillospirales > Acutalibacteraceae > Acutalibacter. Next base: position 119,703 of record CALFFN010000022.1, on the reverse strand, counting down.
GGCTTCCCGGTTAGCTCTTCCATTAAAGCCATCATAGTTTCCTGGGGGAGATTTACGCCCCGGTAATCCAGCGCCCCGCCGCTTTGGACACAGGCATGGCTGTCGCCGGGGCAGAACAGCAAAATATCTCCGGCTTTCACAAACAGGTTTTCACCGTTGCAGGAAAGGAGCCGTTCGCCCTGCTCTACCAGCCCGATCACATAGTAGTCGTGAAAATGGCTGGGAAAGGGCTGGGTGACCCCCTCCAGCCGATAGGCTTCTATGTGCAGTTCCCTGTCATATACCGCGGTGCGCTCTTCTCTTTTCATGGGGCTGCCCTCCCTTTTACGTTCAGTATAGCAGATATGGAACGGAGAGGCTTGTAAAATATCTTCATTTTTTCGGAACAGCCCGGAAAGGTGATTGAGATAATAAAACGACCACCCGTTTGATTCGGGCGGCCGCTTGTCTGATAAGTAGAAAAAGGCTGAGGGAGAGAATCCTTACTTTTTCATGGCTGCTTCCACGTCCTCCAGCTTACGGGGGATTGCGCCGGTCAGGTTCTCACAGCCGGTTTCCGTCACGTGGCAGTTGTCCTCCAGGCGGAAGCCGATGCCGCTGTCTTCGTCGTAGATGCCGATGTCCACGCAGAACACCATGCCGGCGGACACCGGGCGGGTCATATCCACCTCGTCGTGAACGTCGTAGCCGATATGGTGGGCGCCGCCGTGCCACATATATTTCCCGATCTCATCATAGGAGCTGAGCTTCCCCAGCTTTTTCAGCTGCTCACAGCAGAATTCCCGGGCGGTCTGGTCCACGGAAGCCATGGGCATTCCGGGCTTGATGATGGAGAACATATACTCCGAGGTGTTGTAGGCGCACTGGTACAGCGCCGCCTGCTCCCTGGTGAATTTCCCGTTGCAGGGCCAGGCGCGGGACACGTCGTTCACTTCGTTGTCCCACCATGCGCCCACATCGTTCAGGATCAGGTCACCGTCCTGCGCCTGCCCCATGTAGCTGTCGTAGTGAATGCAAAAATTGTTTTTCCCGGCGGAAATGATGGAGTGGAACGCCGGGGTCAGCACGCCCCGCTTTGCTAAAGCATAGTCAAATTCCGCTTTGTATTCATACTCGTACATGCCGGGCTTGGACGCCTGCATCATGGCGCGAATGCCCTCGCCGGTGATCACGGCAGCCTTTTTCATCGCTTCGATCTCACAGGGCTTTTTGATGGTGCGAATGCGCCGCATGAGGGGCATAACGTCCTTTACCTGTACGCCGGGATATTTTGCGGCAGCGTCTTTTGCGAAGCGGTGGGGCAGGGTGAGGGATTCGTCGGCGGTGTTCAGGAACAGGTCCAGCCACAGGGTCTCGTAGTCGCCGGAGGTGGCGGCCCGGCGGAAATCCTCTTCAAAATTCTCCACCATGCGGATATTTTCCAGCCCGGACTGCGCCCTGACCTCGTCTATGGTGGGGCGGCGCCCTGTCCAGCGCTCTTTCATCACGTCATGGGGCAGAATATAAATGGTTTCCCGCACCGTGCCGTTCCGCTTTTGAAGCAGCAGCACCAGCCCGTGAAAGTCCACGCCGGTGAGATAGAGGAAGTTCCGGCTGCAAAAGAAAGAGTAATAAGCGTCGGCGGACTGCCGGGGCGCTTCCCCGGAGAACAGCACAGCCATTGAATTGTCCGGCAAAGCGTTCAGCAGCGCCCTGCGGTTTTCCACATGAAATGAAGCGTTCATCGTAAATCCTTTCCACGGCAAAATGCCATTATGTTAAATTTCCGTGTTCCATTATAGTCCCGCATTTTTCCCAATGCAAGACCACAGAAAGAAGAAAAAAGGAAAATTTTGATTTTTACCTTGACAAGCGTAAAAATTTGGGTATAATATATATTGCTGTTCGGGTCAGCGTGCTTTTGAGGACTTGGACAAGGGCTATAGCGGTATTGTGTAATGGTAGCACAGCAGACTCTGACTCTGTTCGTCTGGGTTCAAATCCTGGTACCGCTGCCAAGCAGCCTCGGCGATAACATTTGAGCCGAGGCTGCTTTTTACGAGGTGTAGCGCAGTTGGTAGCGCGCCACGTTCGGGACGTGGAGGCCGCGAGTTCGAGTCTCGCCACTTCGACCACACCTGCGGTGAGCAATTCGCGAACCGCAGGTGTTTTCTATGTTTTTGCTGCGTGACCCGCGCTGAAAATATCATTTTTATGGCAGAACCAAAAGTAAGGGGAGACTACGCAAGGGCAGCCTTCCCTTGCTTTTTGTGGTAAGAGTGACTCGGACTCGGGAGAGGTGCAAAGCGCCGGTGGCGCTCTGGTGCGAACAGCCCGAATCGACAGATGAGACGGATTTGAACCACGGTCTCGCCTGTCGGCTCGGTCGGACCTGGACGCTCGCCACCGGCGAGCAGGTCCCTTCGGGTATGAGCCCGGGCGGTCTCAAACATGGGAAAGTCGCAGATTCAAACCTGCTCGAAAACGAAAAATTCCAGCCAACCCACAAGGAGTTTGCTGGAATTCTTTGGTTGCGGGGGTTTGCAACACAGTTTGCCAGAAATACTGTTTCAATATTGCATTCGGTCGAATTTTCTGTTATGATATGAATGCATGGGAAACCGTGCGGAAGTCTGCCATAACGGTAGGCGGTTGGCTACACCACCCGAAAGGGGGTGAAGCAATGCCGATTACATTGACTTTTCACATCCTTATTTGGACTGTGACAATTCAGGTAAAAAGCAGCAGCCGCCACTCTGCCAAGTAGCGACTGCTTAGTACTTACTAAACATCCTTCTTGAGTCAACCGTCTATCGGCAGACTTTCTTTACGCTTATATTATAGAGGATAAATCAAGTGCTGTCAAGTCTTGATACGTGCAATAAACAAAAACAGTCGCCCCGACCAAGGTTAGCAACTGCTTTTTTAAGTAAGTCATAACCGGGTCAACCGTCTATCGGCAGACTTCCTATATGTTTATTATAGAGGACAAATCAAGTGTTGTCAAGTCTTGCGCTTGCAATTTTTCTTATTTGGACAGAGGAGATCAGCATGAAGTATTATGTAGTGTCCGACATTCATGGGTATTTTACACAGTTCAAAAACATCTTGGAACAAGCAGGGTATTTCACGGACTCGGAGCCGCACAAGCTAGTAATTTTGGGAGATCTGTTTGACCGTGGGTATGAGGCGGACGCTCTTCAGCAATTTGTTCTTGATCTCATGGATCAAGATCGCGTGATCCTGATTCGAGGAAATCATGAAGACCTTTTCCGAAAGCTGATCACCACAGACCACGGGGTGTTGTACAGTCACCATCTGCACAATGGTACTTTTGATACCGTTTTGCAGCTTAGCAAGCTGGATTACATTGATGCGTTGTCTGGCGAGAAACTGATCGCGGAAGCAGAAAAAACGCCCTACAACAGCAGAATTATTCCCGCAATGAGGGATTACTACGAGACAGATCACTATATTTTTGTTCACGGCTGGATTCCCTGCAACGAAAGTGCAGAAGGCTACAGCTTCATGGAGAATTGGAGAACGGCAGGTGCGGAAGAGTGGGCAAGGGCGCGGTGGTATAACGGCATGGACGCGGCGCAAACCGTGACGATAGAGAGAAAGACCATCGTTTGCGGTCACTGGCATGCCAGTTATGGGCACAGCAAATTTGAGAATAAGGGATCAGAATTTGGAGCGGACGCTGATTTCAGCCCCTACTATGGGAAAGGAATTATTGCCATCGACGCCTGTACCGCCCATAGTGGAACGGTCAACTGTATTGTAGTGGAAGACTAATAATATGCAACAAGGAACCCCTGACCGATATGGTCAGGGGTTCCTGCCTGTCTATTTTCGGTTTCAGCCGAACAACTTTTTTACAGTTTCTTCAGAATGTCTTACCAGATCCAGTGCCGCTTCCAAATCCGGCGTTCCAGATCAGAGCAATTCCTCAATGGGAAAGTCTTCATCACCATAGGCTCTTTTTGTCAGCTCACCAATGGCGATGTTATACGACTTGATGAGCTGGAGGAAATCGTCATAGAGTGCGTCACCAGACCACTCCATCATACGGAACAGTTTTTCATTGATAGATTTCATTTCCTGCAGGATTCTGGCATAGTCCCCTGGAGGAAATTCTTTTGGCTTGACCCCTCGTGCCAGCTGGCGGAGATATTCGCTGACAGACAAGCCACAGCGGTCAGCTTTTTTCTGTAACGCTTCTTTTTCCTTGTGTAACATACGAATCAAAACTTGAGCGTCTTGACGTCTCATTTTCTTTTCCCTTTCTGTGAATGAAATGTAAGTGTGGGGGTGTCAGGGGCTTGCCCCTAAACAGCGGCATGAGTGCCACCTTGGATATACGTTTTGTATATCTAAGGTGGTGTACACATGCGGTGCTGGCTAGGATAGAAAATCACCCCTTTCAGGATTGATTTTTCATATCAATCCTATCTCCTTTTGAGGGGCGGAAGAGCGAATTTTCAACCCAAAAATCAGCCGAATAATCTGCTGTTTTCACGCCTTTGGATTTGCTTTTCAATCGCCCGGGAGGGCGCTTTGACGTTCCAGTTTTTCGATCTGCCGGAACAATTTTTGGACGTTATAGGTGTAGATTTCGGCATCAATTTTCCCGGTAGAGTTTGCCACGGCGGCGACCTGGTTCAGCAGGTTGCCGATTTTCCGCAGTTCTACCACAGCTTCTCCGATCCACTCCGGCGGAGTTGAGTTTCCGTAGGAAAGGCGCTGAAGTCGGCGGCGAAGATAGGTGCTGACGGAAACGTCTTCCTTGGCGGCACCGTCCCGGTACGTTCGGTATTCGCCCTCTGTACAGTAGAGGGTCACGTTTTTCTGCTTGCTCATTTACACTTCATTCTCCTTCCATATCGATGGGGCAGTAGCTTTCCTCCAGCGATTCCGGGAGGTCTGCAATGGGAACCTGCTGCCCGTCTCTGCAAAGTTTTGTGCCGCCGTCTGAGAGAAGCTGGGAAGACTGATACGCTTCCTTTTCCAGCTCGCGGACAAGGGAATACTGACCTTTCATGAGCTTCCCGATGTTCTCGCTGTCGATGTCCCCGATCTCTCGTGCGACCTCGGAAATATTCTGCAAATCATTGGCGATATCTCTCATACATTGCAGGATCGCCGCATAGTCACCAGGTGGAAATTCGCTGGGGGCAATGCCGAGGAGCAGACGGCGGAGATACCCGCTTTCGGAAACATTGCACTTCTTGGCATACTCTGTCAGCCGCTGCTTCTCAATATCGGACAGATACACGTGCACACCGTTGTCTCTTTTCCTTGGCAAAGATATCACGTCCTTTCGTTTCGTTTGATGTGCGGAATAGCGTATAAAGGGGGTTTTAGGGGCTTGCCCCTAACCAGAGGGTCGTAGCGCCGGAGGAGCAAAGCGGGACGTGTCCCGCTTTGTGTCCTACGGTGGGGCTCACGACCCAGTGCTGGCTAAGATAAAATCGTCAGTCAGCTCTTTCAGAGAAAAGCGATCGGGATTCTCTGGCTCTCAGACTGTAAATAAGTACCTGTTCTCTCTTTTGGATAAAAAGAGAGAGGGAAAAGCTGGGAATCCCCTGCTGTTTCCCTCTCAAGATAGGCTTATTCAGCTCTGCGGATAGGAATACTTGATACCGTCGATATTCCTGTAGCTGCTGCTAAATTCATTTCCCTGCAAGAAGTTGTCTAAGACCTTTTCCCGTGTATCATCAAAGGGGGTTACGTCTCCATGTACAACCTGTCCGATGTCTAAGCAGGTACATCCGCCGTTTTTTAAGGTGGTGAGCAATGCAGAGGGCAGAAAGCCACATTCGCCGTTTTCATCTGTGATGGCGAGAAATTCTTCGCCATAAAAATCAAAATAGACGAGAATGTCAGACCTGGCTTCTCCCTTTTCGTTCTTCATCGTCAGTTTGACGGGGAAGAAACCGTCCTCCGTTTTGTCCATGACCTCCAGCGTATTGACAGGAAGATCTTCCGCTGTTTTGGCAGTTACCTTAGATCGCGCTTTGGAATGGGAAGCCTCTCCGTTCAAGACCAGCTCGTTAGCCGCTACCTCTTTCAGAACGAGCTCACTGGGAGTAGCATTTTTCAAAGCCAGTTCTGCGGGGGTTGGGGTGAGAGCGACCCATGCTTTCTCATCGCTGAGCAGATACCCGCGGGGCGGGGAGATTTCCTTGAAGTAGTATGTTCCAGCAGGATAAGCTTTTGTGACAAATTCTCCCTTGGAATCCGTAACATACGTATCCAGCAGGGTGTCGTTTTTATCGTAGAAGCCATACACGGCTCCGGCAAAAGTAGCGTCACCCTGCGGAATTCTCCCGGTTTCGGAATCCGTTTTAATGAACCTAACCTTGCTTTCCCACGGGATTTCCTCCTGCTCGCCTTCCCCGGTCTGCACGGCAATATAGGCAGCCACGGGGTCGATCTCATTGTCTTTGCATTCCACCATGGGCTGGTAGTTACCACTGGTCTTCCAGAGAATGAAAGCGTCCTTGCCGCCCTCGATTTCAAAGACAGCCTTTTTTGAAATCACTGAATCAGCGATCTCGCCATTTGCGGTGAGCTTCAGGTTGTTGCCAGTTTTTTCCGCGGTTACGCTACCATCTGCAAAGGTGAAATCAAAATGGTCGAGCACTTTGTTTTTATCCTGCACTATTAACGAGAACGTGCCATCATCTTTGGCTGAAAGGGTGGCAGGGCGATTAAACGCTTCTGTGTCTTTTCTAAAAGCAAAGCTGGGGATCTTCCGCAGAGCAACCAGTTTGTTCTTCAACTGGAAGAAATAAGCGTAGTACTCATTGTAGAAGCCGCTCTGCATAGCGATCAGCTCCACATCGTGGGAAACGCAGTCCTTAAAGGTAATAACGCCGTTGGAATCATAATAGATATTTCCGCCCAACGCCGCCCAGATCATCATCTGTGTGGCGCAGAATTTGTACCGCTCCGTTTCAAAGGGCGTTTCCTTGCCGAATTTATCCCCACTGTACTGCCAGCCATTGGCGATGATGTCGCCGATCAGCGCCCGCGTTTTTTCATCGTAGCCGCTGGGTGCGCTTTCGGAGTAGTCGATGCCGTCAGCAGAGGGCTTCATGTATTCCAGGCAGTACACGACCTTGTATTTCCCGTCCTTTTTCAGCGCCTTTACGGTCTGGTAAGAAATGCTGCCGTCCCCATGACCTAAACTGGTCAGCCCGGAAACCGGGTTCTGGATACAGCGGATATCGTGGCGCTCTACCAGAGTGCCTCTTACCGCTTCCCTCGCTGCCGCCCGTCTCATACCGTTAGCGGATACAGGCTGTTCTTCGCAGATCATAGGTGTTTCAAGGGTCTCCGTCAGATTCTCCTGTGCGGTGGGGGCGTTGAGCGCTTCTACACTCTGAATAGAAGCAAAGGCAGGAATTGCGCCGCTGATACAGAGGATAACTATCAGCAGTAACGTGAGGCATAAAAATGATTTTTTTCGTATTTTCATGAATTTTTTCCTTTCGCTTTTTGAATTTAGGGTGGAGAAACCTCATTGGATTTCTCCAACAGGGGTTCAGGTAGGAATCGCTTTACTTATGAAAAAATTTTTCAGGCTTCCCAGTGAATCAGCCGCTCGGTACCATCGTCATTCATTCCCTCGAAAGAAATGTAGTAAACAACATATCCCTCCAGAGAATGACCGTCTTGAATCCACATATGCTCATAGGTGTGAACCATCCAGTCGGCTTCAGCGTCTGCGCTTTCCCTTGCTAATCCATCTGAATCGGACCAACTGCCGCCATGCGCTTCTTTCGACCACACAAAGCCGGAAGGCAGACGTTCCGCAACCAACCGTTTTACTTCTGCGGTATAGGCGCTGTCAGCAGGGTCTACAAAAGCATCAGGGGTGTTGATGAGGTAGATATGATAATAAAGGTCTTTGAACACTGTACCTACGTCATCAGTGAAATCATTCAGAGCAATACAAAAGTACTTTACATCTGAAAATTGTTCAAGCTTTTTCTGGATGTTTTCTATCATTTTTTCTACAGATGTTGCCCGGCAAAAAGATTCCATTTTTTCATCACCGTTCATGACAATAAATGTTTCTTTGCGGGCTGCACCAGCTCCGCCGTGGCTTGCGCCCTTCAGCGCAATTTCATTCCAAACGGCGTTGCCGGTCTTGCCCTTTAAGCCGTCGATGAGCTGCTGCTGGATAGCAGGGTCAACGTTATTCTTACTGCTCACCTGCCAATCATTGGCGGCGCTGTATTCCCGGGCAAACACATTGAACACGTTGTTGGGGTGCGCCTTGGGGTCAGTGGAGGGTTCCACGGGTTCTTCATCGGGCATGACAGGCTCTATCACCATCGTATTGCTGGTGAGAATGCTGCTGGCGCTTAAAAACACCTGCGCTACCTGCGCCCGGGTCGCCGTTCCCTTGGGGTTCAGCTTGCCATCGCTGCCGTTGATGATACCGTGGGAGGTCGCCCACTTCATGGCTTCCACGGCAAAGGAGGAAACCTTGCCCGTATCCGGGAAACTGTTGTAGGCGTCCTCGGAATAGGAGGTATCGTTGCCGGTGGCCTTGGCGTAGCGGAACAGGAACGTGGCGATCTGCTCCCGGGTAACGTTCTGCAGGGGGGAGAAGGTCTTTTTCCCCGTGCCGGAAACAATGCCGTACCGGGCTGCCCATTCCACGCCGACGGCATAGTAGCTGCCCTGCTTCACATCGTTGAAGCGATACAACAGGTACTGGCTCTCATCGATCTGCGCATAGCGGCTGAGAACCGCCACGAACATTCCCCGCTGCATAGCGCCGTTGGGGGAAAATTTATTGGGGGTGGTTCCCTGGAACAGCCCGTTATCCGCGGCGTATTCCACCGCGTCATAGTACCATGCCTTGGGAGACACGTCCTTGAAATCCGCCACACTGGCGGCGCTGGCAGTCACGGCAGCTCCGGCGAGCATTGCGGCGCTCAGTACAGCCGCTGCTATTTTCTTCAACAAGCCTCTTTTTTTCATGCTGATCCTCCTAAACACCTGTTTTCAGTCAAATTTCCTTACCTTGGATTGTACCGCAAATTCTGCTTCAATACAACCCTTTCTGCCTTGTTTCACCTCGCTTTCTTTGCGGGAGCCGGAGTTCTCCGGCTCTTGGAAATCTATGTCAACCGCCGATGGCGGCGGGTTGTTGTAGATCAAGTCGGTCAAAAAGTCAAGTCCTCGTCCCAGGTAAAGGTAAATCGACCTTTGGGAAAGCCCATACCGCTCTTCCAGCTTTTCAAGTGAAATTCCATCTACGTAGTGAGCTTGCAGAAGCCCGAATTGCAGTTTATAAGCAGGGTTCACTTCTCCCAGATTAAGCAGTTTTTTTCCAGCTTCATCGAGCTTGACCAGTATACTTCCGGGGGCTGTCCACGCCTGCGGAATAAGAGTAAATGCGTTGTAATTCTGCAGGAGTTTTTGAACAGCTGCCCGGCTGTTCCATATCGCTTCTTTCATGGCGTTTTCCTCCTTTCTCTGCTGTCGGAAGCAATTACCCGGAATCGACATTCGCCCGGTTACGCCACTGCTCTATCATCGTTGTGGGGGCGTTATACAGGCTTGCCAGCAGGTAGCCCTTCGGGTTGCGGATTGGGTTCTGCTGACGATCCAGCGAATCCAAAACGTACTCGATGTGCTCCCGTTCCAGCTTCGAGAACCGTTCCTGTACGGCTGAGACAGGGAAAGGTGTTTTCCCGACGTTCACCGTCTTTCCCGTCATGGAATAGACCTCGGAAATCAGGTCAATAATTGCTTCTATCCGCTCTGCTCCGTACTCCGCTGCGAGAAAATCAAAACCAATCTGCGTTTTGATTTCTGCCGGGTGGATAGATAGATTCTTTGTTCTTTTAGTGCTTTGTTTTTCTTTATCCTTATATAGAACCGTTTGCCGATTATCCGTTAACCGAAAATCAGAAAACGGTGAAAGTCCAGTGTTTTCCTTGCTTTTTTGAACCTTTTGCTTTTTCTGTTCCTCTACGGCTGCTTCCTGATCCGCAAGCAGTGGTGCTTCATGGAAGGTGTACTCGATGTCGAGGAATGTACCGTCCTCTGCCCGCAGCATACGCCGGGTCAGATACCCGACAGCTTCCATTTCGTGCAAACCGCTGTTCACTGCCGCCTTTCCCATTCCCGCCGCTGCGGAAAGCCCGGCAACGGTATAATCCCAATCGTCGGGGAGGGAAAGAACGTAGGCGAGAAGCCCGCGGGCTTTCATGGAAAGCCGCTTGTCCCGGAGAATATGATTGCTCAATATGGTAAAGCCTTTGTTTTTTTCGACCCGACACACCGGCATATGTAAGCTTTTCCTTTCTTCCTCTCTTGGTTGCTTCCCGGCAGAACCGGGAGGCAACCATATAAGGAGGAGTGGTTGCCCCTGTGGGGGCTGGAGGCGGGCTTTTTTGCAGGAAACCCGCTGGAAACCTTCTATCGCGCCATGCCCTGTTCTTGTGGTGGCAGCATTTTCTCTGCTCTCACAAACCGCTCCTTTTTTACGATTCCTTGCTGAAATCCCCTTACCTCAAGCAGTGGAAATTTCTCTCGGCGTCCCTTTTCAGCGGTCAGGGCTGTGATGATTTCCCCACGCTTCACCTCCGGTGAGGCGTACCTTAGAATGTGATCTGCAATTTCTTCGACAGGTCGCCCATCAGCGTTCAGGAATCCCAGCTTTTCAAACTCGTCCTCCTGCATGGAAGCGACCCATCTTGGATCGCTATCACGGAGAAAATCATAGAAATCATATGTTGGCGCTACTGTGTAGGTAGGTTCATTACTGACCTGCTCATAACGAAGGAACTCTGTCGTTTCTGTGAAATCGGGGTCTCCTATGCTTTCAAAAATGCTTTTGTTCCACTCAGAGATAAACTCCTCGATATCCTCGATGTAATATGCCTGCTTGTCCTCACTGAAAAAGAATCGGTCTATGATTTTCTCCTCAAATGAGGGCTGTACACTTTCCTGTTCAGGTTCAGCAAAAGAAAAGCTGAACCGTACTGTTAATTCTCCATCAAATACCGTTACCATGTGTTTTACAATTCCTCCTGCCCGTTGGTGCCAGACCTTCCGTACTCAACGCCTGCCATGAACGAAAAGAACCCAAGAGCGAGTGGTGAGCTGGGGGTCACAGTGTGCTTGCCGGAAGCCGAGCAGCAGTCGCAAAACATCTGAACCAGCTCAGTTTTGGTGCCAAAATCTGCCTTAATAAACTGTCGTATGGGCTTGTTAAACGCTTCCATCAATTTAACAAGTTCCATTTCTACTGTAATCTTGCTTTTCATGTTTTTTCCTCCAATTCGAATTCGTGGATTCGCCGGTATTCCTCCGGCGTGATATGCCTTGATCTCAGCCGCTCAACCTTATAAAAGGTGTTCAGTGCCTGATAGAAGAGCTCTTTATCTGCGGCGGCGTCTCCATTGCCTACGTCGGTGAGGAAATCCACTGCTGCGGCTATCTCATTCTCCAACCCGTAGCCAACAGCAGGATTCGGCTCTTTTTCTCTCTGTTTGCTCCGTTCCGCCGCCCATTCCAGCAGGAAAAGCTGGAGAGCAGGAACAGCTTCTCGGCAGACGGTAGCGTCCTTCCAATTTCGGTAATGTGTCCCCTGAGATAGATGTCCCAGCGCGGAGATCGCCCAAATAAAATATTTGAATCTGGTTCGCGGTGTCAGTTCCACGCTATGAATTTCCATCAACTATCCTACCTTCCGAAAAATTTGTGCCGAGCCGCTCCAGGAGAAAACGTGCGATGGTATCAGCGGGGATATCGGCATATGTGGAACGCTCAGGGTCAAGCGCGTAAGTGCCGTCCTCCTGGCGAACCATGCGGGCAGAAACAGGAACATGGCAGCAGGTAGAGCTATTCTTTTTCACCAACCGCCACCTCCTCTTCCAGAATCTCGCGTGGATCCACCCCGAGCGCTTTTGCGATTTTGCCTGTCGTTTTTGGCGTAATAGAACGACCATATGCTGCGCGTTTCACGGTGTTCAGCGGTATGCCGGACTCTTTAGAAAAATCTGAAATGTTCATACAGGAGCGGGCTAAGTACAGATAAAAATTACCTCGGTTCAACTTCATAGTGAATTCCTCCTATCATATCAAATTTCAGACCAAATACTTTTCAATACAGATACTTTCTTGGTCTACGTGCATTGTAGCACCTTACAGACCAATTGTCAACCTTAAAAAGATATTTTTTTGGTCTATTTTTTGCTAAAAAAAACTTAGTTGGCTTTCTTGGTGTATTGTGTTATAATTCAAAAAAGAGGTGAGTTCATGACTACAGGTGAGCGCATACGTGCCATAAGGAAAGAAAAGGGTATGACACAAAAGCAGGTTGCAGACAAGTGTGGAATGGCTGATTCTGCGATAAGAAAATATGAATCAGGCACAGTTCAACCTCGAGATGTGACTTTAGAGAAAATAGCTTCTGCTCTGGATGTTCCTGTTTATGAGCTAATAGAAATTCCTACTAGGCTGACTTTTTCTTCTTATAAGAATTTGCTTGAATCGCAGAAAGAGTGGAATTGCATTGAAAATGTTACAGGTTTAATGTTGCTTATGAATGAGAATGCGCAAAAAGACATTCTCTCTTTTGCTCATTTACTTGCGAGAATACCACAAAATCGCAAAGAAGCCATTAAATTGCCAAACGTGGAAAGGCTTCTTGATTTTCTTTGTCGTGCAAGTGTAGAAACCTGTAATTCAACGGACAAAGCAGTTGGATTATTGTTAGATGCATATAATCATAACTTAGCATCGGCTATTGAAAGAGCTGGTTCACCGCTTGATAAACTGTTATTGTATATTGAACAACAACCAGAGAGCGAAAGAGACACATTAATTATGCGTCTTGCAGATATGTGGAATATAACGAATATACCATCATCACTTGATGTAAAAGACCTTCCTCGTTATATTAAAACAGAATACTCTCTATTGCATAAAGAAGAGAAAAAGATAATAGATAAAGCTCTTGCACAATTTTTAGAAGAAATAAGCAGATGACAGTTTCTTTGTAGAGGAAGTGATTGTTTGAATCACATATCCACCGCTGCAATCTACGCTCGGTATTCCTCGGACAAGCAAACAGAGGACAGTATAGAAGCCCAGGTGCGGACCTGCAGGGAATACGCCGCGAAACATGAGCTTCAGGTGCTGGAGGTTTACGCCGATGAAGCCATAAGCGGGAAAGGTGCGAAAACCGCCAGCCGGATAAAATACCAAAAGCTCTTGCGGGACGCCGACAAGGGCTTATTTGATACCATTCTCATTCACAAATATGACCGTATTGCCCGAAACCTGGGGGAACACGTCAATCTGGAGAAGCGCCTGAACGATAAGGGCGTGAAGCTGGTAGCCGTGGCGCAGGATTTTGGCACGACCAACGAAGCAAAGATCATGCGCGCCCTGATGTGGAGCCTGTCGGAATACTATATTGACAACCTGGCGTCCGAAACAAAGAAAGGCTTGAGGGAAACAGCCCTGAAAGGGCTGCACACCGGGGGCTACCCGCCTTTCGGTTATGACGTGGTAGAGCAGCGCTATGTAATAAACGAGCTGGAAGCCGCCTATGTTAAGAGGATTTTCAGCGCCGCTCAGGAACGTGTCGGGTTTACAGAGCTCCTTCGGGAAATGCAGGAACGGGGAATCTGCGGGAAACGGGGAAAAACCATCAAATACACGCAGATTTATGAAATGCTGAGAAACGAGAAGTATACAGGAGTGTTCCTTTACACTCCCGATGAGGAAAAGGACAGGGCAGATCGGCGCGGAAAGCCGAATGCCATCAGAATAGAAAACGCCCTGCCGGCAATCATTGGCAAGGCGCAATTTGCGGAGGTGCAGAGAATTATGACAGAACGGAAGCAGACAGGGAAGAAAGCCGGTTATTTGTGCAGCGGGTTGGTCTATTGTGAATGCGGAGCGAAAATGCACGCGCAGAAGTCTGAGCGTAAGGGGCATACCTACCATTATTTTGTCTGTTCCGCAAAATGCGGTGCTCCGGCAGTGCATATGGAAGAGGTGGATCGTGCGGCAGTCAAATATCTGCACGAGCTTCTTTCCGAAGAAAACCAGAAAGTCATTTCAGACGCTCTCCGAAAATATCGGAATGGGGAGGGCTCACGCATGGAAGAATTTAAGGCGGTGCTGAAGAAGCGCATTTCCGAAAAGCAGAGAGAGTATGATTCGCTGATGAAAAACCTTTCCACCGGGGAACTGCCGGGTGAGGTCGTTGCGGATATTGGAGAACAGATGAAAGCGCTGAAAACAGAAATAGCGGCTCTGCAGGAGACAGAGCCGCCGAAGGATTTTACAGTGGAACAGATCCGGGCGTGGCTGGAATCTATCAAAGCCGTTCCCGATGAGAAGGCTGTGCACCTCTTGATTGACCGCATAGACATAAAAAATAAGACCGAATTCAACATACAGAGTACATTGAATACGGTCTTAGGGGAAAATGGTTGCGGGGGCAGGATTTGAACCTACGACCTTCGGGTTATGAGCCCGACGAGCTACCGAACTGCTCCACCCCGCGATATTTTGCTGTCTTTTAGGATAGCTTATTTAATATAGCACACTTGATTGAAAAATGCAAGGGTTATTTTTTGTCGAATGAAATTTTCTTTGCAGATTTTCTGTTTCGGCGCTGAAACAGGGGAAAAGGAGAAAGAAATCCTTATCTGAGAATTTCTTTGAACAGCGATGCTGCTCCTGCGCTTTTAATTCAAAAAGTAAGCAGAAGAAAATGGGAAAAAGGGCTGGAAAGACGGGACGAAGCCGCGTCTGTAAAAAAGATATGAGGAAAAAGAGGGCGGGATCCCCATTCCCCTCTTTATTTTTTTTCTTGTTTCGTCTATAATAGAAAACGCCGGGGCACGGAACCGTGCTCCGCGGAAATGAGAAAATAGAGGAAAGGGCGATATCCATGACAGAAGAATATACGATCCCTCTTGCGAAAATCGTTCGGGAACTGGCGCTGCAGGAAATTTATCTGCCGAAAAGCGCCGAGGAAATTTTGATAAATTCCAAGGACGTGAACCGTCCTGGTCTGGAGCTTAACGGCTTTTGCGATTATTTTGACTCTCACCGCATCGCGATCCTGGGGCGTTCTGAAATGGCGCTGCTGGAATCCTGGGGCGGGGAAAAGCAGGCGCAGGCTATCGAAAACTTCTTTGCGCTCCAGCCGCCTGCGGTGATCGTCGCCCGGGGGATCGAAATTCCAGGCTGTATGCGGCAGTCGGCGGAAAAGCACGGCGTCCCCCTGCTGCTGTCCGGGGACTCCACCTCCAACGTGGTGGCGGACCTGGTGTCGCTGCTGAACGTGGAGCTTGCCCCCAGGATCACCCGGCACGGCGTGCTGGTGGAGGTTTACGGCGAGGGTATCCTGCTGGTGGGCGACAGCGGCGTGGGCAAGAGCGAAACCGCCATTGAGCTGATCAAGCGCGGGCACCGCCTGATCGCCGACGACGCCGTGGAGATCCGCCGCACCTCCCGAAAAGCCCTTGTAGGGCAGGCGCCGGAAAATATCCGCCATTTCATCGAGCTGCGCGGCATCGGCATCATCAACGCCCGGCGTATTTTCGGTATGGGTGCCGTCAAGCTGACGGAGAAAATCGACATGTGCATCAATATGGAATTATGGGACGCCACCAAGGTTTACGACCGCATGGGTATCGACAGCGAGTTCACGGAAATTCTGGGGATCCGCGTGCCGGTGATCACCATTCCCGTGAAGCCGGGCAGGAACCTTGCCATCATCATCGAGGTCGCCGCCATGAACAACCGCCAGAAGAAAATGGGCTATAACGCCGCGCAGGAGCTGCTTTCCAGCCTTGGTATGGACATGGCTGACCTGCAGGGCACGGACATTCGCAAGGACCTGGATATTTAGCGCTTTGCCGGGCGGTTCCCGGCAAAATATTTTAGACAGAATACATTTCACCTGTAAGCACATATTTTTAGAGGACCTGTCTGATGGAGAACGCTGAAAAACGGGGGGATTTTTTGACACTCGACTATACAGAGCTGGACAAAGCCGCGGCAGAGCTGCACTGTGCCTTGTTACAAAATGAGCCGATGAGCCGCCATACCACTTTTCGTATCGGCGGGGAAGCCGACCGATTCCTCACGGTGGAAAATCAAAACCAGCTTACGGCGCTGCTCGGCGTTCTGCGGCAAAAAGACCTTCCGTGGCTGCTGCTGGGGAACGGCTCGAACCTGCTGGTGTCCGACGAGGGGTTCCGTGGCGCGGTGCTGGCTTTAGGCGGGGAGTTTGCCAAGCTTCAGCTGCTGCCCGACGGAAAGACTGTTCGCGCCGGGGCGGGGGTCATGCTGGCTTCCCTCTGTGCCTTTGCCAGAGACAGGAGCTTGACCGGGCTGGAATTTGCGTGGGGCATTCCCGGCTCGGTGGGCGGCGCGGCATACATGAACGCAGGCGCCTACGGCGGCGAGATGAAGGACGTGGTGAAAGCGGTCACCCATCTGACCCCGGGGGGTGAGCTCGTTACGCTGCCCCGGGAAGCTTTGGAGCTTTCCTACCGCCATAGCCGCTATACCGGCGGAAAGGATATCATTTTGTCGGTAGACTATGAGCTGGAACTGGGAGACCCGGCGGAGATCGCCGGAAAAATGGAGGAACTGATGGGGCGCAGGAAAGAAAAGCAGCCCTACGATATGCCCAGCGCCGGAAGCGTGTTCAAGCGCCCGGCAAACGGCTTTGCCGCCGCCATGATAGAGGAATGCGGGCTGAAAGGGAAGCAGATCGGCGGGGCGCAGGTCAGCCCCAAGCACGCGGGCTTCATCGTCAACACCGGCGGCGCCACCTGTAAGGACGTGCTGGAGCTGATCGGGCTGATCCAAAAAACGGTGGAGGAACGGACCGGCACAAGGCTGGAATGCGAGGTCCGCATGACAGGGCAGGCTTGAAAGGGCGCTATTTTGATTTGAGGGAGAAAGGAAAATTCATGGAATTTGTAATTGTAACAGGGCTTTCCGGGGCGGGCAAGACCCGCGCCATGCACGCCATGGAGGACATCGGCTTTTTCTGCGTGGACAATCTGCCCCCGGCGCTGATCCCCGTATTTTACGATCTGTGCATCAAGTCTGAGGGGCTGCGTAACCGCGTCGCTGTGGTGACAGATACCCGGGGCGGCGAGCTGTTCAAGTCCTTTTTCACCGCCATGGAGGCGCTGAAACGGGACAAGAAGCCCTACAAGATACTGTTTTTGGACTCTTCCGACGCCGTGCTGGTGCGCCGGTTCAAGGAGACAAGAAGAAAGCACCCCCTGTCCGACGACCTGAACGGCTCGCTGGAGCAGGCGGTCAGGCTGGAGCGGGAAATGCTGAAGCCTGTGAAAGAGTGCTCCGACTATGTGATCGACACCTCCGGCGTATCTCCCGCCCAGCTGAAAACAAGGATCAGCGAGCTTTTCCTGAACAGCCCCGGGGATTCCCTGTCCGTTCACTGTATCAGCTTCGGGTTCAAATTCGGCATTCCCATGGAATCCGATCTGGTGTTTGACGTGCGCTGCCTGCCGAACCCCTTTTATGATGAGGAACTGCGCCCCCAAACCGGGCTGGACGCTCCTGTGCGGGATTTTGTGATGGAAAAGGAAGAGACGGCAGGGTTCATTTCCCGGTTCACGGATATGGTGGATTATCTGCTGCCCCTGTACAGCAAGGAGGGGAAAAGCCAGCTTGTCATCGCCGTGGGCTGTACGGGCGGACACCACCGCTCTGTGGCGCTGGCGCAGTATATGTGCGATTATCTGGGCGCGAAAGGTGTAAAGACCAGCGTGACCCACCGGGATATTCAGAAATATTAGGGGACAGTACAATGGTGTGCGTTTTGGTAACGGGAGCTCCTGCCACGGGAAAGAGCACGCTGGCTGCCGCGCTTTCCAAAGAGCTTGGGTTCCCCATGTTCTCCAAGGACAGCGTGAAAGAGCTGCTGTTTGACACGGTCGGGTTCCGCTCCCGTGAAGAAAAGGTGGCGCTGGGCAGGGGCAGCATGGAGATACTCCTGTATTGTGCGGAACAGGTGCTGGCGCTGGGGCAGTCCGTCATTCTGGAAAATAATTTTGAAAATGATTCCAAGCCCGGTCTGCTTGCCCTGCTGGAAAAATACTCCTGCCCCACCGTGACGGTAGCGCTGACCGGCGACCATGAGGTGGTCTACCGGCGGTTCCTTGCCCGGGAAAGTTCTCCCCAGCGGCACAGGGGACACGTGGTCAACACCTGTTTTCCCGAGCCGGAGGGAGAGAAGCCGCCCTATGTACCGATGAGCCTGGAAAAGTTTGTGGAGGGCTTTCATCGGCGGGGCATGGATACCTTTACTGTGGGCGGACCCCGCATCACAGTGGACGCGACGGACTTTTCTGCGGTGGATCATCATGCGATAGCCCAGGAAATCCTGAGGCTTTGCGGGACAAAGTGAGGGAACGGAACATGTCATTTTCCGGCGATATCAAGGCGGAGCTTTGCAAAATAGAACAGAAGCGGGACTGCTGCCGAAAAGCGGAATGCTACGGGCTGTGGCTGTTTTCCAAATGCTTTTCCCTGCGGGAGACCGCCTATGTCACGGAAAACGGCGGCGTTGCCCGGCGAATGCTGGAGCTGGCGGCGGAGGTCGCCGGGGCCGGCGGGGAGCTGAGCTATGGCGTCAGCCGCCGGAAAAAGCCTGCGTACCGCGTTTCGCTGCAGGACGGGGATTCCCGCCGCCGGCTGCTGGAGACCTTTGGGCACACCGGGGAGGAGACCAGCCTGCACATCAACCGGGCGGTGCTGGAAAACGACTGCTGCCAGGCGGCGTTCCTGCGGGGGGCGTTCCTGTCCTGCGGCACGGCAACCGACCCGCAGAAGGAATATCATCTGGAATATGCCGTACCCTATCAGAAGCTGGCAAACCAGCTCTATACGCTGCTGTGCGAGGTGCCGGCGTTTCAGGTAAATCCCCTGCTGGCGTCCCGAAAGGGCAGCTATGTGGTGTACTGGAAGGAAAGCGGGCAGATCGAGGATTTGCTTACGTTCCTGGGGGCGGCTGGGGCTTCCATGGAGCTGATGCAGGTGAGAATGTACAAGGAAGCGAAGAATAATATCAACCGCAAGGCAAATTTTGAGACCGCCAATATGGACAAGACCTATTCGGCGTCTGCCCGGCAGATCGCGGCGATCGCGGCTTTGAACGATACCGGGGAACTGGAGCTGCTGCCCGACGGGCTGAAAGAGCTTGCCAGGCTGCGCCTGGAAAACCCGGAGATGACCCTCCGGCAGCTGGGGGAGACCCTGGGGATCAGCCGCAGCGGCGTGAACCACCGCCTGCAGCGCCTGCTGGAGCTGGGGGAGCAGAAGCTGGAGCAGGGCAAGGAAGCTATCCTGACGGAGAAGGACTAGCCCCGCCGCCGGAAACGGGCTTCCGGCACAATGGATACGGGGAAACAAGGAGCCGGGACTTCCGTACCGATTGGGCGGCAGCAGGGAAACGGCAAAGTACAGAAAGAGAAATGATTTGTTGGAATTATGGAAACTGAAATTATGTAAACATAAGTGCGGTAAACCGAAAAAGCTATTGCGAAATTACTGAAAAATTTCTGAGATTTGAAAAGCGTAGAATTCTGAAAGTAGAATTATGTATTCAAAATTATGTAAAGTAAAATTTGGAAATGCCATAGCGCTTTTCCTCTCTAAAGCTTTACAATTTATGTAAACCAGAATCGGGAATATTCCGGCAAATATTTGCAGGACAGTTTTGAAACTTGAATTATGTAAACTCAAAGTGTCCGTTTTTTGAAAAATGTGTGTGCTGTTATGGAATGTCATCTAAAAGTTATGTAAACTCAGATCGCCTGTATTCTGGAAATGCAGATACTACTGTAAAATGATGCACAAAATTATGTAAACCTAAAATCGGAAAAGTCTTGGAATAAAGCCAAAATTTTTAGAATTATGGAAACTCAATGAGACATAGCGGAAGTTTTTTACACTGGAAGCTTTCAGGTGTTTTTGGGCAATGCCGGACCCGGGGAGGGTCTGGAAAAAATATAATGGGGGGATTTTTTGATGAAACATTTTGTGCTCGCCTATGCCATGAACGATGCTCTGCCCACTTTCACAGAGGGAGATGTGAAGAAGCTGACCCACATCAACCTGGCGTTTGGATTGATTAAGGACGGGCTGCTGGACATGAACATGCTCACCCATCTGGACCTGCTGCCGCAGTTCAAGGGGTGGAACCCGGCGCTGCGCATCGTGCTGTCCGTGGGCGGCTGGGGCGCCGGAGGGTTTTCCACCATGGCGATGACCGCCGCCGGGCGGGAAGCCTTTGCCCGTTCCTGTATGGAGGTCGTGGAAAAATATGATCTGGACGGTATCGACATCGACTGGGAATATCCCTGCAGCGACCAGGCGGAGATCGACTGCGACCCCGCGGATAAGGAGAATTTCACCCTGCTGCTCCGGGAACTGAGAAAGCAGCTGGGGGATAAGAGCCTGTCCATTGCCGCCGGGGCGGGAGAGTATTTCATTCAGGGTACGGAGATGGACAAGGTAGCGGAGGTCGTGGACTATGTGCAGCTGATGACCTACGATATGTGCGGCGGGTTCTCTCATCGGACGGGTCACCACGCGGCGCTGTATGCCACAGCGGGGGACGACAGAATGGTGAATACAAAGGATATCGTCGCCCTGTTCCACAGCGCCGGGGTGCCCCTTTCCAAGCTGGTGGTGGGGGCGGCGTTCTACTCCCGCCGCTGGACCGGGGTGAAAAGCGGCGAGAACCACGGGCTGCTGCAGGAAGCGGAAAGCATAGGCATGGGCGGCCTGCGGTACAGCGAGATCACGCCGGAATTTATAGAAAAGGGCGGCTTCACCCAGTATTGGGACGAGGACGCGCAGGCAGCCTTTCTGTGGAACGGCTCCGAGTTTGTCAGCTTTGAAAGCCCCCGGGCAATCGCCCTAAAAACTGCCTTTGTCAAGGAAAAAGGGCTTCTGGGCATCATGTATTGGGAGCACGGCTGCGACAGCACCGGGGAGCTGCTGGACGCCATTCACCGGGAACTGACCAAATAAGAAAAACGCTCTGCCGGGGCAGGAAAGGAAGTGCTTTTGCCTATGGCGTTCGTCCACTTACATTTGCATACGGAATACAGCCTGCTGGACGGCGCCTGCCGCATTGAGCGCCTGCTGGACAGAGTGCAGGAAATGGGACAGACAGCGGTGGCAATCACCGACCACGGCTGTATGTACGGCGTGATAGAGTTTTACAAGGCGGCAAAAAAGCGGGGGATCAAGCCGATCCTCGGCTGCGAGGTCTATGTTGCCAAGCGCAGCAGGCTGGACAAGGTCCATGAGCTGGACAGCGAGAACCGCCATTTGGTGCTGCTCTGTGAAAATGAGGTCGGCTACCGCAACCTGATCGCCATGGTGTCCCAAAGCTGGACAGAGGGCTTTTACAACCGCCCCCGGGTGGATTTTGAATTGCTGGAAAAGCACCACGAGGGCTTGATCGCCCTGTCCGCCTGCCTGGCAGGGGAAATCCCCCGGGCGCTGATGAGGAATGATTATCAGGGCGCCAGGGAAGCCGCGCTGCGGTACCGGGATATTTTCGGCGCGGAAAATTTCTTTTTGGAATTGCAGGACCACGGGCTGGAAAACCAACATTATGTAAACCCGCAGATCATTCGCCTTTCCCGGGAAACAGGGATCCCGCTGGTGGTGACAAACGACTGCCACTACATCGCCAAAGAGGACAGCGAAATGCACCATATCCTCATCTGCATTCAGACCGGGCGCACGGTGGAGGATCAGGACACGCTGGAATTTGGCTCGGACGAATTTTACGTGAAAACTGAGGAGGAAATGAGGAAGCTGTTCCCGGAGCTGCCGGAAGCCGCCGACAATACGGCGAAAATCGCGGAGCGCTGCAACGTGGAGATAGAGTTCGGCAAGACGAAGCTCCCCCGCTTTGACACGCCGGACGGCAGCGACAGCAGGACCTTCTTTGAGCGCCTGTGCTTTGAGGGGCTCCGCCGAAGATACGGGGAAGCCCCGGAGCAGAGCTTAGTTGACAGATTGAACTATGAGATTTCCGTGATTTCTCAGATGGGTTATGTAAACTACTACCTGATCGTCTGGGATTTTATCCGCTATGCCAGAAGCGTGGGCATTCCCGTGGGACCGGGCAGAGGCTCCGGCGCGGGGAGCCTTTGCGCCTACTGCGTGGGGATCACCAATGTGGACCCCATTCGTTACGGGCTGATTTTTGAGCGGTTCCTCAATGCCGAGCGGGTCAGCATGCC
Organism: uncultured Neglectibacter sp.; assembly: GCA_937958185.1. Classification (GTDB taxonomy): domain Bacteria; phylum Bacillota; class Clostridia; order Oscillospirales; family Acutalibacteraceae; genus Acutalibacter. The sequence goes on along the minus strand of CALFFN010000022.1, from coordinate 97,408 downwards.
CGACTTTGATATCGACTTCAGCGACGAGCGCCGGGACGAGATCATTCAGTATGTGCTGGACAGGTACGGCGCGGACCACGTGGCGCAGATCGTCACCTTCGGCACCATGGCTGCCCGGGGCGCTTTGCGGGACGTGGGCAGGGCCATGGCGATCCCTTATAACAAGGTGGACGTGGTGGCAAAGCAGGTGCCGATGGAGCTGGGCATCACGCTGGACGCCGCCCTGAAAAATTCCCAGAGCTTCCGGCAGATGTATGAAACCGACGACCAGGTGAAGTCCCTTGTGGATATGGCGCGGAAGCTGGAGGGAATGCCCCGGCACGCCTCTACCCATGCGGCGGGGGTGCTCATCACCGACAAGCCTGTAACGGAATACGTGCCGCTGGCGAAAAACGACGACGTGGTGGTGACCCAGTTCACCATGACCGCCATCGAGGAGCTGGGGCTGCTGAAAATGGACTTCCTGGGGCTGCGGAACCTTTCCGTGATCGACAACGCCCAGAAGCTGATCCAGCGGAGCGAGCCGGAATTTTCCATCGAGACCATTCCCAGCGATGACCCGGCGACCTTCCGTATGCTGGCATCAGCGGACTCCGTGGGCGTGTTCCAGTTTGAGTCCGGCGGCATGAAGCGGCTGCTCATGCAGGCGGAGCCGGAAAGCATTGAAGACCTGATCGCCATTATTTCCCTGTACCGCCCGGGACCCATGCAGTTTATCCCCATGTACGTGGAAAACAGGAAGCACCCGGAAAAGGTGGTGTACCGCCACGAAAAGCTCCGTCCGATTTTGGACGTGACCTACGGCTGTATCATCTATCAGGAGCAGGTCATGCAGATTTTCCGGGAGCTTGCCGGGTATTCCCTGGGCAGGGCGGATATCGTCCGCCGGGCAATGGCGAAGAAGAAAAGGGACGTGCTGGAAAAGGAACGGCAGATTTTCCTGAACGGGCAGCGCCGGGAGGACGGCTCCTGGGAAGTGGAGGGCTGCCTGAACCGCGGGGTGGACAGGGAAACAGCGGAGGAGCTGTTCCGGGAGATCGAAAGCTTCGCGTCCTATGCCTTTAATAAGTCCCATGCCGCCTGCTATGCCATCGTCGCCTATCAGACCGCGTACCTGAAATGCCACTATCCCCGGGAGTATATGGCCTCCCTGCTGTCCAGCGTGCTGGGCTGGACGGGGAAGGTGGCGGAATATATGGAGGAATGCAAGCGGCTGAAAATTTCCGTGCTGCCGCCCCATGTCAATGAAAGCGGCGCCGGGTTCACCGTGGTGGGGGAAAATATCCGCTACGGTCTGCTGGCGGTGAAAAATCTGGGCAGGGCCGTTATTGCCCGCATGGTGGAGGAGCGCCGCCGGGGCGGGAATTTTACCTCGTTCTACAGCTTCTGCAAGCGCATGGCGGGGAAGGACCTGAACCGCCGGGCGATCGAAAGCCTGATAAAATGCGGCGCGCTGGACGGGCTGGGCAGCAACCGCCGGGAAATGCTGCTTTCCGTGGAGACGGTCTTGGAGCTGCTGGAAATGGACAAGCGGCGGAACATCGAGGGGCAGATGGGCTTTTTCGACGCCCCGGAGGCGGAGGAAAGCGGAGAGCCGCCCTTGCAGACTGCCGAGGAATTTTCCGTTTCCGACCTGCTTGCCATGGAAAAGGAAGTGACCGGCATGTACTTGTCCGGGCACCCCATGATGGGTTACAGCAGCCTGTACCAAACGGGCGGCTATGCCCGCAGCGACCAAATACAGGCAAGCGCCGCCGGAGAAGCCGACAGCTACCGGGACGGGCAGCAGGTCGTCCTGCTTGCGATGGTCAGCGAGCTTCGGAGAAAGTCCACCAAAAACGGGGGAACGATGGCGTTCCTCACGCTGGAGGACATGTATGGCGCCATGACGGGGCTGGTGTTTTCCAAAACGCTGGAGGAGTTCGGCAATCTGCTGGAAGTGGGCGCTGTGGTGGAGGTCGCCGGGAAATTGAGCTTTGTGGAGGACAAGGAGCCGGAGCTGGTATGCAGCCGCTTTGCCCCGCCGGGCAGCCTTGCCGGAAAGGGAAAGCGGTCTGTGCCAGCCGCCGATGGCGAACCCCAGAAGCCCGCGGGCAGACCGGGGCTGTATTTGAAGCTGCCCTCCAAAAACGCTTGGGAATATGAGAAAGCCATGCAGTATCTGGCAATTTTTGACGAGGGCAGGACGGACGTGTACCTTCTGTTCCAGGATTCCGGCAAGCTGATGAAAGCGCCCGCCCGGTACAGGACTGACGTGAACGATGTGCTCCTTCTGGCGCTGCGGCGGCTGCTGGGAGAGGAAAACGTGGCGCTGCGGCGCTGAACAGCGGAATGCGTTTCCCTTTGAAACCTTCCGATAGAGCGGAAGGTTTCAAAGGTTCGCCGGAAAATCTTTCGCGGAACCTCTTGATAAATTTTTCCTGTTTGGTATAATACTATTAAACATATCAAAAATGGGTCAGTCTGGGTGGACAGGCTCAATCAAACATAGTGGAGGAAAGTAGTGTATGGGTGCGAAAAGTATTGCAGTCCTGACCAGCGGGGGAGACGCCCCCGGCATGAATGCGGCGGTACGTGCTGTAGTTCGTTCCGCAATTTCTTTCGGCATGAAGGTGTATGGCGTGAAGCGCGGCTACAACGGTCTGCTCCACGGCGATGTGGAGGAAATGAACCTGCGCAGCGTATCCGATATTATGCAGCACGGCGGCACGGCGCTGTTCACCGCCCGCAGCCCGGAGTTCAACACGCCGGAGGGCGTGCAGAAGGCGGCTGAAATGTGCAGGAAGCTGGGCATTGACGGCGTGGTAGTCATCGGCGGGGACGGTTCCTTCCGCGGCGCCCGGGACCTGACCAATGCCGGGGTGCTGTGTATCGGCGTACCCGGTACGATAGACAACGACATTGCCTGCACGGATTACACCATCGGCTACGACACGGCGCTGAATACCGCCATGGAAATGATCGACCGCATTCGGGATACCACCGAGTCCCACGACCGCTGCAGCGTGGTGGAGGTCATGGGCCGCCGCTGCGGTGATATCGCTTTGCATACCAGTATCGCCGTTGGGGCGATCGCCACGTTGGTGCCGGAAGTCCCCTATGATTTTGAAAAGGACGTGATCGCCCGTATCCGCATGGCGCAGACCACCGGCAAGCGGCACTTTATCGTAGTGGTTGCCGAAGGCGTGGGGCATACCCAGGAGATCACCGAGCGCATTCAGAAGGAGACCGGCATCGAGAGCCGGGCTACCGTTCTGGGTCATGTGCAGCGTGGCGGCTCTCCCACCCTGCGGGACCGTGTGGTTGCCAGCCGCATGGGGTACCACGCGGTGGAGCTGTTGGAAAAGGGTCTGGGCAACCGTGTGGTCGCCATGAAGGGCGAGGAAATCGTGGATTTCGATATCACCGAGGCGCTGGAAATGCCCCGGGTATTTGATGAAAAGCTCTATGGCATTTCTGCCAAGCTGTCCATTTGACGGCGCCAATTCAATCAGGTAAAACGAGTAAACCCCTGCGGTCCTTCCGGGAACGGCAGGGGGCTTCTCTTATCTACATCGGATAGGAAGGGGAGAAACCTATGGAACGGAAATTGAATTATCACAAGCTGAGCAATGAGCTTCAAAAAAGAATCCGGGAGGACAGGGCTGCCCATTGGGAGAATCCGCACCGCTTCCAGGAGAAGGACGCCCGGCGGCACGGGGAGGAGCGGGACAGGTCGCCCCTATGGCGCCCGGCATTTGTCCGGGACACGGAAAAGATCCTCCACCTGCCCATGTATAACCGCTATGCGGACAAAACGCAGGTGCTGTCCTTTTACGAAAACGATGACATCACCCGCCGTGGGCTCCATGTGCAGCTGGTGTCCCGCATTGCCCGGAACATCGGCTCCATGCTGGGGCTGAATCTGGACTTGATCGAAGCGATATCCCTGGGACACGATCTGGGGCACACGCCGTTCGGTCACGCCGGGGAGCGGTATTTGAACGACCTGCTGCTGGAGACCTGCGGACTTCACTTTTTCCACAATGTGCAGAGCGTCCGGGTACTGGAAAATATGTTCCGGCGGAAGGTCACCCTGCAAACGCTGGACGGTATCCTCTGCCACAACGGCGAATTTGAGAAGCAGGAATACCGCCCCCGCCCGTTAAAGAATTTTGCGGAGCTGCACAGCCGTGTGGAGGATTGCCTGAGCCGCGGACAGGACGCGGTAGACGGGCTGGTCCCCTCCACGCTGGAAGGCTGTGTGGTGCGGGTCAGCGACATGATAGCCTATGTGGGCAAGGACCGGCAGGACGCCATCAATACCCACATTATTTCTGACTATACCGGCTTTACCTCTCAGGAGATCGGCGATCGGAACGCCACTATTATCAACAATATGTCCGTGGATATCGTGGAAAACAGCTACGGCAGGGATTACATTCTGTTAAGCCCCCAGACCTATCAGGACCTGAGCACCGCCAAGCGGGAGAATTATCAGCAGATTTATCGGAACGAAGCGGTAAGCGGCGAGTACGAGCACACGATCCGCCCCATGTTCCGGGATATTTTTGAGCAGCTGCTCCGCGATGTGAAGACGGAAAACAAAAATTCACCCGTGTTCCGCCACCATATCGACTTTATCCAGAGCTCTACCAGATATTACCGGGAAGAGGGAGAAAGCTATCTGGAGGAGCGCCCGGAGCAGATCGTGGCGGATTACATCGCCAGCATGACGGACAGCTATTTCCTGTCCCTGCACAGCTTCCTGTTCCCGAAGAGCACGCTGAAGGTCCAGTACCACTCCTATTTTGAAGACCTGGAAAAGTGAGGAAAACACAGAAATGGAACCCATGATCTCCACTCTTGCCAAAGAATTGAACGTCCGCCCGGAGCACGCCCAGGCGGTGGTAACGCTGCTGGACGAGGGGAACACAGTCCCCTTTATCGCCCGGTATCGGAAGGAGCAGCACGGCTCCATGGACGACCAGACCATCCGAATGCTGGCGGACAGGCTCCAGTACCTCCGGGGGCTTGCCGCCCGGAAAGAGGAGGTAAAAGCCTCCATCGGGGAGCAGGGAAAACTGACCCCGGAGCTGGAAGATGCCATCAACGCCGCCGCCACCCTCACCGAGGTGGACGACCTGTACCGCCCCTACCGCCCGAAGCGGAAAACCAGAGCCAGCGTGGCGCGGGAAAAGGGATTGGAGCCGCTGGCAAAGGCGATTTTTACCGGCAGGGACGAAAACGGAAATGTGCTGGACGATATCGCATTGAACAAACTGGCAGAAAGTTATGTAAACCAGGAAAAGGGCGTGGAAACGGGCGAGGACGCTTTGCAGAGCGCCAGGGACATTATCGCCGAGGACTTTTCCGACAACGCCGCCCTGCGGAAACAGCTGCGGGAAAAAATCCAGAAAAACGGCACGCTGCGTTCTGTCGCCAACACGGAAGAGGACACGGTCTACCGGCTGTACTATGAATTTGAGGAGCCGCTCCGCCGGCTGCAGAGCCATCAGATCCTCGCCATGGACAGAGGGGAACGGGAGGGAATGCTGAAGATTTCCGTCCGCCCCGGCGAATGGGGCGCGGAGTCCGTGATCCTGAGCGAGACGGTCTCCCGGCAGAACCCCTTTCAGGCGCTGCTGCGGGAGGTCGCCGAGGACGCCTGGGACAGGCTGATCTTCCCTTCTTTGGAGCGGGAGATACGCAGTGCCCTTACCGAGCAGGCGGACGAGCAGGCGATCCACACCTTTGCGTTGAACCTCCGCCCGCTGCTGATGCAGCCCCCGGTCAAGAATCAGGTGACCCTGGGCTTCGACCCTGCCTACCGCACAGGCTGTAAGCTGGCGGTGGTGGACGGCACGGGGAAGGTGCTGGAAACGGCGGTGATCTACCCCACGAAGCCCCACAACAAAATTGAGGAGTCCAAGCGCGTCCTGCGCCGCCTGTTCGATACCCACCACATCACCTGCGTTGCCATTGGAAACGGCACCGCCAGCCGGGAATCGGAGCTGTTTGTCAGCGAGTTTCTAAAGGAATACGGCGGCAGCTGCGCCTATATGGTGGTCAGCGAAGCGGGGGCTTCCGTGTATTCCGCCTCCAAGCTGGGGGCGGAGGAGTTCCCGGATTACGATGTTTCCCTGCGCTCCGCGGTTTCCATCGCCCGCCGGCTGCAGGACCCGCTGGCGGAGCTTGTGAAGATAGACCCAAAAGCCATCGGCGTGGGGCAGTATCAGCACGATATGCCCCAGGCAAGGCTTTCCGAAACGCTGGACGGCGTGGTGGAGGACTGCGTGAACGCTGTGGGCGTGGATCTGAACACAGCTTCTCCCAGCCTGCTCCGCCGGGTGGCGGGCGTCACCCCCACTGTGGCGAAAAACGTCGCCGCGTACCGGGAGGAAAACGGCAGCTTCCACACCAGAAAGGAGCTTTTGAAGGTGCCAAAGCTGGGACCAAAGGCGTTTGAGCAGTGCGCCGGGTTCCTGCGGGTGCCGGAAAGTAAAAATGTGCTGGACCGCACCGCCGTTCACCCGGAATCCTACGACGCGGCGAAGAAGCTTCTCGCCCTGTGCGGCTATCAGGAGGAAGATGTCGGCAACCTGGCAGAGCTTGACAAGCGGCTGGGGGAATATGGGCTGCCCAGGGCGGCGGAGGTCTGCGGCGTGGGCGTTCCCACCCTGAAGGATATCGCGGCGGAGCTGCAAAAGCCCGGGCGCGACCCCCGTGATGAGCTCCCCCCGCCCCTGCTGCGGACGGACGTGATGGAGCTTTCCGATTTGAGACCCGGCATGAAGCTTTCGGGAACGGTGCGGAACGTGGTGGATTTCGGCGCGTTCGTGGATATCGGCGTCCATCAGGACGGGCTGGTGCACATTTCCCAGATCACCAACCGCTATATCCGCCACCCCTCGGAGGTGCTGTCCGTGGGCGACGTGGTGGAGGTCACCGTGCTGGAGGTGGACGAAGGAAAAAAACGCATTTCCCTCACCATGAAAAAGCAGCAGGAAAAGGCATGAGAAGCGCCGTCTTAGTGAACACACTGTTGGGAATGGAAAGCATCGAGATATGACCGCGACAGGAAAGCGATACATCTGGATTTGGAGGAAAGTATGAAAGCGACAAATGTGGCTTGGGTATGCAGCTTGATCGTACTGGGAATTTGTACGGTTTTCCTTGCAGGGGCACTCTTTTTCAGTTTGGAGCTGCCGGACCTTTTGGTACGGTGCATCGGAGTGATCGATTTAGCCGCGTTGCTGGTGTTTGGATATGCGACCGGCAGGAAAGCGAAAAATAAGCGGTGAAGGTTTCAGGCTCATCATTTCAGCACGCAAATTTTTGAAAAATAAAACGAATGAAACAAAAAAGAGCAGGCTGGCTCCAAAGAGTCAGTCCTGCTCTTGCTTTTTTAGACGGTTTTTGCCCTTTCTAACAACTAACAACTAAATACTAAAGTCTAATTTTCACCGGCTGGTCGATCACCATGGAACCCGGGGCGACAAGGCAGTCATAGGCGAGAAGTTTCACGCCCCGTTCGGCGGCTTGCCGGAGGGCGGCGGCAAAAGCCGGGTCGGTGGCGTCATTGGGCTCGAACCGGGTGACGCCCTTCATTTGTATCACAAACAGCGCGGCGGCACGGTAACCCTCCTCCACACAGCGGCATAAGCCGTGCAGGTGCTTTGCGCCCCGCTGGGTGGGGGCGTCCGGGAAGCGGGCGACGCCGTTTTCCTCCAGCGTCACGCCCTTTACCTCGATGAACCATTTCTCCCCGGAGCCCGTTTCGGCGTAAAAGTCGAACCGGGAATCCCCGTGGACGGTTTCCGGGCGCAAAAGGGTAAGGTCCGGCAGGAGCTTGGGCAGAAATTCCCCGGCGGCTTTGTTGGGGGACTGGCTGTCCATATTGATGAGAAGCTTTCCCTTTTCCACGGCGATAAGGTCGTATTTTGTTTTGCGGGCAGGATTGCCGCTTTCCTCCACATATACCCTTGCGCCGGGCGTCAGCAGCTCCCTGCAGCGCCCGGTGTTTTTCACATGGCAGACGCAGACTTCCCCGGCAATTTCCACGTGGGCGATGAAACGGTTGGGGCGGGAAAGAAAAACTCCGGGCAGCACGGTTTGATAGGTCATGAAAGCCTCCAGAAAATATAAGATAAGTCTTGCCCCGCAGGGCGGAGTGAATTATAATAAACGATAGAAGGTCGGTGCTTTTGCGGCTGCGCCGGGCGCGCGTCCCTGCTCTGTACCGGGAAAGCCAGTGACGCCTTTTCAGCCAAACTGCAAAAGGGAACCGCCTTGCGATCATTTTAGCATATCTGCTCGGAAAAGAGCAAGGAAACGGAGAGGAATTCTATGGAAATCTATGTATCTGCTGCCGCTGCCCGAAACGGGAACGGCACGAAGGAAGCCCCCTACCAGACCATTTCCCAGGCGGCAAAGGTCGCCAAAGCCGGGGATACGGTGCTGGTGCTGCCCGGCGTGTACCGGGAATGGGTCGACCCGCAAAATGGAGGAGAATCGGAAGAAAAGCGCATCACCTACCGCTCTGTGGAGCAGGGGAAAGCAGTCATCACCGGCGCGGAGCCGGTCAAGTGCTGGAAGCGGTACGAGGGGGACGTCTGGGTCGCCCGCATTTCCAACGGGCTGTTCGGCGCATATAATCCCTATACCACTCTGCTGGAGGGGGACTGGTACGTGCCCGAAAAGCCCTTCCACACCGGCGAGGTGTACTTAAACGGCAAGTCCCTCTATGAAGCGGAAACGCTGGAGGGCGTGCTGCGCCCGGAGGTTTTCCATGCGTCATGGGACCCGGAATTTACCGTCTACCGCTGGTACACCGAGCAGGACGGCGGCGATACCGTGCTCTATGCCAATTTCCACGGCAAGGACCCCAACGAGGAAAATGTGGAAATAAATGTCCGGCGCAACTGCTTTTACCCTGCCGTGACCGGGAAAAATTATATTACGCTGTCCGGCTTTACGGTGAAGCAGGCCGCCACCCAGTGGGCGCCGCCCACCGCCTATCAGGAGGGCATGGTGGGACCCCATTGGGCAAAGGGCTGGATCATTGAGGACTGCGAGATATCCGACTCCAAATGCTCCGGCATTTCCCTGGGAAAGTACCGGCAGGAGGGGAACGACAACAAGTGGCTCCACCAGAAATATAAGGACGGCACCCAGACCGAGCGGGAGTGTATCTGCCAGGCGCAGCGGGAGGGCTGGACAAAGGAAAACATCGGCTCCCATATCATTCGCCGCTGCAATATCCACGACTGCGGGCAGACCGGCATCGTGGGGCATCTGGGCGGTGTGTTTTCCATCATTGAAGACAACCATATTCACCATATCAACAACAAGCAGAACCTTGCCGGGGCGGAGATCGGCGGTATCAAAATGCACGCCGCCATCGACGTGATCTACCGCCGCAACCACATTCACCACTGCACCCGCGGGCTGTGGCTGGACTGGCAGGCGCAGGGCACCCGGGTGACCCAGAACCTGTTCCACCACAACACCCTGCCCAATCTGGAGCAGGTCCAGGGACAGCCTGACCCCAGCGCCTTCCAGGGGATCGGGGAGGACATTTTTGTGGAGGTCTCCCACGGTCCGACCCTGATCGACAACAACCTGCTGTTGTCAACCCGCTCCCTGAAGCTGGCGTGCCAGGGCGTGGCTGTGGTGCACAATTTGATCGGTGGCAGCTTTACCGCTGTGGGCGTCGGCACGGACAACGGCGCGAAAACCTTAGCGTCCCCCCGGTACACGCCCTACCATGTGCAGCACCGCACGGAGGTGGCAGGCTTCATGACCTTCCTCCATGGAGACATGCGGTTCTACAACAATATTTTCGTGCAGCGGCAGGTACACCCGGCGCTGCTGAAAATGGCGGAGGATATGGGGGAAAGCAGCTGGGACGACGGAAACGTCACCGCCGGCACCTTCCCCTATAACGGCTATCCCACCTTTGAGCAGTGGGATAAAGAATTTGAGGGCTACTGCGGTATGGGCTCTGCCCCCAGCGACCGCTATTATATGCACCTGCCCGTGTGGACGGGGGGCAACACCTTCTTTAACGGCGCAAAGCCCTGCGACACGGAGAAGAATTTCGCGGTTTCCCAGGATACCGTTTCCCTGGAGCTCACGGAGCAGGACGGCAAATACAGTCTGAAAACCGATCTGTACGACCATTTGCCGGAAATTTCCGCGCCTGCTATCTCCACGGAAGCTCTGGGTATGGCGTTTGAGCCGGAGCAGAAATTTGAGAACCCGGACGGCTCTCCCATCGTATTCGACCGGGACTATTTCGGCGCTCACAGGGGCGTAACGCCCCTGCCCGGTCCCTTTGCTTCGGCAGAAGAAGCGGGGCAGGCGCTGTTCTAAACGCTTGAAAGGAACGGTTTCTCTTTCATTCGGTAAATTCTGTCAGATTTCTGACGTATCTTGCGTTTTCCCACGGAATAGAGTATAATGATCGCGATACGATCATCAGAGAGAACCCCTGAAACGCGCAGCGTTTCTCTTTTTCCTGCGGAAAAAGCACCGGGCTTCTCCAATCAGATTGCGCCGAGGCGCTTAGACATAGTCAAGTACCGTTTCTAAGTAGGAAATGGGAAAGGGGAAATATTCCAATGAGAATGGAGTTCGTCTGGCTGGGCGTGACCATTTTGGCGGCTATCGTCGAAGGGCTGCTCCCGGCACTGGTATCCATCTGGTTCGTGCCCGGCGGTCTGGCGGCGCTGATTGCCAGCATGGCGGGAGGCTCCGTGGGGCTGCAGGTCGCGCTGTTCCTCGTGGTGTCCGCGCTGGCGCTGGTTCTGACCCGCCCGCTGGTCAAGCGGTTCCAGAAGGGAAAGAAGGAGCGTACCAATGCCGACATGGTGCTGGGGCGCAGCGCCGTGGTCACGGAGGATATCAACAATCTGCTGGCGACCGGCAGGGTGAGCGTGCTGGGGAACAGTTGGGCTGCCCGATCCGTTGAGGAAAGCGCGGTGATCCCCAAAGGGGAGACCGTTACAGTGGAGCGCATCGAGGGTGTAAAGCTCATGGTGCGCTGGGAGCACACGCACCAAAAAGCGTGAAGAAAAGAGAGGAGAATCGTTATGCCCGGATTAGAAGCTTTTGCTGGAATTTTTGTAGTAGTGGCGCTGGTCGTATTCATATTGGCGGTGATCATTGCCAACATCAAGATCGTTCCCCAGGCGCACGCCTTTGTGGTGGAGCGTTTGGGCGCGTTCCACGCCTCCTGGGGCACGGGGCTGCACATCAAGATCCCCTTCTTTGACCGTATCGCCAAAAGGGTGAGCCTGAAGGAGCAGGTCATCGACTTCCCGCCCCAGCCCGTCATCACCAAGGATAACGTCACCATGCAGATCGACACGGTGGTGTATTTCCAGATCACCGACCCCAAGCTGTATGCCTACGGCGTGGAAAATCCCATTTCCGCCATTGAGAACCTTTCCGCCACCACCCTGCGGAATATCATCGGCGACATGGAGCTGGACCACACCCTCACCTCCCGCGACGTGATAAACTCCAAAATCCGGGTGATCCTGGACGAAGCCACCGACGCGTGGGGCATCAAGGTGAACCGCGTGGAGCTGAAGAATATCATTCCCCCTGCGGAAATTCAGGATTCCATGGAAAAGCAGATGAAGGCGGAGCGGGAACGCCGCGCGAAGATTCTGGACGCGGAGGGCGAAAAGCGCAGCGCTATCCTGATTGCGGAAGGTCAAAAAGAATCCGCTGTGCTGCGGGCGGAAGCCGTAAAGGAAACGAAAATTCGGGAAGCACAGGGCGAAGCGGAAGCCGTGCTCACCGTCCAGCGGGCAAGGGCGGAAGCTGTCAAGCTGATGAACGAGGCAAACCCCACGGAGCCCGTGATCGCTTTGAAGAGTTTGGAAGCCTTTGAAAAGGCGGCGGACGGCAAAGCCACCAAGATCATTATTCCCTCAGACATCCAGGGGCTTGCCGGTCTGGCGGTCTCCCTGAAAGAGCTGATGAAGGACGGTGACACCGCCCAGAAGAAATAAAGCTTTGTCAAACGAAAAGCTGCCAGGAGCTTCTCCCGGCAGCTTTTTTCTTATGCTGAGCTGATTTGAGCGCAGCGGGGGGAAAGGAGCTTTTTTGAGGGAAGCTGGGGCAGGGCGCAAAATCGCCAAAAGTTCCGGCGGAAAGCGGCAAAAATTTTCCTGTTTCGCGGGGGAGACAAAGGCGCGCGGGGCTTGCCGTTCCCGGAAATTCATGCTATGATAGGAATGCTGAAAAATTGGAAAAAGGATGTGCTTAAAATGCCCTTTCTCGATGTAAAAGCAAGCTGCGAGATCACCCCGGCGCAGGAATTGGAGCTGAAAACAGAGCTCGGCCGCCTGATCTCCCTGATCCCCGGGAAAAGCGAGGGCGCGTTGATGATCTCCTTTACCGACCATTGCCGCCTCTGGTTCGGCGGGGAACAGGAGACCCCGATCGCCATGGTGAAAGCCATGATCTATGGTTCCGCGTCCCCTGAAAGCAGCTCCGCATTCGGCGACGCCGTGGTAGAGCTTTTCCAGCGGGTGCTGGGCGTGAAGCATATGTATTTCAAACTGGAAGACGGCACGGACTGGTGCTGGAATTAGCCGAAAGCAGAAAATTGTTATAGGTTTCTGCCGGATAGCAAAAAGCTGAACTTCGGCGCTGCCGAAAGGAAAAGCAGCTTAGACAAGCAGAGAAAGGATCGTGGTCAGTAGATATGTGCAAAAAGGTTGCAGTTATTATGGGCAGCGACAGCGACCTGCCCGTGGTCGCCCCGACGGTCAAGCGGCTGAAAAGCCTTGGCATTCCCGTGGAAGCCCATGTGATGAGCGCCCACCGCACCCCGGCGGCAGCGGCGGAATTTTCCAAAAACGCCGTGGGAAACGGCTTTGGCGTCATCATTGCCGCCGCAGGAAAAGCCGCTCATCTGGCTGGTGTGCTGGCGGCCCATACCACGCTGCCGGTGATCGGTATCCCGGTGAAGTCCTCCACGCTGGACGGCTTGGACGCGCTGCTTGCCACGGTGCAGATGCCCTCCGGCATTCCCGTTGCCACAGTCGCCATTGACGGCGCGGACAACGCCGCCATTTTAGCCGCCCAGATGCTGGCGCTTTCCGATCCGGCGCTTCAGGAAAAGCTTACGGAAATGAAGCGGGAGATGGAAGCCGGCGTGGCAAAAAAGGACGCGGCGCTTCAGGAAAAGCTGCTGGAGCTGTAACACTGGAAGTTATTTGACCCTTCACATATTTTGTCCCGGCGGGACCCCTGCCGGAGAAAAGAGGAAAAGCTATGAAAAAGTCCATTATGAGAAAGTATGCCAAGCTGGCGGTGAGAAGCGGCGTGAACCTGCAAAAGGGGCAGGGCTGCGTGATCTCCGCTCAGGTAGACCAGCACGAATTTGCCGAAATGGTGGTAGAGGAAGCCTACCGCGCCGGGGCAAAGTGGGTCATGGTGAACTGGGGCGACCAGACCGTGTCAAAGCTCCACTACCGCCACGAGACCCTGACCCAGCTCTCTCGCGTGGAGGAATGGGAAAAGGCAAAAATGCAGCACATGGTAGACACCCTGCCCGCCATGATACATATTGACTCCTCCGACCCGGACGGGCTCAAGGGCGTGAACATCGGCAAGCTGCAAAAGTCCAGCGCCGCCCGGGGCAAGGTCATGAAGCCCTTCCGCACGGCAATGGACACCAAATATCAGTGGACTATCGTGGCGGTGCCCTCCAAGAAGTGGGCGAAGAAGGTGTTCCCCAATGACCGCACCAGCGTGGCGGTGGAGAAGCTGTGGAACGCGATTCTGCAGACCGTGCGGATCACCGAGGACAACGACCCCGTTGCCGAGTGGGACAAGCACAACAAGAACCTGCGGGAAAAATGCGAGAAACTCAATTCCCTGAATCTCGACTACCTCCATTACGAAAGCAAGAACGGCACGGACTTCAAGTGCTGGCTCATTCCCGGGACAAACTGGCACGGCGGCTGCGACACCCTGCAGACCACCGGCGTTTCCTACAATCCCAATATGCCCTCCGAGGAGGTCTTTATTTCCCCCATGCGCGGCAAGTGCGAGGGTACGCTGGTCGCCACGCTGCCCCTGTCCTATCAGGGCAATTTGATCGACAAATTCTCCGTCACCTTCCAAAACGGCAAGGCGGTTTCCGTGAAAGCCGAGCAGGGGCAGGAGCTTTTGGAGCACATGATAAAGATGGACGAAGGCGCCTGTATGCTGGGCGAGCTTGCCCTGGTGCCGGACGATTCCCCCATTTCCAATTCCGGCATTCTGTTCTACAATACCCTGTTTGATGAGAACGCCGCCTGCCACGTGGCGCTGGGCATGGGCTTCAACGAGACCCTGGAGGGCTTCGAGAACATGACCGACGAGGAGATCAAGGCAAAGGGCATCAACGATTCCATCATTCATGTGGACTTCATGGTAGGCTCCAAGGAGTTGAACGTCACCGGCTATACCAGGGACGGGAAGAAGGTTCAGATCTTCCAAAACGGCAACTGGGCAATTTAAGCGCACCATTCTCAGGCAACGCCGAGCTATCGGCGCTGCCTTTCGATATGCTCTCAAAAGAAAACGGTAAGGAGATGCTGCAATGAAAAGCTACAGCGACAGCTATAAGGCGGCGGGCGTAGACGTTACGGCGGGCTACCGCTCGGTAGAGCTGATGAAGGAGCACGTAAAGCGCACCATGATCCCCGGGGTGGTTTCGGGGATCGGCGGCTTCGGCGGGCTGTTTGCCCCGGATTTTTCCGGCATGACGGAGCCTGTGCTGGTGTCCGGCACCGACGGGGTAGGCACCAAGCTGAAGGTCGCCATGCTGCTCCAGAAGCACGACACCATCGGGATCGACGCCGTCGCCATGTGCGTCAACGATGTGATCTGCTGCGGGGCGAAGCCCCTGTTCTTTCTGGACTATATCGCCTGCGGGAAAAACTTCCCGGAAAAAATCGCGCAGATCGTGGCTGGCGTGGCGGAGGGCTGCGTTCAGGCGGGCTGCGCCCTGATCGGCGGCGAGACCGCTGAGCACCCGGGCATGATGCCTGAGGACGATTACGACCTTGCCGGGTTCACCGTAGGTCTGGTGGACAAGCCCAAAGCCATCGACGGCAGCAGGCTGCAGGCAGGGGACGTGCTTGTGGGCGTGTGCTCCTCCGGCGTGCACTCCAACGGCTTTTCGCTGGTGCGCCGGGTGTTTGGGCTGGACGAGACAAACGTGAGCCGACATTATGACGAGCTGGGCGGCACCCTGGGCGAAACGCTGCTGACCCCCACCAGGATCTACGTCAAGGCTGTCCTTGCCGCTATTGAAAAAGCAGACGTCAAGGCGATTTCCCACATTACCGGCGGCGGTTTTTATGAAAATATCCCCCGCATGATGACAGAGGGGCTGACGGCAAAGGTGGAAAAGGCGGCTATTCCCGTGCTGCCCATTTTCCCGCTGCTGCAGCAGGTGGGCAATATCCCGGAGCACGATATGTACAACACCTTTAACATGGGGATCGGTCTGTGCATGGCAGTGTCCAAGGAAACGGCGCAGGCGGCTGTCTCCGCCATTGAAAGCGCCGGCGAAAAAGCGGTGATCCTGGGCGAGGTCGTTCCCGGAGATGAGGGGGTCGTGCTGTGGTAGCTATCGGTGTGCTGGTGTCCGGCGGCGGCACAAACCTGCAAAAACTCATCGACGCCCAGAATGCCGGAGAGATCAAAAACGGCGCGATCCGCGTGGTGATTTCCAGCCGTGCCGACGCTTTTGCGCTGGAACGGGCAAAGCGGGCGGGCATTGAAGCAATTTCCCTGAGCCGGAAGGACTACCCGGATGTAGATACCTACAGTCAGGCGCTGATCGACGCTTTGAACGAGCGGGGGGTAGAGCTGGTGGTGCTGGCAGGCTTCCTGACCATCACGGGAGAGAATTTTGTCCGCGCTTTCGAGAACCGCATTTTGAATGTCCACCCGGCGCTGCTGCCGTCCTTTGGCGGCAAGGGCTATTATGGGCTCCATGTCCATGAAGCCGTGCTGCAAAGAGGGGTGAAGGTCACCGGCGCTACGGTCCATTTTGTCAACAAGGTCTGCGACGGCGGACCCATCGTGCTGCAAAAGGCTGTGGAGGTGAAAGAGGGAGACACCCCGGAGACCCTGCAGCGCCGGGTGATGGAGGAAGCGGAATGGAAGCTACTGCCACAGGCGGTCTCCCTGTTCTGCGAGGGCAGGCTTACCGTGGAAAACGGTGTGGTACATAGAAATCGGTAAAATGCGAAAGGAAGGTATGATTTATGAAAGCTGTAAATCTTTATGAGGAGCTTCGCTCCAACACCTATCCCGGACGGGGGATCGTCATCGGCAAAAGCGAGGACGGGAAATGCGCTGTGACAGCCTATTTCATCATGGGGCGCAGCGTAAATTCCCGGAACCGCGTGTTTGAAAGCGAGGGGGAGAATCTGCGGACCAGGGCATTTGACCCGGCGCTGCTTTCCGACCCGTCGCTGGTCATTTATTTCCCTGTGCGTATGTTTGACGGCGGCATGATCGTCACAAACGGCGACCAGACCGACACTATTGCGGATTTCCTGCAGGCGGGGAAAACCTTTGAGGACGCTCTGCGCACCCGTACCTTTGAGCCTGACCCGCCTATTTTCACCCCCCGAATTTCCGGCATTCTGGAATACGGCAAAGGGGAATATTCCTACAAGCTGTCCATTCTGAAAAGCACCGACGGCGATGAGAAATATGCCCAGCGCCAGTTCTTCGAGTATGCCGCAAAGCCCGGCCTGGGGCATTTTATCCACACCTATCAGGGCGACGGCGACCCGGTGCCCTCCTTTGAGGGTGAGCCCACCCCCGTCACGCTTTCCGGCGATATCGACACCTTTACGGAAAAGGTCTGGAACGCTCTCAATGAGGACAACAAGGTTTCCCTGTTTGTGCGGTACATCGACCTCGCCACCGGCAAAGCCGAGACCCGGATCGTCAATAAGAACGGATAAGCGGAAAGGCAGAGAAAAACCATGCTCAGACTGGAAACGGCAGGTCCTGAAAACTGGAGAGAGGATCTTAGAGTTTCAGAGACGCAAAGGCGCTTTGTCTCCGACGCTATGAAATTGCTGGCAAGGGCTTACGCGTATCGGGAACACAGAAGCCGCGCATATGTCATATATGACGGTGATGTTCCCGTGGGAATGGCGCTGTATTATGACTGTGAGGAGCTGGGCGCTTATAATTTCAGTCAGCTTTTTATCGATGAACGCTATCAGGGAAAGGGCTTTGGAACGGAAGCGTCACAGCAGATTTTGGAGCGTATGAAAGCTGATGGCAGATATGATAAAGTTGTCTTATGCTATATTGACGGCAACGAAGCTGCAAAAAGCATGTATGAGAAAATGGGTTTCTCTCTGACCGGTGAACGTGACGGAGATGAAATCGTCATGGAGAAAATGTTATAACTTCCAGCTTGTCTATAAAAATACAACTTTATGAAGGAGCGATCGATATGAACGAACTGACCTTAAAGTACGGCTGCAACCCCAACCAGAAGCCTTCCAAAATCTTTATGAAGGACGGCTCCGAGCTGCCTGTGACGGTGTTAAACGGCAAGCCCGGCTACATCAATTTTCTGGACGCGTTTAACAGCTGGCAGCTGGTAAAGGAACTGAAAGCGGCCACTGGGCTGCCCGCGGCGGCTTCCTTCAAGCACGTCAGCCCGGCAGGCGCGGCGGTGTACGTGCCCCTTTCCGACACGCTGAAGAAAATCTATTTTGTGGACGATCTCACGCTGTCTCCCATTGCTTCCGCCTATGCGGCGGCAAGAGGAGCCGACAGAATGTCCTCCTACGGCGACTGGGCGGCGCTTTCCGAGGTGTGCGATAAAGAAACCGCCACGCTCCTTGCCCGGGAGGTTTCCGACGGCGTGATCGCCCCCGGCTACACGGACGAGGCGCTGGAAATCCTGAAAACCAAGCGCAAGGGAAACTACAACGTGGTACAGATCGACGAAAGCTATGTCCCCGCGCCCATTGAGCACAAGGACGTGTTTGGCATTACCTTTGAGCAGGGCAGGAATGAGCTGAAAATCGACGAAAGCATTCTCGCGGAACTGCCCACCCAAAATAAGACCCTGACCCCGGAAGCCAAGCGCGATCTGGTGGTTTCGCTCATCACCCTGAAATATACCCAGTCCAATTCCGTCTGCTACGTGAAGAACGGGCAGGCGATCGGCGTGGGTGCGGGGCAGCAGAGCCGCGTCCATTGCACCCGCCTTGCCGGAAACAAGGCGGACAACTGGTACCTGCGCCAGTGCCCCAAGGTTTTGAACCTGCCCTTTAAGAAGGACATTCGCCGCCCCGACCGGGACAACACCATCGACGTGTACATTTCCGACGAGCACATGGACGTGCTGGCGGACGGTCAGTGGGAGAACTTCTTCACGGAGAAGCCGGAACCCTTTACCCGGGAAGAACGCCGCGCGTGGCTGGATACCATGTCCGGCGTGGCGCTGGGCAGCGATGCTTTCTTCCCCTTTGGCGACAACATTGAGCGCGCCAGAAAGAGCGGCGTGGAATTTATCGCCCAGCCCGGCGGCTCCATTCGGGACGACAACGTGATCGAGGTCTGCGACAAGTATGGTATTGCCATGGCTTTCACAGGGATCCGCCTGTTCCACCACTAAGCTCTTTGCGGTGATTTTTGCGCCCGGCGGTGTCGCAGTCGCTCGGCATACCTTGGTATTGCCTGCGCTCCTGCTTCTTGCCGTGCATCAAAAATCCCACGCAAATTTAGAAGTGGCGGTGATTTTCGCGGCTGGCTGCGTCGTGCTGCGCTTGACATACCTTAGTATTGCCTGCGCCCCTGCTTCTTGCCGTGCATCAAAAATCCCTCGCAAATTTAGAAGTGGCGGCGATTTTCGCGCCCGGTTATGCCGTGCTGCGCTTGACATACCTTGATTAGTCCTTAGTTGTTAGAAAACGGGGGAGGGAGATTCGTATGCAACACTGGTGGATCGTCGTCTGGCTGCCGCTGCTGTTCTTGCTTCTGTTTCTTCCTGACCGCCGCCGCAGACAATGGATCACGCTGCATTTGCAAAAGAAAAGAAAAGGAGGGCGCAGGAAAATGCCCACCGAACTGTTACAGGAATTTCTGGGAAAAATGTGCACCGTTATGATGTTCAACAGCACGTTTGCCGTGAATGGGCGCATCGTTGCCGTTGAGGGGAACTGGCTCAAGGTGGAGGAAAAGAACACC
The DNA here is from genome assembly GCA_937958185.1 of uncultured Neglectibacter sp. GTDB lineage: Bacteria > Bacillota > Clostridia > Oscillospirales > Acutalibacteraceae > Acutalibacter. The sequence continues at coordinate 78,178 of CALFFN010000022.1, read as the reverse complement.
GTCAGGCTCATAAACGGCGACATGGTGCAGGACATTGCCCTGATGCCGGAAAAATATCAGAAATAAGGGGAAAACGCTATGAAGATTTTAGTGGTCGGAAGCGGCGGCAGAGAACACGCCATCGTGCGGAAATTAAAGGAAAGCCCGCTGGTCAGCGAGCTCCTTTGCGCCCCGGGCAACGGCGGTATCGCAAAGGACGCGAAATGCTTCCCTGTGGGCGCTATGGACAAGGAAGGCATTCGGGCGCTTGCCCGGGAACAACAGGTGGACTTTGTATTCGTTGCCCCGGACGACCCTCTTGCCGCCGGTATGGTAGACTTTTTGGAGCCGGAATTTCCCTGCTTTGGTCCCAATGCCAAAGCCGCGGAGATCGAAGCCAGCAAGGTGTTTTCCAAAAACCTGATGAAGCGGTACGGCATTCCCACAGCGGAATACGAGGTGTTTTCCCGTCCGGGGGACGCCATGGCGTACATTCGGGAGCGGGGCAAATATCCCGTGGTCATCAAAGCGGACGGTCTGGCGCTGGGCAAGGGCGTTATCATTGCCCAGAACGAAACGGAAGCGCAGGAAGCTGTGCATTCCATTATGGAGGATAAGCTGTTTGGCGATTCCGGCAACCAGGTGGTGGTGGAGGAATTTCTCACCGGACCCGAGGTGACCGTGCTCGCCTTTACGGACGGGACCGCCATAAAGCCCATGGTTTCCTCCATGGACCACAAGCGCGCGTACGATAATGATGAAGGACCCAATACCGGCGGCATGGGCACAGTCAGCCCCAATCCCTTTTATACAGAGGAGATCGCGGCGGAGTGCATGGAGAAGATTTTCCTGCCCACTGTGAACGCCATGAACGCCGAAGGACGGAAATTCAAGGGCTGCCTGTATTTCGGGCTCATGCTCACTCCCGATGGACCCAAGGTCATCGAGTACAATTCCCGGTTCGGCGACCCGGAAACCCAGGTCATTCTGCCCCGGCTGGAAACGGACTTCGCGGAGATCGTCACTGCCGTGGCGGAGGAGCGCCTGTCCGAGCTTACCATCAAATGGTCGCCGGAGCCCTGTGCCTGCGTGGTCATGGCAAGCGGCGGCTATCCCGGCAGCTATCCCAAGGGCATTGAAATCAAGGGGCTGGACGGTGACGGGCAAATCGAGGGAGCGACCGTCTACCACGCCGGGACCAAGCTGGAAAACGGGAAATTTTATACCAACGGCGGGCGTGTGCTGGGCGTGACCGCCCGGGGAGAAACGCTGGAAAAGGCTTTGCAAAACGCCTATGCCGCTGTGGGGAAAATCAGCTTTGAGGGCGCCATGTACCGCAGGGATATCGGCAGGCGGGCGCTAAGCTGTAAGTAAGGGGAGCGCCGTATGGAGAAAATCGACGTTTACAACAAAGACGGCGCCCCTACAGGCAAAGTCGTGGACAGGGAAACGCCCATGGGAGAGGGGGAATACCGCCTCGCCGTGGGGATATGGCTCCAGGACAGCGGCGGCAGGATATTCCTGACAAAGCGGAGCCTGGAAAAGAGCTATGCTCCCGGAAAGTGGGAAAACCCTGCGGGTCACGTACAGGCGGGAGAAACGCCGGAGCACGCCGTCATTCGGGAGCTTCAGGAGGAGACGGGCATTTCCGTCTCTGAAAAACAGCTGGTATTTTTGGGCGCTTCCCGCGCGCACCCCTATCTGGGGCGGGATTACGGCGTCCGGTTGGACGTTGCACTGGAAGATGTGCGGTTCCAAAAAGGGGAGACCTGTGACGCGAAATGGGTGAGCTTCTGGGAGTTTACCCAGATGGTGGAGGAAGGGCTGTTCCCGCCCTCCCTGACGGAACACTTGAAAGATTATCAGTCCGCGTTCCTGCGCTTTATGGGGCAGGAACAGGCTGTATTAAAATTGTAACAAGAAGGAGTTATGCAGTATGAAAGCACCTATTACATTTGCCATCTGCGGATTTGGGGACCGGGGCAGCACCTATGCGTCCATGCAGAAGCTGTTCCCGGACAAGATGAAAGTGGTCGCCGTAGCCGACCTGAACCCCGCAAAAGTGCAAAAGGCAAAGGAATTGTACGATATCCCGGAGGAAAACTGTTTTTCGTCCGGGGAAGAAATGCTGGAGCACGAAAAGCTTGCCGACGTGATGGTGGTGTCCACCATGGACCGCCAGCATGTGGGGCATGCTATTCCCGCCCTGAAAAAGGGCTACAACATCATGATGGAAAAGCCCATCTCCCCGGAGCTGGACAAGTGCCGGGAAATTCTTGACGTGGCAAAGGACTGTCCCGGCAAGATCATCGTCTGCCATGTGCTGCGGTATACCACGTTCTACAACACCCTGAAAGACTTGATTTCCAGCGGGCGCATTGGTGACGTGGTCACCATCTGCGCTAATGAAAACGTGGGCTACTGGCACCAGGCGCATTCCTTTGTCCGGGGCAACTGGCGCAATTCCAAGGAAACCAGCCCCATGATCCTGCAGAAATCCTGCCACGATATGGATATCCTGACCTGGCTCACAGGCAAAAAGTGCAAGTCCGTTTCCTCTATCGGCAGCACTCACCTCTTTAAGAAGGAATGCGCGCCGGAGGGAGCTACCCCTTACTGCCTGGGCGGCTGCAAGGCAAAGGAAAGCTGCATTTTCGACGCGGAAAAAATTTACATCACCAGCCCGAAAACCGGCAGGGCTGCCCATGCCGACAACTGGATCACCTCGATCCTCAGCGTGGAGAACACGGTGGAAAGCACCTATGAAGCGCTGAAAAACGGACCTTACGGACGCTGCGTTTACCATTGCGACAACGACGTGGTGGACCATCAGCAGACCAACCTTCTCATGGAGGACGGTTCCACCATCAGCTTTACCATGTGCGCCTTTACCGAAAGCTGCTACCGTTATTTCAAAGCCATGGGCACGAAAGGGGAGATCGAGGCGGACATGATCTCCAACGTGATCCATGTCCGGGAATTTGGAAAGCCAGAGGAGACCATCGACGTGGGAGCCCTTGCTTCCGATTTGAAAGGGCACGGCGGCGGCGACAGCGGCATCGTTTCCGATTTCCTGGATATGCTCTTAAACGAGCGGGAAGCGACCGAGCGCACCACTACGCTGGAAAATTCCATGGAAAGCCATTTCATCGCGCTGGCGGCGGAAGAGTCCCGCCTGAACGGCGGCAAAGTCATCGACCTGGAAAGCTTCAAAAACGGAAAATAAGCAGCTTGGTGGAACAAAAAGGGACCTTCCGTTATAAACTGGGAATGAGTACGTGCTGTGTGCTCAAAAAATTCCAGCGATTTGATTAAATCTCCCAAAGTCAGGCAAAACTATGAGTAAAACGCCTGAGCAGGAGAGAGGAAGGTACGACCGTGATAGTCCATCGAGGAGATATTTACTATGCAGACCTGAGCCCTGTGGTCGGTTCCGAGCAGGGCGGCGTCCGCCCGGTGCTTATCGTGCAGAACGATGTGGGCAATAAGTTCAGTCCGACGGTGATCGCCGCGGCGATCACCAGCCAGCACGATAAGGCAAACCTGCCTACCCATATTGAGGTCAATGCGGAAAATACCGGGCTGCTGAAGGATTCCGTGGTCCTGCTGGAGCAGGTGCGCACCATCGACAAGCACCGGCTGAAAGAAAAGATGGGGCGGCTTGACAGCAGCTCTATGAACCGTGTCAATCAGGCAATTTCCATCAGCTTGGGGCTGCCTACATAGGCAGCCCGTCACAGCGAATGGAACAAAGCCGGCGGCGTACAGTTTTTACTGTACGCCGCCATTTTTGTCTGCGGAAAAAATCCCTCTTGCGGTTTCCCGCAGGGTGATTTATAATAGAGCAGGAAACGCGCCCGTGGTGGAATTGGCAGACACGTTGGATTTAGGTTCCAATGCCGCGAGGCATGCAGGTTCAAGTCCTGTCGGGTGCACCACGTCGCCGCAAGGCTCGCTCTTGCGGCGACATTTCTTGCAGAAATGCCGCCTGTTGCGCTCGTCTGCGGCTCCTCCCCGTGAAAGATCACGCTCCCATCGGCTAACGGCTTGTAAACGCGCCGTTTTTACGCCGATTTGGTCGCTACCAATCTTTCACGGTTAAAGGGCAAAGGACCACTTATTTTTGGTACACGGGGCTTGAACCTGCAATATAAATAAGAAAAGTTTTCCGCAGGAAAACTTCAGGAAAACTGCTGAGCGGAGCGAAGGAGTTTTCTGTCCTGTTCGGGCGCGCGTCGCGACCAGCTCTTGTGGCTTGCCACATTTTTCTGCGCAAAATGCGGCGTTCGCCTTTCGAGCTGCCGCTCCTTCCCGAAAAAACTCACGCTCACGTTGCCTAAACCCTTGCAAGCGCGGGCTTTTAACGGCAACCTGTTCGCTAACAAGTTTTTTCGGTTAAAGGGCAAAGGGCATTCATTTTTTGGTGCACAGGGCTTGAACCTGCAATATAAATAAGAAAAGTTTTCCACAGGAAAACTTCAGGAAAACTGCTGAGCGCAGCGAAGGAGTTTTCTGTCCTGTTCGGGCGCGCGTCGCGACCAGCTCTTGTGGCTTGCCACATTTTTCTGCGCAAAATGCGGCGTTCGCCTTTCGAGCTGCCGCTCCTTCCCGAAAAAACTCACGCTCACGTTGCCTAAGCCCTTGCAAGCGCGAGCTTTTAACGGCAACCTGTTCGCTAACAAGTTTTTTCGGTTAAAGGGCAAAGGACCACTTATTTTTGGTACACTGGGCTTTCAGGAGTGCAACCGCAACATCGGAACGCGGGAGGTCGATGGACAGAAATACGATGGATTGACCTTTCGATTGAAACGGGGGGCATAATATTTCGTGAAAAAACGGAGGGTCGGCTGCAAAAGCCGGCTCTCCGCTTTGTTTTTGCTGAGATGTCTTTTCGCGGCAAAAACGCTCCAAAACATATACCTTTTGCTTCTCAATTTGAGATAGACAGGGCTAGGGACCTACAGTCTTTCCGATGAGCCGCCGACAGCACTCCTGATAGAGTGCGGCTGTTGCCGATACAATTTCGTCCGGCAGCTTCGGTCCGGGTTCGACCCCATTTAATTTATGTTCTATCAGCCAGTCCCGCACGAACTGCTTATCAAAGCACTTGGGAGAAACGCCGACCTGATATTCCTCTGCTGCCCAGAAGCGGCTGGAATCCGGCGTGAAAATTTCATCGCCCAAGGTCAGCGTGCCGTTTTCATCATACCCAAATTCAAATTTGGTATCCGCGATAATAATGCCCCTTTGCAAGGCGTATTCCGAACAGACCTTATAAAGACACAGGCATATTTCGCAGATTTTGTCAGCTTCTCTTGCGCCCAATTCCCGGCGCAGCCTTTCCCGCGTGATATTCTCATCGTGTCCGGCGCAGTTCTTTGCCGCGGGGGTAATGATCGGTGCGGACAGCTTTTCTGCAAGCTGATATTCCCCGTCTATCGTCTCTTTGCAGTATGTTCCGGTTGCCGCAGCATATTCCTTCCGTAAGCTGCCGAACATATATCCCCGCACAATAAACTCATAAGGCAGCATTTTCAGCTTCTTTACAAGGACGGTGCGGTTTTTATACTGATCTGGTTGCTGACAAAACGGAGCGGGCATATCGGAAAGCTCGGTGGAAAGAATGTGGTTTGGAACGATATTGCGGGTAAAGTCAAACCAGAAATTGGATATCTGCGTAAGCACGATCCCTTTGTCCTTTATGACAGATTCCAAAATGACATCGAATGCCGAGTTCTGTCCGTGGCGACGATTACCAGACGGTCCTGCCCCACATCGTAGACTTCCCTGACTTTCCCGGAAATGATTTTTTCCATGTTTTTCTCCTTTATACCGCAGTTTTTTGTTTGATCGCGTACAGGGTGTCCATGCAGTGCTTATGGGGAGAGCCGCCGCTCATACAATCAAAGATTTTCTCCTCGCAATGCGCGATGAGCCAATCGGCATAGTAAGAGAAAAGCTCGCCGGATACCCACTTATAGCGACCTTCCCGCAAATCCGAGGGGCTGACAAGGAAAGGCTTCCGCACGAAAACGTTCAGCGCGTGCAGACCGGAATCCGCTGTGTGCGCCTGGTAATTTTCCAGAATTTCCCGCCGCAGTTCCTGCGGGATATAGTGCAGGGAACCAGAGCAGAACACGATATCAAAATCGCTGTCCAGCCGGAAATCCCGTAAGTCTGCCTGGAAAAAATTGACCTCTGCGCGGGCTTTTTCGGCAAGACGCTTTGCTTTGTCCAGCCCTAGCTTTGCCGCGTCAAAAGCGGTGACATGATAGCCGTTGCGGGCGAAAAATACGGCGTTTTTCCCCTCGCCGCAGGCAACGTCCAGCAGACGTAAAGGGGTTACCGGCGGGCACAGCTTCATCACTTCATAGCACATCTGCGATGGCTGCACGCCCCAATAATATCCCTCAGCTTTGTAACGCTCCTCGTAATCGGTGATGCGTTTCCGCTCTGCGGCATAGCCCATCAGTTGGTCGATGCTGCAATGTAAAACATTCGCGAGCAGCGGCAGGACGGAAATATCCGGCAATGAATTTCCATTTTCCCATTTTGAAACGGCTTGAAACGACACCCTTACCATCTCTGCCAATTCCTCCTGGGTCAGCTCCTGCTGCTTGCGCAGCGCATGAATATTTTTGCCGATCCGATCGTCCATCTTATCACCCCTTTTAAAGCTAGTATAACACAAAGGGAATGATGGGAGTATCACTTGATTTTTGAACAAGGCGCAGGATTCAACCGAGGGTAGAATTGAAACTCAATTTTGAGATTGGCACAGGACTGGCGCCGGTGTTTTCCAACACAATATAGAAAAAGGGCTTCCCGGTTTTCCGGGAAGCCCTTGCCTGGTGACGTTATCAGTCGCTGGTGTAAGGCAGCAGCGCCAGATGACGGGCGCGCTTGATTGCCACTGTCAGCGCACGCTGATGATACGCGCAGGTGCCGGTCACGCGGCGGGGGAGAATCTTTCCTCTCTCGGAGATGAAACGGCGCAGCTTTGCAACATCCTTGTAGTCGATGAAATCCGCGCGGTCCACGCAGAAAGCGCAAACCTTTTTGCGCCCCTTGCGGCCACCCCGGCGAACGTCTCTTTCGGGTCTATCAGCCATAGCCTAAAAGCCTCCTTGTCAAAAATTTTCCCTGAGGAAACCTTAGAAGGGCAGATCGTCGTCGCCCAGAATTTCCTCAAAATCTTCATTGCTTCCGCTGGAATAGGCAGGGGCAGGCTCCGAAAAAGCCGGTCTCTGCGCTGCGGGAGCGCTTTCATACGATGATCCTGCCGAACCGCCGCTTTCCCGCTTGGAACCGGTAAAGCTGACATCGTTGGCTACGATTTCAAAGGCGGTACGCTTGTTGCCGTTTTTGTCCTCGTAGTTTCTGGTCTGAATGGGACCGGAAACAGCCATCATCTGTCCTTTTGTAAAATACTTGCACACAAACTCCGCCGTGCTGCGCCAAGCCACCACATTGATAAAATCGGTCTGGCGCTCCGTGCCGGCTTTGGCATAGGAGCGGTCCACCGCAAGAGTGAAGCTGGTGACGGACACACCGGATTGTGTGTTTTTCAGTTCCGGGTCGGCGGTGAGCCTACCCATAATAGCGGCTACGTTCAGCATAATCAGGCACTCGCTTTCCTAAACAGCGGAATTATTCTTCGGTGGAAACGGCTTCCACAGCTTCCGCGGGGGCTTCCTCCACAGGGGCGGCTTCTACAGCTTCCTCTGCGGCAGGCTCCGCGTCGGCGGTCTCTTCAGCCTGGGGCTTCTGAGGCTTCTGGGCATTCAGATGACGGGGGTCGCGCTTCACGATCAGTGTGCGCAGGATGCCGTCGGTGATCTGATACCGTCTGTCCAGCTCCGCGGTAAATTCCGGGTCGCTCTCAAAGTTCAGCAGGGTGTAGTACCCTTCGGTCTGCTTCTGAATGGGATAGGCGAAGCGGCGCTTCCCCCAATCGTCAACACTCTGCACAGTACCGCCATGTCTCTCGATGAGAGCCTTGAACTTTTCTACGAGCTCCGCGTTGCCCTCCTCGCCAAGCTTGGCGGAAGTGACGATGACGGTCTCGTACAGGTTCTTTCCATCTGCCATTAGTATTGCACCTCCTTCTGGTCTTTTGGCCCCGTGTAATTGAGTTTGTCACGGAGCAAGGAGCTTGTTTTGAAACTCCGTTCTGTCCAAATTTTCCCTTGGACAGCTCTACTATTGTACCACAAATCCGCCCAAAGTCAAGAAAAATTGAAAAAAAGAGCCTGCAATTTGCAGGCTCTTCGTCTTTTTCTTGCTATTTTCACGGCTACAGCGGCAGCAGCATGAGAATGGTGCGCAGGACAAAGTACGCGATGGCAACGCACAGGGAAGCCATGGAATTGACGCCGCCGCAGGCTTGCAGTGTCATATTGGGGTCTCCGGTAGCGCTTTGGGCGTTGACCTCCCGGACCGTGGCAACGCAGTGGTTCAGGTACATTTTATTGCCGCGCACACCAATTACGATCATGCAGACAAGGATCAGCACCAGAATCAGAAACGGCAGAGAAATTTTGAGCATATCCCACGAGCTCTGCATTGCCAGCGTAGAGATCGCCATGTACTGCTCCTCGGTGAAGAGGTACATTTGAGTGGGATCGTAGCCCAGCTGGGTCGCCAGCGCCGTCATGGTGGGGTAGGAGACCAGCAGCATGGAGCCCTGATAGGCAAGGTACAGCACGAACATCAGAGAGGTGACGAACGCGCCGTATTTGTACTGCTTTCGGTACAGCATCCACGCCCCGGAGAACAGGAAAGCGCAGAAATTGAATTTATTTCTGCCCGTCTGTTTGATATAGCGGAACACAGGCATATAATAATTGGTGTTGGTCCGCACCAGCTTGGAAGCGTCCCCAAAGGTCACGCCCTTTTCCAGCTCGTCTGCCGGGCTGACCCCGCCCATGGGGTCATAGTAAAAAGGGGACGACCTGCCGCCAAAGGAAGACCCCGGACGGACAGGGGGCTGGGGCGTAAAGGGCGGCGCAGTCGGGGAACCCTGCCTGTTTTCTTTGGGAGCTTCCGGGGGCTGCTGCTGATAGGGCGGCAGCAGGTAAGCGCCGCAGCGGGAGCAGAACGTCATGCTGTGGGCGTTTAGAAGCCCGCAGCTGGGGCATTCCCTGTCCTTGATCTCCGAATCCGCAGGGGAGGGCGGCTGCTTTTCCGCCGGCGGCGTCCATTCTTCTCCTGTGCGGTGCAGGTCTTCAAAAATGCATTCCCCAGCCTGATGATAGCATTCCCTGTGATAGGGCGCGCCGCATTCCGGGCAGACCACAACATCGTCCTCTTCCCGGAAGGGGACGCCGCAGACGGGGCATTTTATGCCATTGTAATCCAGCATAACAAAAGCCATTCCTTTTCCTACGAGATTTGTCTAACGTCTATTGTACACGATTTTTCTCAAATCGCAACGATACCCGGCAGGAATTTTCAGATTGTTAATAATTTGCACTGGCAGCGAAGCCTTTTTCGCATTGATGGCAGTGTACCTTTTTGGATACTAGACGCTGGATACTAGATACTGGATATGAAAGGAAGCGTTATCTCCTTATGGCAGTGTACCCTGGAGAATATGAAAAAAGGTGGTTCTCCGCAGGAGAATTGCGGTATTGCATACCGCAAAGTCTTTTTTCCGTCCATTCGGCAAACGTGAAGCTGCTGGGTGCAATTGGAAAATGTGTTTCCCGACCATAAGTAAAAGAATTTTTTCCTTAAGATGGCGGTGTACCTTTTTGGACACTAGACGCTGGATACTGGATATGAAAGGAAGCGTCATCTCCTTATGGCAGTGTATCCTGGAGAATATGAAAAAAGGCGGTTCTCCGCAGGAGAATTGCGGTATTGCATACCGCAAAGTCTTTTTTCCGTCCCTTCTGCAGTGCTTTACATTTTTTTCCCGGTGAAGTATAATAAACAAAACGAGAGAACCATGCGAAGGAGTTACAGATATGCTGCAATTTGAAGAACTGAAACATCAGATGGAGGAGCAGGGCAGGGTCTTGGATACCTTGGAAGCTTCTCTTGGCTTGGAAAAGCTTCGGGAAGAGGTGGATATGCTGGAGCACAAGTCCGCCGAGCCCGGCTTTTGGGACAATATGGAGGAAGCGCAGAAGATCACCCAGCGCATGGCGGCTCTGAAAGGGCGGGACGAGACCTTCCAGAAGCTCCGCGGCAAGGCGGAGGACGCTATGGCGCTGATCGAGCTGGGCGACGAAGCGGAGGACCTCTCCCTTTTGCCCGAAATTCAAGGGGAGCTGGAGGAGATCAGGTCCCAGGCGGAAACCATGCGGCTGTCCACACTGCTCACAGGGGAATATGACGACCACAACGCCATTCTGACCTTCCACGCAGGTTCCGGCGGCACGGAAGCGCAGGACTGGGCGGAAATGCTGTTCCGCATGTACAACCGCTGGGGCGAGCGCCACGGCTTTAAGGTTTCCACGCTGGACTATCTGGACGGCGACGAAGCCGGGCTGAAATCCGCGTCTATTCTGGTGGAGGGCGAAAACGCCTATGGATACCTCAAAAGCGAAGCGGGGGTGCACCGGCTGGTGCGGGTATCTCCCTTTGACGCTGCCGGGCGGCGGCACACCTCCTTTTCCTCACTGGAAGTCATGCCGGAGATGGAGCTGGACAGCACGGTGGAGATCAACCCCGACGACATCAAAATGGAAGTGTACCGGGCAAGCGGCGCGGGCGGGCAGAAGGTCAACAAGACTTCCTCCGCGGTGCGGCTGATCCACATTCCCACAGGCATCACCGTGTCCTGCCAGGTGGAGCGCAGCCAGTACCAGAACCGTGATGTGGCAATGAAAATGCTGGTTTCCAAGCTGGTGGAGATCAAGGAACGGGAAAATCTGGAGAAGATTTCCGATATTCGCGGGGAGCAAAAGGAGATCACCTGGGGCAGCCAGATACGCTCCTATGTGTTCATGCCCTATACGATGGTGAAGGATCACCGCACAGGCTTTGAGACCGGCAACGTGAACGCCGTGATGGACGGCGAGCTGGACGGCTTCATCAATGCCTACCTTTCCGCCAGGAGCCAGGGCACGCTGGGAGAAAATATCGAATAAGGCACACCCTGCGCGCAAGCATTTCCGCACCTTGAAAGACGAAAAGCAGAAACTGCCAGATAAAATAGAAACCTGAAAAATAGGAAAATTTGTAAAATCATATTGACGCGTGAATATTTGTGTAATGAAATTGAAATTGCAGAAGATAGCGTCATTCTTGCACACAAGACGTCGGTGTGTGAAAAGTGTTTCAACCATGCGCATGGCAGATACCTGATAGCGCTGTCTCCCTGTGTGGGACAAAACTGTTTCACATTACTCTGCGCTTTTTTTGAGCGGCAGTTGGAAAAGGAGGCGAAAACATGAAAAAGACACTGTCTATGCTGTTGGTACTGGCGCTGGCTCTGGCGATCTTCGCCCTGCCCGCCGCCGCAGAAACCCATGACCATGACGGCTGCGCCGCCTGCGCGGAAGAAATCCAGCCGAGGTGGACAATTTATGAGGTCATTTGCCCTCGCTGTGATAGATTATGTGACTTTAAAGGAGTAATATCTACTGCAAGTGGAGTACAGGGCAAATATGTCTGTGGTCGTTGCGGGTATACAACATACGCTCCGGCTTGATTTTTTGGAATGCGAACGGGGGAAAGCTTGATTTTACATCAGGCTTTCCTTTTTTCCATTTTATTGCTGAGAAGGGAGAACGCTTTATGAAGCCGTTTCTCAGGAAACAAATAATAGTGCTGGTACTTTTGTTTTGTATCTTAATATTATTTACCAGTTGCCAAAAAGCGAAGCAGAACGAAAAACTGCGGGTACTTATCGACCTTGATTATGATAATTATCATGACGGGAACTATAGGGAATCCTTGAACCGCGACCTCTTATTCTGTTTCCAGTACCCCTGTGGGCTGGATACCGAAAAAATTCAGATTGAATTTTTACCGACAACGGAATCAGAACGCAACGTGAAAATCCAAGCGCTGAAAACGGAAATCATGGCTGGCGGGGGTCCTGATGTTTTTCTTCTGTCCTGTTCCGTCCCGGGATGGAAAAGCAACAGATACTACGGAAAATATCTGGGGAAAAATTATGATAACCCAGAACGGCTTTTCCCGGATGTGCAGGCTGCCATGAAAAATGGGATTTTTTTGGCTTTAGATGATTATTTGAGCAGTGCGGAATGGCTGGATACAGATATGCTGTTGTCCCCTGCACGAAACGCTGGGGTTGCAGAGAATAAACTGATGATTGTTCCGATTGCGTTGACTTTTCCTGTCGCTATTTATGCAGAAAGCGCTGTGGAGAATTTACCCGGCTCCTGGAGCGAAGCATTCGCTCAGCAAAATGTGGCGGTTCGATCTGCTTATGGTGCGGCGGCGTACCAGCAATTTCCGGATCTGTTCGGGCAGGTTGCCGATTACGAAAAAAACACACTGACAGTGTCAAAAGAATCGTTGTATCAAATAGTAAAAGAATCTCTTGCGATGGAAGACAAAAACCTGCTGAAAGGCGTGAAAAACGGCGCTGCGTTTTCACAGGAGGAATATGGCGGTTTTCGCTCTGTGCATTCTTTGGACTATCTGCAAATGGTGCGGTGGGAGCAGGGATATTATGATGGGTTTTGGGAAGAAAAGGGCTTTCCTCAGTGTGTTGCGCCAATTTATAATACGGAAGGCGGAGTTACGGCTGAAATTACAGTGTATGCCGGGATCAACAGAAACACAAAGTACCCTGAAACTGCCTTTCGCATTTTGGATTATTTTTCTAGCGTCAACGCACAGGCGGCGCGGGGAGATATAGATAAGGAAGGATATACTCATCAAACCTTTTTTGCGCATGGTTTTTACGGCGTTCCAGCGCGGAATGACCTGATGCGAAACATAGAATACTCTTTCGGGCAGTATAGTATCCGGGAAGCTGGAGATGAACTGTTCTCCGAATACACCGCCCTGCGGAACGAGGTGACCCACGCGCGGTTCTACGGCACGTTAGATCAGGAACTGCAAACCATGTATGAAGCCTGCCTGGAAGCGGAGAGCGACGAAGAAATCGAAAAAATCGTCTCCAAAGCCTACGATACCATGCTGATGATCTTGGCGGAAAGCTGATTGTCGCCGTCGTCAGCCGCGCGGCTGATCTTGGAAAAAAGCCAGCAAAAAAGGAAGCGTTCCCCGGCGGCAACGCTTCCTTTCGGCATTTTGCCGCGCTTTTCTGCGCTTCCGCGCGGTCTCTGAAATCTTCTTTACTTTATTTTCCCGTTGGTATATAATAAAACGACCATATCAAGTGGGAAAGCTTACCGGCGCCGGGGAGCGCCGTGTCTTGGGGCAGAGGAGTTACCTTATGGCAGTTTTTACAAGGGACAAGTCTTTTTACCGCAACCTTATCATGCTGGCAATTCCGATCTCTCTGCAAAATCTGATCACCTTCGCGGTGAATTTTGCAGACAACCTGATGATCGGTTCTCTGGGGGACAACGCCATTTCCGGCGTGTATGTGGGCAACCAGATGCAGACTGTGCTGCAGATGTTTGTAGCGGGCATCGAGGGCGCTATTTTGATTTTGGCGGCGCAATACTGGGGGAAAAAGGATACCGCCAGCATTCGGAAGGTCGTTTCCATCGGCGTGAAATTTGCCGCGGGGGTCGGCGTGCTGACCACTTTGGCTGCGGTGCTTTTCCCCGTGCCGCTGATCCGCATTTTTTCAGCGGAGCCGGGGGTCATTTCCGAGGGCGCGGCTTATCTGCAGATCGTGGGCTTTTCTTACCTGTTCTTCTGTGTTTCCCAGGTGATGATCGCTTCCATGCGCAGTGTGGAAACGGCAAAGATAGGGCTGTATATTTCCATCATGACGCTGGTGGTCAACATTTCCCTGAACTATCTGCTGATCTTTGGCAAGCTGGGGTTCCCGGCGCTGGGCGTTCGGGGCGCCGCCATCGCCACGCTGATCTCCCGTATTTTGGAAATGCTGGTCAGCGTTGTGTATGTGTTTGCGGTGGACAAAAAGCTGAAATTCGGCGTGCGGGACCTGCTCCATACAGACAAACAGCTGCTCAGGGATTTCGTGCGCTACGGGCTGCCCATCATCGGCGGGCAACTGGTCTGGTCGGTCAATATGCTGGCGAACACGAAAATTTTGGGCGCGTACAGCGCCGGGGTCATCGCCGCCACCAGCATTACGGGAATGCTCCACAACCTGATTTATGTCTGGGTCAACGGTCTGGCGTCCGCGGTGGGGATCATCACCGGGAAGACCGTGGGCGCGGGGAAGTACGACCTGATGAAGGAGTACGCCAAGACGGTGCAGCTCATTTTCCTGTTTGTGGGGCTTGTTTCCGGCGGGCTGGTGTTCCTGTTCCGCGACGGGTTTATCGGGCTGTACAACGCCAGCGAGGAAGCCCAGGCGTATTCCCGGCAGTTTATCAATGTAATTTCTGTATCTATCATTGGCTCCTGCTATCAGATGCCCTGCCTGTTCGGGCTGGTGAAATCCGGCGGGGATATTTCTTTTGTGTTCAAGATGGATACCGTGTTCGTATTTCTGGTGGTGCTGCCCTCGGCAATTCTCTGCCAGCATTTCGGCGCGGCGCCCTGGGTGGTGTTTGCCGCCTTGAAATGCGACCAGATATTAAAGTGCTTCGTGGCGCTGGTGAAGATCAACCGGTACAACTGGATGAAGAACCTGACCAGAGAAAACGGCGGGAGTGAGGAAGGGGAGAGACAGCCTGGATAAGAAAAAATTCCCTGTAGGCGCGCTTTTTCTGAGCTTGGCGGCCTTTATCTGGGGCACGGCGTTTGTGGCGCAGAGCGTGGGCATGGACTATCTGGGACCTGCCACCTTCAATGCCGCCCGCAGCTTCATCGGCGGTTTTGCCTTACTTCCGGCGGCGCTGCTTTTCCTTCGGCTGGATCGCAGAAAAGCCCCGAAGCAGGAGGAAAAGCAGGGGCTTTGGAAGCAGTACCGCTCCCTGATTTTGGGCGGCGTGCTCTGCGGCGTTTTGCTGGGAGCGGGCAGCCTGCTTCAGCAGACGGGGATCCAGACCGTTAGCTCCGGGAAAGCGGGCTTCCTGACCGCCCTTTACATCGTGCTGGTGCCCATTTTGGGCTGCTTTTTCAAACGGGCGCCGGGCTGGAAGGTCTGGGTCGCGGCGGTGGCGGCGCTGGTGGGGATCTGGTGCCTCAGTGTGCAGGGGGAAAGCTTTTCCATTGCCGTTGGGGATATGCTCCTGCTGGCGTGCGCCCTGTTCTTTGCCTTTCACATTTTGGCGGTGGACCGGGTATCTCCTGACGCCAACGGCATTGCCCTTTCCTGTATTCAGTTTTTTGTTGCCGGGCTGTTTTCGCTGCCCTTTGCCCTTGCCATGGAAACGCCGCGCTGGGGCGGCCTGCTTGCCGCGTGGGGTCCCCTGCTCTATACGGGCGTGCTGTCCAGCGGGGTGGCGTACACCTTCCAGATTTTGGGGCAGAAAACCACGGAACCCACCGTCGCTTCCCTGATCCTCAGCCTGGAATCCGTATTTGCGGTGCTGGCAGGCTGGGTGGTGCTGGGGGATACGCTGTCGCCCAGGGAGATCGTGGGGTGCGTGCTGGTGTTTGGCGCGGTGATCTTAGCGCAGCTTCCGGGGAGGAAGAAAGCGCAGAGCTTGTGACCTTAGGCGTTTGCCTGTACATAAAGAAACACATTCAAATTTCAGAGAGGAACGTGACAGAGCATGAGAATTTTGGAAGTAGAAAGCTATGAAAAGATGAGCGCCCTTGCGGCGGGTATTATCGGGGGTCAGGTTTTGCTGAAGCCCGACTGCGTCCTGGGGCTTGCCACAGGCTCTTCCCCGATCGGCACCTATCAGGAGCTGGTCAAGGGCTGCAAAGCGGGGGTGCTGGATTTTTCCAAGGTCCGCACCGTGAACCTGGACGAATACTGCGGGCTGACCGCCGGGAACCCCCAGAGTTACCGGTATTTCATGGACACAAACCTTTTCAACCACGTGAACATTCGGAAGGAAAACACCTTCCTGCCCAACGGCTCTGCCCCGGATATCGCGGCGGAAGCGGAGCGGTACGAAAAGCTGATCGACAGCCTGGGGGGCGTGGACCTTCAGCTGCTGGGGATCGGGCACAACGGACATATCGGCTTTAACGAGCCTACCGGCAGCTTTCCCCGGTACGTCCATCAGGTCAACCTGACTGAAAGCACCATTTCCGCCAATTCCCGCCTGTTCGACAGTATTGAGGACGTGCCTACCAAGGCGATCACCATGGGGATCGGCACCATTATGAAGGCTGCCCGTATCCTGCTCATCGCCGGCGAGGACAAGAAGGATATCATAGAGAGAGCCATGTATGGGGAGATCACTCCCAACGTGCCCGCTTCCGTGCTGCAGCTCCACCGTGACGTGACCGTCATCACCTGCAAGAAGTGAGGGAACCGCTGGCGCTCTGCCGGAAAATATTTTACAAAGCAAATTCTTGACAGCGCATTCCCGGGTCTTTATAATAAAGACAGGAACGTGCCTGATCCGGGCTGCCGTCAAGCGGCAGATCGTTTTGTGCTTTCCGTAGAAAGCAAGCGGCAGGGGCGCACCGGATCAAATGATACTCAACTGCAAAAAAGCCACGAAGGCTGCAGCTTCCCCAAGGGAAGCTCTTTCGTGGCTTTTTCTACGCAGAATTTCAGGAGGAAAGATTATGACGAAAACAAAGAAGTATATTTGGGAAATGGTGGTTTCCGCCCTGTGCGTGGCGCTGGGGATCGTGCTGCCTGTGGCGGTGCACGGCATTCCCAACGCGGGAAGTATCCTGCTGCCCATGCATATCCCGGTCCTGCTGTGCGGGCTGCTGTGCGGTCCGGCATATGGGATCGCCTGCGGCATTTTGACGCCGCTGCTGTCCAGCCTGATCACCTCCATGCCGCCCATGGCAATGCTGCCCAGCATGATCTGCGAGCTGGCGGTGTACGGTTTTGCCGCCGGGCTGTTGATCCTGGTAATCCGCACCGGCTCTCAGGTCGCCAATGTGTACATTTCTCTCATTGGCGCAATGCTCGTCGGCAGGGTGGTTTACGGCGTGGTGAACGCCCTGATTTTCCGGGCGGGGGAGTATTCCATGCAGATGTGGCTCACCGCGTCCTTTGTCACCGCGCTGCCGGGGATCATCATTCAATTGGTGCTGCTGCCCCTGGTGGTGCTGGCGCTGCGGAAGGCAAGGCTGGCGTTCCAGCCGTAAAAAGCGCTTTCCTGTGGCAGTTCGCCCCGCACTTGCGGTGAAAGGCAGTTTCAGTTCTCAAAGAAAAGAGCCGGCTTATGAAAGCCGGTTCTTTTTTTGAAAAAATCCTTTTCCGGGCGGAAAAAATCAATTTTTGCCAAAATCTGAGGGTAAAATTTTTTCCACCCACTTGAATCCGGCGGCGTTTCCGATTATAATGAAACCAGATTGGTATTTCGGGCGGCATTTCCGCCCCGAAAACATTATAAAACCGAAAGGAGTACCAATATGAACTATTCCCATGAAGTGGAAAATATGTGTACGGTAACGAAAGGGCCGCATCATGGTCCTGCCCCGATCCCCGAAGAGGGCAAGTGGGTCAAGTCCTATGAGATCAAGGACATTTCCGGTCTTTCCCACGGTATCGGCTGGTGCGCTCCCCAGCAGGGCGCCTGCAAGCTGACCCTGAATGTGAAGGACGGTATCGTGCAGGAAGCTCTGGTGGAGACGCTGGGCTGCTCCGGCATGACCCATTCCGCCGCCATGGCAGCGGAGATCCTGCCCGGCAAGACTTTGCTGGAATGCCTGAACACCGACCTGGTGTGCGACGCCATCAACGTGGCAATGCGGGAGATCTTCAAGCAGCTGGCTTATGGACGCAGCCAGACGGCTTTCTCCGAGGGCGGTCTGCCCATCGGAGCAGGTCTGGAAGACCTGGGCAAGGGTCTGCGCTCCCAGGTGGGCACCATGTTCTCCACCGGGCTCAAGGGCGTGCGTTACATGGAGATGGCAGAGGGCTATGTCATCAAGATGGCTCTGGACGAGAACAACGAGGTCATCGGATACCAGTTTGTGAAGCTTGGCAAAATGCTGGAGGATATCCGTCACGGCATGTCCCCCAATGAGGCGTATGAGAAAAACATCGGTCAGTACGGTCGCTTTGACGGCGCTGCCAAGTACATTGATCCCAGAGAAGAGTAATCCCAAACCAACCATAGATTAGGAGGACAACAAAATGGCTAACGACGTCATGTTTGAAGGCAAGGAAAGAAGAATGCCCAAAATCGAAAAGTGTCTCGCTGAGTATGGTTTGGGTAGTTTGGAGGAAGCAAGAGAGCTTTGCAACTCCAAGGGGTTCGACCCCTATGATATTGTAAAGGGCGTACAGCCTATCGCGTTTGAGAACGCGGGCTGGGCATATACGCTGGGTTGCGCGGTCGCCATTAAGAAGGGCGTAAAGACTGCCGCCGACGCTGCCGAGGCAATTGGTATCGGTCTGGAAGCGTTCTGTATCCCCGGCTCCGTGGCGGAACAGCGCAACGTGGGTCGCGGTCACGGCAATCTGGGCGCTATGCTGCTCCGTGACGAGACCAAGTGCTTCGCGTTTTTGGCAGGTCACGAGTCCTTTGCCGCCGCGGAAGGCGCTATCGGCATTGCAAGGACCGCCAACCGTGCCAGAAAAGAGCCCCTGCGCATTATTCTGAACGGCTTGGGCAAGGACGCCGCCTACATCATTTCCAGGATCAACGGCTTTACCTATGTGAAGACCGATTACGATTTCTTCACCGGCGAGCTGAAAATCGAAGAGACCCGCCCCTTCTCCGACGGCGAGCGCGCGGCAGTCAAGTGCTACGGCGCAAACGACGTGCTGGAGGGCGTTGCCATCATGAAGCATGAGGGCGTGGACGTGTCCATCACCGGCAACTCCACCAACCCCACCCGCTTCCAGCACCTGGTTGCCGGCACCTACAAGAAGTGGGCGCTGGAAAACGGCAAGAAGTATTTCTCCGTGGCTTCCGGCGGCGGCACTGGGCGCACCCTGCACCCGGACAATATGGCGGCAGGTCCCGCTTCCTACGGCTTGACCGACTCCATGGGCCGTATGCACGGCGACGCTCAGTTCGCAGGCTCCTCCTCCGTCCCCGCTCACGTGGAGATGATGGGTCTGATGGGCATGGGCAACAACCCCATGGTAGGCGCTACCGTGGCTTGCGCCGTGGCTGTGTACGAAGGCACGAAGTAAGCTTTTATTTGACAAGACAGAAAGGGCTTCCGGGGATTTGCCCGGAAGCCTTTTTCGTCAGTTATTTGTTCCGAATGGATTCCACAAGACCGATGATCGCTTTGATCTGCTGGTCATTCAGCCCGCTCACATCAATTTCGTGCGGGGTGTGGTCTGCCTGTTTGCCCAGAAGATAATCCGTGCTGCAATGATACAGATAGGAAAGCGCCAGAAGATTCTCTGTGCTGGGAGTTCTTTCGCCGGTTTCGTAGCCGGAAATAATGGAGGGTGAAACGTGAAGCATTTCCGCCACCTGTTTTTGAGAAAGATTATACTGTAGACGAAGGCTTTGCAGCTTTTTCGGCAGGTCCTTTATCATTGTGTTCACCTCAACACGTATTGTAAAGATAAGCATGACACAATAGGAAGAAATAATACGCTTAAAGTGTTGACACATTGTGGATTTGTGTTATAATATCCGCAAAGCGATTTCATTGAGAACCTTTGAAACGAAAAAATCACCGTTCCATTTTTATTTTAAACATTGAACTTCTCCAAAGTCAGTTTTGCCAAATAGCCAAATACCATACCCTTAAAAATGAGGTGCGTCCATGAAACTGATTCGTGAAAAATGCTGCTGCTTTACCGGGCACCGATTTCTTCCTGCGGCACAGCGGGAGCGGCTGGAAACGCGGCTGCGTCAGGAGATATCCCGCTTGGCAGGGGAGGGGATAGACACCTTTCTGGCGGGAGGCGCGCTGGGCTTTGACACAGTGGCGGCGCAGGCGGTGCTTGCCCTCCGGGAGCGGGAGCTGCCGGGGCTCCATCTGGTGCTGGTGCTGCCCTGCCTGGGGCAGGAAAGCCGCTGGGACGCCGCTTCCATTCAGCTTTACCACGAGCTGATGGGGCAGGCGGACGAGGTCATCTATACCGCAGATGTGTACACGGAGGGCTGTATGCACCTGCGCAACCGCTATCTGGTGGATCACAGCAGCCGCTGCCTTTGCTACCTGCGGGAAAACCGCGGCGGCACGGCGTACACGGTGCGCTATGCCGAAAGACAGGGGTTACAGGTCACCAATCTGGCAGAACGGGAAACGGGAGAGGACGGCCAAATTTCCCTTTCGGGGATCGTTTGAGGAGATCATATGGGAAGACAGCAGACAAAATGCCACGGCTCGGAGGAACGCTTCGAGGTGGTGGCGCAATTTATTTACGACCGCTTCGGGCGGGACATCACCTATATTGCGGACGTTGCCGGAGGGCAGGGCATGCTTTCCAAGCTGCTGACAAAAAGGTACAATTACCGCAGCGAGGTCATCGACCCCCGGGGGTATGTGCTGAAGGGCGTGGAAAACCGGGAATGCGAATACACCCCGGATATGGCGGGCTATTACGATCTGGTGGTGGGGCTGCACCCCGACCAGGCTACCCGCCCTGTGGTGGAAAGCGCGTTCACCACTCCCGTCCTTGTGGTCCCCTGCTGCAATTATTGGGACAGGAGCCGGAAGCTGGGCACAAAAGCGCTGGTGGAGGACATCTGCCGGTACCTCACGGAGCATAAGATACCCTACGAGCTCATCACCTTTGATTTCAAAGGTCCTAAAAACGTGGGAATCTTAACGCACAAGCCTTAATAAAACCGCCCCTCCGGCAAATCCTGTACCGGGAGGGCGGTTCATTTTTTGGATACGCGGCGCGGAATGCTGGCGCTTCAAACGGCGGTTCCACGCGCTATTTTTTGTTACGAGACCTTTTCCAAATCCTTGCGCAGACGGGAAATAATGCGCTTTTCCAGCCGGGATATGTAGGATTGGGAAATCCCCAGTTCGTCGGCAACCTCCTTTTGGGTGTGCTCCTTGGTGGATTCCAGCCCGAAGCGCAATGTCATGATCTTCTTTTCCCGGGGGGAAAGACGGTCCACCGCTTCCAGCAGCATGGTCTTTTCCGCCTCCTGCTCAATGTCCCGGTTCACGGCGTCCGGGTCGCTGCCCAGCAGGTCGGAAAGCAGCAGCTCGTTGCCGTCCCAGTCCACGTTCAGCGGGTCGTCGATAAACACCTCGTTGCGCAGCTGGGAGCTTTTCCGCAGATACATGAGAATTTCGTTTTCAATGCACCGGGAGGCATAGGTGGCAAGCTTGATGTTCCGCTCGATACGAAAGGTGTTCACCGCCTTGATGAGACCGATGGTGCCAATGGAGATCAGGTCCTCCACGTTTGCGCCGGGGCTTTCAAATTTCTTCGCGATGTATACCACCAGCCGCAGATTGTGGGTGATCAGGGGCTCTCTGGCGTTGGGTACGTTGTTCCTGATATTTTCAATGACCTGAGCCTCCTCCTCCTTTGTCAGCGGCGGGGGCAGCGTTTCAGGACCGTTGATATAGTGGCAGGGCTCCCGGTGCCAGCGTAAAAAAATATGACGAAAAAATCTTGTGAATTGCCGCTTGAGCAAAGCGAAAAATTCCATGAGAAGCACCTCTTATAGTTTAGGATTTTCCCGGAGTTCCGGGAATTGGTCGGGGTTGTAAAATCCATCGGTCTGGCTCTGGGCACACAGATTTTGCCGCAGCACCGCTATGTAGCAGGACAGCTCCTGCCCTGTTTTTTCCACGGTGACCTTTTCCGGGCGGAAGGCGGGCAGCACTCCCGCGCCGCCCACGCTTTCAAAGGGGATCAGCCGCAGCCCCCTGGCGGCGGAAGCGCTGACCCCGCTGGTCTCGGAGAATCGGCGGACCTCCTCCGGCAGGATATCTTGTAAGGCTTCCACCCGGCACACCAGCACGGGCAAGCCGGAAAAAGGCTCCCGCAGGGCGTTTCCCGTGTCGGCTTTCAGATAGAGCCGGACGGTTTTTCCCTGCTGTACTGTTATCCATTGACAGCGCAGCAGGGCGGTCCTGCCCGCAAACAGCTTCCTGCAAAGCCATAAAATGAGATACGCGCCCCCGGTAAACAGAAACAGCAGGGTGGGGGACAGGTCAAAATATATCACACTGCCCAGCACGGCCACATTCCTGGGCGCGAAAAAGCGCAGTAAAAACAGGAAAAAGCCTGCCAGCAGCAGGGTAAATGCCCAAAAGCACACTGCTGTTCGGAAAAACCACCGGGGCTGCTGCGGCGCAAAGGCAGCCCCGGTGGCGGCGAGCGCCGTAACGACCCCGACGGGCAGCGCAGCCCAGTCCGGCAGCGGCAGGAGAACAGGCAGGGCGCACAGCGCGCCCACCAGCGCACCCAGTGCCAGACGATAGTTTTTTCCGCGCAGATGAAGAAATTTTTTTACGCACCACAGCAGAAAAAAGTCGATGTACAAATTGACAAGCACCAAAATGTCCGCGTAAACTGTCAACGGCATCCCTCCCGTTCCAGCAGGTCATCTGCTGGAATGGATCCCGCAGGCTTGCCTGCTAAATCAAGTATAGGCGCGGAGCGTCTGCGATTCTGTCACATTATGGACGCATGATGAAAAAATTTTTCTGCTTCCTTGTTTTTTTCCAGGGGAAAGAGTACAATATCTGCGGTATCAAAAAAGCGTGCCGGGAAATGCCCTTTTGCCGGCGGGCGCTGTTTTCCAATAGAGGGTGTTTTGTGTACGGCGAAAGAGCCGCTGTTTATCGGAAAGGCGGCGTTCCGTTTTTTCTTGGCTTTCTGACGGAGAAAAGAAAGGGAAGTGGTCATAAGCATGGAAAGAAAACAGAAGCGGGCGGTGCTGTTTGTGTTTTTGGCGTCGCTGCTGTTCAGTATCGGGGGCTTGTGCGTCAAGCTGATCCCCTGGTCGGCGCTGGCGATCAACGGCGCGAGGAACCTGATCGGCATTGTGGTGATCGGGGCGTACCTGCTGATCTCCAAACACAAATTGAAGTGGAATTTCCCGGTGGTGATGGGCGCGCTGTCCACGCTGGGGACCACCACCCTGTACACCATCGCCAACAAGCTGACCACTGCCGCCAACGCCATTGTGCTGCAATTCACCGCCCCGGTGTTCGTGATCCTGTTCATGATCCTGATTTTCCACGTCAAGCCCAAAAAGCTGGACGTGCTGACCTGCGCCGTGGTGCTGTTCGGCGTGATGCTGTTCTTTATCGACGGCCTGCGGGCGGGGAATATGCTGGGCAACCTGGTGGCGGTGCTGTCCGGCGTGTGCTATTCCGGCGTGTTTTTGATGAATTCCTCTGAAAAGGCGGACGCCATGTCTTCCGTTTTTTTCGGGCAGCTTGCGGCGGCGGTCATTTTCGCGCCCTTCTGCTTTCAGGAGACGGATTTTTCCCCTGTCCCCATGGCGGCGCTGTTGGCGCTGGGCGCGCTGCAGGTAGGGCTTGCCTATATTTTCCTGTCCCTGGGGATCCGCTATACCCCGCCGGTCACCGCTTCCCTGATCACCGGTCTGGAGCCGGTCCTGAACCCCATTTGGGTGGCGGTTTTCTACGGCGAGCATATTTCCGCCACGGCGTTTGCGGGAGCCGTTATCGTGGTGGGAGCCATCGTGGGCTACAATGTTCTGAAAAGCAGGCGGTCAAAAGCGGCGGTCTGACCCGCATAGCGTCCTGATTTTTTGGAACACTTTGAATAAGACACAGCAGAAAGGAGCATGGACATGAATCAAAACAGGAAAAAGGTGGTGCTGGTAGGCACGGGCATGGTGGGCATGAGCTTTGCCTATTCCGCCCTGAACCAGGCGGTCTGCGACGAGCTGGTGCTCATCGACATTGACCGGGAGCGGGCGGAGGGGGAAGCCATGGACCTGAACCACGGCGTGGCGTTTGCCTCCTCCAGCATGAAAATATCCGCCGGGGATTACAGCGACTGCGCCGACGCGGATATCGCGGTGCTGTGCGCCGGGGTGAACCAGAAGCCCGGCGAGTCCCGGCTGGACCTGCTGAAGCGCAACGAGGCGGTGTTCCGCTCTATTGTAGAGCCCATTGTCCATTCGGGCTTCAGCGGCATTTTTCTGGTGGCGACCAACCCCGTGGATATCATGACCCGGGTGACCTATGAGCTGTCCGGCTTTAATTCCAAGCGTGTGCTCGGCAGCGGGACCACTTTGGACACCGCCCGGCTGCGGTATCTGCTGGGGGAATACTTCTCCGTGGACCCCAGAAATGTTCACGCTTATGTCATCGGCGAGCATGGGGACAGCGAGTTCGTCCCGTGGAGCCAGGCGATGGTGGCGACAAAATCGGTGGAGGATATCTGCCGCCAGTCCGATGGGAAATTCCAGCTTGCGGAAATGCAGCAGATCAGCACGGAGGTGCGGGACGCCGCCCAGAAGATCATTGCCGCGAAACGGGCTACCTATTACGGCATCGGCATGGCGCTGGTGAGGATCGTCCGGGCGGTGCTGTCCAATGAGAACAGCGTGCTCACCGTGTCCGCCCGGCTGCTGGGGGAATATGGGCAGCGGGACGTATACGCCGGGGTTCCCTGTATCGTCAACCGCAACGGTGTAGACAGGGTGCTGGAGCTGAGCCTGACCGATGAGGAACGGCAAAGGTTCCAAAGCTCCTGTGAAATACTTCGGGAAAGCTTTGAAGGAATGCACTGAGAAAAAGAGGCTCCCCGCGGCGTTATGCGCATAACGCCGCGGGGAGCCTGTTTATGAAAGCAAAGATTTCACTTAAAATCGATATTGTCTGCCGGTGCGGTAGGCTTCGTACGCGCCCACCATGAATTTTGTCAGCGCCACCGCATCGTCAATGCCGTTGGGCGCGTCACCGCCCTCGTTGACCGCGGCGATCCACCCGTCGATGGGCATGGTGCCGGGCTGGGGCAGGTCGGTTTTCTGCACCAGCCTGTTCCCGGTCTCCTCGCAGGAATATTCCAAAATATCATTGTGCACCATCAAAGAGCCCTTGGTGCCGCTCATTTCCAGCACATAGGGCATGCCGTTGGTCACAAAGCCCGTTTCGGAAACGCCGATAGCGCCGTTCGCAAATTCGATAACGGATACCGCGTTGTCCTCCACACCCTTGTGGGTCACCTCTGTGAACATGGAAACGATGGACTTCGGCTCGCCCATGAACCAGTTCAAGGTGTACATGGGGTGGGCGCCCAGGTCGATCATAGCGCCGCCGCCTGTCTGGGCAGCGTCATAGAAATGGGGCGGCAGCCAGCCCGCCGTACTGCCGTTGTGGGCGTCCCGCACCCGGGCGTAGGTGATCTGCCCCAGCCTGCCGCTGTCCACCAGTTCCTTGGCAGACTTCAGGGTGGGGAAGGTCTTGTGGGGATAGGAAATGGTGAATTTCACCCCGCTGCTTTTTACCGACGCGGCGATCTCCTCCGCGTCCTCCATGGTAAAGGCAAGCACCTTCTCGGTGAAAATATGCTTCCCGGCTGCCGCCGCTGCCAGCAGCACTTCCCTGTGCTGGCAGGTGGCGGTGGTGATCTGCACGCCGTCGATCTCAGGATTTGCCCAGATTTTGTTCAGGTCCGGCTCAAAGGGGATACCCAGCTTTTCCGCCGCCGCTTTTCCTCTGGCTTCCTCATCGTCCCACAGGCAGACAAGCTCCGCCCCGGGGTTTTGCAGAACAGCCTCGCCGTACTCCATGGTGTGCACGTGCCATGCGCCTACGATCGCGATTTTCATAAGGACCCTCCCAGAATTATCTTCTCTGATTTTGTTTTTTGCTTCTGTTGTAGAACCGGACCAGCGCCGACATACACAGCGCAATGATCCCAAGCGTCAGGTAGCAGATGGAAAAGGTCAGCGCCGTTTCCAGATTCATGATGTAGGTAAACGTTCCTAAGGAGACCATGGCAGGCAGCAGCGCAAAGCACCACAGCTGCCGAAGGTCCTTTCCTGCCAGCACCCCTGCCACTACCGCGAACAGCGGGCAGACAAAGTAGGGCAGGCAGAGGAATGCGGGAAAGGGAATGACTGTTCTCAGCAGGAAAAAGGTCATGGGCAGCGCCAGCATGAACACAGCCGTCAGCACGGACAAAAGGATCGCTCTTTTTTTCATGTTGCTTTTTTCTCTCCCCAATACTTATTTTCCGGCGAACCGGGAAACGATGGCGCCCATTTCCTCCCGCTTCTGCTCCATTTCCTCCACCAGCTTGAACTGGTTCCTGGCGCGGTCCAGATTGTGGGTGGGGTAGGCGGTGCGGAAATATACGTCGCCGTTTAAGTAGTCTGCCAGAAAGCGGATACCCACTTCAAAGGTCATCAGGATCGCGCCGTCAGGCAGGGTGGCAAGCTCGGTTTCCGTCAGGGCGTCTCCCGCCGCGGACAGGAACCCCTGGGTGTAGGCTTCAAACTGTTTCATGTCGCAGTGCACACGGCTCAGGTCGGTTTCGTCCTCCGCCGCGGTGGCGGCTCCGGCACGGATCGAATCGCCGAAATCAAAGGCAGTCAGTCCCGGCATAACGGTGTCCAGATCGATGACGCAGACGGCTTTCCCGGTCTCATCGTCCAGCAGGACGTTGCTCATCTTGGTATCGTTATGCGTGACCCGCAGGGGCAGCTTTTTTTCCGCCAGCAGGTTCATCAGCAGCCCGCAGTTCTGCTCCCTTTTGAGGGCAAAGTCCAGCTCCGGCAGGACGTCCTTCTTCCGCCCGGCTGTGTCCTTGTCCATGGCTTCCCGCAGCTGCCGGAAGCGGTCGGGCGTATCGTGAAAATGGGGAATGATCTCATACAATGTGTCCGCCGGGTAATCGGAAAGCATGCTCTGGAAATTTCCGAAGGCAAAGCCGGCTTCCCGCAGCATTTCCGTTCCCGTGGCAGTTTCATGGGCGGAAGCCCCGGCAATAAACAGCATGCACCGCCAGTATTCCCCGTCCCCGTCCCGGCAGAAGCTCATGCCGTCCACGGTCTTGCGAATGGTCAGCGTTTCCCGCAGGGGGTCGCCGCCCCGGCGCTGTATCTTTTCCCGCAGGAATTCCGTGACCCCGGTGATGTTTTCCATAATATGCTCCGGGGAGGGGAACACAAAGCGGTTGATGCGCTGCAGGATAAAGTGCCCCTCGGTTGTTTCCAGGGAAAAGGTGTCGTTGATATGACCTCCCTGAACAGGTTGCGGCGCGGAAGCCTCCGGCAGCCCGAAGGCTTTCAGGATCTGTGAGGGTACGGCACACTGTTCTTTCATAAGGGTCTTCCTTTCATCGGTAGTGGTTAGTTTTAGAAAAATATTCCGTCCGATTTCTCAAAAGCGGAGGCTTACCTGAATGATGGTTTCTTCCTCCGTGCCGGATACCGTCAGCTTGCCGCTGTACAGGCTGACGATCTCCCCCGTGTGCTGCAGCCCGGCAGTGTTTACCGCCGGTGGGTCATCGTCAAAGAGCCACTGGGCAACGTCGGCAAATTTCTTTCCGTGCAGGCTGAATTTTTCCTGCCGGGGCAGGGGCGCGGAGTACACCGCTTCCAGCGTCAGCGTTTCCCCGGTGGGGAACACGGTGAACCGCACTTTCTTTTCCCCCTGTGCTTCGGCTGCCTCCCGGCACGCCTTGGTCAGCATTTCATCGATCAGCAGGCACAGCTCGGCGGTTTTTAAGGGCGCGCTTCCCGTGACGGCATTGCATTCAAAAGCGATGCCGTTCTGGGCGGCAAAGGCAGCCTTCAGAGCCAGTACCGCGTTGAGATAGGGATTTTCGTGGTATTCTCCCAGCACCGGCGTATGGGCGGAGTTTTGCTTTACAGAAGCAATATATGCCGGGATCTTATCCCCATTGCCGTCTGCCAGCAGCACCGCCACCGTATCCAAAGCGTATTCTCCTGCTTTCTGGGCAGAGTGGGCTTCCCGCACGGCGGCGTGGAGGTTTGTCAAACAGCTGGATTCCACGTCCAGTATTCCGGCGCGGGCTGCCGCCATGGCGGTCCTTTCCCGAAAACGCCCTGCCTGGTACAGGGAACGGAAGGCAAAAATCAGCCCACCGTACAAAAGCGTTACCACCAGCAGCCGGGCGGCGTGGATATTGGTGCGGAACAGGAAATCAAAGGCGCCCAGGGAGAAGAGGTAAATGCCAAGCAGGAGCAGGCACATACCCACAAGGAACCCGGAAGCCCCTCTGTCGCTGAAATGGCGGATAGGGCGGTACAGGCACAGCCCCAGCAAAAGCGTGAAAAGCAGGTAGATCAAAGCGGACAGCACCCCCGCGAACGCCCCTGCCGTGGAAAAGGGAAGCGCCCCCAGCAGCAGCGGCAGGAAAAAGCCCAAAAAAGTGAAATTGCACAGGGAAAGCAGCGCCAGAAACAGCTTTTGCAGGATATTGTTGGTGAAGAAAAAGAGGGAAATTCCAAAGAAGATCAGAGAGCCTACCAGGCAGGGCACCTGCTCTGCCAGAACGGGGTCATGCAGCACCCGGCGCAGAAAAAAAGCAGCCAGCAGCGAAAGCACGTACCCGGCTCCCACCGCGCCCAGGGTCGTCCATACCCGGAACCTGTCCTGCAGCAGCGCTAAAAACAGCCCAGCCGTGCAGAGAAAAACGATGGTAAAATAGATCATTCTGCAAGCCTCCTTTTTTCGGGAATCAAGTTTCGAGAAGCCCGGTACTTTTGCGGAGCAAAAGGGAACCGCTGCGCGGTTCAGGGATTCTCTTGAATGATCGCTTGCGATCATTTTCACCTTGCGGTGGACAATCGTGAAGCTCCTTTGTGCAAAGAAAAAACCAGGTGACCCGACCGCAGCTTTTTGCCCTTTCTAGCATCTAGAATCCAGAATTTAACATCTATTGTACCATAAATTTCCCTGTGAGACAATTACTTTTTCCAAATCCCGGAAAAGCCTCTCTCAAAAAATATATTTTATTTTCCAATATACCTTGACAGGTGAGGTATATTCTGCTATGATGTGTGCAGTCAATCACCTGCGCTGCGAATTGCGGCAGGAAAAAGGAGGAATTCCATGTCTATCGCGTCGGATGTCATTCGGGGGCATACCGATACCATCATTCTGGCTCAGCTCATGCAGGGAGACAGCTACGGCTATAAGATAAACCGTGCCATCGAGCTGCGTACAGGCGGAGAATACGAGCTGAAGGAAGCCACCCTGTACACGGCGTTCCGCCGGTTGGAACAGATGGGTTGTATCACCTCCTATTGGGGAGACGAAAGCACGGGCGCCCGCCGCCGGTACTATTCCATCACCCCGACCGGGGAGCAGGTCTATTATGCGATGCTGGCGGAATGGGACAGCTCCAAGCAGCTGCTGGAGACCCTTATTCGCCCGAATTAAACTTCTTAAAAGGAGATAAAAAGGAGAGTTTTACCATGGAATACAATATCAGAGTTTACGTTGACGAGTTGTTCCAAAACGCGCCCAAAACACAGAAGGCTTACGAGCTGAAGGTGGAACTGACCCAGAACCTGCTGGATAAATACCATGCGCTGCTCGCCGAGGGAAAAAGCCCGGAGGACGCCTACAACCTGACCGTGGTCAGTATTGGCGACGTGCGGGAGCTGTTTGACGGGCTGGAAGAAACGCCGGTACAGTCCGCTCCTGTTTACATTCCCACCACCAGCCCGGAAAAGCGCTCCGCCGCCATCACTTCCATTGCGGTCATGCTGTACATTCTCAGTGTGGTGCCTGTGATCGTGTTGGGCAGCCTTCCCATTCCGGGAATGGATATCCTGGGCGTGGTGCTGATGTTTGTCCTTATCGCCGCTGCTACGGGGCTTCTGATCTACAATCACGCCGCAAAGCCCAAAAAGCAGGTTCCCTCCGGCACGGTGGTAGATGATTTCAAGCAGTGGCAGACCCAGACCACCTCCCGCAAGCAGCTGTTGAAAGCCATTCGCTCCGCCTACTGGCCGCTGGTGCTGGCGCTCTATTTCCTGCTCAGCTTCGGCACAGGGCAGTGGCACGTTACATGGATATTATTCCTCATCGCCCCGGCGGTGGACGGCATTATCAAGTCCATTTTGACCCTGAACGACCCCAACGGCAAGTAAGCATCGGAAAGGAAGATAGGGTATGAAAAAGAAAGCAGCTTTTACATTGGTCGCCTGTTCCATCGCCGCGCTGTTCCTGATCTGCGTACTGGCGGTGGGTCTGTCCCAGAACGGCTTTGGCATTTTCAAGCTGGCAGGGGAAGCGAGCGCCGGCTGGTCGAAGGCGGCGGGAGATACCTATGAATACACCTGGGACCCGGTGGAAACCGATGTGACCGGGCTGGACATTGACTGGATCAACGGCGAGGTCGAGGTAAAGGTCGGCACCGGGGACTTGATCCGCATTACCGAGCGCCCGGCTTCCGGCAAGCTGGAGGAGCAGAAGCGGCTGAAGCTTTCCACCTCCGGCGACAACCTGCGGATCCAGTGGGATCAGGGCTTCCGGCTGATCTCCTTCGGCATTTTTGTGAATAACCGCAAGGACCTGACCATAGAGCTGCCCCGGTCCTTTGCCGGCGCCATGGGAGAAATGCTCTGCGAAAATACCAGCGGCAGGATACACATTGCCGGGCTGACCGCGAAAAAGATGAGCGTTTCCTCCACCTCCGGCAGCATTGAGCTGTCCGATCTGAAATTGGAAAAGGGGCTGGACATCGACAGCACCTCCGGGGCGATCGAGGCGGCTGACGTCACGCTGGGAGAGACTGTCAGCGTCAGCACCACCTCCGGCGCGGTGACGCTCAGCAACGTGCAGGCGAAAAAGGCGGATTTGGATACGGTTTCCGGCGCGCTGACCTATCTTGGCAGCGCGGAGGAATTTGACGGCAGCTCTGTTTCTGCTGCCATTCGCGGGGAATTTGTCAACTGCCCCGAAAAGGTAGACCTGAACGCTGTGTCCGGCGGGCTGACCCTGGTCCTGCCCGAAAACGACGGCTTTGAAACCGAATACAGCAGCGTGTCCGGCGATTTTTCTTCCGATTTTCCCGTCACCGGCGGGTCGGGAAAATCCGGCAGAGCCAAGTATGCTTCCGGCGCTGCCAGCTTCCAGTTTTCCACCACCTCCGGGGACATGAAAATATTGAAGCATTGACGCCTGCGCTTTTGAGATAATCGGAAACGGAGCAGTGCTGTCCGCCGGGTTCGTTCAAAACGGTGATACATTTCAGTTTGGGAAGGTTCTTTTGAGCCTTCCCGTTCTTTTTCCATGTTTCTGCACTTTTTTGTAGCAATTTTCCGAGTGTCATGTTAGAATGGGAATAGTAAAGAACAGGATCGGAAGTCCGGCGAAAACGACAGGGGAGGTGATCTGGTGTACGGCGCGATCTTAGGGGACGTGGCAGGCTCCCGGTTTGAGTTCAGCAAGCCCCAGGGCTTTGACTGGCGCACGGAAGAGCTGTTTGGCGGCATGAGCACCTATACGGACGATACGGTGCTGACCCTTGCCACGAAATATGCGGTGCTGCAGCAGGTCCCCTATGCCAAAGCCTATGGAATGTTTGGCAGGAAATATCGGAAGGTGGGCTATGGCAATCTGTTTTTAAGCTGGCTGGACGCCCATTCCGAACGGGGCTACGGCAGCTACGGCAACGGCTCCGCCATGCGGGTCAGCTTTCTGGGACAGTATTTCGATACGCTGGAACGGGTAGAACAGGAAGCGGAGGAGAGCTCCCGCTGCACCCACGACCACCCGGAGGGAATCAAAGCCGCGAAAGCCACCGCCGCCGCGGTTTTCCTTGCCAGGACGGGGGCGTCCAAAAAGGAGATCGCCTCTTACCTGCACAGGACCTACGGCTATACCGTCCACAAGCCGCTGTCCCTGTACCGCCCCTTTGGGAAATTTGATGTGACCGCCATGGGCACCATGCCCCTTGCGATCCGCTGCTTTCTGGAATCGGAGGATTGGGAAAGCTGCATTCGCAATGTGTGGAGCGTCACCTGCGATACGGACACCGTGGGCTGTATCGCGGGAGGGATCGCCGACGCGTTCTATGGCGGCACAGGTCTAAATGAAGACGAGCTGCTCCGGCGGTTCCTTATCAAGCCCAACGAACAGGGCGTTTTTGATACTTTTTTGTACGACTGGGCAACCAGGGAAGCTCTACCCCAGCTACCGACCGACAACCAAGAGGAGGGTACAGTATGATCGTACAGACCTACCAATCTAAAATAGTGCTGAAAATATTGCAGTCCGGGGAAACCTACCGGGCAAAGCCAAACCTGACCCTGAAGGGGGAATATCAGGCGCTCATCGACCTGCTGGGGCTTCGCTGCGAATGCCCGGTCTTTGGTGTGGTCAAGGGAAAAAGGCAGAACACTGGGGGCAAGGTTTCCGGCTCGGTCAAGCTGACGCTGGACGTGCCGGAAAAAATGGTCCACCTGACGGAATACGGCGAATGGGCGGATTTCCTTTACGTGTTCAAGTATACAAAGCCCGGGAACTACCGCTCTCTCCGCCCGGACTGTGAGGAGATCACCGTGCGGGACTACAACCTGCTTTTGGAAAAGCTGAAGACCCAGAAGCCCCTGTCCGAATACAAATGCCCCCAGGTGGTGCTGGAAAAAATACATCCGGCGTGGCTGAAAAGCGCGAAGGTCATGGGCAGGGGAAATCTTTTTACAAGGCTGTTCCGGCGCTGAGGGCGCGGAGGAAAGGAAGAGGGGACCACTATGATGATCGGAAAATACATTTTGTCCATCGACCAGGGGACTACCAGCTCCCGGGCGGTGCTGTTCGATTCCTTTGGCGGCATTGCCGGCATGGGGCAGCGGGAGTTCCGGCAGTTTTATCCCCAGCCGGGCTATGTGGAGCATAACGCGGTGGAGATTTTGCAGACCACCCTGTTTGCCATGCGCCAGGCGGTAGAGCAGGCGGGCATTCGGGCATCGGACATTGCCGCCATCAGCATTACGAACCAGCGGGAAACCACCGTGGCGTGGGATTCCGTTTCCGGCATTCCCGTGTGCAACGCCATCGTCTGGCAGTGCAGGCGTACCGCGCCGGAATGCGAGAGGCTGAAATCCGCCGGCATGGAGCAGTATATTAAGGACACCACTGGGCTCATTATTGACCCTTACTTTTCCGGCACGAAAATGAAATGGATCATGGAAAACGTTCCCGCCGCGAGGGAACTGGCAGACAAGGGGCGCCTGCGGTTCGGCACTATCGACACCTGGCTCGTCTATTCCCTGACTGACGGAGATTCTTACGTCACCGACGTTTCCAACGCTTCCCGCACCATGCTGTTCGATATCCACAGGCAGCAGTGGGACGAGACCATGCTCCGGGAGCTGGGCATTCCCCGCAGCGCCCTGCCCAGGGTGGCGGAATCGGGAGAGATCGTAGGCGTGTGCAAGGATTCCGTGCTGGGGGAGGAGATTCCCATTGCCGGCATGGCGGGGGACCAGCAGGCAGCGCTGTTCGGGCAGTGCTGCTTTGAAAAGGGTATGGCAAAAAATACATACGGTACAGGCTGCTTTGTGCTGATGAACACGGGCGATAAGCCGGTCAGGTCCGAAAACGGTCTGCTCACCACCATCGCGTGGAAATTAAACGGCAAAACCACCTACGCGCTGGAGGGCAGCGCCTTTAACGCCGGCTCGGCGATCCAGTGGCTGAGAGACGAGCTGGAGCTTATTAAAACTCCGCAGGAAGCCGACCAGCTGGCGGAATCTGTGGAGGACAGCGGCGGCTGTTCCTTTGTGCCCGCGTTTACCGGCCTGGGCGCGCCGTACTGGGATATGTACGCCAGAGGGGCGCTGCTGGGCGTGACAAGAGGGACAAAGCGCGCCCATCTCTGCCGGGCTGTGCTGGAAAGCATCGCGCTGGAAAGCTACGACCTGGTGAAGACCATGGAGCGGGAATCCCATGTGTGTATGTCCGAGCTGCGTGTGGACGGCGGCGCTTCCCGCAGCCGGTTCCTCATGCAGTACCAGGCGGATATCCTGAACGCCAGGGTGCGCCGCCCCCAGTGCCTGGAAACCACCGCCCTTGGCTCTGCCATGCTGGCAGGTTTGACCGTGGGCGTGTGGGACAGCCAGGAGGAGCTTTCCTCCATCTGGAGGGAGGACGTCCGCTTTACCCCGGACTACCCGGAGGAGCGCCGGGCAGCCGACCTTGCCCGCTGGCAGGAATCCGTTCGCCGCAGCATGGGCTGGGCGGCGGAACAGCGTTAGAGCTGCAATTTCCAATAAAATAGAGCCCTGCGCTTTCTTCCCGGAGAGTGCGGGGCTTTTGCAGGGAAAGGGCTTTTTTCGGCATACCTCCCTTTTTCAGTGGGTATAATAAAACCAGAATGAAACTGAAAAACGGAGGCTGCCCTATGTGTACCAGCATTGCTATGAAAACAGATCATTTTTACTTTGGACGGAACATGGATATCGAGTACGAGTTCGGCGCGCGGGTGGTGGTCACGCCCAGGAATTACCCCTTTCAGTTCCGCAGGGCGGGGGAGATGAAGACCCATTACGCCATGATCGGTATGGCGACGGTGATCTCCGGCTATCCGCTTTACGCGGAAGCGGTCAACGAAAAGGGGCTGTGCATTGCCGGGCTGAATTTTCCCGGCAACGCGTACTACTCTACCGTGTTGGACAGCAGTAAAGCAAATATTTCCCCCTTCGAGCTGACCCCGTGGCTGCTGGGCAGGTGCGCGAATTTAGCGGAAGCGAGAAAGCTGCTGGAAACCACCAGCCTGGTATCCATTCCCTTCAGCGAGAAGGTGCCGCTGTCGCCCCTGCACTGGCACATAGCGGACAAAACCGGGTCTCTGGTGCTGGAAGCCACCTCCACGGGAATGCACCTGTACGAAAACCCCATGGGCATTCTCACCAACAATCCGCCCTTTGATTTCCACGTGCAAAATGTCTGCCAGTATATGAATTTGACGCCCAGACAGCCGGACAACTGCTTCCACACCAGGGCAAGCTTAAAGCCCTTCAGCCTGGGAATGGGCAGCATCGGTCTGCCGGGAGATTTTTCTTCCGCCTCCCGGTTCGTAAAGGCTTCCTATCTGCTGCTCAATTCCACGATAAAACCAGATGACGAAAGCGGTTTGGCGCAGTTTTTCCACCTGCTGGCTTCCGTCTCCATGGTGCGCGGCGCGGTGATCGTCCCCGACGGCAGGTTTGAAATCACCACCTACAGCTGCTGTACCGATGTGGACCGCGGAATTTATTATTACACCACCTACACCAATCAGCAGATCACCTCTGTGGAACTGCACCGGGAAAACCTTGACAGCGCCGCCCTGATCGAATACCCGCTCCGCACCGCCCAGCAGATTTTTCAGGAGCGCCAGCCCTGCAAACGGAATGCAGGGTAACCTTTCTTCGCTGCCGATTTTGTCACAAAGCGTGATAGTACACAACACCCGAGCTGAGAAAGGAGAAGTACAGACCACCAGTTTTACTGGCAATCTTGATCCTGACAGCTTTTGGGATCACTTGATTTTTCAAAAAGGCTTTCCAGAGGGACTTCCAAAATTTTCGCCAGCCCGTAAAGCTCGATGTCCGTCACAGTCCGCTGCTTGTCCTCAATTCTGGAAATCGACCCACGGCAAACGTAAACCGCCAGCGTTTCCAGCTTATCGGAAAGAGCCTGCTGGCTCAGCCCCTTTTTGATCCGCAGCTCCCGTACCCTGCTTCCAATCATATTCATTTCCTGTCCATCAATGATTCTCG
The DNA here is from genome assembly GCA_937958185.1 of uncultured Neglectibacter sp. GTDB lineage: Bacteria > Bacillota > Clostridia > Oscillospirales > Acutalibacteraceae > Acutalibacter. The sequence continues at coordinate 42,461 of CALFFN010000022.1, read as the reverse complement.
CCATAAAAAGCACCTCTATTCTTTTTGTCTTGACATAGGACAATGAATAGAGTAAACTAAGATTACGAAAATATTGTCCTGTAACAGGACAATAGGAAGAAGGAATGGATATGAAAAAAATTGCTGTGCTTTTCCTTGCCGTACTTATCCTGCTGGTCTCGCTTTGCGCCTGCGGAAAACCCGGGGCGGAAAATCCTGTTGTATCAGCTGTGCCGGTGGAAACGGTCACCCCAACCCCAACCCAGGCGCCGACGCCAATCCCAACTCCAACTCCAACTCCAACCCCAACTCCGACCCCGACTCCTGAACCCATACCAACTCCTGAACCCATACCAACTCCTGAACCTACGTCCACGCCCGGCAATTGGGAACTTTTCTATTACAATGACAACTTCAACGAGCCGACTGATGAATGGTATATCGCCGCCCTGGGTTTTGGTACTTTTTCAAATAATGCCGCGACCAACGAAGAATTAGCCGCGGCGCTAATGGTAGATACCGAAGATATTGCAATACAGCTTATTGAATATCCCAGAACTAGTCGTTTGGTGAAAAAAGCTCTATTCCTTGATGATTATTACGATATTACCATGCGGACGCAGGCTGGAACAGATTATTTCATGACGGGGACAATGTATGAGGGCGGTGACAGGCTTTGGATCGACAATGATCCCACCTATCGGGAGAATATTTTAAGCGCCCTGCAGGGGGAGGGCAGCGTTTCCTTCTATCTCAAATACTCCGCTCTCAATAATACCTATTTATTCACAATAGAGACGGGCAATTTTTCCGAGCTGTACCAACAGGCAATGGAACTGGGATAAGGAGAAGCTGCATTGAAAAACAATTTGTTTTGCTATGCCACCAGTGAGCTTTGCCGTCCTTGAAGACTACCGCAGGATTTTGGGGAATATCCGGGAAAAAACATAAAAAGTAATGGGGTATAGATCCCCGCAGGATTTTTTGTTGACATTTCCCGTGCCGTACCGTATAATAAAACTCCGCTTTTTGACAGGCTCTATCCTCCCGTCACCGTGAAACGGGTTGATTTCGGGCAAAAAAGCGCACATAATTCCGCAAGACACCCCGGGGGTACTTCCCTCCGGGGCAAATCCTGTTGGAAAAACGGCGGCGCCGTTACCGCTGCCGGATACCCGCGGTGATGTCACTGCCACCGCGGAACAAATGTGTAGAACGAGAAAGGAGCGGATTTTATGATCGAGGTGTCCCATTTGCGAAAGACCTTCCGCGTGGCAAGACGGAACGCCGGATTTTCTCAGGCGGTCAAGGCGCTGTTCCACCGGGAGTACGAGGAGATCGAAGCCCTGTCCGATGTGAGCTTTTCCATCGGAGAGGGGGAGATGGTGGGCTATATCGGACCGAACGGCGCCGGGAAAAGCAGCACCATTAAGGTTCTAAGCGGAATACTGACCCCGGACGGCGGCGAGTGCCGCATTGACGGCAGGGTCCCGTGGAAGGAGCGGGCGGAGCACGTCAAGCACATCGGCGTGGTGTTCGGGCAGCGCTCCCAGCTTTGGTGGGACGTGCCCGTTATCGACTCTTTCGAGCTTTTGAAGGAGATTTATTCCATTCCCGACGACCTCTATCGGAAAAACCTTTCCCGCCTGACAGAGCTTTTGGAGCTGTCCCAGCTGCTCCGTACCCCCACCCGCCAGCTTTCTCTGGGGCAGCGAATGCGGTGCGAGATCGCCGCGTCCCTGCTGCACAGCCCAAGGGTGCTGTTTTTGGACGAGCCCACCATCGGTCTGGACGCCGTGTCCAAGCTGGCGGTGCGGGAGTTTATCAAGGAGCTGAACCGGGAGGAAAAGACCACCGTTATTCTCACCACCCACGATATGCAGGACATTGAAGCGCTGGCGAGCCGGGTGATTTTGATCGGCAAGGGGAAAATCCTGCTGGACGGCACGCTGGACGATATCCGGCGGGGCGGGGAAAGCATTGACGAGGCTCTGGCTGAAATGTACCAGGAACTGAAAATTTAGGAGGGCGGAAACGTGAAAAAATATTTGGCTTTTTTCCGCCTCAGGTTTATCACGGGGCTGCAATACCGCGTTGCCGCGCTTTCCGGGCTTGTGACCCAGTTTGTCTGGGGCGGGCTGCTGATCCTCGCCTATCAGGCGTTTTACCGCAGCCAGCCGGAAGCGTTCCCCATGACCTTTCAGGCGACGGCGACCTACATCTGGCTCCAACAGGCGTTTCTGGCGCTGTTCCAGCCCTGGGGCTTTGAAAACGAGATTTTTGAATCCGTTCGCAGCGGCGCGGTAGCCTATGAGCTTTGCCGCCCGGCAAGCATTTATTCCATGTGGTTCTCCCGCACGGCGGCGCGGCGGTTCTCCCAGGCGCTCCTGCGGTGCTTCCCGGTGCTGATCGTGGCGTCCCTGCTGCCCGCGCCCTATGGCATTGCTCCGCCTGCCGGGGTGGTGCAGCTGCTGTTATCCCTGCTTTCCCTGGTGCTGGGCGCGCTTGTGGGGGTGGCTTTCTGCATGATCGTCTATTTCAGCGCCTTTTTTACCGTTTCCGTGGAGGGGACGCGGGCGATCTCCGCTTCGCTGGTGGAGCTGCTGGAGGGCGCAGTCATTCCCATTCCTTTCCTGCCCGACGGCATTCGCCAGATCGCGGAGCTTTTGCCCTTTGCCTCCATGATGAACGCGCCGCTGCGGATCTACGCCGGGGATATCGCCGGCAGGGAGATCCTATCCACCATGCTGATACAGGTGTTCTGGGTCACGGCGATGATAGCGGTGGGAAAACTGATGGAACGCTCCGCTATGAAGCGCACCGTCCTTTTGGGCGGCTGAAAGGGAGGGAATGAATATGAAGCTTTATCGAAAATATTTTGCCATTCACCTAAAAAGCGCCATGCAGTACAAGACCTCCTTTTTCCTGGCGCTGTTTGGACAGGCTTTCGTGACCATCAATATGTTTCTGGGGATATTTTTCCTTTTTCAGCGGTTCCACGCCATTGAGGGCTTTACCTACAGCCAGGTGCTGCTGAGCTATACCATCGTTCTGCTGCAGTTTTATCTGGCGGAGTTTTTCGCCCGTGGCTTTGACCGGCTGGACACGCTGTTGGCAAACGGAGAGTTTGACCGCATTCTGGTGCGCCCACGGAACACGGTGTTCCAGGTGCTTGCCAGCAGGTTTGAATTTACCCGGCTGGGCAGGCTGCTCCAGGTGGCGGTTTTGCTGCCCTATGCCGTTTCCACCTGCGGCGTGGAGTGGGATTTTCCAAAAGCGCTGACGGTGGTTTTCATGGTGCTGGGCGGAGCGCTGCTGTTTTCCGGCATTTTTATCGCGGGGGCGGCGCTTTCCTTTTTTACCACCCAGGGGCTGGAAGTCATCAACGTGTTCACCGACGGGGGAAAGGAGCACGGCAAGTACCCGTGGAGCGTATACGGAAAGCGGGTGCTGCAATTTACCACTTACATCGTGCCCTATGCCCTGACCCAGTATTACCCGCTGCTCTATGTGCTGGGGCGGGAAAATAATCCGTTGCTTATTTTCCTGCCGCTGTGCGCGGCGTGGTTCCTTGTGCCCTGCTATCTGCTGTGGCGGCTGGGGCTGCGGCGGTATAAGTCCACCGGGTCGTAATCATATATATTTTCGTTTTATGTTTTGATTTTCCCCCAAATATCTGCTTTCGCACAGGTTGCTTTTTTCCCCTTTGCCGATGCTTCCGTGTGCGAAAATCTTTTCTTCGTTGCAAAGGGGGCAAAGCCCCCTTTGCAAACCCCTTGATAGGGTCGCAGGTCTGTGCTTTTTTCAGGGGGAATGTGAGGGGGGGACGGAGTCCCCCCCTCGCAAGAAAGAAAATAATTGCGTATGGCAGCACTGACGGAAACGTACAAACCTGAATACGCGAAATCACTTTACTTTGGGAAAGAAACTGCCTGCCTGAAAAATCATGAGTTGTCAGACGGAAAGAAAGAGAGGAAACCTATGATATTGGAAACGGAACGGCTGTATTTGCGGGAATTGGAGCAGTCAGATTTTTCCGCCCTCTGCAGGATATTGCAGGACGAGCAGACCATGTACGCCTACGAGGGCGCGTTTACGGACGCTGAGGTGCAGGACTGGCTGGACAGGCAGCTTGCCCGGTACAAAAAGTACGGCTTCGGGCTGTGGGCGGTCATTCTGAAAGAGACGGAGGAGCTGATCGGGCAGTGCGGCTTGACCATGCAGCCTTGGAAAGACGGGGAAGTGCTGGAGATCGGCTACCTGTTCCGGCGGGACTGCTGGCACAAAGGCTATGCCACCGAAGCCGCGGTGGGCTGCAAGGAATATGCCTTTGAAACGCTGCACGCCGGGGAGGTGTGCTCCATCATTCGGGACACCAACACCGCCTCCCAGAATGTGGCGCTGCGAAACGGCATGGAAAAGCGGGACAGCTGGACAAAGCACTACCGGGGCGTGGACATGCCCCACTTCCGCTATGTTGTGGATCGGAAATGAGAAAAATGGCTCGGCGAATAGATATTAGTCGTTAGATGTTAGAAAGGGCAAAAAACTGTGGTCGGGTCGCTGGGCTTTTTTCTTTGCACGAAGCAGCTTCACGATTGCTCATTCTTGCCTGTCGGCTCGGTCGGTTCGCACCAACGTCCCGCTGGGACGCGCTCACCGCAGGTGTTTTTTGCAACTTGCGCCTGGATTTCAGCAGGTGGGGAAAAATCGGTTGCAGAGCGAAAATTTCCCGGGTATACTGAAAGCGTGATCACAGGAAGGAGGAAACCCCATGCGGATTTCCATTGAAGAGGGAGAACAGTACGCGGAAACAGAAATACTCATTCGCTGCCGGAAAACAGACCCGGAGCTGGTGAAGCTTATCAGCCTGCTGCAGGTTTTTGACCGCAAGCTCACCGGCATCAGGGAGGGACAGACCTTTCTGCTGGAAGCGGCGGACATACTCTACATCGACACGGCGGATAAGAAGACCTTTCTGTACACCGCGGACGAGGTCTATGAAACGCCCCTGCGGCTTTACGAGCTGGAGGAACGGCTGGCGACCAGCGATTTCTTCCGTGCGTCCAAATCCTCTATTATCAATTTCAACGGCATTCGTTCCCTGCGCCCGGATTTTGGGGGCAGAATGTTTGCCACCATGGTAAACGGCGAGCAGCTTGTCATTTCCAGACAGTATGTGCCGTATGTCAAACAGAAATTAGGCTTATAAGGAGAGAACTGTATGAAAAAATTTTTTCATTTTGTTGTGGAATTCAAGTCCTGGCTCAGCCTGTGCTTTACCGCTGCCATGCTCATCTTTCTCACCATCAGCTGGATCGTGGGAGAGAAGACTGTGGAAATTGCAGTTTTGTTCCAGATTTTCCTGTTGTCAGTGGGGGGGACGCTGTTGCAGTTTGTCTTCTTCTCCGGCTGGGTCATCAAGAAGATGCGCTATTCCCTGCGTCTTTTGCTCTTTGCTTTCCCAATGCTGGCACTGGTTACAGCTTTTGCGGTATGGTGTGGCTGGGTGCCGATGGGAAATCCCGGCGCCTGGGTGCTGTTCTTTGTGAGCTTCCTCGTGAGCTTTGCGCTGATCTGCGCCGGGTTTGAGTTCTGCTTCTGGGTGATGGGCAAAAAGTACGATGGGCTTTTGGGGCAGTACCGAAAGGACCGGGAAAAATAAGCGCTTGCCAAACTCCTGCTTTTTCGCTATACTAAAATAAAAGTAAATTCAAGGATTCCCCTGCCATTGGCAGGGGAATCCTTGAAAATTTCCGGCGCTGTGATTTGGTTATCGGCGCTTTTGGAGAGGGAGAGGGAATGACACAGGAGGAGCTGAACAGGGAGCTTGCGGAGCTGGCGGCGGCGCTCCGCGATATGGGAATCCCCGTGTCCCCAAAGCTGCTGCCCGGTGTGCGTGTGAACTGCCGGGCAAAGCGGCGGCTGGGCTGCTGCTATTATCAAAACGGCGTGTATCAGGTAGAGGTTTCCGAAACGCTGGTAGATTCTCCTGAGCGGCTGCGCCAGACCCTTGCCCATGAGCTGCTTCACACCTGCCCCGGCTGCCGGAACCACGGCGACCGCTGGAAAGCTTACGCCCGGGCGGTCAATGATGCCTTTGGCTTCTCCATTCAGCGCCTTGTCCCGGCGGAGGAAGACAGCACCCGCCTGCGGAACGACCCGGTCAAATATGTGCTCCAGTGCCAGTCCTGCGGGGCAGTGCTTTATCGCAGCCGGATGTCCAAGGTGGTAAAAGCCCCGTGGAACTACCGCTGCCGGTGCGGGGGAAAGCTGAAGCGGCTGCAGTAAGTTGACTTTTTCGGGAAATTTGGCTACAATAAGAAAAACGAAACGAAAAGCGGACAGGCTTGCTTTTGGGTTCTGGAGAGCAGGGCTTCTCCGTTTCTTGCGGAAAGGAAAAGGTCATTCTTGTGAAAAAGTGGAGCTTTCTATTGCTTGCGGGGTGCCTGCTCTGCTGTTTGGCAGGCTGCCGGAACCCTGATTCCCTCCAGCTGGACCTCTCCCGGGGTTATGGGCAGAACCTGAAGCTGATCCATCTCAATTCCAGCACTGCCGAAAAGCGGGAGCGGATCGACACCTTTATCGGTGTGCTGACCGACGCGGAGCCTTTGGAGAAGGATTTTTCCATGTTTGCCTATTACCCGGACTACCAGCTCAAAATCACCGGGAAGGCGCTGGACTACAAGTTGGACGGGGACGGCGTGATTCAAAATGTCACCGTAAAAGAGGGCGTGGGCTTGACGATCACCGCCATTGTGGACGTAAACGGCGACTTTGTGGATTTTATCCTGCCCGATGTGGAAGCGGGGGGTTCCTCTGTGATCTACCGTTCCGTTATGACCGCCGAGGATTTTGTGAAGCTGGTGAACCACGCGTAAAGAAAATTGTGAACCGAAAGAAAAGCGGAAAGCGGGGAAATCCTGTTTTCCGCTTTTTGAAACGGCGTCTGGAAAGAGCACCTCCGGCGTATTGCGCCGAAGGTGCTCTTTCAGTGTTTCTATGCTTTTGGCTGTGCAATTATTGTTCTCTGAGAGTGACGAACCGCTCCATGACCGCGGCAGTCTCGGCGCGGGTGGCAGTGGCGTGAGGCATCAGGCGCATCGTGTCGCTGCCCTGAATAATGCCTGTGGAAACAGCCCATTCCATCGCTGATTTTGCCCAGGGGGAGACCTGCCCGTGATCGGCAAAGGGCGTCAGATCGGCAGTGCGACCGTCATTCAAGCCGGGTGAGCCTGCATAACGGTACAGCATGGTCGCCAGCTGTTCCCGCGTAATGTGATCGTGAATATTGCTTCCGTCCGAAACGCCGGCGCTCACAGCCCATTTGACAGCCTGATCGTACCCACTGACGGTCTGCCCAGCCATTCTGGCAATTACGGTGATCACCATTGCCCGGCTGGTTTTTCCAAACGGATCAAATTTATTGTTGCCCACCCCCAAAAAGAGGCCGCGGTGGACCGCAAAGCTCACAGGGGCTTCGTACCAGCTTCCAGCCTTCACATCGGTAAACAGCTGGGACGCAGGCGGTATTTCCGTATCGTCAGGGGGAGTGGGAACATCGGGCTGCTCCAAAGGCGGGTCCCCGGTCGAACCGCCGCCTGTTCCGCCGGTATTGCCACTGCCGGAGCCGCTTTCCCCAGAGCCTGGATCGGAGAGCACGGTCAGCCGCGCGGCGGCAGAAAGCGTACCGTCCTTTGAAGGCGCGGAAACCGTGACTTCGTAAAGCCCGGGGGCGATCCCGCCGGACAGGTCGATGGATTCGATACAAAGGTCATAGCCGTCGTCACTGCCCAGTTTCGGGGTCATAAACACCCGGAGATTGAGCTCCTCAGATTCAGCGGAGGCGGTGTCCCAATCCGGCTTAAGCTCCTGTGATTTCCCGTTCAGCTCCAGCTCGTAATAGAAAGTGGGGAATCCTGCCGGATCGCTCTGCACGATCATATCAAAGGAAACTCCGCTGTTCAGATCGCCGCGGTGGGCGCTTTTTTCCGGCGAAAGGCATTCCAGCCTGGTGAGATATGGCACAGGGGTTTCTCCGGCATGTATGCTCCAGAGCTTCCTGCCGCCGGAAAGTTCGCCTGCAATGACGCAGCCTGCCTGAGAGGGGGAGGGGGCAAAGGTAAAGCTTCCGGCACTGGTTTCAGGACCGTCAATATAGATATGCCCGGTTTGTGCCAGACCAGAGTGACCGTTATAGCCGCCGGAGGTCTCAAAGGCAGTGGTCCCCGTCAGTTCCCTTGCCACCGTAAGCTTTTCGCTGCTTCCGAGCACGAGAGTGCCGCCGCCGGAAAATTTTTCCGTGACGATGGGCTCCTCATTGCCGGCAACGTTCAGCACCGCGCCCTCATCGACGGCGATTTCAAGAAAGCCGGAGCCGTTTTCGCTTGTAAGCGCCGATGGCTTCAGTGTGCTGGATTTTACCGCGAGGCTCCTGATCCCGAGCAGGGAAAGATTCGTATTGGGAAATTCTGAGGAAAATTGGACGGAAGTTCCCTGAGCCGCCCCAAGACCAACAACTTCACGCACAAAAGCGTCGTCAAGCCGGACCGCTACCTTTCCGTTGACGGAGAAAGTGGGGTCGTACCGGGGATCGGGCGGTTCTGTCACATCAAACATATTGTCCAGATCCAAGTTGGGTTCCTCGGCGCCGCAGGCATATACGTTGCCGATGGCAATGTTTTTTGAACCAGCAATACTGATCGCGGCGTCGCCGTCCTGCCCCACGTTCAGACCCCCGGCGTAAATGTTTCCAAGGTGGGTCTTTTCCCCGGATATGGTGATGGAGCCGCCGCTGGCAGGCACAGCGCCCAGCCAGCTGCCGCTTGGGTGTTTTAGTCCCCCCGCGAACACATGGACAAGCCGGCAGCCGCTTTCCCGCGCGGTGTTTTTCAACGTAAGGCTGTGACCGTTGGCAAAAATGCCGCTGTGATACTTATTGACAAATCCCAGCGTGACATTTTCAAAAGTCACATCGCCGCCCATCACAAGACCGGCGGCACGGACCGTCAGCTCTGCCTGCTCGTTCCCCGCGGGGCGTACAGTCACGTTTTTGTCGATGACATAGGGGCTGACGCCTGCCTCCTCGCGGATATTGATAAAAGCGCCGGAACCGAGAATGTATATGGTACCGCCGTCCGCCACGTTGGCAACGGCGTCCTCAAAACGGTTATAGGGGTTTTCCCGGCTCCCGTCCCCGGAGGTGTCGGCGTTGGGTCTTGTCGCCTCAGTGTAGACCTCGCTTTTTCCCGCCGTATTTGGGGTCGCCATCGCTCCGAACGCAGTGTTGGGCACAGCCGCAAGGAAGCACAGCAGCAGTGTGATGGCAAAAAATTTCTGTCGCAGCTTCATCTTCATGGGTTACCTCCCGTAAAGCATAGAATCAGGGCTTATCAGCATTGTACCAGAAAAATTCCCGCCTGTCACCAACAAAATGTTTTTGAAGAAAAATCTAAAATTATGTAAACTGAAATTTGGATTTGAGATCCTGCCGCGGTCCCAACCGCCGGAAAAGGAAGCGATGATTGCGGCAGGGCAAAAACCTGATAAGAAAAAGCTCCCCGGTTTCCGGGGGGCTTTGCTTCATAGGGAAATGGCTCAGTCCTTCAGGATCACGCCGTTGCCGTCGTACATACGGGAGGGAGAGTTTGCGGAAAGGATCAGAATGCCCTCGATCAGCGACCAGATGGCGACGCCGGCAGTCGCCACGCCGCAGGTGAAAATTCCGCCCAGGGTGGACACGATCAGCTGAACTACCGCGCGGCTGTTAAAGCCCAGATAGAAATTGTGTACGCCGAAAACGCCGACTAAGAACGCCAGCAGACCGGCAGCCAGCCGGCTTTTTTGATTATATCCGGCAGGGGGGACATTATAATAGGTCTGGGGCTGCCCGTAACTGGGAGCGCCGTACTGGGTCTGGGGATTGTACTGGGGCGGCGTGCTGTACTGGGGCTGCTGCGCCGTATAGTTGGGCGGCGTCTGCTGATAGGCAGGCTCAGCCTTGGGAGGCTCCGGCGCGCGGGGCGGGTCGGGCATATGGAAAGGTTCCGCCGCGGAGCCGGGAATATTTGCTTCCTCCGGCGTGAGGATCTCCGGCACCACCGGGTCCGGCTCCAGCGTCAGCTGGGGCGTGGGGCGTGTGGGAACCGTTTCAGGGGCAGGGCTTGCCGCCTGAACAGGCACTTCCTGAGCAGGCTCTGCCACAGGGGCTTCCGCCGCGGCAGGCTGTGTGACTTCTTCCGCGGTCTGCGCGGGCTCTGCCGCTTCGGCCGTTTTCGGAACAGTCGTTTCGGGCTGCAGGTCTTTGTTTTCAAAATCAGTCATGGAAATTTCTCCTTTTACAAAAATAGGGAATGCCGGCTGCGGAAACTCAATCCTTCAAGAACACGCCGTTTGCGTCCACATTGATGCGTCCGTCCAGCAGCTTGATGCCGTCCAGAATGCCCCAGATCGCGATGACGATAGCGCCCACGCCGCAGGTCAGCAGGGAAATCAGCAGCTGCATCAGCCCCCGGGAGGTGTTCCCAAGGTAAAAGCTGTGGATTCCGTAGGTGCCCAGCAGGATCGCCAGAATGCCTGCCGCGATACGGCTCCTCTGGGGATAGCCGGGAGGGGGCTCCATACCTGCCTGAGGCTGGTATTGGGGCGGATTGTACATGGGCGGTTGGTTGTTGCCGTTGTTGTAATTGCGATAGTCTGACATAGACACCATCTTTCCTTTACTAGAATAATTGCCTGGTCTGCCATGGAAAAGCGAAGCAAATTGCCGCGTTTTTCCGTTCTTCTGTCTTTCTGTCACCCATCATACACTATCGTTTTGTGGAAATCAATACGGGAACGTGCAAAGTAAGAGAAATGTAATCATCAGAAAGATTTTTTTCGTTTTCTGTAATAAAGTTGTCCTTTTGAGGGCAACTTTTTCCTTTTTCGGCGGTGGGGATAGAAAGGAGACGAGCTTGTATGGACAGACAGGACCCGGCGCGGGAAACCGCGCAGGAAGGCTACCGACGCATTGCCTTCGGAGACATTAGCGACGCGATCCGGCTGCTGTTCTGCGAGGAGGTTGCGCCCCGCGCCTTGAAGAATATGGACCTGTTCAGCATATCGGAGATCAAGCGCCTGAAGGGCGGCGGCATGGAGATCAAGTTCTTCGATCGGATCCAGGCTCTCCAATGTATGCAGGAGCTGGAGGGGGATACCACCGGCTGCGGATTTTATCAGGCGCTGGAAAACGGCGCAAGGGTGCTGCGGGAAACGGAAAATTGAGACTCTCCTTTATGGTGGTCTTTTTCCAAACGCAGGGGACTTGGAGCGCAAATGTTTCTGCTTGGCAGAGAAAGGAGGTGAATTTATGACGCTTGCGCCTTTTTCGCCGAAGCAGATGAAAGCGCTGTGCTGGTGGGGGAAGCAGAGCCCCTACCACGACCGGGAAGCGCTGATCTGCGACGGCGCGGTGCGCAGCGGGAAAACGCTGTGCATGGGCATCTCCTTTATATGCTGGGCATTTTCCCGGTTTTCCCACCGTTCCTTCGCCCTTTGCGGGAAAACCGTGCGCAGCATTCGCCGGAACATGGTGACGGAGCTGCTGCCCGTCCTGCGGGAGCTGGGCTTTACCGTGCAAGACAGGGTGAGCCAGAACAAAATCACCCTGTCTCAAAGGGGGAGGAAAAACACCTTTTATCTCTTTGGAGGCAAGGACGAGGCTTCCGCCGCGCTGATCCAGGGCATGACGCTGGCGGGCGTGCTGTTCGACGAGGTGGCGCTGATGCCCCACTCCTTTGTGGAGCAGGCTCTGGCGCGCTGCTCCGTCACCGGGGCAAAATTCTGGTTCAATTGCAACCCCGAGCACCCGGGGCACTGGTTCTACCGGGAATGGATCGAAAAGCGGCAGGAGAGGAACGCCCTGTACCTGCACTTTACCATGGAGGATAACCCTTCCCTTTCCCCGGAAACAAAGCAGCGCTACCGCAAAATGTTTTCCGGCGTTTTTTACCAGAGGTTCATCGAGGGGAAATGGGTGGCGGCGCAGGGGCTCGTGTACCCCTTTGCGGAAAGCCTGCTGTGCGAGCCGCCGCCGGGAGCATGGGAGGACTGGGCGGTGTCCTGCGATTACGGCACCGTGAACCCCACGTCCTTTGGCTTATGGGGCTTGCAGGGCGGCTGCTGGTACCGGGTAGACGAATACTACTACGCTTCCCGGCTGACCGGGGAGCAGCGCACGGACGAGGAGCATTATCAGGCGCTCCTGCAGCTCTGTGGGGATAGACCTGTGCGCCGGGTGGTGGTAGACCCCAGCGCCGCCAGCTTCCTGACCCTGATGGGTCAGCGGGGCAGGTTCCAGCCTGTTCCCGCGAAAAACGACGTGCTGGACGGTATCCGTCAGGTGAGCAGCGCGCTGAAAAGCGGGAAAATCCGTATCTGCAAAAACTGCGTGGACACGGCGCGGGAATTTTCCCTGTACCGCTGGAAGGACGACCTGGCACGGGACGCGCCGGTCAAGGAAAACGACCACGCCATGGACGACATTCGGTATTTCGTGTCCACGCTGCTGGAAGCAGATGGGGCGGGCGCTTCGGCATTCTGCGCCGTTGCCCGCGGGGAAGAAGACTGATTCAAAAAAGGAAGGTGGTTCTACATGGGGTTCCGAAAACGGGAGGAGAAATTGGCGGCGGTCAGCGTGCAGAGCGGCGCCCAGGGCTGGGCGCTGCCCCGTACCCTCCCCGCAGGGCGGGGCGAGCGGGAGCTTTACCGCAGCCTGCGGGAAAATGTGCCCATCATCGACGCCGCTATCTATAAGCTGCGCCGGTTGATCGGAGAATGCGCCGTGTCCTGCGAGGACAACGGAGCGGAAAGGGGCTTGCGGGATTTTTTGAAAACAGTGCAGGTAAACGCCGTGGGGCAGGGGCTGGACGATTTTATCGGCATCTATCTGGAGGAGCTGCTGACTTTCGGCAACGCCGTAGGGGAAATGGTGGTGTCCGGCGGGCAGATACGGGCGCTGTACAACGCTTCCCTGGACGATCTGGAGCTGGAGGAGGACGGACCGCTGGGGGTCAGGGTCTCCGTGGCGGAGCCGGGCGGCAAGCGGGAATGCCCCTATCCCCAGCTGCTGCTGGTGTCGGCGCTGAACCCTCCGGCGGGCAGCCCGTGGGGCACCTCGCTGCTGCGGGGGCTCCCCTTTGTCAGTGAGATCTTGCTGAAAATCTACCACACGCTGGGCGTGAACTGGGACAGGCTGGGCAATGTGCGCTTCGCCGTGACCTGCAAGCCCGACAGCGCCGGCGGCTTCCCGGCGGCTGACAGGGCCAGAAAGATGGCGGAGGAATGGAAGAAAGCCATGCGCAGCCGGGAGGTCAGCGATTTTGTGGCGGTGGGGGACGTGTCCATCAAGGCGATCGGCGCGGACAATCAGATTCTGGACAGCGATGTGCCCGTCCGCCAGATGCTGGAACAGATCGTGGCAAAGCTGGGGCTGCCCCCGTTTTTGCTGGGGCTTTCCTGGTCCTCTACGGAGAGAATGTCCAGCCAGCAGGCAGACGTGCTGACCAGCGAGCTGGACGCCTATCGCCGCCTGCTGACCCCGGTGATCCGAAAAATCTGCTGCACATGGCTAACGCTGGCAGGTTATCCGGCGGAGTGCGGTATCCAGTGGGACGAGATAACCATGCAGGACGAGGTGGATCACGCCAACGCCCGGTACCTTACTGCCAGAGCAAGACAGCTGGAGCAGAGCTTGGAGAAAAACGGAAAGGAGCGAAAGCCATGAAAGAGGGATACGTGATAAAGAGCGGGGACCCGCAGGCGCGGGAAATGGAGCTGATCAACCGCTACACCCGCCGGGAATACAAGCCCGAAGAGGTGTACGCCTTTTCCCTGATCCTCTGCGACAACGAGATAGACAGGGATTTTGAGCGCTTTTCCCCGGCGGCGCTGGAAAAGCTTCGGGAGCTGTTTTTGGGCAAGACCTGCATTCTGGACCACGAGCGCAAAAGCGCCAACCAGACTGCCAGGATTTTCGATACGGCGCTGGAAACGGAGGAGGGGCGCGTCACCCGGGCGGGAGAGCCCTACCAGCGGCTGACCGCCAGAGCCTACCTGCCCAAGACGGAAAAGAACCGGGAGACGATCGAGCTGATCGAAAGCGGCATTTTGAAAGAGGTCAGCATCAGCTGCGCCGTGAAGAGATCCGTCTGCGGCATTTGTGGAAAGGAAAGCTGCTCCCATCAAAAGGGGAGAGAGTACGGCGGAAAGCTGTGCAGCCGCATTCTGGAAGAGCCTGCCGACGCCTATGAATGCTCCTTTGTGGCGGTTCCCGCCCAGCGGGAGGCTGGCGTGCGCAAGGGCTGGAAGGAGGCTTCGGAGCCCGGTCTGGAAAAGCTGAAAAGCAGCGCAGGGGAGCAGGTCTCCCTGTCCGCCGAGGAAGCCCATCTGCTCAGCGCCAAATTGGAGGAGTTGGAGGAGCAGGCACAGTGGGGGCAAAGCTATCGGGAAGCTTTGCAGGCGGATATTTTGAAATACAGCGGGCTGCTGCAGCCGGAGGTGCCGGGAGATGTGATGAAAGCGGCGGTGGAGAGTTTGTCGCTTTCCCAGCTTTCCCAGCTGGGGGCAGCCTATGCTGCCATGGCGCAGAAGGTCATGCCCCTGCGCCCCCAGCTCGCCCCGGAAGTGAAAAAAAGCCGGGAGGAAGCAAACGGCGCGTACCGCATCTAACGGGAGACCCCGTCCCGAGCCGGGCAGCGTGAATCCGCGCTGCCCGATGAGTGGGCGGTGTTCCAAATACAGCAAGGAGAAAGGAGAACAGTTATGAAAGTATCGTTTTTGGGGATCGGAGAGCAGGTGGCTACCTTTGAGGCAGTCACCAGCGGCGCCACTGCCGTCCAGGTGAACGCTCCGGCGGTCATGAGCGGGAACGGCAAGGTAAGCGCCAGCAGCAAGGCGGGCGAGCTGCCTGCGGGCATGGTGACAGCCGTGCGCGGGGACTTCGCCGCCGTGCAGATCGGCGGCTACATGAAGCTGCCCTGCGACGCCGCCCTGACCGTGGGCTACCAGCACCTGGTGACGGACGCCTCCGGCAAGCTGAAGTCTGCCGCCGCCGGCAGACCCGGTCTTGTCGTCGACGTAGCGGACGGCGTCTGCGGCGTGATCCTGTAAGCGGGACAAATTCGGCTCCCGGCAGGCTCATGCTCCGCCTTTGGGCGCAACAGAAACAGGAATGAGAAGTAAAAGGAGGAAAAAGCATGGCAGATTTTGAAAAGATCGTCTTGGAAAAGGGCATGTACGGCGTGCCCGGAAAAAGCTTCACACAGGTATTGGAGGAGCTGGACAGCTCCGAAAACTACAAGGGAACCGCGCTGGAAGGTCTGGACGCTTACCAGCGCCAGCTGAAGCGCTTCGGCATCCGCGTTAGCGGAACGGGCTCCGACACGGTGGAGAAATTCTTCAGCACCACCTCCAGCGCGGCGCTGTTCCCGGAATACGTCTCCCGGGCGGTAAGCAGCGGCATGGAAAGCGCCAATAAAGTCACCGACCTGGTGGCGACCGTCACAAAGATCGACGGCATGGACTACCGCACCATTACAGCCGAGGAGGACGGGGAGTACAAGGAGCTGAAGCCCGTGGTAGAGGGCGCGCAGCTGCCCCAGACCACCATTCGCGTGGGAGACGGGCTGGTGAAGCTGCGCAAGCACGGCAGAATGCTGGTCAGCTCCTATGAAGCCCTGCGCTTCCAGAAGCTGGACCTGTTTACCGTGGCGCTGCGTCAGATTGGCGCCTACATCGCCACCTCCCAAATGCGCGACGCGGTGGACACACTGATCAACGGGGACGGCGCCAAGCCCGGCATCACCTTTACCGCCGGAACGCCCGGCTACAGCGATTTTATCGCCATGTGGGGCAGGCTTTCCCCCTACAGCCTGAACACCGTGATCGCCGGTACGGAGGCAATGGAAAAGCTGCTGCAGATCTCCGAATTTAAGGACGCCCAGGCGGGCATGAATTTCCAGGGCACCGGCAAGCTCTGCACGCCGCTTGGCGCGAACCTGATCCACATTCCCGGCATGGAAGCTGGGAAGATCATCGGGCTGGATAAGAACTGCGCCCTGGAAATGGTGCAGGCAGGTGACGTGAGCACCGAGTACGACAAGCTCATCGACCGCCAGCTGGAGCGGGCAGCCATCAGCGTCATCACCGGCTTTGCCCGTATCTATCAGGGCGCCGCGCAGGGCATTTCCTACACCGTGTCCGCCTGATAGGATCTTTATGCTCTGAAAAAGAAACGTGGGGGCGGAAACGTTTCCGCCTTAGAGAGTATCAAGAAGGTTGGAAAGCTTCCTCTTCGGAAGGAGGGAGAGTTACGAGAGGGGACGATCAGTAGTCCCCTTTCATTTTCCAATCACAGCATGTTGAGGGAAGCTCAACGTGCTTGAGCGGGGCGAAAAGCTTTTCGCCCTGCTCGTGGGGGCGGAAACGGAAACGTTTCCGCCCTTGCTTCAAAAAGGAGGAGGATCAAATGACGCTGAATTTGGAAAAGGTATCGGAAAAATTCTACCGCTACAGCGGCGAGAGTAAAGAAGATACGGAACGCGCCGCCCTGTGCGCGCAGCTCTGCGAGGAAAGCGCGGCGAAAATCCAGGGGGCGCTGGACGCCTGCCCCGGCGCCGACCCCGCGCCCTGTTTGGGGGCGCTGGAAAGCTGGGCGGCGGCGGAAGCCTTTTACCACCTGACCCTGGCGGACGAGGCTACCGCGCCGGAAAGCATCTCTGCCGACGGCGTTACCGTCAGCGCCGGGGAACGGTCGAAAAAGGCAAAGCTCCTGCTGGAGGAAAAAAGGAGCGCTGTGTTCCCGGCGCTGGGCGAGGGAGGGTTCTATTTTGGGAGAGCTTGAGCAGACGAGAAGATTTTTCTGCCGCCTGTTCCGCCGAACAGGACCCGTTACGCTGGAAACGGAAGCCGGGAAAGTCCTTTCCGGCAGGGGGGTCATTACGGCGATGAAGCGCACGGCAGGGGAATGGGGCGGCGTCCGCCATGAATTGGGAACGCTTTCCCGCCCTCTGTACCGCTTTTTGGGCGACCTGCCCCCGGAGCAGGGAAGCGGCGGTATTCTCACGCAGGGGAAGCGCAGCTACCGCGTTCTGGAAAGCCGCCCCCTCCTGCTGGGAGGAGAAGAGATATGCACAAAAATGATTTTGGAAAGGAGGGACGATGATGAGGAGCAGTGAATGGCTGGAAAAAATTTTAGCCCTGTTTCAGGAAAAAATTCCCGAAGCGGATTTTTACCGGGCGCACCGGGAAAAGCCGGGCAGCAGAGCGCTTTCATGCCCGGTGGTCACGGGAGAGGTGGACAGCGAAACGGTAAAGCCCGCATCGGAGGAGACCCGGCTGCGGTTCCGCATCTATCTCCCGGAAAAGCAGGGCTTGGAGACGGCGGAAAGCATTTTTGCCGCCATGTGCAAGCTGGCAGGGGAAAAATATTCGGGCTTTTCCGCCATTTCCCGCGGCGCGGCGGAACGGGACAAGATAACCGGGCTGCTGGCGGTGAACTGTTCCCTTTCCTTTCTCACCCAGGGCGCGGCGGGCAGCCCGGGCGATGGTTCCTGCAAGGTGCTGCTGGGCGGCAGGGAGTACCAGATATCCGGCAGCAAGACCACGGTGAGCAGAAGCGCGAAAAATTTGGTTTCCATTGGGGAGACAGAGCCATTTGCCAGCCTGAACGAGGAGATGGAATACACCGTGGAGCTGGAGGGCATCGACACCGCCGGGCTGGATAAGCTGGCAAGCTTCACCGCGGAGCTGGGTACGGGGGAGGAAAAATCCGTCTATCAGGGCTGCCGCTGGAAGCAGATTTCCGATGTGCTGCGCCGGGCGGTGTTCGTTTCCGCCGTCAAAGAGGGCGCCGCGTAGAAAAGGAGGAATGGATCATGGAAAGTGTAGAACGGGCGGAGGAGCTGTCCCTGGAAATCGAGCGGGACAGCCGGCGCTATCCGGGAAAACTGTAAAGGGGGGGAAAGCATGAATCTGATGGGCATGAGCTTTCGGAGCTTTCTCTGGCGGAACAACCCCACGTCCCTGACCGTCAGCGATGAAAGGACGCTAAAGGAAACTGTGCTGCCCTACGCGGGCACAAAAGCGGAGGATCTGGGGCGGCAGAAGCGCAGGGTCACCGGGGAGGGCTATTTTGTCGGCGACAACTGCTGGACGCAGTGGAACGCCCTGCACGACCTGTACCTGCAGGGTGGGGCGGGCAGCCTGCGCCTTCCGGGGCAGAAGCCGTTTCTGGCGATCTTCGACAGCCTGAAGCTGATCGGCGCCGCCGGGAAAAATCTCCTGAAGTACAGCTTTACCTTTGTGGAGACCCAGTCGGAGACCGAATATGACGGCAGGGGCGCGTACACGGCAAAAGAGGGCGAAAGCCTGTGGGACTATGCCCACCGCTGGAACAGGAGCATGGATACGCTGACAGCGGCGAATCCCGATCTGCCGGATATCGGCTGCCTGAAAGCGGGAGAGCGGGTGATCGTGCCGTGACATTTCTGGGATATGATCTGGCAGGAAAGGCTTTGGAGCTGGGCGACCCTTTGGAGCTGAGCCTTTCCTTTGACAGGGACGCGCCCGCCGACCTGCTGCGGGTAAAATTTCCCGCAGACAGCCGCTGGCAGGAGCTTGCGGAGGTGCGGATCATCGAGAGGGGAAGCACTTTCTTTCGCGGCATTGTGGACGAGCAGAATACCACCCTGTCCGCTTCCGGCCTGCAGGTGGAGCTGATCTGCCGCAGCATGGAAGCGCTGCTGCTGGACAACGAAGCGGCGCCGGAAACGGTCCTCTCCCCGGCGCTTCCCACGTTGGAGAAAAAGCTTTTGACCCCTGTGGGGCTGACCCTGGGCAGGGGGGACCGTGGGCGGAAGCCGGGAAAACTGACCATCGGCAAGGGCGACAGCTGCTGGACGGCGCTGGCGGGGTTCTGCCGCGATTTTCTGGGCACAACGCCCTATGTGGACGAAGCCGGAGCGGTCCACTGCGAAAGCGCCGAGCCAAAAAAGCTGCGGCTTTCCCATGTGCTTTCCGCAGAGCTTCACCAAAAGCCCTGCAAGTACATCACGCAGGTGTGGAAACAGAACAGCCTGGGCGGGTACGACACCCTGTACCAGGGCAGCAGACCGGGCGTTTGCCGCAGAAGGTACGTCAGCATGGAATCCGGCAGGGACCCCCGCAGTATCCTTGCCAAGGGAAAGCGGGAAAGCTTTTTGCTGACCGTCACCTGTCAGGGCGCTGTGTGGGGGCTGCGGGACGCGCTGGTCACCGTGACCGTGCCGGGCGCGGGGACCTTTACCGACTGCCCGGTGCAAAGCGCCCGGTACAGGCGGGACAGAGCCGGCGAACGCACCACACTGGTGCTGGAACGGGGAAAGGAGGAAGATTATGTGGCTGACGCAACAGCTGGAAAGAAATGACGGCGCAAAGGTGACCAGCGGCGAGGTGCAAAGCGGCGGGGAATTTTCCGTGCAGGGGGAAAGCGAGTACCGTTCCCCGGAGCTGCTGTTCCCCTACGGTTTTTCCAGCATGGCGGCTTCCGGCGGGAAAGCCGTCATGCTGAACGGCTTCTGCGCCGGGGTCTCCGCCCTGCCGGACACGGAGCTGAAGGAGGGCGAGGTGCGCCTGTATTCCTCCGGCGGAGCGGAGATACTGCTGAAAAGCAACGGCGACGTGGTGATAAACGGTCAGGTCTTTTCCCCCCAATAGGAAAATAATTTACAGGACCGTCCACCGCTAAGAGAAGGGAAGTGTATAACTATGGGGCTGAAACTGCAATACGGCACCTATCCGCTGCTCAGGACAGGGCTGCCCAGAACCACCACCGAAAAGGAGGAGCTGCTGCAAAACGCCACCCTGCGGCTCACCATTCCGCAGGGCAGCTTCCTTTACGACCGAACCATCGGCAGCCGCCTTTCCACATTGGATACTACGGCGGAGCATGCTGCCGACCAGGCGCTGAGCCTGGCGAATGAAGCGCTGATGGGGCTGCCGGGCGTCCAGGCGAACAGCGTGGTGAGCCTTTCGGAAGAGCAGGCAGGCTTTACCGTTTCCACGCCGCTGGGAAATGGCACTGTCTGGGTGGATTTTTAAGCGGCACAGCACAAAAGAAAGGAGAACGCCATGGAGACCTATGAAGAAATTTTTTCCCGCATGAAGGAAGCCTATGAAAAGGAAAGCGGCTGCAATGCCGAGGACGTTTCCGATACCGGGCTTCGCATGAAGGTGCTGGCGGGGGAGGTGTACCGCCTGCAAAAAAAGCTGGACTGGATCCGGCAGCAGGCATTCCCGCAGACCGCCACCGGCGAGCAGCTGGATTCCCACGGCGCGCTGCGGGGCGTTGCCCGCCGGGGCGCCGCTCACGCGACGGGGACCATCACCTTTTCCCGGTACCTGCCGCTGTCCTTCGATCTGGTGATCCCTGCCGGAACGGTATGCGCCACCTCCGGCAGCTCGCCTTTGGAATATGAGACGCTGGAGCAGGCTGTCCTGTCAGCCGGAAGCCTGAATGTAGCCGTTCCCGCGCAGGCGGTACAGAGCGGCGCGGCGGGGAACGTTGCTTCCGGGCGGATAAATACCCTGTCTTCCTCCCTGACGGGGATCAACACCGTGACAAACAAGACGCCTTTCAGCGGCGGGAGGGAGCAGGAAAGCGACGGGGAATAC
This sequence comes from uncultured Neglectibacter sp., assembly GCA_937958185.1. Classification (GTDB taxonomy): domain Bacteria; phylum Bacillota; class Clostridia; order Oscillospirales; family Acutalibacteraceae; genus Acutalibacter. The sequence continues at coordinate 21,791 of CALFFN010000022.1, read as the reverse complement.
CGCAGCCGGGTGCTGCTTGCCTATCAAAACCTGCCCAACGGCACCAACGCCGCTTATTACCGGGATATTGCCCTGTCCTGCCCGGGCGTGGGCTCGGCGGGAGTGGTTCCCAAAAAGGACGGCGCGAACACCGTGGGCGTGTACATCTGGGGAGAAGCCGGCGCGCCGGACACCGCAACGATAAGCCGCCTGAAGGCGGAATACGACCGCCTGCGGGAGGTAGGCGTTACCGTATCGGTGCAGGCTGCCGCCCAAAGCGCTGTCAATGTGGGGCTGCGCATGAAGCTTCCCGACGGCATGGACTTTGGTCACGGCAAGGAGCTGGCGGAATCCGCCATCGCCGCCTATTTTGCCGGGCTTTCCGTGGGCAGCCCCGTATATCTGGCAGAAATTGAGCGTGCCGTGCTGAACGCCGTCCCGGCGGTGAAGCTGGTATTTTTCAGTTCCATGCGGGATGTAAACGGAGCAGCCAATATGCTGCTGACGCTGGGAACGGTGACCCTGGAGGAAAGCGTATGAGAAAACCGGCGGCGCAGCGAATGCTGGAAATTTTGAACGCCACGGGCGCCTACCGAATGGAGCTGGAGGAGGACCCCGGCAGCTGGGACCTGCTTGCCTGCGGCGAGGGGCTGGACAGGCTGGAAACGTCCATGGACGCTTTGCTTTCCGACCTGTTCCCGCCCACCATGTCCGAAGGGGAGCTGTCGCGCTGGGAAAACCTGTACGGCTTTCCCCCTGTGAACGGCGCCCTCTATGACCGCCGGGAAAGGCTGGGCGCGCGGCTTGCTATGAACCCGAAAAAATTCGCGCCGGGGGATTTTTCCCATATGCTTCCGGCGGCAGGGGTGAAGGGCGAGCTTGCGGAAACGGCGGAAGGGCTTACTGTGCTGGTGGGCAGGCTGCTGGGCGTTTCGGAAGCGGAAGCCCGCCGGGAGCTGGAAAAAATTCTTCCCGCCCACCTTTCCTGGGAATGGTCGGAGGACATGAACTGGGTCAAGCTGGACGCCTATCTGCCCGCATTTTCAGAATTTGACGGGCTGCAAAAGACATGGGAGGAACTGGACGGGCTGACACAGGAGGAGCTGGAAGCACTGTGACGGCAGCATATCTGAAAGAGGAGGAATTTGAATATGGCTTCATCGGAAAAATCGGAACGGCTGGGGCTGTCCCTCTGGGAACCCACAGACAGGCCGGAACGGCTGGATTTCAGGCAGGATAACGAGATTTTGGAAACCGCCCTGGGAGACCATCTGGAAAGCGCCCTGAAGCACATCACGGCGGACGACAGGGAATTTCTGGACCGCCCCTTTTCCTATCTGTATTACACCGGGACGGGAGCTTCGAGTACATCGAGGAAAATCTATTTTTCGCCGCGGGCGATGTTTGTCTTTTGTCTGGACTGCCCGCCGGTCGTGCCCCGCTCCGACGGAAAGCTGGATATCTATTGGGACCTGTGGTTCAACCACTCTAACAGCTCTATCCCAAAAGACCTTGGTCTGGGCGGCATCGCCATCACAAGCACCGGCGGAGGGATCAATGTGGCGCGGTACAACAAGACCTGTGCCAAGGACAGCAATTACATTCTGCACCTGAACGATTCCAGCAAACGGTATCTTGTGCTGCTCCTGCCGGAAAGAAGCAAAAATGAGATACTGTAGGATCAATGGACAGAAAAATATTTCACAGCATACTGAATAAGTAAGTTAGAAAAGGCGGTTTTCGTTTAGAAAATCGGCTGCGGTGCAGCCGAAGCCTTTTCCAGGAAGAAAGGCGCAGCCTTTCTTTTGCTTCGCAAGAAGTATATGTCTTTCCTACGGAAAGACCGGGCTTCTCTAAAGCGGTATGGACATATTGACAGGGAAACAAGGAAATGCTAGACTGAACAGAACAGACCGGGGAACCCTATTGTAATTAGAAGCAGGTTTCACTGTCGGAACGGGAGGAACGCTATGTTTGAAAATGAAGAAAAGCAGGAACGGGCGCTGCTTGTTTCTCTGGACACCGGGGAATACGACGCCCAGGCGTCTCTTCTGGAGCTGGGGGAGCTGACCCGCACCGCCGGGGCGGAACCGGCGTTTACCCTTATGCAGAAGCGCCCCTCTCCCGATACGGCGACCTGCCTGGGCTCCGGCATGGCGGAGGAAGCGGCGGAGCTGGTCAAGCGGGAAGAGCTGGACATGGTGGTGTTCGACAGGGAATTGACGCCCACCCAGATACGCAATCTGGAAAAGCTCTGCGGCGTGCGGGTGATAGACCGCACCATGCTGATTTTGGACATTTTTGCCCAGCGCGCCAGAAGCCGGGAGGGCAAGCTTCAGGTAGAGCTTGCCCAGCTCCGCTATATGCTGCCCAGGCTCAGTGGGCAGGGCACGTCCCTGTCCCGTTTGGGCGGCGGCATCGGCACAAGGGGACCCGGTGAAACCAAGCTGGAAACGGACAGGCGGCACATTCGGCGGAGGATAAGCGCCTTAAAGGAACAGCTCGGCGATGTGGAAGCCGCCCGGGGCGTGATCGACAGGCGCAGAAAGAAAAACGGCACGGTCACCGTGGCGCTGGTGGGCTACACCAACGCCGGGAAAAGCACCCTGATGAACCGCTTGACCCAGGCGGGCGTACTGGCGGAGGATAAGCTTTTCGCCACCCTTGACCCCACCGCCAGAGCCCTGAAGCTGCCCTGCGGAAAAACGGTCATGCTCATCGACACGGTGGGCTTGATCCGCCGCCTGCCCCACCATCTGGTGGAAGCTTTCAAATCCACCCTGGAGCAGGCGGCGGCCGCCGACATTCTGCTGAATATCTGCGACGCTTCCAACCCGGAAGCGGGAGAACATCTCCGGGTCACCGAAGAGCTGCTGCAAAGCCTGAACACCGGGAAAGGGCAGGAAACGCCCAGCCCGGTGATCCCCGTGCTGAACAAATGGGACGCTGTGGAGGACCCGGAATCCACCCTGCGTATCCCCGGCGCCGTCCGTATCAGCGCCCTGAACGGAGACGGCATTGACGGGCTGGTGCAGGCGATCGAGGAAAACCTGCCGGAAAAGACCTTTGATGTGGAGCTTTTGCTTCCCTTTTCCAAAAGCGGCGTGGCGGCGAAGCTTCGGGAGGAGGGGGCGGTGCTCTCCGAGGAATACGTGCCGGAGGGGCTGCGCCTTTCCGCCCGTCTCAGCGAGCGGCTGTACGCGGTTGTGAAAGAGTACGAAATCAAAAGCTGAATCCAAAAGAAAAACAGGAAGCCCTGAACCAGATATGGTTCAGGGCTTCCTTGCGCAAGAAAGGAATTTTTCTCAGATTGAATCGCGTTTTTTACTCGATGGTCCATTCCACGGCTTCCACGCCGCCTTCGTTGGTAAATCCGCCGGTGCCGCTGTCTGTGATCGTCCAGACGCCGTCGATTTTCTCTACCTCCACTCCACGAGCAGCGGTATAATAGCCTTCGTTTTCTCCAGTGCCCGGCTTGGTGTTTCCTGCCATCCAGTAGGAAAGGCTTTCTTCATTTTTCGGCTTGAACACCATGCGCAGCGCCATACGGAAATAGCCCTTTTCTTCAGAGATCGCCTCCACCCGGAGATTTTGATAGAAGCATTCCGCAAGGGGGTGCTCTGTGTTGGAAAGCCATTGGTTTACATAATTTTGCGCCTGTTGCTTTGCTACTCGCCGTACCTCTTCCCAATAAGGCACTTCGCCGCTCTGTGCCAGCTCTTCCGAGCCTGTAAAGACCCACTTGCCCTCCGTCGGCTCACTGGGCGGGTAGACCCATTTGGCGTAGACATTGCGGGTAGTGACCCAATAGCCCTCGTAAGCCTCGGTGCCCTCCTCTGTGTTTTCCGTGACCCAGTAGGCGCGGGCTTCCGAGTCGTCCGGGTCCTGGAGCTGGAACGCGATCCGGCAGGTCAGCCTGATGTTGTTGTCCGGGTCGTTTTCCAGAACGATATAGGAATAATCCACCAATAGCTGGGAAGCGAGGGGATAAGTTTCCCGGTTCACAAATTCCTGCATTCGGTACTCGTTGACCAGTGCTTTTGCCGTTTCTTTCGTAATAGTGGGGGTGTAGCTGCCGGCGGTATTCGCCCCGTCCTGCGCTGCTTTTTGCTCCTGTCTCAAGGACACATTTTGCTTTGCGGTTTCGTTGCGCATGGCGGCGGCGTGAAGCTCCTCGTCTGTAATGAGGCGGTACTCGCCGTCCTGAAGCTGATAGCCCGTCAGATCGTTCTGGGACATATAGGCAAACAGCAGCTGCTGGAAAATATCTCCCGCCTGTTCCCCGTCTTTATTAAAGGCGTTTCTCTTCTGCTCCGCCTTTTCCAGCAGAGCGGAGGTTTCTTCCTCAGTCAGCCCGGTAAATTCCGCAATGGAGGAAACATATCGTTTTCCATCGCCGGGGTACCATGCAGGTTCCCGTCCGGGAGCAAACGCATCGCCGGCGTCCTTTACCGCCGTCATGCCTGCAATGTCGCTGTAGCCGCCAATCGGTCTTACGGTCTTTTCCCCGTCTTTCTCAAAAAATCCGTATTGCTGTTCTTCCAGCAGACAGAGCAGATGAGAGGTTTCGCCGTCCACTGGATATTTGCCTATCATGTAGTAAGGCAGGATAAGGTCTAAGACCATGGTGCAGGAATCGTCTCCCGCTTCCGAAACGGCGTCCTCACCTGTTTTTACGTTCCGGCTGTCTGCTCCAAAGGCAAAGTACAGCTTTTGATATTTTGAATTGGCAAAGTACAAATCCCCCTCCTTGCTGATATACAGCGCGTCCCTGGTGAGCAGGGGAACGTCGGACGGCTGAACCGTGCTGGAGCTTCCTTTCGCATAGCGGCTCAGCTCCACCATTTCCTTGACGCCGGGCAGCTGCACCCGGGCGTATTCCAGCAGGTCGTTCTGCTCCAGATAGGAATAGAGCAGCTTGTAGATCAAGTCCTCGCCGCCGTATCTTTCCCATTTTTCGTAAGGACCTTCCAGGTCCCGGGGGGATTCCGGCGGCACGCTGGCGGTCTCCGCGGAACCGTCCGTGGATTCGCCGGATACGCTCAGCGTGCTTCCGCTTCCCGGTTCCGCTCCCTGAAACTCCCGCAGGAGGTCTGCATAGTTATCTTCTTCGGCGTACCGGGGCTGCTCCGCATGGTACACGTGCTCCTCGTCATAGTATCCGATCACCCCGGCCAGCCCGTCAAAGCGGGAAACAGGTTTCAGATAGGCGGGGGAGCCGTCCTCCGGCTTGCAGAAATAGTAATCCGTTTCCAAAAGCTGCCACAACAGATTGGTGCGGTCCGCCGCTTCGTACCGACCTGCCACGAACAGGGGCAGCGTCAGCGTGAGAATGCGGTCCGCAGGATCCCCGGTTTCGGGCAGGGCGTATTTTGTTCCGTCGGAGGCTTCCAGAACGGGCATTCCCTGTTCTTCCCGCATTTCGCCGACGACCACCGGCTCATGGCGCAGGAACACCCGCTGTACCTCCTGAAATTCCGGGTTTGCAAAGGTCAGGCTGCCGTCCCGGTTCATGGTGACCGTGTTTTCAGAAAGCACCTCCGTGCCATTGACGGCGCTGCTCAGGGAAGACGTCCCTCCCGGCTGGGATTGCACCGAAGCGATGGGCAGCAGCCCGTTTTTGCCCAGCAGCCACACGCCTATCCCCACCACTAGGCAGGCGGCAGCGGCGCAGCTCCAGCGGAGAACAGTGGAAACGGGGGAGACCTTTTCCGGCTTTACAGGTCCGAAGATATCCGCCTCTTTGATATATTTGTCGCTGATCTCCGTCAGCCCGTGATAAAATTTTTCTTTTGTCATGTTACAGCGCTCCTTTCTTTATAAGATAGGTTTTCAGCTTTTTCCGTGTGCGGGAGACCCGGGCGGCGCAGGCGTTTTCCGATATCCCAAGCCGCAGCGCCAGCGTGTCATAGGCTTCCCCGTACCAGTACCTGCCCAGAAACAGAACCCTGTCCCTGTGGGTCAGCCTGCGCAGGAAACTGTCTAATAGCTGTCCCAGCTCCTTTGCGTCCAGCTCCTGCTCCGGGCTGCCCGTGGGGGAGACCAGCACTGCTTCCAGCTCCTCCAGCGCCGCGTCGAACCCACCGCCGCCCCGTTTCCGGGCGCTGCCGGAGCGCCTGCGGTTCAGCGCCTGGTTCCTCACAATGCGGTAGAGGTAAGGCAGCAGCGGGTCGGGCTTGCTGGGGGGAATGGAATTCCAGGCGCCCAGGCAGGCGTCATTGACGCATTCCTCCGCGTCCTGGAAATTTCCCAGCAGGTTTTCCGCCAGCCGCCGCAGCTTTTCGCCGTATTGCTTTTGTGTTTCCTCAATGGCTGTCTGGGAGCGCTCCCAGTACAGCGCTACGATCTCCCTGTCGTCCATAGGGGTCGCCTCCTTTTACTCCCTGAATCATATCCTCGTTTGAGTGACGTCCTCAACCCTGTTTCTACCTCTTTTGGAAAAAGTATGACAGGTTTTTCCGAAAAAATCAAAAAAATTTTTGGAAAGCTTCTTGTAAGGTTTCCTTGAAAAAAATTTGAGATTCTCCCCCTATACTGAATGCAGCATAAGAAAACCGATAGGGGGAAGTGTGATGGATCCGCTGAAAAGGAAACGCGCCGCGGCGCTGGCAGCCTTAGCCGTATCACTGGCGCTTACCGGGCTGCTGTGCTGGTACGTGGGAAAGCCCATGCTGGAATTTGTCTCCCAGCCGGAGCAGTTCCGCGAGTGGGTAAACGCCCACGGTATCTGGGGGCGGCTGGCGTTTGTTGGCATGATGGCGTTTCAGATCGTAGTGGCGTTCCTGCCGGGCGAGCCGCTGGAGATCGGCGCGGGCTATGCCTTCGGCGTTTGGGAAGGAACGCTGCTGTGCCTGTTGGGCGCTGTGCTGGGCGGGACCATTGTGTTCCTGCTTGTGAAAAAATTCGGGCTGCGCTTTGTCACCCTGTTTATTCCCGAAGAAAAGCTGCATTCCCTGAAATTCCTGCAAAACGAGGAGCGGCTGAAGACCGTCACCTACATTTTGTTCCTGATCCCCGGCACGCCCAAGGACGTGATGACCTACCTTGCCGGGCTGACCTCCATGAAGCTGCCCTTCTGGATATTTCTCACCTTCACCGCCCGTATCCCTTCGGTGGTCACCTCCACCATTGGCGGCGACGCGCTGGGAACCCAAAATTATGCCTTTGCGGCCGCGGTGTTCCTGATTACCGCCGCCCTCAGCGGCTTGGGGCTGCTGGGCTATACGCGCTATACCCGCAGAAAGCAGAAAAAGGAGGCGCGGCAGCCTGCCGAAGAACATGGAGAGCGCCATGCTGCATAAAATTGCATACGGTTTGAGCTTCCGGCTTTTTGGAGAGCCGGGATTTTGAAGGAATCTGCGGGGCTCTGCCGCTTTGAAATGCCGTTTTGCGGAAAAACTTTTTCCGGGAAGCGGCACTTTTTGTGAGAATGTATAAATATGCAAATTCTCCTTGCTTTTTTCAAAAATCAGTGTATAATAATAAATGCTCCATTCAGAAAAGGCACAATTTGGCGGCGGCGGAAAGCCAAAGCCGTAACAATTTTGGAAAAGAGGAAAAGAACATGGCAAACGAGATCAAGAAAGTAGTGCTGGCATATTCCGGGGGACTGGATACCTCTATCATTATCCCATGGCTCAAGGAAAATTACGGGGGCTGCGAAGTGATCGCCGTTTCCGGCGACGTGGGGCAGGGAACAGAGCTGGACGGCCTGGAGGAAAAGGCGAAGAAGACCGGCGCTTCCAAGCTGTACGTGCTGGACTTGAAAGAAGAATTCGTGCAGGATTATGTCTATCCCACGGTAAAGGCAGGGGCGGTCTATGAAAACAAGTACCTGCTGGGCACCTCCTTTGCCCGTCCCATCATTGCCAAGGGCATTGTGGAAATTGCGAAAAAGGAAGGCGCCGATGCCATCTGCCACGGCTGCACCGGCAAGGGCAACGACCAGGTGCGGTTCGAGCTGGCAATCAAGGCGTTTGCCCCCGAGATGAAAATTATCGCCCCGTGGCGTATCTGGAACATCAAGTCCAGAGAAGAAGAGATCGACTACGCAGAAGCGCACCAGATACCCCTGAAGATCAACCGGGAAACGAATTATTCCAAGGATAAGAACCTGTGGCACCTTTCCCATGAGGGGCTGGATCTGGAAGACCCTGCCAATGAGCCACAGTACGAAAAGCCCGGATTTCTGGAGCTGGGCGTTTCCCCGCTGGAAGCCCCCGACAAGCCCACTTACCTGACCCTCCATTTTGAAAAGGGCATTCCCACCCAGCTGGACGGCAAGACCCTTTCCGGCGTGGAAATGGTGGAAGCCCTGAACAAGCTGGGCGGCGAAAACGGGATCGGGCTGGCGGATATCGTGGAGAACCGGCTGGTGGGCATGAAGTCCCGTGGCGTGTACGAAACCCCCGGCGGCACCATTTTGTACCACGCCCACAACAAGCTGGAGGAGATCTGCCTTGACCGGGACACCTATCACTACAAGCAGCAGGTCGCCATGAAATTTGCGGAGCTGGTCTATTTCGGGCAGTGGTACACGCCCCTGAGAAAGGCGCTTTCCGCCTTTGTGGATTCCACCCAGGAAACGGTCACGGGAGATGTGAAGCTGAAGCTCTACAAGGGCAACATCATCGACGCCGGGGTGACCTCTCCCTATTCGCTCTACGATGAGGATATCGCCACCTTCGATGAGGACGAGGTCTATGACCAGAAGGATTCCGCAGGGTTCATCAATCTCTTCGGTCTGCCCATCAAGGTACAGGCGAAAAAGGGCTTGACATACGACAAATAAAGCAGTACCTTTTTGAGCGGCGGGTTTCTTAAAGTATAAGCCCCGCCGCTTGCCATAGAAATTCAAAGAATGGAGACGGGCTTATGAAGCTGTGGAAAGGGCGGTTCCAAAAAGAAGCCGATCCCAGGACCAACGATTTCAATTCCAGCATTTCCTTTGACAGCCGTATGTTCCGGGAGGATATCGAGGGCAGCATCGCCCACGCCGCCATGCTGGGCAAACAGGGGATCATCTCCCAGGCGGAAAGTGAAAAGATCCAGGCGGAGCTGCAAAAGCTTCGGGAGGATATGGAAACGGGCGCTTTGCCCATCGATCCCGACGCCGAGGATATCCACACTTTTGTGGAGCAGGAGCTTACCGCCCGCCTGGGCGATACCGGCAAACGCCTGCACACAGCCCGCAGCCGGAACGACCAGGTGGCGCTGGACCTGCGCCTGACCCTGAAAAAGGAGGGGAAAGAGCTTGTCTCCCTTTTGGAGGAGCTGGTCCTCACCCTGGCGAAAAAAGCGCGGCAGCACAGCCGCACCGTCATGCCCGGGTACACCCACCTGCAGCGGGCGCAGCCCGTCACCTTCGGGCACCATCTGCTGGCATACTGCGAAATGCTTCTCCGCGATTTTGACCGCTTTGACGGCGCGCTGTCCCGCATGGATATTTCCCCTCTGGGCAGCGGCGCTCTGGCAGGGACAACTTATCCGCTGGACAGGCAGTACACCGCCCAAAAGCTGGGCTTTGCGGATGTGAGCCACAACAGCCTTGACGCGGTAGCCGACCGGGACTTCTGCGCGGAGCTTGCCTTTGCCTGCTCCCTTGCCATGGTGCATCTGTCCCGGCTCTGCGAGGAGCTGGTGCTGTGGTGCTCCTGGGAATTCCAGTTTATCGAGCTGGACGACGCCTTCTCCACCGGGTCCAGCATCATGCCCCAGAAGAAGAACCCGGACATTGCCGAGCTGATCCGGGGCAAAAGCGGCAGGGTGATCGGCGATGTGGTGACGCTGCTCACCATGCTGAAGGGCTTGCCCCTTGCCTATAACAAAGATATGCAGGAGGATAAGGACGCCATTTTCGACGCGGTGGATACCCTGAAGCTGTGCCTGACGCCTTTGATCCCCATGCTGGACACCATGACCGTGAAGAAAGAAAAAATGCGGGGCGCGGCTGCCGGGGGATTCATCAACGCCACCGACTGCGCCGATTACCTCGTTTCGGAAAAAGGCGTTCCCTTCCGGGACGCGTATAAGATCACCGGGGAGCTGGTCGCCCTGTGCATCGAAAAGGGTCTGACTTTAGAGACCCTGCCCCTGCCGGACTACCAGACCCTTTATCCCGGCTTTGACGAGGGCGTGTATCAGGCGGTCGCTCTGGAAAGCTGCGTGAACGGCAGGAACGTCATCGGCGGACCCGCCCCGGAAAACGTCGAGCGGGAAGCCGACCGGGTGTTGGAGCTTCTTCGGCGCATAGATAGTAGTTGTTAGACGTTAGATGTTAGAAAGGGCGTAAGATAGCTGCAGCCGGGAGGGTCGCTTTCGGCTTTGATACAGGCAGCTTCACGATCGTCCACCGCAGATGGAAAGGAGAGCATATGGGAGACAAGGAAAAGAAAACTAAACTGACAGCTGGGGACAGGCTGGCGGCGGCGCTGGCGATCCTGCTGTACGGCAATTTTCTCACGGTGCTGCTGTTTGCTGTTTTCGCCATGGGAAAGCTTTTGCTGGAACCGATCTTCCCTCTTGGGACAGGCGGTCTGGCGCTGTGCGGGCTGATCGGGCTTCCGGTGTCCCGGCGGCTGGGCGCGGGAAAGCTTTGGCGAAGGCTGCTGCTGGGCGCCGTTGCCGGAACGCTTCTCATTATCGCGCTCTATTGTTTTCTTTTTGCGGCGATGGTTCTTGCGTGGCAATAAAATGGGGGCATTTCCCAAGCCTCGGCGGTTTTCAGAACGGCGGAGCCTGGCTGCCGAAAAATCGGTTGACAGGGGAAGGCTCCCTGTGATATGATAAGCTTCCTTTCCCACAAAAAAGGAAAGAAGGACAAAAAGAAAAACTTACCGTTTCCGGCGCAACCCGGCGAATGGCAAGTTTTTTTGTTCGGCAAAAACGGTCAAAATCGATTTTTGACCACATGTAATATATAACATACCATACCGCAAAGAAAAAGTCTAGTCTTTTCAAAAATTTTTTGCTATACTCGTTACGTCTCAGGAATCTTTCAGACCGGTCAACCGGAACAAAAAGGAGGAATGGTCATGAACAAAGCGCAAGAACAGCAGGAGCCGCTCCAAAACGGGGGAACCGCCGCCGAACAGTTCCCGGAGGAGGCTGCCCGCCTGCGGGAGATCGAGGAGCGTGTCCTGCGCGAGCTGCAGGACGCCCAGGACAGGGTGGACCGCATGGAGGAAGAGCAGCGGGAGCTGCAGCAGTACATGGTGGATCACCACGGCGAGGGAGACGCCAAGGAAATGTTCCAGACCGAGCGCATCATGCAGGAGGTGAACAATTCCGGCGCTTCGGCGGTGCAGTACCTGAACCGTTTGAAAAAGGTGCAGGATTCTCCCTACTTTGCCCGGATAGACTTTCACGCGCAGGAGGAAACGCTCCCCTATTATATCGGCTTGTACGCTTTTCGCCAGGAGAAGCAGCTTCTCATCATCGACTGGCGTTCCCCCGTTGCCAGTATGTTTTACGATTTTGAAACGGGTCCCGCGTTTTACACCACTCCCGCTACCCTGATGTCCCCGGAGGAAAAGGTGGAGGGCGAGATCGTGCTGAAGCGGCAGTTCAAGATCAAAAACGGGGAAATGGAGTTCGCCTTCGACAGCTCTCAGAATATTCAGGACGACATTTTGCAGCAGGAGCTTGCCCACACCTCCGATGAAAAGATGAAATCCATCATCTCCACCATTCAAAAGGAGCAGAACAGGATCATTCGGGACGAGAAAGCGGACGTGATGATCATTCAGGGCGTGGCAGGCTCTGGCAAGACCAGCATCGCCCTGCACCGGGTGGCGTTCCTGCTCTATCGGTTCCGGGATACCATCAAGGCGCAGAACGTCACCATTATTTCCCCCAACAAGGTGTTCGGTGATTACATCGCCGGGGTGCTGCCGGAGCTGGGGGAGGAACCCATCTTTGAAGCAAGCTTGGAAGATCTGGCGCTGATCCAGATCGAAGACGGCGTGGATTTCGTGGGGGAGAAAAACCCGCTGGAAACCGATGACCCCGCGTGGACAAAGCGGGTGCGCTTCAAGGGCACCGCGGATTTTGTCCGCCAGATGGACGAGTTTATCGAAAAACTGCCCACCCTTGCCTTTCAGCCCCAGGATTTCGTCTTTGGGGAATTTTCCGTTCCGGCGGACTGGATCCGGGAGCGGGTGCAGATCTACAGGCGTTTCCCGCTGCTCAAGCGGCTGGAACAGGTGGCGGACGATATCCACAGCCGGCTGGAAAACGAATTTCTCCGGGAGGAGCGCCCGCCCCATCGGAACGTGATCTTCCAGGTGCTGCGGAAAATGCTGGTCTACAAAACCACCCTTGCCGCCTATAAGGGCTTTTACGCGTGGCTGGGGGAAACCAGAATGTACAAGCCGGTGAAGAAAGGGATTCTGGAATGGAACGATGTGTACCCATACCTGTATCTCCAGTCCTATTTCACAGGCGTGCAGGAGAGCCGGCTCATCAAGCACCTTGTCATCGACGAAATGCAGGATTACACCCCTATTCAGTACGCTGTGCTCAACCGCCTGTTCCAGTGCCCCAAAACCATTCTGGGAGACTTTGGGCAGTCCATCAACCCCAACTGCCAGTACACGTTGGAGGACCTGCACGCACTGTATGAGGGCTCGTCCCTGATGCGGCTGGAAAAGAGCTACCGCTCCACCTATGAGATCATCCATTACGCGAAAAAGATCGCCAAAGCCCAGGATTTCCAGGCTGTGGAGCGCCACGGGGACCCGCCGAAGCTGTTGACCTTCTCCACGGAGGAGCAGGAATTGGAGCAGCTGCTGCAAACGATCGGCGAGTTCCACCAAAGCGATTATAACGCACTGGGTATCCTCACCCGGACGAACCCGGAGGCGCAGGCTCTTTACGAGAAGCTGAAGGAGCGCGGGGCGGAGGTGAACCTGATCCTGCCGGACAGCAAATCCTTCCACAATGGCGCTTCCGTCATGTCGGTTCAGATGTCCAAGGGACTGGAATTTGACGAAGTGCTGATCCCCTGGGCAAACGAGGAAACGTACCACACCGACTTTGACAGGAATATTCTGTATGTCGCCTGTACCCGCGCCATGCACAAGCTGCTGTTGACGTGTACGGGAACGCCCACGCCGCTTCTGCCGGACGAAAAAGCCTGAAAAATAGCAGAACCGCAAAAAAAGCTCCGATAGAATTTTCTATCGGAGCTTTTTGCACCTTCAAACGGGAAAAGGCGAAACTAAAAATAACCTTCGGGTATCATGGGAAAGGTTTGGCAGCCGCGTTCCCCAAAAACCAGGAAGGTTATTTTTGTAAATTTATCCTAGCAGCAGCTTGTCGTCCGCTTCGTCGGAGCCTGTCGCCTGCCCGAACTTGTCCAGCAGGTCTTCTACCGTCAGCTTCTTCTTGTCCGCGCCGGAAATGTCCAGGGCAATTTTGCCGTCGTACATCATGATAAGCCGGTTGCCGTGGGCAATGGCGTCCCGCATATTGTGGGTGATCATCAGGGTGGTCAGGTTGTCCTGCCGGACGATCTGCTCCGTGGTTTCCAGTACCTTGGCGGCGGTTTTGGGGTCAAGGGCGGCGGTGTGCTCGTCAAGCAGCAGCAGCCGGGGCTTGACAAGGCTTGCCATCAGCAGTGTCAGCGCCTGCCGCTGCCCGCCGGAAAGCAGCCCCACCTTGGAGGTCATGCGGTCCTCCAGACCGAGGTCCAGGGTTTTCAGCAGCTCGCGGTAGCGCTCCCGCTCCTGCCGGGTAATGCCGCGGCGCAGGGTGCGCAGCTTGCCCCGGCGGGAAGCCAGCGCCAGGTTTTCCTCGATCTGCATGGTGGCGGCGGTGCCCAGCATGGGGTCCTGGAACACCCTGCCGATATAGCTTGCGCGCTTGTGTTCGGAAAGCCTGGTCACGTCCACATTGCCGATGGTAATGCTGCCGCTGTCGATGGGGAACACCCCGGCGACAGCGTTCAGCAGGGTGGATTTTCCCGCCCCGTTGCCGCCAATCACCGTGACGAAATCCCCCTCCTTCAGGGTCAGGGAAACGTCGTTCAGGGCGATCTTTTCGTTGACCGTGCCGGGATTAAAAACTTTTGTGACATGGGAGACTTCAAGCATTCTGCTTCGCTCCTTTCTTCGCGGACTTGGAGAAATATTTTCCTTTCCAGTAAGGAACGGAGAGGAACAGCGCCACCAGCAGGGCGGAGATGAGCTTCAGATAATTGGTGTTGATGCCGCTGAGGCTGACCACCGCCTGGATCACCACATAATAGATGACCGCGCCGATGGACACGCTGAGAAGCGACAGGGCAAAGTTGCGGAAAATTTTAGAGAACAGCACCTCGCCGATGATGACAGCCGCCAGCCCGATGACGATGGCGCCCTTGCCCATGCTGGAATCCGCAAAGCTCTGGAACTGGGACAGCAGCGCGCCGGACAGCGCCACCAGACCGTTGGAAAGCATCAGCCCGATGACCTTTGCCACATCGGTATTGATCCCCTGCGCCCGCGCCATGTTGGCGTTTGCGCCTGTCGCCCGCAGGGAAGCGCCCAGCTCCGTGCCGAAGAACCAGTACAGCAGCGCGATGATCACCAGTGTAAAGATACCCACCACGAAAATGGGGTGCTGGTAGAAAGGACGGTTTCCCTGGGCAACGTCCTGCACGAACCGCAGCGAGACCAGCAGCCGGTTCAGGTTGGTCTGGTCGATCACATTGATCGCCACATTTGCCTTCATGGACATGATGGCGAGGTTCACCGACCACAACCCCAGCTGGGTCAGAATGCCGGACAAAATGCCGGGAATGCCGCAGAACGTATGGAGCAGCCCGGTGACCAGCCCGGCAAGCAGTCCGGCGGCAAAGGCGGCGAGCAGCGCCAGCCAGAGGTTCACGCCTGAGGAAAACAGTACCACGAAAACAGCGCCGCCGGTACAGAACGAGCCGTCCACCGTCAAATCCGCGATGTCCAGCAGCTTGTAGGTGATGTACACCCCCATCGCCATGATGCCCCAGATCAGCCCCTGGGAGACCGCACCCGGCAGGGCGTTGATAAAATCAGCCATAAGGAAAGGAACCTCCAAACAAAAAGTATGAAAACCAAAAATTCCCTGATAAAGTGGAGCAGGGGGGCAAAAAAGCAGACAGAAACGCCCTTGCGCCCTTTCTAGCATCTAGTATCCAGAATCCAGCGTCCAGTATATCATAAAACAACGGAAAAGGGAAGTCCCTTTTCCGTCGCCTTTTTTCAAATCAACTGCTTATTCCGCCGCAATAGCTTCATAGCCCTCGGGCGGGGTGACGCCCAGCTCGTCGCAGATTTCCTTGTTGTACTTCTTGGTGAAGTTGGCGGCGTACTCGACGGGCATTTCAGAGATATTGGCTTCGCCCTTCAGAATTTTGACCGCCATCTTGCCGGTGGCAACGCCCAGATCGTAATAGCTGATGGAAAGGGTCGCAACGCCGCAGCCCTTGGCAATGCCCTCCTCGCCGCAGAATACCGGGATCTTGGCAGGGCGGCAGATGTTGTCGATAATGCCGGTGCTGGAAGCGCAGGTGTTATCGGTGGGAACATAGAGCACATCGCTGTTGTCGGCGGCAGTCTGGGTGACGGCAGCCATGTCGTTGGAATCGGAGAAGGGGTACTGGGTGCAGGTATAGCCCAGCTCCTCCAGATATCCCTGCACGGTGTCCACCTGGTACTGGCTGTTGTTTTCGTTGGAGCAGTACAGCAGCCCCACCGTCTTGGCGTCGGGGTACCATTCCTTGATCATCTGCGCCTGCTGGTCCAGCGGGGCAAGGTCGGAGGTGCCGGAAACGTTGCCGCCCACCGTGCCGGAAAAGCCGCTGATCCCCAGCGCCACGCCGTATTCGGTGACGGAGGTGCCCAGCACGGGAATGTCGCTGGTGGCAGTGGCGGCAGCCTGCAGGGCAGGGGTGGCGTTTGCCAGGATCAAGTCTACCTTAGAAGTCACAAACTCGTTGGCGATAGTGGCGCAGGTGGCGGAATCGTTGGCGGCGTTCTGCTCGTCAAAAACGACCTTGTCGCCAAATTCCTCGGTCAGCGCGTCCCGGAAGCCTTTGGTGGCGGCGTCCAGCGCCTCATGGGGAACCAGCTGGCAAATGCCCACATGGTACTCGGCGTCTTCATTGCCGGTGCCGGCGGCTGACGGCTCAGACGCGGGCTCGGCGGACACAGTGGAAGACCCCGTGCTGCTCTTCGCAACGGAAGAGTTGGTATTGCCGCCGCTGCAGGCGGCAAGCGCCAGCAGCAGCAAAACACACAGTGCCCCGGCAAGCAGCCGGGAAGAAAGCTTTCTTTTCATGATCTAGGACCTCCTGAAATATTTGGAATGGACCGCGGGAAGCGGTCTCTCTGCGATTTTGGGCATTTAACGGTTTACAGCATTAAAGCGAATCGCAAGTTTTATTATATCATCTTGCAAAAAAATGTCAACCCCCTCCGGCACGTTCCGAAAATTTCCGGGATAGATTCGGAAAACAGCGGAAAGCGGCTTGCATTTTTCATGGAAAAGGAGTATCCTAGCTTTTGCAGTTTTCGCCCGATGGGGCAGGCTGTGGTCAGTCGCGATATCCTGACCTTAAAAAATACTAGTTCAGAAAGGAACGATAAGCATGAAAACTTCAAAACAAGTCCGCTTTCTGGCGCAGGGCGCCGTGATCGCGGCGCTGTACGCTGTCTTCACCTATGTGGCGGCGGCAGTGAATCTGGCGTACGGACCCATACAGTTCCGCTTTTCGGAAGCGCTGACTGTTCTGCCCGTATTCACCCCGGCGGCAGTTCCCGGCTTGAGCCTGGGCTGCTTCCTCTCGAACCTGGCAAGTCCCCTTGGCGTGGTGGACTGGGTCTTCGGCACCGCTGCGACCCTGCTGGCTGCCATCGGCACACGGGCGGCAGCGCGGGTAGAGTGGAAGGGCGTCCCGTGGCTGGCGCCCCTGCCCCCGGTGGTGGCAAATACCGTCATTGTCGGGCTGGAGGTCGCCTGCCTGTCCGATGCAGGATTTTCCTGGGCAAATTTCTCCTGGGTCGCTTTCGGCGCGGGCGCGCTTTCCGTAGGGCTGGGAGAACTGACGGTCTGCTATGTGCTGGGGCTCCCCCTGCTGCTGCTCCTGCGCCGGACCGGGGCGGCGGATAAGATATTTGCATGACCCATGTAAAAAAGGAGAACGAATGATGAAACGACCGCTGGAAAAGGGAAAAAGCCTTGGAGAACGTGTGAAGAACGCAGCCCCGGTGCGCATTATCGTGGTCAGCTTTTTTGTGCTGATTTTATTAGGCACGCTGCTTTTGATTTTGCCCGTTTCCTCCGCCGCGGGAAAAATAACCAACCCCGTGGACGCCTTTTTTACCGCCACCTCCGCCACCTGCGTGACCGGGCTTTCCGTGGTGGACACCACCTCGTACTGGTCCCCCTTTGGGCAGGCTGTCATTTTGTTCCTGATCCAGCTGGGCGGTCTGGGCTTTTCCACCTTCGCCATCGGCTTTACCCTGCTGGTACGCCGGAAACTGGGTATCCGGGAGATCATGCTTGCCAGCGAATCCACAGGCGGCAGCGCGGTGGACGCCGTTTCCCTGATGAAGCTGATGCTGGGCTTTACCTTTGCCTGTGAAGCGCTGGGGGCGGGGCTTTTGATGATACGCTTCGTGCCGATTTTGGGGCAGAACGGCATTTGGGCTTCGGTGTTTGTGGCGGTGTCCGCCTACTGCAACGCCGGGTTCGATATCTTGGGCAACGTCCCCGGCAATTCCAGCATGACCGCCTTTGCCGGCGACCCGCTGGTCAGCCTGACCGTATCGGCGCTTATCATCATCGGCGGTCTGGGCTTTGTGGTGGTACAGGATATTTACCAGTGCCGTATCCGCACCCGCCTTCATGGAAAAGAGCCGGTGCGGCTGCAGTTTTTCTCTCAGATCTGTCTGCGGGGCACGGCGGTGCTGCTGGTGCTGGGCACCCTGCTGTTCCTGGTTTTGGAATGGAACAACACCATGCAGGGGCTGAATTTCTTTGAAAAGCTGAACGCGGCGTTTTTCCAGTCCACCAACACCAGGACCGCCGGCTTTGCCTCGGTGCGCACGGCGGGGGAACATGATTTTACCAAGGTGGTCACCTGTATTCTGATGTTTATCGGCGGCTGCCCCGGCTCCACCGCGGGCGGCATTAAGATCAGCACCTTTGTGGTGCTGATGGTCACGGTGCTTTCCACTATGCGGGGCAGGGAGGAGCCTGTCATTTTGAAACATCGCTTTTCCGTCAGCATGGTGCACAAGGCGCTGACCGTGGCGATCCTCGGGCTGCTGCTGGTGTTTGTGGACGCAGGCGTCATCAGCAACTGCAACGCTACCGTTTCCTTTATGGACTGCCTGTTCGAGGCCACCTCCGCCTTTGCCACGGTGGGGCTTTCCGCCAATGTGACCCCGCGGCTGGAGCCTGTTTCCAAGCTGCTTCTCTGCTTTACCATGTTCGTGGGCAGGGTAGGTCCCGTATCCTTCGGTCTGTCCATTTTGATGGGGCGCCGAGGCGGGGGGGATTCCGTGCTGCCGGAGGGCAGAATGCTGATTGGCTGACAGTCCAAATTTTTACGCGGAAAAGCCCGCCCTGATAAAAGGGCGGGCTTTCTCATGGAAAAAGCGGGGGTCACTTCCCGTTGACATGGCGCTTGATCGCCTGAAAGCTCTCTTCGCTGATGACATGCTCGATACGGCAGGCGTCTTCGGCGGCGGTGCGCGGATCAACGCCCAGCTGTACCAGCCACTGGGAGAACAGCGTGTGCCGCTCGTAAACCCCCTCGGCAATGCGCTGTCCCTTCTCCGTCAGGGAAATACAGCCGCCGCCGTCCACGGTGATGCAGCCCTGTTCCCGCAGGTTCTTCATGGCGACGCTGACGCTGGGCTTGCTGAACCCCAGCTCCGCGGCAATGTCGATGGACCGCACAGAGCCGTTTCGGTGCTGTAAGATCAAAATGGTTTCCAGATAATTTTCCGCTGATTCCTGTATTTTCGCCAAAGCTGTTTCCTCCCAACCTGTTCCGCGCGTGATTCCCTTTCGGCTATACCTTGTAATGATCTCATTATATCCCCTTTTCCTGCCCATTGCAAGCGGCCTCCCCGGCGGGAATCTTGCAATGCTTCCCGGAATATGTTATCCTGAAAACAAATCCCAAACACGAGAAGGGGTGTGTGCAATGGCGGTGCCCACTGTGCTGCTGTACAATTTGGATACGGACAAGGGCAGGCAGATCAAGCTTTTGTGCCTGACCATGAAGCTGCGGGCGAGAAGCGTTTCCCCTGCGGAATACAGCCTGACGCTTTCCGACCTGCTTTCCGGGAAAACGGCGGAGGGTCAGGCTGCGGAAAAGGTCTTCCCCGAAGAAATGCTGGTCATGGCGGGGTTGACCCCGGCGCAGACCGACCATTTCCTGCAGGGCTTCCGCCGGAAGAAGATTCCCCCGGTGGCGCTGAAAGCGGTCCTTACCGCCACCAATGCCGGGTGGGACTCCTTTCAGCTCCGCGACGAGCTGCAAAGGGAGCATGAAGCAATGGCGGCGGGAAAAACAGCCCATTCCGGCTGACCTTTCGTTTTTGTAAGGCAGCTTTGGAATTTTGTAAGAAATACCGCCCGCTTTTTGCAAGGACTTCCTCCTAAACTGAAGACAGTAACGAGAGAGGAGAGAAGCCCCGTGAAAAAAGCTTGGAAAATTCTGCGCAGCCTGCTGATCGTTTTATTTGTCCTGGGGCTGTGCGGCGCAGGGATCATCACGTTTCAGGGCTATCAGATGTGCGAAGCCGCCTTGCAGGAGACGCCGCTGGGCGTGCGGGTGGCTGAGATTCGCTCCCAGAGCAGCTATACCGAATTTGACGACCTGCCTGAGACCTATCGGAACGCCGTGCTGGCAACGGAGGACCATCGGTTCTATACCCACAACGGGATCGACCTTATCGCCATCGGCAGAGCCCTGTGGAACGATATCTGCACCATGTCCCTGGACGAGGGCGGCAGCACCATCACCCAGCAATTGGCGAAGAACCTGTATTTTACCCAGGAAAAGAAGCTGACCCGGAAGGTAGCCGAGGTCTTCCTGGCGTGGAAGCTGGAGGAACAGTACAGCAAGGACGAAATTTTCGAGCTGTACGTCAACAGCATTTATTTCGGCAACGGCTGCTACAGCGTGGGGGAAGCGAGCCGGTCCTATTTCGGCAAGGAGCCCGCCGCCATGACCGACGATGAATGCACCCTGCTGGCAGGCATTCCCAACGCCCCCTCGGTGTACGATCTGACAGAGAACCCCGACCTTGCCCGGCAGCGGCAGCGCCAGGTGGTAAACATGATGGTAAAGCACGAATATTTGACCCGGCAGGAGGCAGCGGCGCTCCTGTCATAAAGGAGGCTGCACCGTGCGGGAAGAGCTGATGCGCGAGCTGCGGAAAATCACCCCGGAGGAGGAAAAGCTTCTGGCGGGGGGCAGGGTGGAGCGGACGCTTTACACCTCGAGCCGGGATTTCACAGTGGACAGTGAAAAGCTGCTGGCAAAGGGAAAGCTCATTACCGTGCGCCCCCATACCCGCTTTGCGGAATTTCCCCGGCACGCCCACAATTATATCGAGATCATGTATATGTGCAGCGGGCAGACGGTCCACACCATTGACGGCGAGCCGCCGCTGACCCTCCGGGCGGGAGAGCTGCTGTTCCTCAATCAGCACGTGTCCCATGCCGTGCGCCGGGCAGAGGAAAACGATATCGGCGTCAATTTTATCGTGCTGCCCCAGTTTTTCGATTATGCCCTGGAGCTGATCGGCACGGGCAACGTGGTGGGGAAATTTCTGGTGGGCGGGCTGCGGCAAAGCGGCGGCGATATGGGCTGCCTCCATTTCCGCGTGGCAGACGTGCCCATTGTCCAGAACCTGGTGGAAAATCTGGCGTGGAGCATCGTCTATCCCCAGCCCAACGCCCGGAAGATCAATCAGATCACCATGGGTCTGCTGCTGTTACAGCTTTTGAATTACACCCAGGAGCTGGAAACGTCCGGCGGCAGCCAGGTGCTCACCGTCCTGCGGGAGATCGAGGAAAACTACCGCACGGTGGACCTGACATGGCTTGCAAAGGAGCTTCACGTGTCCCTGCCCTATTTGAGCTCCGCCGTCCATGAAGCTACCGGGCGCACCTTTAAGGAACTGCTGCTGGAAAAGCGGCTGACGAAAGCGGCGTCCCTCCTGCTGGAGACCCGTTTGCCGGTGCAGGACGTCATTTCCGCCGTGGGCTATGAAAATACCAGCTATTTCTACCGGGTCTTCCGGGAGCGCTTCGGGTGCTCCCCCAGGGATTACCGCCGCCAGGCGTAAGCCCTTGAAATACTTTGAAATCATAGAATGGGGAATTATGATGAAAGAATTGCAACCTTTTTTGGACGATGAGGGCAGGCTGACCGCCCTGCCGGCAAAGCGCGGGAAAAAGCTGAAAGCCGTCGCCTATCTTGCAGGCAAATTTGAGCAGGGGCGCGGATATACGGAAAAAGAGGTCAACGCCCTGCTCAATGAGTGGCACACCTTCCATGACCCTGCTACCCTGCGCCGGGAGCTGTACAACAATTATTTCCTGAACAGAAAGCCGGACGGCTCCCTTTATTGGCTGGAAGCCCCTCCTGAGCCGGAACCCCGGCAGGAAACGGAAGCCCCTGCCCGGTAGGAAAGAAAATTTCAGATATGATCCAAAAACAGGACGTGTTTTGAAAAAGCACGTCCCGTCTTTATACCAATAAAGAAACCACCTGCTATGCAGGTGGAATGGATAAACTTTAGTGAAAGGGAGAAAAAGTGGAAAAA
>CALFFN010000021.1 GCA_937958185.1 uncultured Neglectibacter sp. | reverse complement strand
CGGGACGCGCTCTTCTCGCCTGTCGGCTCGGTCAGTTCGCACCAGCGTCCCACCGGGACGCGCTCTTCTCGCCTGTCGGCTCGGTCAGTTCGCACCAGCGTCCCACCGGGACGCGCTCTTCTCGCCTGTCGGCTCGGTCAGTTCGCACCAGCGTCCCACCGGGACGCGCTCACCCCTCTCGGGTTCAAATCCCTCTATACATCGAAAGAGCACAGGGACAGCCTTTTGGCTGTCCCTGTGCTCTTTGGCGGAGAAGGAGGGATTTGAACCCTCGCGCCAGTTTCCCGACCTACTCCCTTAGCAGGGGAGCCCCTTCACCACTTGGGTACTTCTCCATGGTGAAAATCTATCGCTTCATATGTAGCTTAATAAACAATTGGCGGAGAGGAAGAGATTCGAACTCTTGGTCCCTTGCGGGATCACTAGTTTTCAAGACTAGCTCCTTAAACCACTCGGACACCTCTCCGTATCCCAGTGCGCATATTATGTTAGCACACTGCCCCTATAAATGTCAATCCTTTTTTTGACATGAACACAAATTTTATTTCAGAACTGCGTTTTTTTGCATATCTCGCACAGCGCCATGGCAGGCAGGGAAAGCCCGCACCACAGCAGTGAATATGGCAGGCAGACCTGCCCCATGATATTCATGGGCATATTGGAATAATCCCACACGTTGCAGCCCATTAAATCGTTAAACACCAGCCCGGTGGCAAGCTCTACCCCCGTGATGATCGCCGAACCTGCCACACAGCGGGACGAGATATGCTTTCCCTGCATTTTTTCACAGCACACCTTATTGATGAGATAGAGACACACACCCCCGGCAAGCGCCATGGAATAGTGGGTCCTGCCCCGCCAGATCATTTCCAAAGTGGGATATGCACAGCTCCCTGTCAAAAAAATCAAGCCTTCTTTACTCATACGGTACCTCCGCCAAAATGGTGAAAGTAGTATGTACGAAAAGGCTGCCGTTTAACCCGCTGACGGGAAATTACCGAAAAACTCCAATTTTATGCTTCCCTCATTCCGTGAGTTGTAGCTTCCGTTCCAGAACGTCGGCAAAGCGCTCAATATCCTCCTGAATGGCGCCGCACCAGTGCCGCCAGTCCTCATTTTCCTGAAACAACGCGGGATTTTTCCGCAAAATCAGCGCACGGTCCAGCGTTTCCAGATTCGGGCAGAGCTTCTTTTCCCTCGCCCAGATGCCTGCCTCCGTTTTCGAGATCACTTTCCCGGTATCCAACGTGTACAGGCACCGGGCAATATCCAAAAGCCAGCCGCAGGAGTACAGGCTCTCCCCCGTTTCCGCGCCGTGCTGCCGAATGCTTTCATAGTGAGCTGCCACGCCCGCGCGAAGCGCTTCAAAACCGGGAAGCTCTCCTTCCCCGCGCTTATCCTCTCCAAGCACCACGACGCCGGAGGTCAATAGCTCATACAGCGAAAAGCAGTCCAGAGAATATTCGGAGCGGATACGCTGCCCGCTGGTGCCCCAATACACAGCCGTGGTGGGTTCCCCTTTCCAGAAAGCGTCGTTCCACAAAATCGCGCCCTCAAACAGCCGATAGTCGGGATCGTGATATTTTTCCCGCATTTGCTGGCGAAAATCGCAAAGCTTTTCCGCTTCCGCCTGTGAAAGAGGAGCTTCTGTCAGGCACAGAAAATCAATATCGCTCCAGCCGGGCTGAAAATCGTTCAAAATCAGCGACCCATACAGGTAAAAAGTTGCAGGAGAACACAGGGCGGTGGAAATTTCCTTCGCCATGCACTCAATTTTTTCTTTTAGCCGCTGTTCCATTGGATCACGCCCTTTCAATAAAAGATGCGCCGTAGGCGCTTATTTTACTATAGATAAGAGTAGGAATGCAAGCCATAGAACTGGCAAAACTTTTCTTATCTTGCGCTTCTTTAGCAGTATTTTGCCTTATTTTATGGATTCTCTTGTATTTTCCTGAGGGATTTCCTATAATGGGGGTGTAACACGGGCAATCGCCCAAAACATGATTCATTTGAGAGGAAGGAAGGTCCATATGAAAATTTTAGTGACCGGCGGCGCGGGGTACATCGGCAGCCATACCAGTATCGTCCTGCTGGAACAGGGCTACGATGTGGTGATCGTGGACAATCTGTGCAACAGCAAGCGGGTAGCTGTTGACCGTATCGAAGAGCTCAGCGGGAAAAAAGTTACCTTCTATGAATGCGATGTGTGCGACATGGAAAAGATGGAGGAGATTTTTTCCAAGGAGCATATTGACGCGGTGATCCATTTTGCCGGGCTGAAAGCAGTGGGAGAATCCGTCTCCATTCCCTTGCGGTACTACCAGAACAATCTGGAATCTACCCTGACGCTGTTACAGGTAATGAAAGAGCACAAGGTACACAATTTTGTGTTCAGCTCCTCCGCCACTGTATACGGCGACCCGGCTTCCGTGCCCATTCGGGAGGATTTCCCCACGGGTTCCACCACCAACCCTTACGGCACCACAAAGGTCATGATCGAACGCATTCTGACCGACTGCGCCCACGCGGACCCGGAATTCAACCCGATCCTGCTGCGGTATTTTAACCCGGTAGGCGCTCACGAAAGCGGGAAGATCGGCGAAGACCCCAACGGCATTCCCAACAACCTTGTCCCCTACATCACCCAGACCGCTGTAGGAAAACGGGAAAAGGTCCATGTGTTCGGCAACGATTATCCCACGCCTGACGGCACGGGGGTAAGAGATTATATCCATGTGGTGGACCTGGCAAAGGGGCACGCGGCGGCGCTGAAGCTCTTTGAGCAGGGAAACTGCGGCTTGAAAGTCTACAATCTCGGCACGGGCGCCGGGTATTCCGTGCTGGAAATGATCCACGCCTTTTCCAAAGCTGTGGGCAGAGATATCCCCTATGTGATTGACGGCAGGCGCCCCGGAGATATTCCCGCCTGCTACGCGGACTGCACCAAGGCATATGAGGAGCTGGGCTGGAAGGCTGAAAAAACGCTGGACGATATGTGCGCCGATTCCTGGCGCTGGCAGAGGATGAACCCCGATGGCTTTGGCGATGAATAAGAAACTGGTTCTGGCGTCGGCTTCTCCCAGCCGGAAAATGTTGCTGGAACGCGCCGGGGTGGAATTTACCGTGCGCGTATCCGGCGTAGACGAGAATGTCCCTGCCGGGTACACCCCCGCCCAGACGGTGGAATGCCTGGCGGAGCGCAAGGGCAGGGCGGTATTCCAGCTCTGCCCGGACTGCACCGTGATCTCCGCAGATTCAGTCGTCAGCATTGACGGCATGATCCTGGGAAAACCCACGGACGATGAGGACGCGAAAGTCACCCTGCGCCGTCTTTCCGGCAGAACGCATGAAATTTTCACCGGGGTCTGCCTGCTCAGCGGCACAAAGCAGGAGGTGTTCCACAGCGTTACGCAGGTCACCTTTTATCCCCTGACCGAGGAAGAGATCGCGGAGTATGTCGCCATGGGAGAATCCCGCGGGCGGGCAGGCTCTTACGGCATTGAAGGGAAAGGCGTTACGCTGGTGCAGTCCATCTGCGGCGACTATTCCAATATCGTGGGGCTTCCTGTTGCGGAAACCCTGCGGCGGCTGAAGCAATTGGGAAACCCGTGACCGATTTTGTTTTTGTGCAGCTGTTGACCTGATTTTCACAACAAACCACAACAAAGATAAAAACGCAACGTGTGCCTGAAAAGGAGGTTTTTCATGGAGGGCGATCTATTACTTCGGCAGGCAGAGGCTTTGTTGGAAGGAGAGCGGGAGCTGATCCCGAATCTCGCGAACCTCTCTGCCCTGCTCTGGAGCAGCATGGACAGGCTAAACTGGGCAGGGTTCTATTTGATGAAGCGCGGGGAACTGCTGCTGGGTCCCTTTCAGGGAAAACCCGCCTGTATCCATATTCCGCTGGGCAAGGGGGTCTGCGGTACAGCGGCGGAAAGGAAAGAAACCCTGGTGGTGCCGAACGTTCATGAATTTCCCGGGCACATTGCCTGCGACGGCGCCAGCCGTTCGGAAATCGTTGTTCCCCTGCTAAGCGGCGATAACAATGTACTGGGCGTTCTGGATATCGACAGCCCCTGCCCTGCCCGCTTTGCAGCGGAAGACGCAGAGGTGCTGGAACAGCTTGCCGGGCTTATCGTTTCCAGCTGCGATTGGGAATAAGGAATAAGACAAAATCTCCGCTTGGAAGCTGTTGCTTCTCAGCGGAGATTCTGCTATTTGGGAGGAACATCTTATATTACATATAACAGAAGTACACGGTAGTGCCCAGCACGGAATCGTGGTAGCTTTTGTACACGCCGCTGCCGGTTATGATGGAGTTTTGCCCGATGACGTTTTTAGGGCAGATGCTGCCGTTTTCCAGCAGGTATTTGGCATTTGCGATGGTCCGCGCGTCCGGCTTCTTATTGATGGAGCCGTCCCAGGTGGGAGAATACTGCCCCGGCTGGTAAATGACGTCCCGAATGGTATTGGGGTAGTACGCACTTTCCACCCGGTTCAGCACCACGCTGCCTGTCATTCGCTGCACCCAATCGGGAATCCAGGTGCAGCCCACCTCGGCGTAGATGACCCGGGCAAGCAGGTCAAGGTCTTCCTGGGTATACTTGGGCTTTTTATCTGCCTGCATGGCAGACTTGATCTGTTCCGCCGTGGTATAGTTGCTGAAATAGTACGTCTTTTTCTGCGGCATCTTCAGGGAATCGATTTTCAGGTTCCGCTGCTGTTCATAGATCGCGCCGATCTGCAGCGCGTAGGTGCTTCCATCGTTCAGCGCCCGCTGCATTGCCAGCATATAGTCCGTATCCGGGTCAAAGCCCGTCACGGTGATATGGTCGCCCAGCCCTGCCGCGGACACCGGGAGACCCCCTGCCAGAAAAGCGGTTATCACGATGGCTGCTGCCAGCAGCAGCGAAAAAATTCGTTTCTTCATGTGCTCTCTCCTTTGTAAAAATTTGGCTTCGCTTTTAGCCTTGGCAGAATTTTGGAAAATATTCCAATTCCTGGGGCAAATTTTTCATTCCATAAAATTTTCTGCCCTGCCGCAAAGCCGTTTCTCACTTCTCCTTTCTGAAACAGCTCTATTTTATGTCACCCTGCTTCGGAAGTTTGTCACAGTAAGTCTGTCGTTTTTTCGCAAAGAAAGCCCCATTGCCTCTTTTTTGAGAAGCAACGGGGCTTTTAGAAAGGAATTATGAAGAAAATTTTCGGCAATTACGCATTCAAAGCGTCTAACAGGTGCTGGAGCATTTCAGGCGTCACACTGTCGCCAGCCATCATCACGGCGCCGCGGATCGGCATGGAATTCATCATCGCTTTCATGCCCTCGTCGTCAAACATATCTCCGGCAGCGCTTTCTCCCTCGGGAGCGGCAGGCATCATGGACTGCATGACCTGACCCAAAATCTGGGCGCCCTTGGGGTCCGCCATGATATCGCCGATGGTGCTGTTCAAAGTAAACACCTTTTTCAGCACGGTGGTGGATTCCACCTGAACGGTGGCGGAAAGCTGCAGGTCACGGCTGGATTTCCCGACAGAGATGGTAAATTCCCCGGTTTCTACCCGCCAATCGGCAAGCTCGGTATCATAGAAGGCAAAATCACGCTTGCCCAGCGTAAAACTGACGGTCTTTTCCTCGCCGGGAGCAAGCTCTACCTTCTCAAAGCCCTTCAGCTCCCTGACAGGGCGGATCACGCTGCTTTCGTTGTCCTGCACATAAAGCTGTACGATCTCCTTGCCCGCTCGGCTGCCCACATTTTTGACCTTGACGGAAACCTGCAAAGTGTCGGTGTCCTTCATGGAGGTTTTGTCCAAGGTCAGATCGCTGTAGGCAAATTTCGTATAGCTGAGCCCGTGCCCAAAGGGGAACAGAACAGGCAGGTTCTTTTTGTCATAGTAGCGATAGCCCACAAACACGCCTTCCCGGTACTCGGTGCGGTCGCCCTCGCCGAAATAGTAGAGGTAGGAAGGATTGTCTTCCAAGCGGATCGGGAAGGTCTCTGCCAACTTGCCGCTGGGGTTCACATCGCCAAAGAGGATATCCACGGTGGCACTGCCCACGGCTTCGCCGCCCAAATAGGCATACAGCACGGCTTTCACGTCGTCGATCCACGGCATTTCAATGGGAGCGCCGCAATGGACCACCACGACGGTGTTCTTCTGTACCTTGACCACTTCCTCCACCAGCTTTTCCTGACAGGCGGGCATTTTCATATCCCTGCGGTCAAAGCCCTCGGATTCCATGGCGTCGGTAATGCCCACGAACAGCACGGCGCAGTCCGCCGCTTTAGCAGTTTCCACCGCTTCGGCGATCATATCGTCGTTGGGGGCTTGGGTATCGGTGGGATAGCCCTCGGCATACGTCACGTTCAAACCCTGAGCCGCCTCTACAGCGCCCACGATCTTATAGCAATTCACATGAGAGCTGCCGCCGCCCTGGAAACGGGGCTTTTCCGCGAACTTGCCGATAAACGCAACCTTCTTTTCCTTGGGCAGGGGCAGGATATCCCCCTCGTTTTTCAGCAGGACCATGGATTCAGCAGCCATCTGGCGGGCTTTCTCATGGTCCCGCTCATAATGGAACTTCGCGTTGGGGTCCCTGTGCTCCAAATAGTTGTAAACGAACTTCAGCACACGCTCCACGGCAGTATCCACATCTTTTTCGTCCAGCGTGCCGTTTTTCACAGCGTCGATGATCTTCCGGGTGTTAAAGGTGCCGGGACCGGGCATTTCCAAATCTAAGCCTGCTGCCACGCCGTCAGGGCGTTCGTTGACAGCGCCCCAGTCGCTCACAACGGCGCCCTCAAAGCCCCACTCGTCCCGGAGAAGCTCCGTGAGCAGGCGATGGTTCTCGGAAGCATAGGTGCCGTTCACTTTATTGTAGGAGCACATAAAGGTCCATGGCTGGGACTTCTTACAGGCTTTTTCAAACGCCGGGAAATAGAGCTCCCGCAGCGTCCGCTCGTCCACCACGCTGTCGCTGGTCAGGCGGCGGTGCTCCTGAGAGTTTGCGGCAAAATGCTTAATGCTGGTGCCGACGTTCTTGCTCTGTACGCCGTCGATATACGCAGACGCCATTTCCCCCGCCACGTAAGGGTCTTCTGAGAAATATTCAAAGTTACGCCCGCACAGCGGGGAGCGCTTGATGTTCACAGCGGGTCCCAACAGGACCGCCACGTCCTCCGCCTGGCATTCCTCTCCCAGATATTCGCCGGATTCCCGAATCAAAGCCCTGTCAAAAGAAGACGCGATACAGGAGCCGGTAGGATAGCTGATTGCTTTGACGCTGGCGTTCAGCCCCAGATGATCCGTCTCCCCCGCCTGCTTTCTCAGCCCGCAGGGACCGTCCGTCACCATAACGGCGGGAATGCCCAGCCGCTCCAGACCACGGGTATGCCAAAAGTCAGAGCCGGAGCAAAACGAAGCCTTTTCTTCCAGAGTCATTTCGGAAACAAGTTTTTTGATGTCCATGCAGTGCACACTCCAATCGGATAATATATTTAGTTATATTTTACTATGTTTCCAGAAAAAGTCAATAAATTTAAGGTAAAATGCTTCTTCCCTCACAAAATAAAATTGCAGAGAGTAGTAACAAAATGACAGAGGGTGAAAAGCGCCGCCGCGAAAAAGGCGGGTCCGTTTTTTCTGTTCCATGCAAAAAACAGGAACGCGCCGCAGGGCGCAAGACACAGCCCCAGCAGCACGGCGGGAGAAACAATTCCCAGATAGTACAGCGCCCACAAAAAATAGTAGCACAGGCAGCAGATGGTCGAACCGAACAGCGACCTTTTTCGTTCTTTCAGCTTTCCGGCACTTTGATTTTGCAGCAGGCACAGAAATGTAAAAAGCAGCACCTGAAAAACAGACCCCGCCATGTCCCAGCCGGGCACAGCGGAACCTGCCCGCAAAACGTCCTTTGGCGCCGGGACGGCAAACCAGATCAGATTCGGCAGCATGATGAGCAGGAACAGGCACAGTCCGTGAAGCTCAAAGCCGAAGCGCAGCTTTTTGAAAAAATCACCCATCACAATTCCTCCTAAAAAAGCAAGCGCAGAAAATCTCTGCGCCTGAAAAATTCACAACTCCTTGACCATGATAAAATCGTCCATGATGTAGCCGCTGCCGATATCGGTTTCCACCTTTTCCACCGTATGAAAACCGTAATGCCCGTATACCGCCACGGCATGGCCGTTCCCCTTGTTTACCGTCAAACGGATCCTGGAAAGCCCTTCCTTTTTGGTTTCCGTTTCCACCAGGGCAAAGGCTTCCTTCACGGCGCCACGCCCCCGGAACTCCGGCAGCAGGTACACCTTGCTGAGGAACATTTCCTCTCTCCCCTCGTACCGGGGAGAAAATCCCACAAAGCCCGCGTTTTGCCCGTCAATCACCATCATGTAGTAACGGTAATTCTGGGCCGCCATTTGGGATTTTACCGCATGGGGAGACTGGAATTTGTCCAGCATATATTCCACCTGCCCCTCCGGGACAAGAGGATCATAGGTCAAATGCCAGACGCGCTCTGCGATCCGGCAGAGGTCGGCGATCTGCTCTTCCGTTTTGACAGGAACCATCTGAATGCTCATGCAGTGACGCCTCCGTTTTCGCTGTAGTTGCCCAGGAAAGAGAAGCGGGGCAGTTCATCGTGCAGGGAACACAGCAGATCAAGCGCCCCCTCCTCGTGGATATTCCCGGTGAAGTCCAAATAAAAATCATATTCAAACGCTTTGCCGGGAATGGGGCGGGATTCTATTTTTGTCATATTCAGCCCGCACATGGCGAACCGTGCCAGCACCGTGTGCAGGGCGCCGGCTTTGTGGGGCAGCGAGAAGCAAAGGCTTATCTTATTGGCTTCTTCCGGGAAAATAGGCTCTCTGGAAATCACCACAAACCGGGTGGTATTGTCTTTTTCGTCCTGCACGTTTTCTTCCAGAACGCAGAGCCCATATTGCAGCGCGGCTTCTTTGGAGCAAAGTGCCGCAACGCCGGCAGGCTGTTCCTCCGCCACATATTTGGCGGCAGCCGCTGTGTTGGAAAATTCCATGGTCTGCAAGCCGTGCTCTTCAATATACTCCGCACACTGGGAAAGCGCCTGCGGGTGGGAAATCACTGTTTTAACGGGAACTTCGGCATTGGCTGCGGCAAGGCAGTGCTTTACCCTGACGGCTGCCGCGCCAACGATGAAGAAGCGGTATTTCAAAATCAAATCGTACACCCCGGTCACGGACCCGGCAGCGGAATTCTCCACCGGCAGCACGCCAAATTGTGCCTTGCCGGATTTCACCTCTTCAAAGACCTGCTTCCAGGTGGGAGTAAAAGCGATGGGCGCTTCGCCGAAAATAGAAAGCGCCGCCTGATGGGAATACGCTCCCTCCACGCCTTGGCACAGCACTTTTTCGGGACGTTCCGGCATACTGCGGACTGCCGTCTGCTCCAAAATGCGCAGCTCTTCCCCGCCGGACAGCAGCTTATGCTGTCTCGCCCGGCTGACGGACAAAATGGAATGGTACAGCATCGCCGCTTCCGAGCCGTACTCCCCGCCCTGCTGCCGAACCTTGTCCAGAATCTCCTGCTCCCTTTTGACATTGAGCACAGGCGCGCCGGCTTCCAGCTTGAGCGCCGCTACCTGTTCGGAGCACTTCATGCGCTTCAAAAACAGGGGCAGTAACTGGCTGTCGATCTCGTTGATTTCCTGCCGCACAGCAGAAAGCTTCCGTTCGTATTCCGCTTGCTCCATATTTTTCACCACTTCCCTTTCCTTGCGGCAAACTCGTTTACAGCTTCTGAATCGTTATCTTTTTTACATTCCTGTTTCCAGCAGCAGCTCCAGACAGGCGATACACGCCGCCGCTTCCACTGCCGGGGCGGCTCTCGGCACGATACAGGGATCGTGTCTGCCCGAAACGGTCAGCTTGGCGTTTTGCTTTGTTTCCAAATTGACAGTGTCCTGCTCCTGACCGATGGAGGGCGTGGGCTTCAGCGCCACCCGGAACACAATTGGCATACCGCTGGTAATACCTCCTAAAATTCCACCTGCGGAATTGGTGCGGGTCTTCACCGCGCCTTTTCCGTCATAGTAGAAGGAATCGTTATTTTGACTGCCGCAGGCATACGCGGCTGCAAAGCCCGCGCCAAATTCGACCCCCTTGACGGCGGGGATCCCAAACATAATGGAGGAAATCAGATTTTCCACGCCGCCGAACATGGGATTTCCTGCCCCGGCAGGCAGCCCAATCACTGCGCACTCCACGATGCCGCCTACGCTGTCCGCTTCCGATCTGGCGGCTTCAATTTCCTGCCGCATGGCGGTTTTTGTCTGTTCCGCTATTACTGGAAAGTATTCCCGGCTCAGGCGAGAAAGTAACACCGGAGAAATATTTACCCCATCGAAAAGCTCGTCCTTTGGGGACTGCCCCACGCTCACCACGTGAGAGCCTACCACGATCCCCCTGCGGGAAAGTATCTGCCTTGCCACCGCCCCGGCAAAAACCAAGGGCGCTGTTAATCTGCCGGAAAAATGCCCGCCCCCGCGGACATCGTGATGATTGCCGTACCGCACAAAGGCGGTGTAATCCGCATGACCGGGACGGGGCAGCACGCGGAGGCTTTCGTAATCTTTGGAGTGCTGATTCGTATTTTCAATGATGGCAGTCAAGGGAGCGCCTGTGGTAACGCCGTTCAGCAGCCCGCACAGCACCTTCGGCATATCCGCTTCCTTCCGGGTGGTGGCGGTGGCGTCCTGCCCCGGCGCACGGCGCGCCATCTGGACAAGGATTTCCTCCCAGTCGATCTGCTCCCCGGCAGGGAGCCCGTCCAGGGTCACACCGATGGCTTCCGTGTGGCTTCCTCCAAAAATGGATATTTTAAGCCTTTCACCCCACATGGACGACATTGGCGATCCCTCCTAATTTCCTGAAATCTTCAAAAAAGCCTGGATAGGTCTTTTGAATGCTCTGCTCATCGGTCACGGCAAGCTCTCCGCTGCACCGCAGCGCCGCCGCTGCCAGCGCCATCACCACGCGGTGGTCGTTCTTTCCCTCGGCTGTGCCGCCCCGAAGCTCCGGCACACCCTGGATCACAAGACCGTCAGTGGTCTCCCGTGCGTTGCCGCCCAGCGCGTTGATGGCTTCTGCCATTGCCGCCAGACGATCGCTTTCCTTGAAGCGCAGCCGCTCCGCATGTACGATCCTTGTTTCGCCCTCGGATAGCGCGCCGCAGACCGCCAGCGCGGGAACGAGGTCGTTGATTTGAGACGCGTCAATCACCGTGCCGTGCAAGCCGCCGAATTTTTTCCCGGCATTGGGGTTCCACGCAGCCAACACATCAGCTTCCCAGTGGGTGTGCAGGCCAAAATTTTCAAAGCAGGTCACGCAGGCTTTGTCGCCCTGGGCGGAAGCACTGTTCAGCCCGTGCAGATAGACCGTTTCCCCGCCCGGCGAAAGCGCTGCCATGGACAGAAAAAACGCCGCCTGGGACCAATCGCCCTCCACCGTGTAATCATGGGCGGTGTAAGTCTGACTGCCGGGGATTATCCACCCTGCAGCGGTCTCAGTGATGGCAATGCCAAAATCCTGTAAGATGGAAAGGGTCAAATCTATATATCCTTTAGATTCCAGCGGAGTTGTGACCACGATCTCGCTGTCGCCAGGCAGCAGCGGCAGGGCAAATAAGAAGCCCGTGATAAACTGCGAACTGATATTTCCCGGCACTTCGTACACGCCCGGCTGCAGCTTTCCCGAAAGGCGCAGAGGAAGGTTTTTCCCTGCTTCCGTGCTTTCCGGCTGATAGGAAACGCCGTGGCGGGGCAAAAGCTCCTGATAGACGGACATGGGGCGCTCGGGCAGCCTGCCGCTGCCCGTAAAGAGCCAGTCCCCACCCAAAGCCGCCGCGACAGGCGTTACAAACCGCAGGGTATTGCCGGATTCCAGGCAGTTGATTTCTTCTCCGCGCCCCGGCTGGGGAAAGCTGCCGCTGAAAACGACGCATTTTTTATTTTCGTCATAGTCGGCGGGAACGCCCAGCGCGTGAAGAGCGTTCAGCATAGCTTCCATATCCTTGCTCTTGTCAATGTGGGACACCGTTACATTCCCGCCGGAAAGGGCAGCGCAGAGCAGCGCCCTGTGAGCTGCGCTCTTGCTGGGCGGCAGCGTGATATGCCCGCCGGAAAAGCCCGCTTGATACGATACCATAAAGATTCCTTTCCGGGCGGTTCAGCCCACTTCCCTTTTGATTTCCGCCGCATGGCGGAGCAGCTGCCGCAACCGCTCCTCATCTTCGCTGTCAATGGCACAGCGGAAAGAGGAAAGATTTTTGATAAGCTCGTCCAGCTCGGAAAGCAGTTCCTCCCGATTATCCAGGAACAGGCGGCTCCACAGCACATCGTTGATATTGGCGACCCGGGAAACGTCCCGGTAGCTGCCGGCGGAAAAGCCCTGATGTTCTTTACAGCGCGGGCTCATCACATAAGAGCACGCCAGCACATGGGGCAGCTGAGAGGTAAAGGCGATTTCCCGGTCATGCTGCTCGGGGGTGGTCATCACCACACGACCAAAGCCCATGCTTTTTGCGAGAGAAGCGACCTCGTCCACCGCCCATTCCGGCGCGCCGCAGGGGGCAATCAGATAAGACGCTCCCGCGAAAATCCCGGCGTCGCTGGCGGCAAAGCCGCTCAGCTCCTTCCCTGCCATGGGGTGCCCTGCCACAAACACGTATTTGCCCGTGCCGCGCAGCCGCTCCATGCCCTGGCATATCTCTCCCTTAATGCCGCAAGCGTCGGTGAGGATACAGCCCTCTTTCAACATGGGACCGTTCTCTTTCGCAAATTCCAGCGCGCTTTCGGGGTAGATACAGAGGTACACCACATCGGCGGTGCGCAAGTCCTCCGGGCTGGTTTTCCCGTCGATGGCGCCGCAGGAACAGGCGTCCAGCAGCGTGTCCTCCTGCGTGTCCACGCCCAGCACAATGTGGTCGGTATTGAGCTTCAGCGCCTTTGCGATAGAGCCGCCGATCAACCCCAGGCCTACTACAACGATTTTTTTCCTCATAGCCCGTGCACCATTTCGGAAACCTTGGTGACCTTCTTTGCCAGCGCGTCAAACTGGGCGGGCGTAATGGACTGGGCGCCGTCGCACAGGGCGTGGCTGGGGTCGTTGTGGACCTCAATGATCAAGCCGTCCGCTCCGATCGCCGCCGCCGCCACCGCCAAAGGCTCAATGAGCCAGTTGATGCCGGAAGCGTGGCTGGGGTCTACGATAACGGGCAAATGGGACAGCCGCTTTAACACGGGGATCGCGGAAATATCCAGGGTGTTCCGGGTGATGGTTTCATAAGTCCTGATCCCGCGCTCGCAGAGAATGACCTGCTCGTTGCCCTCCGCCATGATATATTCCGCGCTCATCAGCAGTTCCTCAATGGTGCTGGCAAGCCCGCGCTTCAGGAGAATGGGCTTATGCAGCTTACCCAGCTGCTTCAAAAGCTCAAAATTCTGCATATTCCTGGCGCCCACTTGAATGACGTCCACATCGTCGAACAGGGGCAGGTGGTCAATGCTCATGATTTCTGTCACGATGGGCAGCCCGGTCTTTTTCTTCGCTTCGGACAGCAGCTTCAGACCCTCGTCCTTCATGCCCTGGAAAGAGTACGGCGAGGTGCGGGGCTTGAAGGCTCCGCCTCGCAGGAAGGTGGCGCCGGAAGCCTTTACGCTTTCCGCCACGGAGCATATCTGCGCTTCGCTTTCCACCGAGCAGGGTCCGGCGATCAGCGCCAGCCCGCCCCCGCCGATCTTCGAGCCGTTCGGCAGGGTGATGACCGTATCGTCGGGGTGGAATTTACGGTTCGCCTTTTTGTAGGGCTCCTGCACGCGCTTGACGCTTTCTACAAAATCCTGCGCCTGAATGTACTCGCTGTCAATCACGGTGGTGTCGCCGATCAGACCCAGCACGGTGCTTTGGGTGCCCACCCAGGTGTTCACCTGCACGTCGTATTCCGAGGTGAGCTTTTTGACGAAGGAATCTACCAGCTCCTGCTTTTGATTGGGTTTCAATACGATAATCATGTTTTTCTTTCCTTTCCTAATTCATTATTTTCAGCATACATAAAAACAGCGAAGCCATCGGGCGGCTCCGCTAAAGTATCCTGTATTCTGCTTTCGGCACGCTACAGGGAGCGCCGAATCCGCAAAGATACACAGCCGCCGTCATTTTTCCCAGCACAAAAAGCCCGAACAGTAAACTGCGGGCGGTAATAGCGGCTAAATCGTTTTGTCATCAGAGAGTTCATGAGAACATGCTCCTTGCCGGGAATTTTCTTAATCATAGACTACAAATCGGGATTTGTCAAGATTTTTCTCTGTTTTCTGCAGAAGCTTCCAGCATTCTGCCGCCAACGGCAGCCACTTTTTTGGCAACGATCCAAAACGGCGCCGTGGCACGGACAGTCACGTCCGCCGCCCTGCGGTACAGGGAAATGCGCCGACGGTACAGCTCGGCTATCACCTGATTGCGGTTGGGCTTTTGCAGCAGCGGTCGGCTGGTATCGTTTTTCAGCCGCTCCTGCAGGACGGGCAGGGGCACGTCCAGCAGCAGGATCAGCGCCCCGTTCTCATGGAACGCGGCCACATTTTCCGGGCGCAGCACCGTGCCCCCGCCGCAGGCGACCACCATGTTCCCCTCTTTAGAGACCTCCCGCACTGCTTCCGTTTCCAACCGGCGAAAGCCCTCCTCCCCCTGCTGGGCAAAAATTTCCGTGACCGTCATGCCGGCTTTTTCTTCTATATAATGGTCCAAATCACAGAATTTCCGCTTCATCAGCTTGGCGGCGCGCTTTCCCACCGTGGTCTTGCCGCAGCCCATAAAGCCGCACAGCA
This sequence comes from uncultured Neglectibacter sp., assembly GCA_937958185.1. Taxonomy (GTDB): domain Bacteria; phylum Bacillota; class Clostridia; order Oscillospirales; family Acutalibacteraceae; genus Acutalibacter. The sequence goes on along the minus strand of CALFFN010000021.1, from coordinate 204,071 downwards.
CAATGTTTTCCCTCATGCGATACCCTCTCCGAAAATCCGTTTCATTTCTACATTTGCGTCTTTGATAAGCTGCAGTAGATCTTCATTCCGAAATTCCGTCCCGAACCAGATGTGGTGGGAATATGCCGCCTGGCAGACGAGCATACCCATGCCGCCGACGGTTTTAACGCCCGCTTTCTCCGCCAGACGCAGCAGCTCCGTTTTCTCCGGGTTATAGACCGCGTCAAAAACCGCTCCGCAGCGGGATACGACCGCTTCGCTGACTGGGCTGACTCCAATATTCGGGTACATGCCGACGCTTGTGGCGTTGATGAGCAGGTCATACCGCTTCAAGCCGCCCCGGGCTTCCGCTTCCAGCTCCGCATAACTCTGAACGGTGATAAGGAAGTGCCTGTCGCCGCGGTCCCGCGCAAAAGCGGCAAGGTCTCCGGCAAGCTCCATCGCCTTTTCATAGGAGCCGTCCCGGTGGACGAGCGTCAGGTTGAAATCGGGGTGCTGGGCAGCCATAAAGGCAATAGCCCTGGCAGCCCCCCCGTTTCCCAGCAGGAGGATTTTTCCATTCATGGACAGACCATGAACGGAAAGCGCCACCGCTGCCCCAGGTCCGTCCGAGGTGCTGCCGTAGAGCCTGCCGTCCCGCACCGTCACGGTATTGACGGAACCGCAGAGCCGCGCATGGTCGCACAGCCCGTCCAGAAAGGGAATGATATTGGTTTTATGGGGAATGGTAACGTTGAAGCAGTCAAGCCCCCGGAGCGTTTCCATTGCCGCGGCTAAGTCCGGCACGTCCAGCACCTGGTACTCCATCGGGATCGAAGAAAGCTCAAAAAGACGTTTCTGGATAAAAGGCGACATGGTGTGCCCGATAGGGTGACCGATCACGGCGGCTTTTTGCGTTTTTTTCATAAAAAAAGCACCTCTTTTTTCGAGTTTGCCAATTTTTTTACATTTCCCAGTTGACAAAGGGAAAAGTAGTCAATAAAATGTAGGTAACAGATACCGTCCCAAAAATCAAAACTTTCTTTGCTGGGATTGTATCACATTTCCGCCGGTTTGTCTATTGCGACCCGGCAAGGCGTACTCGGATACGCCGCAAGACTCTAATATTTGAGAAATTCAGGAGGCTGTAACATGGTACTGGAAAAAATCAAAGCAATTCTGAGCGAGCAGTTTGACACGGAAGAAGATTCCATCACTACGGAAACCACCTTGGCGGACGATCTCGGTGCGGATTCACTGGACGTGGTAGACCTGCTGATGTCCATTGAGGACGAATTCGAGGTGGAAATCCCCGACGAAGAAGTGGAAAACATCAAAACTGTAGGCGCTTTGGTCGAGTATATTGAAAGCCATTCCAAAAACTAAGCTCTCAGCACAGCCCGCGGCAGGTTTCCCTGCCCGGGCTTTTTTGCGCCTATCTGTGGGGAAAAAGAAAAAAGTTTCCAAACGCCCGGGGCTTTCCCGGGTGTTTTTCATCTTCTCTCTTGCAAAACTCCCCCGCTGCCTATATAATGATGGAGTATGCAAGAATTTTGCCGAAAGGAACTGTTTTTCATGGCACAGGAAAAGAAAAAGGTCGAGGACATCACCTCGATGGACGAGGATTTCGCCCACTGGTACACCGATATCGTGAGAAAGGCTGAGCTTGCGGACTATTCCAGCGTAAAGGGCTGCATCGTCTACGAGCCGTACGGCTACGCCATCTGGGAAAATATCCAGAAGGATATGGACGAGCGCTTCAAAAAGCTGGGCGTTCAGAACGTATATATGCCCATGCTCCTTCCCGAAGGGCTGCTGCAAAAGGAAAAGGACCATATCGACGGCTTTGCCCCCGAATGCGCCGTTGTCACCCAGGGTGGCGGCGAGGAGCTGTCTGAAAAGCTCTATGTCCGCCCCACCAGCGAGGTGCTCTTCTGCGAGCATTACCAGAAAATCATTCACTCCTACCGCGACCTGCCCAAGCTGTATAATCAGTGGTGCTCCGTCATGCGCTGGGAAAAGACCACCCGCCCGTTCCTGCGGGGCGCAGAGTTTTTGTGGCAGGAAGGTCACACCATGCACGAGACCGCCGAGGAAGCGGAAGAATTTACCCTGAAAATGCTGCGGGTCTACGAGGACGTCTACCGGGAAACGCTGGCGATCCCCCCTGTGGTGGGCAGAAAGACGGAAAAGGAAAAATTCGCCGGAGCGGAAGCCACCTATACGCTGGAACCCATGATGCATAACGGCGTGGCGCTGCAGGGCGGCACCACCCACTATTTCGGCGACAGCTTCGCCAAGGCGTTCGACATTTCCTTTACAGGACGGGACAATGGGCTGCACACCCCCTTCCAGACCTCCTGGGGCATGAGCACCCGGTTGATCGGCGCCGTCATCATGGTGCACGGCGACAACAACGGGCTGGTGCTGCCGCCCAGGATCGCCCCCATTCAGGTGGTGATCGTCCCCATCGCCCAGCACAAGCCCGGCGTACTGGACAAGGCAAACGAGCTGTACCGGCAGCTTTCCGAAAGCTTCCGGGTAAAGCTGGACGACAGCGATAACTCCCCCGGCTGGAAATTTGCCCAGTATGAAATGCAGGGTGTGCCCCTGCGCATCGAGATCGGTCCGAAGGACATTGAGCAGGGACAGTGCATGGCAGTCCGGCGCGATACCGGCGAAAAGTGCCCTGTGCAGCTCTCCGACCTGAAAGCGTTTGTCGGCGGCTGTCTGGAGAAAATCCACGACAGCATGTACCAGAAGGCTCTGGAAAATCTGCACTCCAAAACCTTTACCGCCTCAAATTATGAGGAGTTCCTCGATATTGCGAAAAATAAGCCGGGCTTCATCAAAGCCATGTGGTGCGGCGACCCCGCTTGTGAGGATAAAATCAAGGAAGACACGGGCGGCGTGAAATCCCGCTGCATTCCCTTTGAGGAGGAGCACATTTCCGACGTCTGCGCCTGCTGCGGCAAGCCCGCCAAGCATATGGTCTATTGGGGAAGGCAATACTGATGGTTCCCTCTCTTCGCCGCAACACACAGTTGCGTGACAGGTTCTCCTGCGCGTGCTACGATAGTGACACACCAAACACAAAGGAGCGCGACATCATGAAAACCAGTGAAATTCTGAAAGATCTGCGGCTGCGGCACAACATGACCCAGGAGGATATGGCGGAGAAATTTTCCGTTACCCGGCAGGCGGTGTCACGGTGGGAGAACGGTGACACCACCCCTGATATCGACACGCTGAAGCGCCTTTCCACCACCTTTGAGGTATCCATCAACACGCTGCTGGGCAGCCCCAGGAAACTGATCTGCCAGTGCTGCGGCATGCCGCTGAATGAGGACGAGACCATCAGCCGCGAGCCGGACGGCAGCTTCAACGAGAAATACTGCAAGTGGTGCTACACGGACGGAAGCTTTGTCTATGAAAACATGGATCAGCTGCTGGATTTCCTGACGGAGCACATGTCCAATGAAAGCTTTCCCCCGGAACAGGCAAGGGCTTACTTTGCACAGCAGCTTCCTTTATTGGAGCATTGGAAAAAGGACGCCTGACCGCCCCCGATAAGACACACAAAACGTCTGGATCGCAGGAAAACCTTCTGCTTTTCAGGCGTTTTTCTTATTGTTCGCCCCTCTGAACAATCTCACAGATTCTCAGAAAAATTTTTGTAAATTTTTAGAATTTCTCACAAAATCCCCTTTACTTTTCCAAATATCTATAGTAGAATGTAGGGGAAATCTTATGTACATTGCCTGTACATAGAAAAATAGGAGGAGATTTCCAATGGCAAAGTTAAAGATCGGTTTTATCGGTTGCGGCGGTATCGCCAACCAGAAGCACTTCCCCGGTATGTCCCAGCAGACCGAGCATGTTGACCTGTGCGCTTTCTGCGACCTGATCCCTGAGAGAGCAGAAAAGGCAGCAAAGGAATACGGCACTCCTGATGCAAAGGTTTATACCGACTATCATGAGCTGCTTGCCGATCCCACCATCGACGCTGTTCACGTTCTGACCCCCAACATCGCTCACTGCGAGATCACCATTGCTGCTCTGGAAGCCGGCAAGCACGTTCTGTGCGAGAAGCCCATGGCCGCTACCACTGCCGACGCCAAGAAAATGCTGGAAGCGCGCGACCGCACCGGCAAGATGCTGACCATCGGCTATCAGTACCGCCACTTCCCCGCCAATCAGGTCGCGAAGAAGGTCGTCGATGATGGCTGGCTGGGCGATATCTATTACGCTGAGGCTTCCTACCTGCGTTATCGCGGCGTTCCCACCTGGGGCGTGTTCACCGATAAGTCCAAGCAGGGCGGCGGTCCGCTGATCGACATTGGCACCCATACGCTGGACTTCACCCTGTTCCTGATGAACAACTACGACGTGGAGTACGTGGTAGGTACTTCTTTCGAGAAGCTGGGTCGTCTGCTCGATCCCGACCATCAGGGTCAGTACAACTGGATGGGCAAGCAGGACGCCTGGAACAACGAGACCTACGACGTGGAAGATTCCGCTGTCGGTCACATCAAGATGAAGAACGGCGCTGTCATCAACCTGCGCGCTTCCTGGGCTATCAACATGGCAAAGGAGACCGGCGCCAACGGCGAGGCTTACACCATGCTGGCAGGCACCAAGGGCGGTCTGGATACCAAGGAAGACCGTGTCCGCCTGAACCACGTTGTTGCCGGACATCCCACCATTTCCTGGGTCGGCGACAAGGTTGCAGGCTACATTCCCGGCTTCAGCCAGGGTCCCGCTCCCGTTTCCAAGGAGCATGAGATCTGGGTCAAGGCTTTGATGAGCGGCAAGAAGGAAGACCTCTTTGTCACCGCCGATCAGGCTTTCGTGGTAACCAAGATCCTGGATTCCATCTACTATTCTTCCAAGCACAACAAGCCCGTTTACTTCGACGCTGAGGGTATGCCGATCTTCGACTGATCCCTGCTCCGTTGTAAATTTCATGTAACACAGTTTTGTGCCTTTGTCGTCGGGAGACTGGCGGGAAAGGCACAAATTCCATAACAAAAGAAAGAAGGAACATACCATGAATAATATCAATTTGCAGCTCTATTCTTTCGGCTGGGATTCCCCCTACTCCCCGCTGGAAAAAATCAAGGTGACCGGCGAGATGGGCTACGCCGGCGTGGAATTTGCCCGCGAGTACGCCGGGCTTCCCGTTGAGGACGTTCAGAAAGCGCTGAAAGAAGCCGGTATCAAGGCGGTTTCCGCCCATGTCGCAATGGACCTTATGGAAGAGGATATCCCCTATCTGGCAAAGCTGGGCGTCCACTATGTGGCGTGCCCCGGTTCTCCTTTCTGCAACGCTGAGGAAGCCAAGGAATATGCCGAGGATTTGAATGAGCTTGGAAAATTTGCCAAGCCCTACGGCATTACTATCGGCTATCACAACCATACCCAGGAATTCACTGAGGATCAGGGCAAATACCTGTACGACTGGGTGGTAGAGAATACCGACCCCGAAACCGTAGCCTTTGAAATCGACTGCGGCTGGGCTTCTGCTGCCGGGATCGATCCTGTAGCGTACATCAAAAAGCACGCCGGGCGCATCGCCGCGATCCATGTTAAAGAGAACGGCGCTGTGATCGGACCTGACAAGCCCCAGTCCCGCCACGCGGTACAGGAGCACCCCAAATTTGAACTGGACGAAAACGGCAAGCCCATCTTCCCCCCTGAGTTCCTGAAAATGATGGAGGAGCGCGACAAGCTGAATGTTCCCACCGGCACAGGCATTGTGGACTGGAAGGCTGTCAAGGCGGCTGCCGACGCACAGCGCGACAATGTGATCTATGTGGTCGAGCGTGAAGCAAATTACGGCGGCAAGGATCGTGTTTCCTGCCTGAAGGAAGACATCGCCTGGATCAAAGCAAATCTGTAAATCCCCGCTTTCACGGAGCGGCACAGAGTTTTTCTTCTTTTCCAGGAAAAGCTATTAAAGTGAATCAAAGAGAAACCAGCTACAGGTCGTACGCCTTAGCTGGTTTTTTCGTGTAACATTTCTGTTCTTCTACCGTCTAATGGTCGTAAGCTGTTGGAAATCAGTTTTTGGAGTTGACCTTTCCTCTAACGACTAATAACTCACAACTAACGGCTAGCAGCCTGAGGAGGTGATTTGCATAGCCAGCCTGATTGGAAAAGCAAAACGCGGCGACCGGGACGCCTTTACGGCTCTGATCGAGCAGCACAAAGAAATGCTTTATAACACGGCAATGCTTCTGCTGCGCAATGAGGATGATGCGCTGGACGCAGTACAGGACGCCATTCTCTCCTGCTGGGAGGAGCTGCCCGCCCTGAAGCACACCCAATACTTCAAAACCTGGCTCACCAGGATTTTACTGAACAAATGCTATGACTGCCTGCGGTTCCGCAAGCATTTTGCCGAGCCGGGAGCGGATTTTGAGCCGGGTGTGGAAACCGACTGGGACACAGGGCTGGACGTTGGACAGGCTCTGGAACGCCTTCCTCAAATGGACCAGGTGGTTCTTTCCCTGTTCTATTACGACGGCTTCCGCACAAAGGAGATCGCGAAAGCTCTGTCCATCTCAGACGAAGCTGTGCGGGTCCGATTGAGCCGGAGCAGGAACCGCTTCAAAAAAATTTTGACGGAGGAGAATCTTTATGAAAAACAGAGCTGAAATTCCCGTAGAGATCAGAAACGCTGTGCCGCGCGTCCCCCTTTCCCAAGAAGCGGAGACCCGTTTTCAGGAAACCTACGCGCTTCTGGAAGAACGGCAGCCGGTGCAAAGCGGAAAAAAGGCGTGGGCGGTTTCTCTCTCCGCCGTCTGTGCCGCGCTGGCGCTTTTCTTCGGCGTGGGCTTCGCTTTCCCTGCCTTTGCGGAAAATCTGCCGATCATCGGCGCTATTTTCCGCCAGTTCAGCGAAAGCAACAGGCTTTCTCAAAATGAAAAGGACATGGCGGCTTATCTGCAAGAACACGCCGCTCCATCTGAAAGCGGCTCAAATGCCGGGCTCTCCCCTTCTACAATAACTGTTTTTCCGGCAGGGGATCACGAAAAGCCGCTCACCGCTTCCGTGCAGGACACTTATTATGACGGGAATTACGTGTTTGTAGGCTTTGAAATGGAAGCGGAAACGGACGAGCCGGTCCTTTACGAGAGCACGGCAAGCGTCACTATCAATGGGGAAACGCAGCTGGCGTTTACCTCCGAGGGCGAGACCCGCGAGGACGGCTTCGAGCTGTTCCATGAATATGACGCCACCGCCCATTGGCGCAAAAGCGGCGCCGGGCGCTATATTGCCCAACGGGCATTCCGCGTGCCGGAAAAATTCAGGAACGAGGAGCAGCTTTCCGTTGCCATTGTCAGAGGACCCGTCAGCTATACGGTGGAAAAAGGAACGCCGGATTTTCCCCAGCAGGAGGATATTTTTCTCAACACGTCAAACTACACCCTTTCCTTTGATGTAAAAAAGCAAACGGCAAGGCAAAAAGTGATAGACTGCGCCGGAGCGGAAGCCGATGAAATTCAGCTGGAAAGCATCGTTACCTCTCCGGTATGCACGGAAATCACAGTGGCATATCCCGCAGGGACCTCCCCCTCCGTTTTTGTCCAATTTGAGGACGGCAGACGCATAGGCTACCTGAGCAATATGGTGCGTACAGAAACCGACGGAATGACTGAGCGCCGCACTCTTTTTGCCGCCGGGCTGCGGGAAAATGAGGAGCGCAAGCTGGTGGTCGGCGCTTACGACAAAAGCGCTGAGGTCTTTGACCCTGCCGTTTTCCTGGTCGATCTGCAAGGTCGCACCGCCGCGGTGGGGACGGCGGACGATTTGGTGGAATATCATGACGTTCCCAGCTGGTACTGCGGCTGGGAGAAACTGGAAAGCTTCTCCGGCGCCCATCAAATCACGTATTTGAATCTTTCTCAGGACAGCATGAAAATTTCTATCGCCACCACGGACACAGCTGCGCGCACGCTGAAATGCGAGGTGGAACAGGCAGGTGAAGTCATTTTCTCCGAATCGGCGTTCCGCTGCAATTTTGACCGGGAATGTCTCTATCGGGAAGAAGGCGAAGAGGGCGCGGCAAGGTCTGCCGACGGGCTTTGCAGCTATTGGACAACGTTATACGGTCTGGAATGCCTTGATACGTCCCTCCCTGCCGCAATCCGCATTTTTGACTGCGACAACGGCGAACTGTTGACCGAGGAAACCGTGACCTTTGATACAATCCAGTAGAGCAGCAGCAAAAAGCTCCCTGCCTTTGGCGCTTGCCTTGGCAGGGAGCTTTTTTATGATGTAAAGTCGATATCATACCTTATCCCGTGGGAAAACAGAACGCCCTCGGTCAATTCCAGCTTCAAAATCCGGGTGTTTTCATCGTCGAAATCATTGTGACCATTGTCGATCCATTCCGAAAAAGCAGTGCGCAGGGTTTTGGCGAGGTCACCGTTTTCCGGCGCGCAGAACCAGCCAAGGTCGATCCCCTTTCCCTTTGCCGTAAACCAGTCCCCCGCAATGGAAACAGCGGGGTTCTTTTCAATTTGGCGCATTTTATGGGAAAGCCCATAGGTAATCACATAAAATGCCCTATTCTGGTAAAACGCATTGACATACCGCACGGCAGGGCTCTGTTCATCAACGGTCGCCAGAGCGATCACGTTGTCCTTGCCAAACCGTTCGTTCATGAGCATGGAGGTTTCCGCTGTCAATTTTTCCATAATTTTCCTCATCTCAGGAACAGGGTATCTAAAAGCTTTTTCCCCGTTTCGGTTGCAAATATATTTTTTCGGACGGCTTCGATCTCCGGGCGCTTCATGTCCCCTTCAAAGATGTTGACCAGAAAATCCGCTTCCACCAGCGCCTGATAGTCGTCACCGGCTATGCAGGAATAGGTGTGATGGCGCCCTACAAGGTAACATACTCTGTCCGTCATGTCAGCGGGATATTCCAGACGGTCCAGCATTTCCTTTGCTGCGGCAGGACCTTCTAGCTCCTGATATTCTCCGGCGGCGCTGCCATATTTTTCCAGGCTGGGCTTGATGCCGATATCGTGCACGATGGCAGCGGTCTCCAGAATTTCCTGCGTTTTGGCAGGGAACGCCTCTCCTTCCCCAATGGCTTTGGCAAAGGCGTAAACCTTTAGGAAGTGGTTCACCCGTTCCACACAGCCGCTTTCGTATTCAGTCATGGCAAAAAGCAAGGGCGTGTTATTCATAGTTTTTTCTTTTCTCCAGATATTCTTCTCTTGTCATGGAATAGCAGCAGTGGTCTAAAATCCTGCCATCGGAAAGCCTGGTCGACCTGCGCAGGGTGCCTTCGTAATGAAATCCGCATTTTTTGATGACACGTTTTGAGCGCTCATTAAAAGGATAATGTGTCACGGAAAGAAGCTCCAATTTCAGGGATTCAAAGGCATAGGTGATGGCAGCAATAGCCGCTTCCGTCATATATCCATGCCCCCAGTACGCTTTTCCCAGAACATAGCCCAGGCTGCGCACGCCCGGAACACCTTGACGCAGACCGTCCCGCTCAATACCCAGAGAGCCAATGATCTTGCCGGTCTCTTTCAGGGTGATGGCAAATATCTGTTCTTCGCTTTCCAGCCAGGCCGCCAGAATTTCCCTGCTTTCCTGAATGGATTCATGGGGCTTCCACCCGGCATTGGGACCGACATCAGGGTCCTTCGCATATTCATACATCTCCTCAGCGTCCTCCATTCTCCAGGGGCGCAGCAGAAGCCGGGACGTTTCGATTTGTTCCATTGATATCATTCCTTTACCTTTTTAGTTTTCAATTTCAGCGCCATTGCTACCCAACCCTTTTCCTCTCTGCGCTCCAGAACAGTAAAGGTATCGGAAAGCGCCGAAAGCACGTCGTCTTCCCGGGCGTCGATAATACCGCTGACAATGTACACGCTGTCCTTTTCCAGAAAGCGGGGCGCGTCCTTGCTGAGAAGGATCACAATGTCCGCCACGATATTGGCGGCAACCACCTGGAACTTGCCGCTCACCTTGTCCGCCAGATTGCCGCAGATCCCGGTGAAGCGTTCCTCTACCCCATTGCTTTTCGCATTCTCCACCGCGGTTTTCACGGCGAGGGGGTCAATGTCCACACCTACGGCGGATTTTGCGCCCAGCAGCAGAGCGGCTACGGACAGAATGCCGCTGCCGCAGCCCATGTCCAGGAACTCGCAGCCGGGGCTGATATATTTCTCCAAAAGCTCCAGGCACAGGCGCGTGGTCTCGTGGGTGCCGGTGCCGAATGCGAGCCCGGGCTCCAGGTCCAGCACGATGCGCCCGTCTGCGTCAAAATTTTCCTCCCAGATAGGGCGGATCAGCAGCTTCTTTCCCACAGGAATAGGCTTAAAATACTTTTTCCAGTTGTTGATCCAGTCCTCTTTTACACAGGAAGCGCAGGATATCTCATGGGGGATTTTCTCAGCCCGGTAGCGTTCCTCTAAGAAAGAAATTGCTTCCGCCGGGTTTGCCTCCGGGCTGATATACACGTGGACAATGGCTTTGCTTCTGTCCTTTGCCAGCAGCTCCTCGTCTATCAGGTCAATGTGGGCGATCTCCATTGCCTCGGCTTCTAAATTGGAGTAGTCCTCAATATAAATACCGTAGGGCACTACCATGTTTGCGATATCTCCCGCCAAATCTACCCGGTCTGCGGGGACTTCTATTTTTACTTCGGTCCAGCTCTCGTCCATAGGTGTTCTCTCTTTCTCACAGGTTTTATACTATGGATTGTAACACACCTGCGGCAAGCTTTCAAGTCAGGCATTTCAGCAGATAAGGACATGGGTGACATGACGAAACAGAAATTCTTTTTGCAGGGGACCATTCTAACGGCAGTTTCCCTGTTTCTCCGCATTACCAATATGGGCTACCGTTCCTATCTGTCCCAAAAGATCGGCTCAGAGGGCATGGGGCTGTATCAGCTCATTTTCTCCATCTTCATGCTGACAGTGACCCTTTCCACCTCCGGCATCAGCCTGGCAGTGACCCGCATGGTGACCGCCGCCATTGCCGGGAACCGGCGGGAGGTCGTCCGCTCCACCGTTGCCCGGTGCTTTGCGTTCTGCCTGTCCATCAGCACCGCGATCTCCCTCTGCCTGTTCTTCTTATCGGACTTTGCCGCCGTCACCTTTCTCGGGAACCGTCAGGCAGCCCCCTGCCTGCGCATTCTGGGCTTTGGTCTGCCGTTTATGTCCCTTTGCACCTGCATGAAGGGCTACTTTCTGGCGGTGGACGAATCGCTGTCCACTGCGGCGTCGGATACCCTGGAACAAATCCTTACCATTCTTGCCACGGTATTTTTCTTCTGGAAGTACGCGCCCAAAAGCATTGAATCCGCCTGCCTTGCTGCCATGGCGGCTTCCACCCTGGGGGAAGCTGCGTCCTTTCTCGTAAGCTGGTCCGCCTATCGGCACAGCCTGAAGAAAAACACCCCAAAGGAGCGGAAAAAGAGCAGCGGCGTGCTTCACGGGCTTTCCCACATTGCCCTGCCCTGTACGCTGAGCTCCGCCGCGAAAAGTCTCCTGAACACGGGAGAAAACCTGTTGATCCCCAGAGAGCTGCGAAAATTTGGACTGGGCTATTCGGCTTCCCTGTCCCAATACGGGCTGCTGCAGGGCATGGCAATGCCCATGCTCTATTTTCCCTCCTCCTTTCTCACGTCCTTTGCTTCCCTGCTGATCCCCAAAATTTCCAAAGAACGGGAGCTGGGACACCGAAAAGCTGTGGCGTACATTGCCGGGAAGTCGATCCGCTCCGCGCTGGCATTCGGCATGTTCTTTGCCGCCGTTTTCCTCGCGTTCGGTGACGGCTGGGGCAATGCGTTTTATCGCAGCGCCGCTGCCGGGGAATACCTGCGGGTCCTGGCGCCCATTGTGCCGCTCATTTATCTTGATGTGGTGGTGGACAGTCTCTTGAAGGGTATGGATGAGCAGTTCAATTCCATGAAATACAATTTTTCCGATTCCCTGATCCGGGTGGTGCTGATCCTGTGCTTCCTGAGATTCTTCGGCATGGAAAGCTATGTGTGCATTCTTTTTTTCAGCACGATCTTTAACGCCGCCCTCAGTCTCCATCGGCTCCTGAAAGTGACCAACGTGCGTCTCTCCCTGCTGTGGCACATCATACTGCCCCTGCTGTGCGCCATCGGCTCTGTCTGGCTGGGGAGCGGGCTGCTGCACGGGCTGAGCCTTTCCAATCCCTTTGTGCAGCTCGGGATAGAAACAGCAGTATGCGGTGTCTTTTTCGCCGCAGGGTACTGGGCTGTCTGCCGGGTCTCTGACAAAAGATTCTCTGTGACGCCGGAAAGCCCTGCAAAAAAAGAAGCGCCTTCCCTCAGGGAAAGCGTTTCCAGATAACCGGGTTCAAGCTTTATAGAGCTTTGCCAGGGCTTTTGCCCGTTCGCGGAACTGCTCCGCCAGTTTTTTCGGCGCGATCAGGCGGACATCGGGTCCCTGAGAAAAGAGCCAGGTGAACAGATCCGGGGAAAGAATTGCTTTTAAGGACGCTTTCACACGGTTCTTTCCGGCAGGTTCTGCCGTGAAATCCGCGCCAAAGCGTTCTGCCACCACGCCCAGCCTGTCGGACGGAAATTCCAAAACCAGCTTCTCTCCTTTGCCTTCCGGCGCGGGAAGCAGGTCCGAACTGTCACGCGCTTCAGGAAGTATCTCCAGCCCTGCCAGCCGTTCCAGCGGCAGCGTCTGCAGCTTTGCCGTTTCGGTATCGGAACACAGCAGAACTCCATGATTTTGCTCCAGAAGAAGCTTCCACGGATTGAACACGCGGGGCTTCTCCCCTTTTTTCACAACACATTCCGGCTTCCCCTGCTGGGATAACCGCCATTCGGCAAGCTGAACGCTCACCTTCCTATTTTCCGCAATTGCCCGGTACAGCAGCTCTGCCGTGGAAAGGGCAGCCCCCTCCAGCTTCGGAGAGGTCAGCGCAGGATATTCCCGCCGGCGCAGGTCATCCGCCTGATAGGTGCTGCACAGCTCGCCCAGTTTTCCAATCAGCAGGTTCGCCTGCCCTGCCGGGATAAACGATGACGCCGCTGCCGCCTCTGCCAGAAGACGCAGCTCACGCATGGAAAATATCCGTTTTTCTATGAAATACTGATAGGTTTTTTGCTTTCTGGTCCTGATATCCACGCCTACACTGCGGAGCGTCTCAATGTCGTCATAAAGGCTTTTCCGTTCCGCGGGAACACCGCGGTTCTCCAGCTCCTGCAGCAGCTCAGGCAGCGTCATGGTGTGTTCCGTGTCTGTATTTTCCCAGAGTACCTGGAGAAGGCAGAGCAGCTTCCTCTTCTTTTCTGAAACATTCGGCATAGCGGCTCTTTTCCCCTCTCCTCGTTTTACTATCCCGCAGGGCCTGAGCTGACGACCACGGTAACAGTCGTGCCGTAGTCCAGAGAATCCCCCTCGTTGTGATCCTGATACCGTATCACATAGCCCGCATCAACATCTTCGCTGGCTTCCTCCTCCTGCACGGGGATAAAACCGTTTTTGGTCAGCAGGTCCTGCAGCTCGGCAAAGCTGACGCCCTTGATAGAGGGCAGCACACGCTTGGCGCTCCCCTTGCTCACAGTTACCAGAACCGTATCGCCGTGGGCAATGGACTCCCCGCGCAGGGGGCTCTGGCTGATAATATCCCCTTCTTCAAAGGTGTCGCTGAAAATACGGTCGGAAATCTTCAGCTTAAAGTCATAGCTTCCGCTGCCTACCTTTTTTGCCCATTCGTCGTAATTCTGGTTCACCAGGTTGGGCACCACCAGCGCTTCGGCGGAGCTGCCGCTGTCGAAGACCTTCTGGATGTCGTCGATAGACACCCCCGCATCGCCCAGCCACATGGAGGCTACGATGATAAGGGCGATCAGAGTGATGACGCAGGAGCCGATCAGCCATACCGCCGGGGGCAGTCCCTTGTTCTGGGGCAGGTCCACGTCCAGGGGCGGAAGACGGCGGATCGCTTCCGTTTGGTCAACCTCGTTGACAATGGAGGGAGCGGCAGAGAGCTCTGTTTTGAACCGCTCAAAGCTGGCGGTTCTGGCATTGGGCTTCACCTGCAGGGCGTTGGCAATAGCGGTCACCGCAAAGGGCGGCAGGGATTTCAGCACGTCCTTGGAGATCATGAGCCGCTGGTCCTGCAATCGCTTTGGCGCTTCCTGGGGCAGCTGCCCTGTCAAAGCGAACAGCATGGAAGCCGCCAAGCCGTACACATCGCTCGCCTCACCGCAAACCGCTTTTGCGTTATACTGTTCAATTGCCGCGCAGCCGGGAAACAGCTCCGCCTCCAGCGTATCCCCCGCGTGGCGGAGAGAAGAAACCGCAAACCCGGTAATGAACAGCATTCCGTTTTTCGTCACCCGCAGGGTGTCGGGCGAAATCCCCAGATGGGAAATGCCCAAAGAGTTCATGAGCCCCAGCGCCGTCAGCACCGGCATAAACATTCTGTTAGTTTCATTCCATGTAAGCTTTCCCCCGGCGTTTTCCACATAACGCCGTAAAGAAAGCGCCGGAACATACTCATACACAGCATACGCCGTATAGTTTTCCTCAAAGATATCCTGCACCGAGGTCATGACAGAAAGCTCCCGCAGGCGGCTGACGCCCTTGGAAAGCTGGACAAATTCCTGCAAATGGCGTTCAAACTCCACTTCATTTCCCTGATTGGGGACCAAGCTTTGATCGTCGGGGTTTCGGGTCGCCAGAGACGCAGGAAAAAACTCCCGGACTTCTACCACCCGCTTGGTGGTAAGGTCCAGAGCAGCATAGGTGACGCCCTCGCCGTTGATCGCCTTTACGCGACCGATACTGTAACGAGAGGCAAGCACCGTATGATACCGCAGCCCACCCAGAACCTGGGCTTTTCCATTGTCCCAGCCGCACACGGGACAATGTTCGCCCTCCTCCGGACGGTAGCCTGCAAAGCAATTCATGCACAATTTGCTTTCCATCTTGCGTCCTCCACGATTCCTCAAACCAACCGATTCGGAATCCGAATCTAACATTTCGTTCATTATAGCATATCTATCAAAAAAATACAAGAAAAGGTTGGAAAAATAGGGAATGACGGTACGAAAACACGCACCGTCATTCCATTTTCAGGGAAATTTTTGACTAAAAAAGGGAACTTACGCCTTGTTGACAGAACCGAACAGCTCCATCTTCTCTTTCACAGTTGCCTTGATGGCTTCAAAGCCGGGAGCCAGCAGCTTCCGGGGGTCAAAGCCCTTGCCCTGCTTGTCTTTGCCCTCTTCGATATATTTCCGGGTCGCGGCTGCAAAGGACAGCTGGCACTCGGTGTTCACGTTGACCTTGGAAACGCCGAGGGAAATAGCCTTTTTCACCATGTCCTCGGGAATACCTGTGCCGCCATGGAGCACCAGCGGCATTGTGCCGGTCTTTTCCTGGATCTGCGCCAGAACGTCGAAGTTCAGACCCTTCCAGTTCTCAGGGTACACGCCATGGATATTGCCAATACCGGCAGCCAGCATGGTAACGCCCAAATCGGCAATGCTCTTGCATTCATCGGGATCGGCAACCTCGCCGCCGCCGACAACACCGTCTTCCTCGCCGCCGATGGCACCGACCTCCGCCTCCACGGAAATGCCGCGCTCGCCGGCAGCACGAATGACCTCCTTGGTCTTTTCGATATTCTCCTCGATGCCGTAATGAGAACCGTCAAACATGACGGAGGAGAAACCTGCGTCCATTGCCTGGAATGCGCCCTCATAGCTGCCATGATCCAGATGCAGCGCCACGGGAACCGTGATATCCAGGGTCTCGATCATTGCCTTTACCATGTCGGCAACGGTCTTATAGCCGCACATGTACTTGCCGGCGCCCTCGGATACACCGAGGATCACAGGGGAATTATTCTCCTGCGCAGTCAGCAGAATGGCTTTTGTCCATTCCAGGTTATTGATGTTGAACTGACCGACAGCATACTTGCCAGCCTTTGCCTTTGTAAGCATTTCTTTTGCAGATACCAGCATTTTCTTTGCCTCCCGGAAAATAGAATTGTTCGCTTCTTTTATTATAATGGGAAAAGCCGGAAAAATCAACCGTCAATTCACCGTTTCTTAGAAAATCAGATACGGTCCTTCCTCTGAAGCAGCACGGCGCCGATAATGATAGCGCCCTTGAACGCGGAGCTGAGATATGGGTCAACCCCGATCAGGTTCAGAAGGTTATTCATCACCGCTACGATCAGCGTGCCAAACACCGTACCAATGATAGAGCCTTTGCCGCCGGACATACTGGTGCCGCCTACCACCACGGCGGCGATGGCGTCCATTTCATAACCGCTGCCACCGCTGGCGTAGTCCAGAGAACCGATACGGGACAACTGGAGCACCGAAGCCACACCGACCAGCAGACCGATCAGGGCGTATACACGGCGCTTGACGCTTTTCACGTTGACGCCGGACAGGCTGGTAGTGCGCTCATTGGAGCCTACCGCGAACACATGGCGGCCGAATGCCGTATGCTTGGAAATCACATACATCACAACGACAACAACCGCCCAGTACAGGATGGGCATGATCCGTTGCCCGCCTACGGAAACCTGGGAAATCTGCAAAAATTCGCTGGGCAGGGACACATTCTGCCCCTTCATGGCATACTGGGTCACGCTGCGGAAAATCTGCATGGCGCCCAGCGTTGCGATAAAGGGCGGCAACTTGCCGTAGGATACCAGAAGCCCGTTGCACTCACCCAACAGGGTGGCAAACAGCACGGTGAGGATCACCGCCAGCAGAATAGCGGGAACGCCGGTCAGACCGATCTTGCCAAACAGACCCACCGAGCCTGTGTCCAGCAGCATCAGGCAAAAAGCGCCGGCAGCCACGTAAAGCGAGCCGACTGAAAGGTCGATCCCCCCGGAAATGATAACAAATGCCATTCCCAAAGCAATAATGCCGATACCGGCGTTGCCCCTGAGGATATTCAGCCAGTTGGAGACCCATTTGGCGATCCAGTCCCCGGGGGAAGAAAAGGTGGAATTTACGGAAATGGCGATCGTCTGCAAAATCACCATCACCAGAAGCGCCATACCTGTACTGAACAGCGGGTTTGTCCGCCAGAGATGCAAA
The DNA here is from genome assembly GCA_937958185.1 of uncultured Neglectibacter sp. Lineage (GTDB taxonomy): Bacteria > Bacillota > Clostridia > Oscillospirales > Acutalibacteraceae > Acutalibacter. Next base: position 186,995 of record CALFFN010000021.1, on the reverse strand, counting down.
AAGCTGGAAAATGGATTCCGCTTTGCCCGTTTTGTCTTTTCCACTTACACTACCGCCCTTTCTTTCATTTCACCGCCTGTTGCCAGGCGCATGATCTCCTGCTCCGTCATTTCCTCCGCGGGAAGCTCTCCCTGCACCCTGCCGTGATACAGGACCAGTGTACGGTCGCACAGGCGAATGATCTCCTGCGCCTCGCTGGAAAGCACCACGATCGCCACACCCTGGGAGGCAAGCTTCAGGATCACATCGTAAATGTCCTCTTTCGCGCCTACGTCCACGCCCTGGGTGGGGTTGTCAAAAATCAGTATCTTCGGCTCCGCTCCCAGCCATTTTGCCAGCACGACCTTTTGCTGATTGCCGCCGGACAGGCTGCCGATGGGGTGCTTCTCCCCTTCCATTTTGATTCGGAGAGATTCCGCGCGGGCGGAAAATCCTTCGCTGATTTTTTTCCAGTCCAGCAGGAACCCTTTCCGATTCTGACCCCAGGTGACGATGGAGCCGTTCTCCAATATGTTCATGTCGGCAATGATGCCGTTTTCCTTGCGGTTGCGCGGCACATAGCCGATCCCAAGGGACATTGCCTTCCGCGTGGAATGGATCGCGACCGGCATGCCGGCGACCTGAATTTCCCCGGCGTATTTTCCGGCGCTGCCGAAAATGGTCTGGAACAGCTCGCTTCTGCCGTCGCCCAAAAGCCCGGTAAAGCCTAATATCTCCCCGGCGCGGAGAGAAAAGCTGATATCCTGAAAGCTTCCCTCCTGAGAAAGCCCGGTGACACGGAGCACCTCTTCCCCAAGCTCCCGTTCCGTCCGCAGGGATTCTGTACGGACATCGTGCCCTACCATGTGGCGGGCAAGCTCGTCTACGCTGGTTTCCGATACCAGACCGTTGGCGACCACCGAGCCGTCCCGCAGGACGGTATATCTGGTGCAGATCTCCATGACCTCCCGAAGCTTATGGGAGATAAATACGATGGCTACCCCCTGCTTTTGTAGGGTGCGCATCATTTCAAACACCCTCTGTATCTCCGGCTCGGTCAACGAAGTGGTGGGTTCGTCCATGATAATGACGGAAGCCTCCATCAGGAGCGCCCGGGCGATCTCCACGATCTGCTTGTAGGAAGCGTCCAGGTCCCGCACCATGGTGCGGGGGTCAAGGTCGATCTCCATACGCTGGAAAATCTCCGTACACCTGTCGCACATCGTGGCAGCGTCCAGCATTCCAAACCGTTTTTTCAGCTCCCTGCCAATAAACATGTTCTCGTAGACCGCCAAGTCGTTGACCAGGTTCAATTCCTGATGGATAAAGGCGATCCCGGCGCTCAGGGAATCCGTGGGGTTCCGAAAATGCAGGGGCTTGCCGTCCATGGTAAGTGTGCCGGCATCGGCGGAGATCACGCCGCCCAGAATGTTCATCAGGGTGGACTTTCCCGCGCCGTTCTCCCCCAGCAGGGCGGATATCTCCCCGCCCGCTATGGAAAAATTGATATTCTTCAGCACATCGTTTGCGCCGAAGGATTTGAAAATCCCTTGCATTTCAAGGGTCATGCCATAAACCTCCCCTTTGGAAAAAGGCTATGACGCTTCCGCCATAGCCTTTCCGATTTTCAATAAATATTTCTTAGTAGGGAGAGCTCTCGTCCAGATACTGGTCGCAGTTATCCTTATCTACCACGGTAGTGGGAATGATCTTCACTTCCTCAACCTTCTCGCCCTTCAGCAGAGACAGAGCGTTATCCACAGCGTCCATAACCATGACAGGACTGTACAGGGCAGACTGAATGTTGATGTCAGCGTTATCCTTCATCATCTTAAAGTATTCCTGGCACCCGCCGCCGCCGGTAATGACCTTGATATCGGTGCGGTTTGCTTCCCGAATGGCATTCAGAACGCCGATAGAGGTCTCATCGTCCATGGAGAACACCGCGTCGATCTTCTCATGGGTGGCAAGGATATCGGCAAAATCCTTCTGCCCGGCTTCACGGGTAAACTGCGTGGCAAAGGTCTCCACGTTCATGTCAGGGGCGATCTCAGCCATTTTCTCCTCGAAGCCCTTCTGGCGCAGCTCTGAAACGGAGCCGGAGGAAGGAACGTTCAGCATGATGACATTGCCCGTATTGCCGACCTTATCCACGATGTACTGAGCGCTCTGGCGACCCATGTCCTCATTGTCGCCGGACACGCGGTACACACCGTTGCACTTGATCTCAATATCGAAGTTGACTACGTAGATGCCATCGTCGATCAGAGCCTGAATGGGGGACTCCATGCCTTCCCACTGGGGGAATGCGACCACTGCCTGAGCGCCCCAGGTGCGCAGGTCGTCGATCTGGCTGGTCATTTCCTCTGCATTGTTGCTGGTGAGCAGCTTGTACTCGATCTCCCCAGCATCGGACAGCTCCTTGCAGCGCTGCTCTGCATAATAGGCAACGCCTGCCACCCAACCATGGGTCACAGCGGGAGCGAGAACGCCGATCTTGTAGACTTCGCCGCCGGTAGAAGTATCGGCGACAGAAGAACCAGCAGCAGAAGATGCAGGCGCAGTGCTGGAAGCAGGCGCGCTGCTGTTGCTGTTGTCATTTCCGCAGCCGGCAAAACAGACGCAGAGCAGCGCCAGTGCCAGCACCAGTGAAAGAACTTTTTTCATATTGAAATTTCCTCCTAGAGCTTAGCTCTAAAATATTTGCGGTCTGCCAGATATTGGCTTTCCGCTATCAGTATCATTATAGCAAAGGGCTTTCGATTTTTCAATAGGCAATCCGCATTTTCACAAAAATTATGGGCGAAAAATGTGTAGAGAGACCTTTACAAATTCCGCTATGTCCCGGACATAATAAAACGGGTGCGTTTCTTCCCTTCACGCCTGTTTTATCATTGGTTTTCCGTGGAAAAACGGAAAGTATAGTGTTTTAGTATATTTTTATTGACAAGCTCTTTCCAAAATGATATATTGAAAACCAGGATCCGGGTTTTCCCGGTAAAGCCCAAGAAAGGCATGGTGTTCCATGACAAAAGAAAAATTTTGCGTCACCGGCATGAGCTGCTCCGCGTGCTCTGCCCATGTGGAAAAAAGCGTATCAGCGCTTCCAGGCGTGCAAACGGTTTCCGTGAACCTGCTGACGAACAGCATGCAGGTGGAATATGACGAGACCGGCGTCTCGGAGAAGGATATTATCAGGGCGGTAAAGAAAGGCGGCTACGGCGCCAGCCCGGATAAAAGCGAGCAGCGCGCGAAAGATGTTCAGGAAGCGCCTGTATCGGAATCTGCGGAGGCGCTTCGGCACATGAAGCGGAGGTTCCTCGTGTCCCTTTGCTTCCTTGTGCCTTTGATGTACCTTTCCATGCACCACATGTTCCTGGAATGGTTCGGCTTGCCTGTGCCAGCCTTTATCACCCGGTATTTTCACGGCACGGAGAACGCCGTGACCTTTGCGCTCACCCAGCTTATCCTGCTGCTCCCCATCGTTTTCGCCAACCAGAAATATTATCGGAACGGTTTTTCTTCCCTGTTCCGCGGGCACCCAAACATGGACAGCCTGATCGCCATCGGCTCCAGCGCCGCCATCGTGTATGGAATCTTCGCGCTGTACCGCATTGGCTATGGGCTGGGGCACGGCGACCTTGCCACGGTGGAGCACTACTCCATGGACCTGTATTTTGAGTCTGCCGGAACGATCCTTACGCTGATCACCCTGGGCAAATACCTGGAAACCAAATCCAAAGGACGCACCAGCGAAGCCATTACTAAGCTGATCGGGCTTGCCCCGAAAACGGCGGTCGTGGTGCGGGACGGGCAGGAGGTGGAGGTGCCCGTAGGGGAAATCGCAGTGGGCGACTGCATTGCGGTAAAGCCCGGCGCTTCCATTCCCGTGGACGGCGTGATCCTTGAAGGCAGCACCAGCATTGACGAGTCCGCTATCACCGGGGAAAGCATTCCTGTGGAAAAGCGGGAAAACGACCCTGTGATCTCCGCTACGGTGAACAAGACGGGCTATATCCGCTTCCGCGCCACCAAGGTCGGCGAGGATACCACCATTTCCCAGATCGTCCGGCTGGTGGAGGAAGCCAGCGCCAGCAAGGCGCCCATTGCCAAGCTGGCGGATAAGATCGCCGGGATCTTCGTGCCCACGGTGATCTGTATTGCCATTGTCGCCGCCGTCGTATGGCTTCTTCTGGGCGCAACGGCGGAATTCGCCCTTTCCATCGGCATTTCCGTTCTGGTGATCTCCTGCCCCTGCGCGCTGGGGCTTGCCACGCCCGTCGCCATTATGGTCGGCACGGGCAAGGGCGCTGAAAACGGCATTCTGATAAAATCCGGCGACGCTTTGGAGACCGCTCACAGCATAAACACCGTGGTGCTGGACAAGACGGGGACCATCACGCAGGGCGCGCCGAAAATCACGGACGTCCTCCCCCTTTCCGCTGACCGGGAAAGGCTGCTGTCCGTGGCGTACAGCCTGGAAAAGCAGAGCGAGCACCCGCTGGCAGAGGCGGTAGTCGCCTTTGCGGAGGAGCAGGGCGTTCCCTATCTGCCGGGCACGGATTTCCAGGCGGCGTTCGGGCGGGGCGTGACTGCAAGAATCGACGGAGCAAGCTGCTATGCCGGGAACCTCGCTTATCTGGACGAGCTGGGCGTTCTCAAAGATGCCCAGAAAAAGGAACTGGAAGCCATGACGGCAAAGCTGGCGGACGAGGGCAAAACGCCTTTGCTCTTTGCGGACAGCACCTCTGTGCTGGGTATTCTCGCCGCCGCCGATGTGATAAAGCCCACCAGCGCGGAAGCCATTGAAGCCTTCCGGGAGCTGGGCATAGAAACGGTGATGCTCACCGGAGACAACGCCAGGACGGCGGAAGCGATCCGCCGGAAGCTGAACATTCCCCAGGTCATTTCCGAAGTGCTGCCCCAGGACAAGGAACGGAAAATCGCGGAATTCCAGAGCGCGGGAAAGAAGGTCGCCATGATCGGTGACGGCGTGAACGACGCACCCGCCCTCACCCGCGCCGATGTGGGGATCGCCATTGGCGCAGGCTCGGACATTGCCATTGAAAGTGCCGACATCGTGCTGGTAAAAAGCGACCTGCTGGACGCTGTTACGGCGGTTCGGCTGAGCCGGGCCGTCATGCGGAACATCAAGGAAAACCTGTTCTGGGCGTTCTTTTACAATTCCATTGGCATTCCGCTGGCCGCCGGCGTATTCGTCTGGCTGGGGCTGCGGCTGAACCCCATGTTCGGCGCCGCCGCCATGAGCCTTTCCAGCGTGTGCGTGGTGTCAAACGCCCTGCGACTGAAATTCTTCAAGCCGACAAGGAAAAAAGAATCATAAACGCAAAGGGGCTTGCAGAAGATCTGCAAGCCCCTTTTAGTTCTTCGATTCAGCCTTTCCTGCCAAAATACCGGCACACCTTTTTTCTGTAATTGACGTATTCCCCGCCAAAGGTCTGCGCCAGAAAATCTTCTTCTACATTTACGATCTGCAAGTGCAGCATCAGCACGGCAAGGACGGTGACAAGGAACAGCGCCCAGTGAAAAAACATGAGCAGCAGACCGAGATAAAGCAGGTCAAACCCCAGAAAAGCGGGATTTCTGCTCCAGCTGTAAATTCCGGCGGTCACAAGCTCTGTCTTTTCCCCCTCCGGCACCCCGGCGCGCCAGCTGTCTTTCATAGTCACTACGGATAGAATAAAAATCACCACTCCCGCTATACCCAAAAGAACGCCTGCCACTCTGCACCATGTGGGGAGCCCGGAAACATTCAGGAAAAGAGCCAGCACTTCTGCAAACACCACAAAACAAGTACAGAATTTCACGGAAAGCTCGATTCCCTTGACCATGCCCCGCTTCCCTTTCCCCATCTGGTCTGTTTGAATGCCCCGCTTTTTCTGGCGCAGCATTTTCCCAAAATAGCAGGTATAAAACGCCAGCAACAGCACAACGCCGATTATTTGAAAGACCATTGTCATTTTCTCTCCATTTCATTTTTTGCTGTTCCATGGAAATATGATACAGCTTGATCCTAGAAAAAGCAATTATTTTTGCGGGGGTCTTCTCAAAAGCGGTCAATGGATTTACAATATCGGTATGGACCGCAGCGGTCAACAAGGAGGGCTTATGAATCCAAAATTTTTTCAGCTGCCGCAGGAAAAGCAGCAGAGGATCCTAAACGCCGGGTTTCAGGTGTTTTCGGAAAACAGCTATCGGAAAAGCCCCATGAGCGAGGTCGCGGGCGCCGCCGGGATCAGCAAATCCCTGCTGTTCCACTATTTCCGCAACAAAAAGGAGTTTTATCTGTTTCTTTGGGAACAGGCCGCCGAGCTTACTGTAAACACCCTTACCGCCTATCGCTGTTATGAGTCTACTGACTTATTTGAAATGATGGAGCGGGGCATGGACGCTAAATTTGAGATCATGGAGCAATATCCCTGCATAGCGCTGTTTGCCGTAAAAGCATTTTATGAAAAAGACGAAGAGCTGAGCAGGGAAATCCAGCGCAGCTACCGAAAGCATTTCGACAAAAAAGCCGCTATCGCGCTGACAGCCCTGCCGCCAGAAGACTTTGTGCCGGGGCTGGACCTGCAGATGATGTACCGGGAAATGTACTGGGCTTCGGAGGGATACCTCTGGGAAATGCTACAGCGGGGCGGGCTGGACACGGCGCAGATGAAGCGGGACTTTCAAAAACTGCTGAGCTTCTGGAAATCTGTCTACAAGAGAAGGGAGACTCCGAATGAACGCCATTGAAACGAAAAACCTGACAAAATATTATGGAAAATCCCGGGGCATTGTCGAAATGAATTTGACCGTGGGGCAGGGGGATTTCTTCGGCTTTATCGGTCCCAACGGAGCGGGAAAAAGCACCACGATCCGCACGCTGCTGGGGCTGATCTCCCCCACCGGCGGCACAGCGGAACTGTTGGGGCTCGATATCCGCACCCATCGGAAGGAGCTGCTCTCACAAATCGGCTTTCTTCCCTCGGAAACTACATTTTACAGTGGAATGCAGGTCAAAGAAGTATTGAAATTTTCCGCCGGGCTGCGAAAAAAGGATTGTTCCCGGGAAGCCGCCATGCTCTGTGAACGGCTGGGGCTGGATACCTCCCGCCGGGTGGCTGAGCTTTCTCTCGGCAACCGAAAGAAGGTTGGGATCGTCTGCGCCATGCAGCACAAGCCCAGCCTGTACATTCTGGACGAACCCACCAGCGGGCTGGACCCTTTGATCCAGCGGGAATTTTTTGCGCTTTTGCAGGAACGCAACCGGGAGGGCGCTACCGTTTTCCTCTCCTCCCATATCCTTTCCGAGGTGCAGCGGTACTGCCGGCACGCCGCCGTGATCCGGGAAGGAAAGCTGCTGGCAGCGGACCGTGTGGAGCGGCTGGGGCACACCGGCGCGAAACGGGTCACCCTGCACGGTGTGACGGCTGAGCCGAACCTGCAGGGCATCCGGGACGTGCAAACGGGAAATGGCTCCGTCAGCTTTCTCTACAGCGGAGAAACCGATCTGCTCCTGCGGGAGCTGACCCGCCTTTCCCCCGCCGACCTGACCATTGCCGAGCCTGATCTGGAAGAAATCTTCCTGCATTACTATGCGAAAGGAGAAACCCTATGACTATCGTGAAGCATGAACTGAAGCTGGGCAGAAATTCTCTGGTGGTTTGGACGGCTGCGATCTCTCTGCTGCTGGGGATCTGTGTGCTGATCTACCCGGAAATGGAAAAGCAGATGACGGAAATCAGCGCCGCCTTTGCCAATATGGGCAGCTTTTCTCAGGCGTTCGGCTTAGACAGAATAAATTACGGCGAATTTTCCGGCTTCTTTGCCGTGGAATGCGGGAACATACTGGGGCTGGGCGGCGCTTTTTTTGCCGCGCTGCTGGGAATCTCCGCACTGGCAAAGGAAGAAAAAGAACATACGGCAGATTTCCTGCTGACCCACCCCATTTCCCGTGCCGCCGTGGTGGGAGGGAAATTCTGCGCGATCCTGATCCAATTAGTCCTGCTGAACGCTGTTTCCGCCGCTTTCACCCTGCTGGCTGAAGCTGTCATTCACGAAGCTATGCCCGCCTCTACCACTGCGCTGCTCTTTCTCGCTTATTTTCTCATGCAGGTGGAAACGGCAGCCATCACCTTCGGTATCTCCGCTTTCCTGCGCCAAAGCGGTCTCGGCGCGGGGCTAGGGCTTGCCGCGCTGTTCTATTTCATCAATCTTCTTTCCAATCTGCTGGAGGAAACAAAATTCCTGAAATATATTACGCCCTTTGGCTATACGGAGGGCGCGGACATCGTTACGAACGGTGCTATCAACGCCGGGTATCTGGCTTCCGGCATAGCTTTTTCCCTTATCGGCGTTTTCCTTGCCTTTTGGCAATACGGCAGAAAGGATATCGGCTGAATCCCTGGAAAGGCAAAACCCGGGCGGTCCCTCAAAAAGGACCGCCCGGAAACCTTATGGATAGATGGCGAAAAAAGAAGTGATCCTGCCGTGGGGGTATTCTCCCTCGATCAAACCAAACTCGGGGTCGTAATAGCGACCGCCGTACAGCAGCAGCCAGTGGTTATACCCGCCCTTCATGTGAGCGGTCAAAATGGAAAACTCATAGGGCACCGGGTTCTTTTGGGAAATGCGCACATTCTTTTCCGCGTGCTTTATCCCATATTCGTCCAATATCTTCACCAGCTGCCCTATGCTGGTGGGACCATCGGTTTTCATGTCCTTAATAACTTCCTCCACCGTTTTTCCCGAGATCATAGCGATACACGCCTGACCGCAGGTTTCAAAGGTGGGCTGCATGATAAGCTCCATTTGCATTCTCCTTTTCGTTTGGCGATTTTGTTGTTTTCCTTGCTTCCTTTCAAAAAATCACGTATACTGGACATACAGAAAGGCGGGAGATCATGAAAAGCTTTCCAAAACGTGTGTATGACCTTGTCGCTCAGGTCCCGGAGGGAAAGGTGACGACCTACGGTCAGCTTGCCGCCATGGCAGGAAGCCCGCGGGCTGCAAGGATCGTTGGGGCTGCCATGTACCGGGCCCCGGCTGGGCTGCCCTGCCACCGGGTCTTATACAGCGACGGAAGGCTCTGCTGCGACCAGGCTTTCGGCGGAAAGGAAATCCAGCGAGGACTGCTGGAAGACGAAAATATCCCCTTTTTGCCGGACGGCCGGGTAGACCTGAAGCGCTGTCTCTGGTCAGGAGAAATAGAACGTGGCACAGACTGAGAGGATTTTCTCTCAGTCTGTTTTTCAGGTTTCTGCTCTGATCTGGAATAGAAAATTTCGCCGATCTGCCCTTATTCCCTTGCCAGAGAGTTGATGATATTCGTTACCTTCTCCACCGTGCCGTCGATAAAATTCATCGCAACTGGTCGGTGTACTGCGCCGGAAATTAAGGAAAGGTGAAATTCATGCAGCAGGGAATCAATCAAAACTATTTTCTGCGAGTAACCTTTTGCCATAGTCCAATCAGAGAGAAATGCTTCAAACACTTTGGCAGCTGCGCCGGTGGGCATATTGTTTCTGCGATAACTTCTGCGGTACTCCCTATACGAATACTGATATCCGCATTGACATTGCCTGAAGTCTCCGTCGCCCTCCAACTCTGCCTGACAGTGATGGCACCTGATCACATAGCGCTCCATGCGCTCCATATCTTCTTTTCCGTATTTGCAGCGAAGATACAATGTCAGACCGATTTCATCAGCAAGATCAATATCCTGAATTCCTTTGGCATCCAGATAATACAGCTGTTTTAGTTTCTCAATATTCAGCTTATCCGGCCAATGAAAAACATTATATTTTCCCTGAACGATCCTGTCCTGCAGCTCTGAGCGCTCTCTGCTTTCCCTTTCGATCCGTTTCTTGTTTCTCTGCGCCTGCCGCATGTTCTTTTCCGCAATCCTTTTTTCAAAGCTCTCCCTGTTTTCCAGATAAAGTTTGCGCACATGCTCCAACAGCGTAAGATAGCTTGCTTTATCCTTTACCCGAATCTGTTCTACAAGGAACGAGTCCTGTTCAATCAAAACCCCCGTAATGAGATACACGCCGGATTTTCCTATGCGATAGGTCCAGCCGTTCCTTTCTGACCAAACGGGGATCCCGAATCTCAGATCATAATTTTTCAAAATGTGCTCCGCAAAATCTCGGAACAGTACCGTGACATTGCTGCTCCAGAAAGCTTCCAAATCCGTGATTTCCGGCTTGCGGTCTTTTGGAAAACACTCTCTAAAGCTGTTCATCTGTCAAATCCCTCCTTACTTTTTCTAGAGAAGACATCTCATCGCGTTTTTTGATAGCGCACCTCTCCATCATCTCTATAAATTTCCACATAACCTATTTTCTTATAAAAATCGTTTGTACGTCGATTCCATGCCGGCGTTTCTAAATTCCACGTCATGACATCAGGGTTATCCTGTTCCAGTGTGGTCATCATTTTTTTGCCGTACCCCTTCCGAAAAAGAGCCGGGTCAATAAAAATCCTTCCGACGTATAGGGCAGTTTCATCGTCTTGATTTCTGAAAATAACCGCACCGCCGATGATTTTCCCTTCTTCCACAGCTGTGAGCAAATGTCCTTCTTCCATCATTCTTCTGTGCCAATGGCAGGAATCATAACCGGGAGGTCCTCCCGGTCCTTTTGCGCCCACATCGATATCGCTGTCAAAAGCATTCTTGGATATTTTTGTCAAAAGTTCAAGGTGCTTCTCTTCTGCCGGGATCAGTTTCATAGTCCCCTCCTTGCGTTATCCCTGCTTTTTTTCTATGGTAAGAGCAATGCCTCTGAAAATACCTTTCGCAGAACTTCCGCGGGGACCTGCTGCCATGTATAAATCTGAAGCATGCCCTTCGGCGTGAGCCGATACCCCTGCAGCTCCTCCCTGTGCTCCAGGATAGAGTCCGCCTGCACATTGATATGGTCGGGAAAGGGAACAAGCCGAACATACTGTTCCCCCACATAATAGCTGGGCATTTTTGCCCAGAGACGCTCCTCCACGTCCTGAGCGGCGCTTTCCAGAAGCAAGCTTCTCAATTCGTCATACAGGTTTCTCAGCTCCGGCGGGAATGCCGCAAGCCGCAGGCTTACCTCCGCGTTCATTCCGTCCGGCATTGTTCCGTCTCCTCTCTTACCGTTTCCGAACCGGGATCAGCAGGTCAAGCTGGGTGGTTTCCGGCTCTCCCTCTGGGGTCTGCTGGATATGGTCGTGAAAGTTCAGGTGCTCCTCCAGGGAACCGAACATGACGTCCGGGTCCCCGCACCCGCAGTAATCATACTCTCCGCTTTTTCGCACCCACTCGTCAAGCCATGCCCATTCATGGAAATTTCCCATCTGGATCATGTGCGCAGCGTAGGTGCCGCCGGGGAACTCCTTTTTCTGAAGGGGCGGAGCCACCTCCATATCCTCCGGGATCGTCACCCAGAATTCGTACCCGTAAACGCCTGTCTCGTCCTTGGGGTTCGGGTGGTTAAAGCCGTACAGCCGCAAGCCGGGGAGCTTTTCCCACACCCGGTTTTCCCGGACAAAATCCGCGATCATCTTCCCTGCCCTGTCCTCGGGGTTCTCCCCAATAAAATGGGCTGCCGCCACGGTGGCGGCGGGCAGGTGGACGATGCGCACGTCCGACATGGACTGGGATATCTGCTCTGCTTTGTTCAAATCTTCCTGCATGGTGTTTCTCCTTTCGTTGGAAAGCTGTGTTGAGGAAGGAGCGAGGGAATTAGCCAGGCTGAGAAGCTTTTTGTCGCTCAAAAGCGTTTCCCCTGCCGGAATTTGAACGCGTGACTTCAAAAGCGCAAGGAACTGCGCCAAAATGTCCCGTACGGTAGACAGCGCCCGCGTTTCCTCATTCAGCTCGGCAAGGTTGTGCTCAAAAACGGCAATGGCAGAGGCGGCGCCGGGGTCTTCCAGGATCAGCCTGATATCCTTCAGCGGCACCCGCAGCTTGCGGAGAACCAGGATCTGCCGGAGACGGGTAACGTCCTGCTCGCTGTACACACGGTAGGCGTACCCCTCCCGTCTGGCGCTGGAGATCAGCCCCAGCGTTTCATAGTGCCGCAGCATTCTGGGAGAAACCTCGTATTCTCTCGACACCTCTGTCACGGTCATCAGCTTGTCCATAGATTGCCCTCCTTCTTTCCTGCCCTCAGTATAAAGTGCGACACCGTGTTGCAGTCAAGGGGTTTTGAAAAAAATTTTTTCTTTCTGAAAACAACAGCAGTCCGGGAGAAAACTCTCTCGGACTGGTCTTCGGAAAACAAACGTTTTTACAGCTTCAATAAGCCCTCGTTCAGCATTTCCTGCGCCGCCAGCAAAATACCCAGCTGACCGCTGTGGAAATTCAAGCCGCCCTGCATCCAGACGGCGTAAGGCTCCCGCAGAGGAGCGTCGGCGGAAAGCTCGATAGATGAGCCAAGGGTAAAAGCCCCTGCCGCCATGATGACGTCGCTGTCGTAGCCGGGCATGGGGCTGGGCTCGGGGCTGACGAAGGAATCCACCGGCGCGCCCTTTTGAACGCCTTTGCAGAACGCGATCAGCGCTTCCGGCGTTTTCAGTTCTATCACCTGAATGATGTCGCCCCGCTTTTCCTCCGGGGCGGGGGTCACGCCGTAGCCAAGCACGGAGAAAAGCGCCGCCGCGTAAACCGCGGTCTTCAAGGCTTCCCCGGCAACATGGGGCGCGTGGAACGCCCCCATGAAAAGCTCCCGGTTCTGCCCCAGCGTACAGCCGATCTCCCGCCCGGTGCCGGGGGTGGTCAGGCGGTAGGCGCAAAGCTCTACCAAATCTTTTCTGCCCGCGATATAACCGCCGGTGGGGGCAACGCCGCCGCCGGGATTTTTGATGAGGGACCCTGCCATGATGTCCGCGCCGCGGGAAACAGGCTCGTCCCGCTCGATAAACTCACCGTAGCAATTGTCCACCATCACAATGCAGTTCGGCGCTTTCTTCTTTGCAATCTGCGCGATTTTTTCAATCTCCGCCACCGTCAGGGACGGGCGCAGACTGTAGCCCCGGGAGCGCTGGATATAGACCATTTTATAGTCCGGGGATATCTTCCGCTCCATGCCATCATAATCCGGGGTACCATCGGGCAGAAGCTCGACCTGTTCATAGGAAATGCCGAATTCTTTGAGAGAACCGGGTTCTTCTCTGCCCTCCATGCCGATCACGCCCTGAATGGTGTCGTAGGGCGTTCCCGTGACGCAGAGCATTTTGTCGCCGGGACGGAGCAAGCCGAACAGCGCCACGGTCAGGGTATGGGTGCCGCTGACAAAATTCCAGCGCACCAATGCGTCCTCAGCGCCAAAGGCATAGGCGTACACCTGGTCCAGCACGTCTCGTCCACGGTCCCCATAGCCATAGCCGGTGCTGGCGGCAAAATGGCTTTCGCTGACACCCGCCCGGTTAAAGGCTGCCAGCATTTTCTGCTGGTTGTAGCGCTGTGTTTCTTCGATCTCCCGCAGGCGGGGCGCGATGCGCGCTTCGGCGGCGGCGGAAAGCTTTTGCAGCGTTTCGCTGACCGTAAAATAAGGATATACCACTGTCCGTTCTTCCTTTCTGCTTTAGCTGCGCTCCGAATACACCCAGGTATCCGTTTTTCCATAGCCCAATTCTTTATAAAATTCCCGATTTTTCTCTTTGTCCCGGAACACATACAGAGTCTTGCCGGGGAAACAATTTTCCACGCGCCCCACCAGCCGCGTGCCGATGCCCTGGCGGCGGCTTTTTTCCCTCACCGCCAGCGCGGACAGAATTGCCGCTTCCCTGCTGATGGAAGACACCACCGCGCAGCCCGTCAATTCACTGCCGGAATGCTCTGTCAGCACCAGAGAGGCGTCATGGCGGAGCCTGTGGGACAGGTCGAGGTAAAACGGCTCAAATTCTTCCACCATGCCGGTCTCCTCCAGCAGCTCAAAAACTTCCCGGATATTAACGCCATAGGGGTCGGGCTTCACGGCTTCGCCGGAGCGCAGCTGCTTTTTCAGCACGTCCCCATGCTCCGTCACAGGTAAAGCAAGAGCCTCCGCGTTGCGCACAGCGCAGAAAACCGCCTTGGAGCCCACCGCGCGCAGGAAGTCCTTTGTTTCTTCCGTGTGCAGCACCGTGCCGGAAATTATCATGACATCGTCCGTCTGACAGAACACTGTCTCCGACTCGGTATCCAGCCAAAAGCAGGCAAAGCCCTTATCAAAGCCGTATGCCGCGGCAACGGAGGCTATTTTGCAGCCGAAAGGGGTCTTTTCGCAAAGGCGCAGCAAACGCTGCGGTTCCTTTTCCTGTTCCACCAAAGCCAGCATGAAATCTCCTTTTCACACAAAGAACCGCCCCCGTCGAGGGGCAGTTCCCATTTTCAATCGAGGTATTCTTCTAAACGCGAAAGGGTGCGATGCTCCCTTTCTGCCGATAGATAAGAAAGCCACACGGCAGGCTTATTTCACGAAATACATCACAATGTTGATTACAAGCACAAAGATAAAGAAACCGACCGCGATGACCTTTGTCCAACGGGACAGGAAAGCATCGACAGAACGTGCCTTATTCTTGGACAGGAACGTATCCGCGCCGCCGGTAACAACACCCACATTCTTCTGGCTGCCTTCCTGCAGCAGAACGATAATAATAATTGCCAAAGAGAACAGCAGCAAAACAATTCCAAAAACAATTTCCAGTGCGCTCATTTAATATTCCTCCTGAAATCAGCTTCAAAACAGTGCTTTTAAGTATACCATACCCTTCCGGCTTTTGCAAGAGCAGAAAGGTGTCTTTTCTAAATTTTTTCTTTCTTCGCGCATAAGCCCCAAAATCACGGCAACAATACCAGTAAGCAACCGGCTGCGTTTGCACGTCTGAACCAGCGGAAATATCGTCCAAAAGGACCGGGGTCCACGACCCTGTGCAATATTTCTTTCGGGTCGGACCCCGGTTGCTCGCCCTTTGGCGCTGTTCGGCTTTCCGAGCTTCAGCCAAAGGGCCAGTTTTTTGCGCAAATTTCAAAACTTACTTATTCCCACAGCGGCGAGGGGTACACCCCCTGCTCCGTCAGACCCCGGATACCTGCCATCACCTGTTCCTTGTCCTCCTTGTAGGTCACGCCGTACCATTTATCCCCGGAAGACAGCACGGTCACGGAACCGCGGTTCCCCGCCAGCATATTGCCCACAGTAAAGGGCAGCAGGAATTCCGATTTGAGCGGGTTCTTCTCCACGTCCTCCCGGAAGAAGCGAAGGAAATCGCGCTCCAGCTCGGCGGTAAAGCCTGCGGGGAAGCCGAACAGGTTCATGGAAACGATGGTGTCCTCTGCCAGAGGCACCCATGTTTCGCCCCCATCTTCCGTATAGGCGATCCCCTCCGGGCGCTTTGCGATCTTCAGCCGCTCCACAATGCCGGTAAGCTTGCCGTCTTCCACCTCGCACACACCCCGGGAGACAGTGCCGTGCTCTGTGACGGTATTTTTCAAATAGTAGCCCACCATGGCGCAATTGGTATCGTCGCCGGAATTTTTCAGGAAATCATAAATTTTCTGGAAGGCTTCCCTGCCGTAAAAATCATCGGAATTGATGACCGCGTAAGGAGAATCTCCCAGCGCACGGGCAGCGGTCAAGGTAGCGTGGGACGTACCCCATGGCTTTTCCCGCCCCTCGGGGATCGAAAAGCCCGCGGGAACGTCCTCTTTCTTTTGAAATACATAGCTGACCTCGATAAACTTCTCCACCTTCGGGAACACCGTCTCCTGAAAGGCGGAAAGCAACTCCTCTTTAATGACAAACAGCGCCTTTTTGAAGCCTGCCTGCCTGGCGTCATACAGAGAGTAATCAATGATCTTTTCTCCATAAGCACCGATGGGGTCGATCTGCTTTAATCCGCCGTAGCGGCTGCCCATTCCCGCCGCCAAAATTACCAAAACCGGTTCACGCATGATTCTGTCTCCTTTTTTCAAAAGTTACATTGCCGTTGGCATTGCCTTCTTCCCAGCCGCCTGTATCCTCTCCGCCGCCTTCTCCGCCGCCGTTGTCCGGCTCGGATTCTATTGGCGGATCGACCCATATCTCGCTGCTGCTGGGCTCACTGCTCACGTCGCCTCCGCTGGGTTCGCTGCCGACATCGCTGCTGCTGGGCTCACTGCTCACGTCGCTGCTGGGTTCGCTGCTGACGTCACTGCCGCTGGGCATACTGGTGATCAGACCGTCCAAATCGGAATCCCCGCCGCCGGAGCTTTCAGGATATCGCAGGTTGCTGACCTCGTGCACATGCTCGTCCTTCCCGATGGCATTCATGGAAGTAGAAGCGCCGTCCTCGTAAATGAAGCGATGGATATGCCGGGCGGCCTCCTCCAGATCGTACTGGTACACCCAGCCGCCTCTGGGATTCGTGCCGCCGCTGGGGTTTTCTTCCTCTCCGGGTACGGAAATGCTCTCCATGGTGAAATCGGTAAACAGAATGGGCAGCATTCCCATGATATCGGTGAAATCCAGAGAAGTAGTGCACATGGGCATAAGCTTGCGGATCATTTCCGGGTATTCCAGCTTGCTCTTGCCGCGCACCGCTTCGATCAACCCTTTCAGCACATTCTGCTGCCGGACGCTGCGCGCGTCGTCGTTCCCGATATAACGGATACGCCCGTACGCCACCGCCTGGTTGCCGTTTAAGTGGCGGACCTTGCTTTCAAACTCATCGGCGCTGGCGTAGGCAAAATCCCTGGTGTCATATATATTTTTAAGATAGTCGGAATAAATGATCTTGGGAGATTTATCCTCGTCAAAATCGTCGTCACCTTCCTTTTCGTTGGCGACCTCCTGGCTGAGCGTGTAAAGGTTGGTGTTGATTTCCAGGGCTTCCTCGCCGGAAACATAGATATCCACACCGCCTACCGCGTCCACGATCTTCGCCATCTGGGCGAAATCCACCGTAACGTAATCTTCGATATTCAGGCTGAAATTGCGGTTCAGGGTCTGTACCGCCAGCTTGGGACCGCCGTAAAAATAGGCGTGGGTGATCTTGTCGTCCGTATAATAATAGCCACCGCCGTCGTCCTCTATTTTCATGGAAACATTGGAATCCCGCAGGATAGACGTCATTTTGATCTTTCCATGCTTGTTGTCCACGGAGACGATCATGATCGCGTCGGAACGGACCTGCGTTTCATTCGGTCTTGCGTCCACGCCGTACAGGGCGATATTCTTGATGCTGTCGTCTAATTGCACCTCGGACTGAATGCCCAGTTCGCCTTTATTTTTTGTGATGGTCTCCACTGTCAGACCGTCCAGCAGGTAGAACTTTACATAGCAGTAAATGCCGGCAACAGCCAATAAGAGGATCGCGACCACGATGAGGATCACTTTCTTCGCCGTGCTACCCTTCTTTTTGTTTTTCTGGCGCTCCAGCTCTTTCAAATCTTCCTTTTTCCGCCGGGAAGAAGAATAGCTGGACACGTCCTCAAACTCTTCAAAATCCTGTTCGCGGGGCTCCTCATAATAGTAATTGTCCTGCAAGGGCTCCCTGCGGCGGCGTTCCGAGCCGCTTCCAGAGGAGCTTTTCTTTTTTGAGGACGCCATATGCGCCGGTCCGTTCCTGCCGTTTCGATTACTCATATCTCAGACCTCCCATCAGCCTGTCATTCCCCTGCGGCGTCACCCGCAGTATTTCCAAATTTTTCCCAATAGGGCGAGCTTTCTTCAAAAATAAAGCTGCTGATTCGTTCCGCCGCCGGAGCGACATCATAAATCAGGTAGTAGATATTATCCTCCGCCATACCGTCAAACAGGTCCGTTTCATAGGCGATATCCGGCACCCTGATGGATTCCACGGAAAAGCCCCCGGTGAGAATCGGGGTCAGCCCTACAATATCCTCCAAGCCAAGAGACGTTTCACAATAGGGCATCATTTCCCTGATAAGCCCCGGATAATCGGTAATGCCCATGTTCAAGAGCCTGTCGAGCAAAAGGCGGAAAATCGTTTGCTGCCGCTCCACACGGGCGTAATCGTTCCCCACCTCACGGATCCTGCCATACGCCACAGCCCGCGCACCATTTAAGTGGTAGGTGCCGCCGGCATACGCGCCGCCTTCGATATCCAGCGAACCGTCCGCATTGCGGAAATAATCCTCACGAAGGATCACGGGATATTCCTTTTCCTCGTAAGTGCCTTCTTCCTTATCCTCATCTATCTGATCCAAAACCTCCTGGGACAAAGACCAGAGATTTCGGTTGATTCCGCGCATTTCCTCGGCGGAAAGCTCCACGTCCACGCCGCCGAAGGCGTCTACGATAGCCGCCATATTGGCAAAATTTATGGTGACATAGTTTTCTATCCCCAAGCCAAAATTCTGATTCAGGGTGCGAATGGCAAGCTCGGGTCCGCCATAGGCATAGGCGGCGTTTATCTTGGTATCCCAGTTCATGTACTCCCCGGTGAGGGTCTCGCCCTCAATGGGGACCTTCGTGTCCCGGAGAATAGAGGTCATTTTCAGCTTCCTGTGCTTATTATCCACCGTCAGGATCATAATAACATCGGACTGCCCGGAAAAATCGTTATTTCGGGAATCCACCCCAAACAGGGCGATATTGGTCACGCTGTCGTCCATAATGGCGGTGGGAGAAATCCCCAGCTTTTCCGGGTCTTTCGTGATGGTGGCAGTGGTCAGCCCCTCCAGCAGGTCGGTGGCGATATAAATAAGAATGCCGCCTACGAGCAGCAAAAGGGCGCACACAACGATGACCGCCACCTTGACGGCGGAAATTTTTCCGTGGGATTTTTTCTGTTTCGGCCGCTCGCTGACGGAGGAATAGCTGGAAAGGTCCTCGAACTCCTGGCGACCCTTTCTTCTTGACCGAGCCATAGCTGCCGCCATCTCCTTTTTGCGGGACATCGTGACTTTACATAATTATACCCTATCCGGCGGTTTTCGTCAATCGGCAGTATTCTTTTCCGATCCTTTCCCGCTTTTGCGGAAAATGAAAAGTTTGCTGAGAACATAATTTACAATAATGATAATAACGTTTGAAAGCAGCTTCATCCATTTGTCATTGATGTGAAGCAGATCTACCCCCACATACATACAGCCGATATCCAGTACAAAGGAAGCCGCCCGGCAGCCGAAAAACTTCGCCATTTCCAGGGCGATCCCCCGAAAGCCGTGCACCCTGCTTTCAAACACCCAGATACGGTTGGTCACATAGGCAAACAGGATCGCCGCGATCTGGGCAAGGGCGGTGGACCAGAGGTAAGAAACGTGCAGCACGTCTACCAGCAGAGTGTACAGGCCCCAGTTCACCAAAGTGGTCAAGCCGCCGAAAAAAACATACAGGATAAGCTCTTTATATTTGACAAACAACGCTTTCACTGCAAGGATCGTCCTTTCCAAAAATTTCAATATCGTTGCTTAGTATAACGCAAACTACAGAAAAATTCAAGAAAAAGAAAAAAGCCCCGCAAAAGCGGAGCGTGGGCTCAACATTGGAACTGCTCCTCCGCCAAGCCGACTCTTCACAGTGTTTCTCAAAGCCCGGAAAGCACATTCCGGCGCAGGCTGCGGTACGGGTGCTTCCGGCAGAAAAATTCATAGACGGAACAGGCTTTATCCGCCAGAGAGACCAGAACGGATTCCCGGTAACGGGGCGGTCTGGGCGTCAAGGGAAACATATGCTTCTCAATAATGTCCCGCTCGATCCCGGTAAGCTCTACCTCCCGCCCGGCATTTTCCAGCGCGACAGCCGGGTGCTTCGACCAGTGCCCTTTGCGGGCTGGGTCGCCGTCCTGCGCGTCATAGAAAAAATAGTCGTGGAGCAAAGCGCCGCGGATCAGGTCTTCAGCGTGGAAGGTAAGACGGCTCAGCTGGGCAAGGCGATAGCTGTAATAGGCGACCGCCGCGCTGTGAAGCAGCCGGGAGGTGGTTCCATGCTGGGGAAATTGGGCGATCTGCTGCAAATTGGAAACAGCGGAAAGCTCCCGATAATATTTTTGGAAAAGGGCGGCGCGGAAAAGCCGCTTTTCAGAATGACGTTTCATCGTGGTTCCTTTCTTTATGGCGCGGATCATACTGGAAACAGCTTATTCAGGCTTCCTGCTTTTTAGGCGTGTTCCCAAAGACAGAAGGCATACATCTCAAAGCCGAGCTTTATGGGAAGCTTTTGTACAGTGACCTTGTCAGAGCATGCTTTTAGTATATCAAAAAGCCGCACGCCGCACAAGGGCTTTCCGCTGGGAATTACTGGCTGGAAACAGCTTTCCGTTTTTCTATTTTTGCCATGCAAAAAGGAACCCCGGGTAAGACACAAAAGAGCTTTCGGTTTCCCGAAAGCTCTTGAAGTCATTTTTAGTTGCGATTGCGAACTATATATTAAGTTTTATCTGAAAAAGCTCGGTTCTGAATGCGTAGTACATTGGTTTTCTCTCCACGTTCCGGCACATCTGTGTTACCCGACCTGTCCCGCTTGTGATCCGCCTGAGGCGGAATGCTTTTGCGAAGCTTGAAAAATGCGGCGTCACTGTAAGCCCGTGCCTGTTTGAGTTCCAAAGTTCTGTGTTGGCTTCAGAAACATGTACCTCTTTCTGTTGTATTTATCCGCGGACCACGAGCCCACGGACACTGTTCTGCTGTGCTTCTGTACTCTCCATTGGACTCATCCGCCTTTCCCACAATGATTTCATCTTTCGCAGCGACTTCAAATCTTGCTTTTTCTTCTCAAATTCCCTTCCCAACCGTTTTCATCCGAACCCTTTCGGCTACTTCCGGCTCTGCGAATATGATGTGTGAAGAACCCGGTTCAGACTTTTCCTTTCAGTTCAATCCTGAACTTTTTTGTCCTCTTCCTTTCTCTTCGTCTTTATTATACAGTGTAGTTTTCGCTTTGTCAATAGTTTTTTTCCAGAAAATAAAAAATTTTTATGATTTTTTCTAAACTGCTCTCTATTGGGGCTTTTTACCGGAGGATCCACGCTGCAACGCCTGTTTTCCAGAGTAGAATCGGTGTTTTCGGGCAAGATAACAGGGCGGTTCTCAATGAAAGAGAAAAGCGCGTTTTCACAGGCAGGACTTTTTCCCTCTGGAAAAAGCGTTCCCGGTTTTTTCTTGACTTTCCCTCAAAAAGTCAGTACAATAGAATCACAATAAGACGCAGAGGGCGCAGCGCGTCTTCGGAAAGGGGCGCACAACATGGATCACGAATATGAAGCCGACCTTTTGACTCTGATCGACGATGAAGGTCAGGAGCACGAATTTGAAATTATTGATGAGCTGGTACAGGACGAGGGGCATTACATGGCACTGGTTCCCACCCAGCAGAACCCGGAGGAAATTTCCTCCGACGCCGGCACCTATTATATCTTTGAGGTGATCGAGGAGGACGGCGAGGAGCAGCTGCAGGAAGTGGACGATGACGAGCTGCTTGATGAGCTGGCAGAAATTTTCGAGTCCCGCTTTAACGAAGCGTTTTACGAGGATTCGGAAGAATAAGCGGCTTTTTGCGGCTGGAAAAACCTGGACGGTTTTTTTCTTAAACTACGTCAAATTATAGAAATAACAGCGGCTTTTCTGCCTGCCTGATTCGCGGACTGTGCACAAATAACCCTACACTCAAATCTCAGGGAGTCCCGCTCCGTGTGCGGATTGCAGACCTCCCGGCTCCGGCTTTGACCGGGGTTGGACGAAGGGAGCGTGAACCACATGGGAGGACACCCACCTGCTTTTTTGTAGCAGGTTATTGAGACGCACATTACGGTCAGGCGGGTATTTTATTTTATCGAAAAGGCTGATCCTCTCAAAAGCTGTACTGGACAGGCGGCGCGCGGGATTTCCAGTGGGATTCCACCAGTGCACTGTGAGGGAAAACGCCTTGTGATACTGCCCAGCACTCTGCAAGCCCGGATATCGGCGCATGGGGCAAAGGAAAAATTAAGGACGGAGCACAACGCAAGCACGGCGTTTCTCTCTCCCCCAAGGAGAACAGAAACGCCGTGCTTTCATATTTTCACGCTGTCTTTGTGTGACGATACACCTCTCGCTGTGGGAGAATCGGGACGGAAAAAGCGGAGGAGGTCTCAGCAATAGAACCTCCAAAGGAAATCCCTTGCTTCCTCGGCGTAGTCGATGCCGATGCGCTTGCTGACCTTGATTTCCCGCGGGCTGCTGTCCAATGGGAAATCTGGCAGACCCGCTTCCGAAAGCTTTTCGCAGACCTCCAGCTCCGGGGAGCCGTAAGGCAGGGCGTTCAGGGCGCGGTCAATGTTCAGGGCGGCGCAGAGCTTTCCGGGACCGTTCATAAAATTTTTCCGCTGGTAGTCTGTCATCTCCCCTGCCCCACACCCGAAACGGTTCTGTGCCAGAATATCCACTCCGTACCTTGGCTCTGCCCCACGGATCAGCACCGCCGCCGGTTCGCCCTCCGGCTCTGTCACCAGGTTCAGGCAGTAGTACATTCCGTATATGAGATAGACATAAGCAGTGCCGGGGGAAGAAAACAGCGGTTTCGTTCTCTCGGTTCTGCGGTACTGGTAGGCATGGCAGGCTTTGTCCATGCGCCCAATATAGGCTTCCGTCTCCGTAATGCGCGCCGCCAGGGTGACGCCATTATAGTGGCGGATCAAATATTTCCCTATCAACTCTCTGGCGACCTGCACCGTATCCCGGGCAAAAAAGCTCTGTGGCAGCATGGGACCCACCCCTTTCTTTCTTCTATTATAACCAATTCCGCGGGATTTGCAAAAATTGACATCTGACCCTCAGAATGGTAGAATTTGACTTGGAATTTGATTTTGCACTGGAGAGGAGCATTTTATATGGCACTGGCAAAAAGAAAAGACGTTCCCGTGGAACTCACTTGGGATTTGTCCGCGATCTACCCCACGGAGGAAGCGTGGCAACAGGACGTGGAAAAGCTGAAAACGCTGGCGGCGGAGCTGGAAACCTGCAAGGGGACGCTCTGCACGCCGGAAGCGGTCAACCGCTGTCTCGACAAACTGCGGGCGCTGTACGAAATTTTGATCCCCGTCGTAAATTACCGGGACCTGGCGGCTTCCGTGGATTACAGTGACGGGGCGCTGCAGGAGGAAAGCGAAAAAATCTCCCGGCTGGCGTCGGAAATTTCCAGCAGGCTGAGCTTTATCGACAGCGAGCTGCTGGAGCAAAGCGAAGCTGTACTGGAAAGCTCCATAAATTCCGGCGGCGGGAACAGCGGCTATTTGAAGGACGTACTCCGGCAAAAGCCCCATCAGCTGCAGCCGGAAACGGAGCGGGTGCTGGCTTCCCTGTCCCCCACCTTTAACACGCCCTATCAGGTCTACAATATGGCAAAGCTGGCGGATATGAATTTCCCGTCCTTTACGGCGGAGGGAAAGGAATTTCCGCTGGGCTATTCCCTTTACGAAGACGACTACGAATACGACGCCCGCACACAGGTGCGCCGGAACGCCTTTACCGCTTTTTATCAGAAGCTGCGGGAATATGAAAACGTCACCGCCGCCGCCTATCAAAGCCAGGTACAGACGGAAAAGACCATGGCGACCGCAAGGGGATTTTCCTCCGTGTTCGACAGCCTGCTGTTCGGGCAGAAGGTCACCCGGGAAATGTATGATCGGCAGATCGACCTGATTATGGAAAAGCTTGCGCCCCATATGCGGAAATATGCCCGGCTGCTGCAAAAAATCCACAAGCTGGACAAGATGACCTATGCCGATTTGAAGCTCGCGGTGGACCCGGAATACGACCCCAAGGTGACCATTGCGGAATCCAGGGAGTATATCGAAAAAGGGCTTTCCGTCATGGGCGCGGACTATCAGGAAATGGTGCGCACAGCATACCGGGAGCGCTGGGTGGACTTTGCCCAGAACCAGGGAAAATCTACCGGCGGCTTCTGCGCCAGCCCCTACGGCAGCCATTCCTTCATTTTATTGACCTGGCACGACAGAATGTCCGACGTGTTTACCCTGGCGCACGAGCTGGGGCACGCGGGGCATTTCAAGTCCTGCAACCATACCCAGTCTGTGTTCGACACGGAGGTGTCCACCTATTTTGTGGAAGCGCCCTCCACCATGAACGAGCTGCTGATGGGGCACTATATGCTGAAAACCAACCCCGACAAGCGCTTCCGCCGCTGGGTGCTGAGCTGTATGATCGGCAACACCTACTACCACAATTTTGTCACTCATCTGCTGGAAGCCGCCTATCAGCGGGAGGTGTATAAAATCGTGGACGCCGGGGGCAGCGTGCAGGCGGAAACCCTGAACCGCATTATGCGGGAGACCCTGGAAAAGTTCTGGGGGGACGCCGTGGAGCTGCCGGAGGGCTCGGAGCTGACCTGGATGCGCCAGCCCCATTACTACATGGGTCTGTACTCTTACACTTACAGCGCCGGGCTGACCGTGGCAACACAGGCTTGCAAGCGCATTGAGGCAGAGGGTGAGCCTGCTGTGGAGGACTGGAAGCGCGTTCTCGCCGCCGGAAGCACCAAAACGCCTATGGAGCTGGCACAGCTTGCCGGCGTGGACATTTCCACCGACGCCCCCCTGCTGGATACCATTGAGACCATCGGCGGCATGATCGAGGAAATCTGCCAGCTGACAGAAGAAATCGGGTAAAAAATCAAAAATCCCGGGAAGCCTGTGTACTTTCCGGGATTTTTGATAGCACCGACTCTATCAAGCATCGCGCTGCGGCGATACCGGCAATCAAAAGCGCTTTGAAAGACCGCCCTGCTGTACTGCAAAACAGAAAACGCAATGCTATGGAAAGCCCTGCCGGGACAAAAGCAGCGTTCGTGAAAGGAGAACTGATGGAAAAGAATATCAAGGAACGGCCTATCCTGAGCTGTGCGATCATATTTGCTCTATGCGGGTCTGCCAGACTGGCAGAATATTTTGTAATAAGAACAGACGAAACTGTCCTCGCAGAAAATTTCCTGCATAAGGTTTTTGGGATCGTACTTTTAGCGATCATTCTGCATTTACTACATAGCAGCTGGCAAAGCATCGGCTTTACCGGGGATAAGATATTATCCGGCGCTGCAAAAGGGCTTCTATTGGGAGGCGGCTGCTTTATCGCTGCTTATTCCATAGAATGCCTTATCCTTTATTGCATCAACGGAAACGTATCCCTTGCCTTTTACATCAGCGGTTTTTCTCTAAGCGGAGAAACAGTAAAACACAACAGCCCCCTCTTTTTCTTATTATGTATTGCATTCAATATGATAAACGTTTGGATGGAGGAGGGTGTGTTCCGCGGATTATTTATGAAAATCCTTTCCGGGAAATTATCCTTTATCCATGCTGCGCTCTTGATTGCTTTTCTGTTCGGGATCTGGCATTGGGTCATGCCTTTCAGAGATTATCTGGACGGAAACGCTTCGCTTGCCAACCTGCTTGCAATGGGGATCGGATATATCCTGTTGTCTGGGCTTATGAGCATAAAATGGTCGCTTCTATATCAGATGACAGGTTCATTGTGGGTGGGGCTTGGCGACCATTTGTTCAACAATGTTGTCGTGACGAATTTGCTGCACGTGATCTCCAACGGCGAAGCGGACTCCATGCAAATCGTCAGAATCATACTTGGGCAGCTGCTGTCTCTGTTCGTTGTGATACTATATGATAAAAAATCGAATCAGGCAAAACGGATAAACCAATGAGATAAAAGCAGGTCCAGCTTACAGGAAAACAGCAGACCTTCCCTCCCGCACCGGGAAAAATATTTTGTGGACGACAAACAACGCCCTGCGGATTTCTCCGCAGGGCGTTGTTTCATGCTGTCAAATGATTGGCTTACTTCACCAGGCTGGCGATCTCCTCGGCGAAATTATCCTCGCGCTTCTCCAAGCCCTCGCCCTTTTCAAAGCGGGTATAGGCGGTGATCTTGATGGAACCGCCCAGCTCCTGGGCAACGCTGTCGGTGTACTGCTGGACAGTCATTTTGCTGTCCTGCACATACTGCTGATCGACCAGGCAGATTTCCTTGAAGAACTTGCTGAGACGACCGGCAACGATCTTTTCCGCGATGTTGGCAGGCTTGCCCTCGTCCACGATCTGCTGGGTGAGGATCTCCTTTTCCTTTTCCTTGCGCTCAGCAGGAACGGCAGCCTCGTCCAGGAACTCAGGATTCAGGGCGGCGATCTGCATTGCCACATTGTGGGCATAGGTCTTGAAGCCCTCGGTCGCAGCGATCTCATCGGTGGTGTCGAACTTCACGATGACGCCGATACGTCCGCCGCCGTGGACATAAGAAGTCACAGCGCCTTCAAAGCGGTCAAAACGGCGAATCTTGATGTTCTCACCGATGGTGAGGATCTTTTCCTTCAGCAGAGCGTCCACCGTCTGCTCAGAGCCCTCAGCCTTGCACTGGAGCAGAGCTTCCACGTCGGCGGGATTCTGATGAATGATGGTGTCGGCACAGATCTTGACAAAGGTCTGGAACTCAGCGTTCTTTGCCACAAAGTCGGTCTCAGCGTTGACCTCGATGACAACGGCAACCTTGCCGCATTCACTGGTGGTGGCAAAGGCAACGCCCTCGGCGGCGATACGACCCGCCTTCTTCACAGCGGCGGCAAGCCCCTTCTCCCGGAGAAAGTCAACCGCCTTATCCATGTCGCCGTTGGACTCGGTCAGGGCTTTTTTACAATCCATCATGCCGCACCCGGTCTTCTCGCGCAGAGCGGCAACGTCCTTCGCAGTAAAATTCATACGATATTCAATCCTTTCCCCCGGCGGCAGCCGCCGGGGCCTAATTTTTCATGAGAATCTGGTGCTTCCGGATCACTCCTGCTCAGGAGCTTCCCCGGTTTCGACCTCGGCTGCTTCGCCTTCGTCTTCCCCGTCGTCACGGGCAGCGGCGCCCATCTGACCTTCTCTGCCCTCGATGATGGCGTCAGCCATGGCGCCGGCGATCAGCTTCACAGCGCGGATAGCGTCGTCGTTGCCGGGGATCACATAGTCGATCTCATCGGGGTCGCAGTTGGTGTCCACGATAGCAACGATCGGGATATGCAGCTTGCGGGCTTCCGCCACGGCAATACGCTCCTTGCGGGGATCGACGATGAACAGAGCGCCGGGGAATTCCTTCATATCCTTGATGCCGCCCAGATACTTTTCCAGCTTCTCGATTTCCAGCTGAAGCTGTGCGACTTCCTTCTTGGGCAGCAGCTCAAAGGTGCCGTCCTCTTCCATTTTGCGCAGCTGCGCCAAACGCTGAATGCGCTTGCGAATGGTGGTGAAATTGGTCAGCATACCGCCCAGCCAGCGGGCGTTCACATAATAAGCGTCCGCGCGGAGAGCCTCTTCCTTTACAGACTCCTGCGCCTGCTTCTTGGTGCCAACGAACAGCACGCTCTTGCCCTCGGTGGACAGGTCGCGCACAAAGTTGTACGCTTCTTCCAGCTTTTTCACGGTCTTCTGCAGGTCAATGATATAGATACCATTGCGCTCGGTGAAGATGTACGGAGCCATTTTGGGGTTCCATCTTCTCGTCTGGTGGCCAAAGTGGACGCCAGCCTCCAGAAGCTGTTTCATAGATACGACTGCCATGTTTGAAAACCTCCTTGGTTTTTCCTCCAGCCTGCCGTTTATTTCAATTCGCCTGTGGCGTGAGAGGCAGACTGTGCGTATTTTGCTGGAATATTATAGCACGCCTTTTTGGAAGAATCAAGGTTTTTTTCGCTTTTTTCTCTACCCTTTCCGCAATTTGAAGCGCTTCGTTCTCTAAAGAGAGATTTTATCCAGCAATTTTGCGAAAACGCCGGATTTTTTCTCGAGCTCCGGTCTGTGGTAATTTACCAGCATGGTGTCGTCGCCGATCAGAGAAATATCTTTCCACGGGATCACGAAATCCGGCTCCCTGCCCAAAAGCCCGAAGAGCCGCAGCCTGCCGTACACCACTACCGCGGTCAGCTCCGCCGTTTGGGTATCCAGCTCGATATCGGAAACAAAGCCGATCCTTGCGCCGTCCTTCACGTTGATGATCTCCTTGTTCCGCAAATCTCCCATTCGACAGTTCATGAAAACCGCCTCCTTTCCTCATATAGCAACTGTATGTTTGATTTGATTTTTTATCCCTGAAATGGTATACTTGCGGCAAGGCAAATGTTTGGAAAGGATGAAAGCAGCATGAATATCTGGCACGACATTTCTCCAAAGCGGATCAATCGGGACGATTTTTTCGCGGTCATTGAAATCACAAAGGGCGGCAAGGCAAAGTACGAGCTGGACAAGGAGGTCGGGCTTTTGCGGCTGGACCGGGTGCTGTACACCTCCACCCATTACCCGGCAAATTATGGCTTTATCCCCCGCACCTATGCCAGCGACGGTGATCCGCTGGACGTGCTGGTGCTCTGCTCGGAAAATATCCTGCCCATGTCCCTGGTGCGGTGCTACCCCATCGGGGTCATCATCATGGACGACGGCGGCAAAAAGGACGAAAAGATCATCGCGATCCCCTTTGACGACCCCACCTACAACAGCTATCGGGATATCAAAGAGCTGCCGGACCATATTTTTGAGGAAATGCAGCATTTCTTCTCGGTATACAAGCAGCTGGAGGGTGGAAAAACAACGGACATCAGCGAGGTGAAGGGTCCTGAGGACGCAAAGGACGTGATCTCCTCCTGCCTGGAACGGTACTTGAACGATTTCTGCCGTTGAAATTTTCATTTAGGTGAGTGTTTTTTCCCGCTTCGTTGTATAAAAGGAAAAAGGAGGACACTGCAATGAAGATTTTGAAAACAGTATACACGCTTGTATTGGCGCTGGCGCTTCTTATCACTATGGCAGCCTGCGGAAACAATGGTCTCCCTGCCGGAAACGGGAGCGGCACTGGCAGTGTGCCGCGAAGCGCCGGATCCCAAGCCGGTTCGGAAAGCTCCCAGCCTGCAAAAACCCCTGCCGCTATGGATATGAAAATCTGCACGGTAAACGGCAGCAGCGTCCGGGGCGTGGGGCTTTCGGAAGCATATTCCGAGGTCTACGATTTCTCCTGTGCGCCGGAACAGCTCAGCGGCGCTGAAGCTCCTCTGCCCGGCATGGTGGTGGAAATTGGCTTTGACGGGACCGTCCTGGAAACCTGGCCCGCCCAGATCCATGCGGATACCGTCACCTTCAAGGAACAGCAGACGGACTATTTTTCTCTCTATTACCAGATTCTGGAGGATATTCTGAAGGAGGACGATGGTCTCAACGGAGACGTATCCAAATTTGGATTTGATCTTACGGAGGTTTCCGCACTCAGCGAAAGTGAGAAGCAGCTGTTAGCCTTTGAATTTTCCTCAGCCCACGGGGTCGAATCCCTGCAGGGCACGCTCCGGGAGCTGATGGACGAGGGGTACATCGACGAAGAAAACCTCTATTGGGAGGACGGCTTACATTTCACCATCGAAGAAAAAGAGGTCAAAAGCGGTAAAGTTACCTATTCCGTCCAAAAATGGCGGAGCGGCTTGGGCGTCGCCGGTTATTCCAACACAGCTTCACTGGACAAAAACGGACAATGGGTCTTTGCGGAAATCACCGATATGTGGATTTCCTGACAAACAGACGGGGCGAATGATTTTCGCCCCGTCTGTTTTATTACCGTATCTCTTTTTTGATCTTCCCCAGCGCGCCCTTTTCCAGCCGGGAGACCTGCGCCTGGGAAATGCCGATTTCCCCTGCCACCTCCATCTGGGTCTTGCCGTCTAAAAAGCGCATGGAAAGAATGTTGCGTTCCCGGTCGCTCAAATTCCGGATCGCCTGCTTGATGGCGATTTCCTCCAGCCAGTCCCCGTCGTCGCTGCCGTCCCCAACCTGATCCATGATATAAATGGTATCGCCGCCGTCGGAGAACACCGGCTCGTACAGGGAAACAGGCTCTACAATGGCTTCCAGCGCCACGACCACGTCCTCCCGGCGCATTTCCAGCTTCTCGGCGATCTCCTCGATG
This sequence comes from uncultured Neglectibacter sp., assembly GCA_937958185.1. Lineage (GTDB taxonomy): Bacteria > Bacillota > Clostridia > Oscillospirales > Acutalibacteraceae > Acutalibacter. The sequence continues at coordinate 157,123 of CALFFN010000021.1, read as the reverse complement.
GTCGGCTCCTGTCCCCGTTCGGCGGTGAGGCGCTCCTTGCACTGGATCGCCTTATAAGCCGTGTCGCGCATGGAGCGGCTGACCCGCACGGAATTGTTGTCCCGCAGGAAGCGGCGCACCTCGCCAATGATCATGGGCACGCCGTAGGTGGAGAACTGCACTCCCTGCGTCACGTCGAAATGGTCGATGGCTTTGATGAGCCCGATACAGCCCACCTGAAACAGGTCGTCCGGGTTTTCCCCCCGGTTGCCGAACCGCTGAATGACGCTTAAAACCAGCCGGAGATTGCCATTTATCAGCTTCTCCCGGGCTTCCATATCTCCCTCATGGCTTTTTACCAGAAGCTCCCGCATCTCGTCGCTTTTCAGCACCTTGAGACGGGAAGTGTTCACGCCGCAAATTTCAACCTTGCCCTGCATACAAACACCTCCGTAAATTTTCTTACGAAGGTATTCTTTGCATATTTCAGATAGTTTAATCGCCCCGCTTCCATTTGGAAACAGGGCGACATGGGGCTTTATTGAGAAAAATAATATAGTGCGCCGCGCTGAAATTATTTTTGCGTTGCTTTCCAAAGCGGGTCAGGAACCGCGTGTTATGCGTCTCTGCCGCAGCACTTCTTGTATTTCTTTCCGTGGGCGGAAAGGCTACCGCCGACCTGCGTTATGCGTCCCTGCCACAGCATTTCTTGTACTTTTTTCCGCGGGCGGAAAGGCTTCCACCGACCTGCGTTATGCGTCCCTGCCGCAGCATTTCTTGTACTTTTTTCCGCTTCCGCAAGGGCAGGGGTCGTTTCTGCCGATCTTCTTCCCCTTGACCACGGTTTTGGAGCGCTTCTGCTCCTTATAAAGCTCTTTCCGGCGGTCCTCGGGGATCAGCTCGTCCCATTCAGGCAGATTGTAGAGCCATTCTGCCTTGGCCTCCACCATATTCTTATAGAGCAGCTCCTTGTCGTAGTTCAGGTTGACTTCGCTGTCCTCTTCGATTTCTTCCAGCGGATTTTTCTCCTTCAGGCTGTCGTTTACACCGTCCAGAAAGCCCACCATCGTCATAACGTCCACGCCGTATTTTTCCGCAAAGCCCTTTACCGTGTTCTTTCTGGGCTTGCTTTTCAGAATCTTCTTGTAAATTTCCGTTTCCGCGTCAAAATATTCTTTCCAGAATTTTTGACCGTCCTTCCCCTGCTGCTGTTCCTCCGCGTACTTGCGCCATTGCTCCAACAAAGCCATGACCTGTCACCCCTCGTTCAAATTTTTCTGTCTTGCCGCCAGAATTTTACCATCTTTTCCCCTGTCTGTCAACGAATCCAGCCGCCGAAATTGGCTTTTTTCTTGAAAAAAGCCGAAAAGAATGATATGTTACTGTTAGTAAGAAAAATTTTTCAGAAAGGGGGGCTCGAAACATGCAGGGAAAGCTTGCCGTCACGCCGCCGGAATATGCTGTGCGGGCGGTGCGCTGTCTGGAAGCGGCGGGCTGGGAAGCCTGGTTCGTGGGCGGCTGCGTGAGAGACTCCCTTTTGGAGCTTTCCCCCGGCGACTGGGACGTCACCACCAACGCGCCCCCAGGTGCGATTTTGAAATGCTGTTCCGGCTTCCGCTGCATTGAGACCGGCATTCAGCACGGCACCGTGACGGTCCTGATCGATGGCAGCCCGGTGGAGATCACCACCTATCGCAGTGACGGCGTGTATCTTGACCACCGCCACCCGGAAAAGGTGGAATTTTCCCGGCGGCTGGAAGACGATCTCTCCCGGCGGGATTTTACCGTAAACGCTATGGCGTACCACCCGGCGCGCGGGCTGGTGGACAAATTCGGCGGGCTTGCCGACCTGCAAAATAAGAAGCTGCGCTGTGTGGGAGACGCGGACAGGCGGTTCTCCGAGGACGCGCTACGGATCCTGCGCTGTCTGCGGTTCGCGTCAAAGCTCGACTTTTTGCCGGAAGCGGGCACTGCGGAAGCCTTGCAGAGAAAAAAGACGCTGCTGCTGGAAATTTCCCATGAGCGGGCAAAAGCAGAGCTGGAAAAGCTGCTGCTGGGAGGCGGCGCGGAAAAAATCCTGCGACAATACAGCGGCGTGATCTTTACCGTGCTGCCGGAGCTTGCGCCGATGAAAGGCTGCGCCCAGGAAACGCCCTACCACTGCTATGACGTGTGGGAGCATACCCTCCACGCGGTGGGAACGGTCCCCCCTGACCCTGTCCTGCGCTGGGCGGCGCTGTTCCATGACAGCGGGAAGCCGGCGGTAAAGACACTGTCAGCCGACGGCGCCGCCCACTTTTACGGGCACGGTCAAAAAAGCGTGGAGCTGGCGGAAGCCTGCTGCGAACGGCTGCGGTTTTCCAACAGGGAGCGGAAAGCTGTCTGTGCTTTGATCGCCCGCCACGGCGAGGTGCTGCCCATTTCGGAAAAGCGCATGAAACGGCTGCTGGGGCAATTGGGCGAAGCGCAGCTGTTCCGGCTGCTGGAGCTGATAAACGCCGATGTTTCGGCGCAGTCCCCGGCAATTCGGGCGGAGCGGCTGGAGCTTCTGCAACAGGCAAGCGCGCTGGCAGAGGAAATCCTGCGCGCCGGCGAATGCCTAACTCTGCGGGATTTGGCGGTAAACGGCAGCGACCTGCTGGAGCTGGGTGTCCCGAAAGGTCCGGCGCTGGGTCACATCTTACAAGAGCTTTTGGACGGCGTATTGGCAGGGACGCTGCCCAATGAACGGGAATCCCTGCTGGGGGAAGCCGGAAAACTGTCAAAACAGCAATAAATATCCCGGCTGTCTGTGTGTGCAGCCGGGATCGTTTTTTATGCTTTTACAGCTTTTTTACAGGCAGCCAGATGGCGGAGCGGCAGTCGGGGCTGCTGCTGTCGTCCTCGGAATACCATTCTACGGTGCAGTCCATAGCGGTGCAATATTCCGTATTGCCGGGCAGCCATTCCTGAAAAATTTGGGCGTTTCGCGCCTGCAGCGCGCCGGGCAGAGGTCCGCAGCAGGGGAACTTTGCCCAGGCAAGCGCCGGAAATCGGTACAGCTCCATGCCCTCCGGCACTTCTCCTCCCCGGTACCGCCCGGCGATCAGATAGCGGAATGTTCCGGGGGCGCAATTTTCGTCGATACAGACGCCGAACTCCCCAATGCCGTGCCGCAGCACCGCTTCCAACTGAGGGGCTTCCGAACCGCCGGCGGAAAAGTACCGGGCGTTAAATTCGTCCCAAAAGCCGGGCACCTCCGCATAGCCGCTGTCAAAGGAGAATTCCCGGGAAATGCCGATGACGGTAAAAGCTTCTTCCTCTTCTATCGTGTATTCCAGCGCTTCCCCACCTACCACGGACACCGCGATCTTCAGGGGCAGGAAGGGCTTTATCTTCCGGGGGTCTCGGCGGACCTGGGTGGGGGTGGCGCCATGGAACCGCACAAAGGCTTTAGTAAAGCTTTCCGGCGTTTCAAAGCCGTAGCGGTACGCCACGTCGATGACCTTTTCCCCCTTCTGCGCCAGGTCCAGCGCGGCAAGGTACAGGCGGCGGCAGCGAAGATATTTCGCCACGGAATATCCCGTGACCACCTCGAAGCCCTTTTGCAGATAGAATGGTGACAAGTGCACATGGGCTGCCACGTCCTCCGCCGTAATCGCGTCTTCCATATGGCTTTCCATGTAGCTGATCGCGGACCGCAGGGTCTCCGTCCATTCCATAGGCTTCCCTCCTTTTCTTTGTCAGAATAGCCCAAAATAAAAAATAACTCCTGTCTTTTTCCGCTTTCTTTTGTCCGAAAAAAAGAGCGGGTGCGGGAGGTGCCGCACTCGCTGCTTTACAAGCTTAAAAAGCCAGATATGCCCCCACCGGGTAATGGTCGGAAAGATACTGACCGTTTTGCTCGTCCGTTGCCTTGACGGTCTTTTTCGGGTCACAGGGCAGGTTCGTAAAGATATAGTCGATCTTCATCTGCTCCGCCGGGTTCTGGGGCTCAAAATTGTGAAAGGTGTCCCCCACCCCGGCGGTCACGTCCACAAGGGGCTTCCCACAGCCGGAGAAGCCCTGCACCGAACGGTACACCGGGCTTTCCGGGACAACGTTAAAGTCCCCGGTGAGGATAACGGGCGCCTGCCACCGGGCATAGTCCGCCGCCATGCGGTTCAGCACCAGGGAAATGCCCTGTGCCTGCGCCATAGCGCCCTCGTGGTCAAGGTGGGTGTTGTAGTGGCGCAGCAGCTTTCCCGTTTCCTTATGGCAAAGCGTGATGCAGGTGCAGATACGGGGGCAAAGGCTCTGGTCGGTAGAGAACCTGCTTCCCGGCACATAGGGTGTATCGGACAGCCAGAAGGTGTCAAGAGAAACCAGGTCAAACAGGCTGCGGCGGTAGGCGATCACATTGCTTTCTCCGTCCAGCGCCGCTTCCCGCCCGGTGCCGCAGACCTCATATTCCGGGAAAGCCTCCATCAGCCACTGGCGCATATGGGGCTCGGTCTCCTGAAAGCCTATTAAATCAGCCTGATATGCCGGGAACCGGGCACGGATAAAGTCCCGGCGGTTCTGGAAGGAGTTGATCCCGTCCTCTGGCACGTCGGTGCGCAGGTTGTAGGTAAAGACAGTGAGGGTCGCCATAGGTTACAGAATGATCTCGCCGTCCACAGTGCCGGGCAGGGCGGCTGCGTTGGATTCGTCGGTATCCACGTGCATTGCCAGCGCGTAAGAGGGGCTGACACGGCACACCACATCGCCGTACACCAGGCTTCTGCCATTATACTCTACCTTGACGGATACGATCTGCTTATCGGAAACGCCGGCTTTGGCAGCATCGTCCGGGCTGAAATGAATGTGGCGCTTGGCGGCGATCACGCCTTTTTGCAGCTCCAGCTCTCCGGCAGGTCCTCTCAGAATGCAGCCGGGGGTGCCCTCCAGGTCGCCGGATTCCCGAATGGGGGCGGTCACGCCCAGCTTGCGGGCGTCGGTGAGGGAAATTTCCACCTGGGTCTCTTTCCGGGTGGGTCCCAGAATGGACATGGACATGGAGCCCTTGGGTCCTACCACCTCCACCTTTTCGGCACAGGCGAACTGCCCGGGCTGGGACAGATCCTTCTTATTGGTCAGGGTCGCGCCCTTGCCGAACAGGGTCCCCAGATCGGCGTCGGAAACATGGACATGATGGGCAGATGTTTCTACCATGACTTTCATCGCAAATTCCTCCTAAAAATTCATTCAGGGAACCACTGATCCCATGGAAGCGTGCAGAGGGTCCATCAGTGATTCTGCAATTTTCGCATTTTTATTGTACTACTTGCCGAAAAAAATTTCAACTGTCTTTCGTTGCGTTTTCCAAAGGACTTTGCTATACTGGACAAAAGACGATATTTTGGGGGTCTACCATGATAGATAACTGGGAAACGCTTCGGGAAAGCTGCTTGGAATGCAGAAAATGCGGGCTGTGCGAAACGCGGCACAACGTGGTGTTCGGCGTGGGGAACCCGCAGGCGAAGGTGCTGTTTGTGGGAGAAGGTCCGGGAGAAAACGAAGATTTACAGGGCGAGCCTTTTGTGGGCAGGGGCGGACAGCTGCTGGACAAGTTCCTCGCCGCCGTAGATTTGGACCGAAAGAAAAACATCTATATCGCCAACATTGTAAAATGCCGCCCGCCTAAAAACCGGGACCCGCTGCCGGAGGAGCAGGAAGCCTGTATCGGCTGGCTGCGGAACCAGTTTGCGCTGCTGCGCCCAAAAATCATTGTCTGTCTCGGTCGGGTCGCCGGCATGAAAATGATAAAGCCCGATCTGAAAATCACGAAAGAGCACGGCATTTTCTTTGAAAAGGGCGGCGTGCTGATGATGCCTACCCTCCACCCCGCCGCGCTGCTGCGCAACTCCAACCAGAAGCCCGCCGCTTTCGAGGACTTTTTGAAGCTGCGGGAAAAGATCGATGAGTTAGGGCTGGATATTGCGAAAGAATAATCCTTTATAAGAGGTCAGGTTAAAAAAGTGGTTGACACACCGGGGAGAAGCGAGTATACTAAAGACAGAAAAGAGCTTGCCGATAGACGGTTTGGCTCAAGAGATTATTTCTATATGTCTATAGAAACCGTCACTTTGCCGAGTGGCGGTTTCTGCTTTTTACAGTGATCGTCACAGTCAAGAAAAGAATGTGAAAGGTCAATGTAACAGGCATGGAAACACCCCCTTTTTAGGTGGTGTAGCCAAAACCGCCTACCGTGATATGGCAAGCTCCTGCGTCTTTCGACGCAACTCTATCATATCACGGGGAAAAGTCATTTACAAGGGTAAACCGAAAAAGCGGTTAACACCGCCGAAAAAAACAGCCGCTTTCGAGGACTTTTTGAAGCTGTGGGAAAAGATCGACGAGCTGGGGTGCGATATTAGTCGTTAGTCGTTAGTCGTGAGTAGTTAGTTGTTAAACAAGAGCAGCAGGGCGAAATATCGCCCTGCTGTTTTCAGATTTCCCTATTTTCTTTTTTTTGCTTTTTTCCGTACAGGAACTGATCCGCTACCACCAGCAGCGCGCCGACAATCACCACCAGATAGTAGGTAAAGAACCGCCAGACCATCACGGCGGAATAGAGATCGTCCTTGGCAAAATAATTGCGGAAGAAGGCGGAAAAGCCTATTTCCTGTGCGCCGGAGGCGCCGGGCATGGGCATAAAGGACACGGAAACCTGCAACAGGCTTTGTACGGCGAAAACCTCCCAATAGCTGATACTCCTGTATCCAAAGGCAAGGAAAACAAAATAGATCACGCTCATTTGCAGCAGGAACTGGGGAATGGAGAGCAATACGCCCCACAGGACGCTGCGCTTGTTTTCTCGGAAGGTTTCCCGGTAGCTGCCGAAATCCGTTTCAAATTTGTCGATAGAGTCCAGCAGATGAAAGTGGTTCCGCAGGAACTTAAAACGGTTCACCAGCCACTTGGCAAAGCGGCAGATGGTATGGAGCACAGGCTTGATGAACAGGCAGGGAAAAAAGATGATGGAGCCGCCATTTATGATAAGCCCCAGAATGATAAGCGGAATGATGCCTGGGTTGTCCACGGTCAGCTTGCCGTACATGCAGAGGAAGCTCACCAGCGAGCAAAGGAAAAACGCGCACTGGAAGCAGAAGAATTTTACGATCAGCACGGCGGTGGAAACGCCAACGGGGATTTTGTCCCGCCGAAGGTATGCCGCCTGCATGGGCTGTCCCCCGGTGGAGCTGGGGGTGATGTAGGAATAGTAGATACCGATGATCCCGATTTTCATGGCGCTGCCGATTTTCATGGGGATATTCTGGCTGCGCATGAGCAGGCAGATGATACCACCCTCGAACAGGAAATAGATCACGGTAATCACCACGGCGAGGATCAGGAAGCCGGGGATCAGGTTGGAAATGGTGCGGAACACATTGCCGAATTCCTGATTGCAGATACCGAAAATGATAAGCGCGATTATCGTTGCAAAAATATATAGCATTCCCCATGGAATCTTCCGCTTTTTGCGGAGGGGGTTCCCCGTGGGGCAGGTCTCCTGCTGTCTGTTTTCGTCTGTCAAAGCACATCGCTCCATTACAATGTTGTAATTGGTATTCTACCACGCTCTATGCTAGAATGCAAATAGGGAAATCTTACGGTTTTATAAAGGAGCGGTCTCATGCCAATCGAAGCTGTGGAACAGCCGGAATTTCTGGTGGTCTCCCCCACCCTGCGGCTGCACAAATATTACGGCGTTTTTGATTTTGCCCTGCCCTGGTACCGGGACCCGGTGGTCCTGAAAATGTCTGAGGGGGCTGAAGCAAAGCCCTACACGCTGGAAAATCTCAAGCGTATGTACACCTATCTGGACGCTCATGGAGAGCTGTACTGGATCGAAGAACTGCAAAACGGGGAGTTTGTCCCCATCGGCGACGTGACTATGTGGCAGGGGGACCTGCCCATCGCCCTGGGGTCTCCCGATGTCAGAGGACGGGGGATCGGCAAGGCTGTGCTGCAAAGGCTGATCCAGCGGGCAAGGGAGCTGGGCTGGTCCCATTTGCAGGTGCAAAATATTTTCAGCTACAACACCGTTTCCCAAAGGCTGTTTCTTTCCTGCGGCTTTCAGGAAGCTGGGAAAACAGAAACCGGCGCAGGCTACCGGCTGGAGCTTTGAAAAAATTGAGGAAGCCTCAAGGGCTTCCTTTTTTGTGGGATTATCCGAAGAGCTTTACGGTAAGCACGGCGAAGACCAGGGCGGCGCAATCTCCCAGCAGGGCGGCGGGAACGGTATAGCGCAGCTTTTTGTAGTGGCAGGCGCCAAAGTACACGGCGATCGCATAGAAAGTGGTTTCCGTGGAGGAAGCCAGCACGGAAGCAATGCGCCCGGTTTCGCTGTCCGCGCCGAACTGCTGCAAAATGGACAGCGTATAGGCGGAAGAACCGCTGCCGGAGATGGGACGCAGTATGGCAAGGGGAAGGATTTCCGGGGAAATTCCCACCGCGCGGGTCAAAGGCTCCGCCAGAGAACAGAGAATGTCCAGCAGCCCGGAAGCCCGCACCATGGACACCGCGACGATAAGCCCGATCAGGGTGGGCAAAATACGGAAGGACGAGGATATTCCCTCCTTTGCCCCCTCCAAAAAGCTGTCGAACACGTCCACATTTTTTAAGAAGCCGTACAAGACGATCACGCCGATGATGACCGGCATGGCTGCCGCGCCTACCTGCGCCATGTGCCCCTCCCCCTTTCGTCAGTTCAGGCTGCGGCGCTCTGCCAGCTTGCAGAACAGCACGCAGGTCAAAAGGGACAGCAAGGACGTGATCCATATCTCCGGCAGAATGGCAAAGGGCTCCGCGCTGCCGCAGGAGCTGCGCATTGCCGCCATATTGATGGGCAGAAGCTGGATAGAAGCCGTATTGAACACCACAAAGAGGATCATGCCCTTTGTGGGCGTGTCTCCCCTGTTTTTCTTTGCCATGGCGCTGACTGCCGCCAGTCCCAGCGGAGTGGCGGCGTTGCCCAGACCCAGGAAATTGGCGGACAGGTTCATGCACATTTTGCCTTTGATCTCCGGGTCATCCCGATATTCGGGGAAAAGGCGGTCGATCACAGGGGAAAAGGCGCTGGCAAGAAGATCGGTCAGCCCGCTTTTTTCCGCAATGCGTAAAAAGCCCAGCCAGGCGCACATGCTGCCCAGCAGAAAAACCGTCAGCTCCACGGCGTCCCCCGCGCCGCCCATGACAGCCGTGGAAAGGCTGCCCAGGTTCCCGGTGCAGGCGGCACAGATAACGCTGGCAAGTATCATACCGAACCAAATCGCGTTTAACATGGATTTCCCCTTTCCCCGGCTTTTGCTTGACTTTACAGCCGAAAAAGAATACTATAAGTAAATGTGAAATCGCGAAAACAGGAGGCGTTTTTGATGTTGTTTGGAGAAAAAATTCTGGACTACTGGGACGACATTTTGAAGGACCTGGGCACGCTGGTGGCGGTTCCCTCCGTGGCGGGAAAAGCCACAAACGGGCACCCCTTCGGCGACGAGTGCGCCAGAGCGCTGGACACGGTGCTTTCCATGGCTGAGGGCTATGGGCTGAAAACAAAAAATACCGATTACTACGCGGGGCACGCCGAATACGGCGAGGGCGAGGGCAACGCCGTGGTCATGGCGCACGTGGACGTGGTGCCTGCCGGAGAAGGCTGGTCTACCGATCCCTTTACCCTTGTCATTGACGGCAACCATGCCTATGGCCGCGGCGTTTCCGACGACAAAGGCGCCGCCATCGTAGCGCTGCACTGCCTGCGGGCGCTGAAGGACGCCGGGGTCAAGGGAAACCGGAAGCTGCGGGTGATCTTCGGCTCCGGCGAAGAGGTGGGCATGGGTGATATCCCCCACTATTTTGAAAGCGAACAGCTGCCCGACATGGGCTTTACGCCCGATTCCGGCTACGGGATCTGCCACTGCGAAAAAGGCATTATTAATTTGAAGATCACGGGCAGGAACGATTCCGAGCTTATCAAAAGCTTTGCCGCCGGAACGGTGACCAACGCCGTTCCCTCCAAGGCGGAATGTGAGATTTCCTGTTCTAAGGAAGAAGCGGAAAAGCTGGCGGCTGCCGCAAAAAAAGCGGAGACGGAAATCGACGTGACCGTTACGGCAGACGGCGCGAAGCTTCTGGCAAAAGGAAAGGCTGCCCACGCGGCTGCTCCCTCCGGCGGCTGCAATGCCGCCGCCCATCTCATAAAGCTGCTGAGCCAGGTGTTCGGCACAGAGCGGCTGGGGACATTCTTCCGCTTCATTCAGGAAAAAATCGGGCTGACCTATGACGGCAGCCTTCTCCACGTGGATATGAGCGACGAGCCCAGCGGCGCGCTGACCTTTAACCTCGGTCTGGTTCACGCGGACGGACAGAAGTGCAGCCTTGTGGTGGATATCCGCTATCCTGCCACGAAGCAGGGCGCTGTGGTTTCCGACACGATCCAGAAGGCTGCGGAGGAATATGGGCTGACCTATACCCTGCTGTCCGACGCCGCGCCGCTGTACCTGCCCAAGGAAAGCGAGCTTATCACCCTGCTTTCCGGCGCGTACAGGGACGTGACCGGCGAGGAATGCAGCATCTTTTCCATGGGCGGCGGCACCTATGCCCGGCAGATGCATGGCAAGGGCGTTGCCTTTGGTCCCGGCTTTCCCGGCGAGGACAGCCACGCGCACGATGTAAACGAAAACATTGATCTGGAGCAGTTCAAAATCCACGCGAAGATCTGTCTGGAATCCATGTACAGAATGCTGACGGCGGAATAACGCCCCATTACCATAAAAAAAGGAGTTGCTTCATTGGACTATCAAAGGCTCACCGCAGAAGAAATTTTCGCAAACAGGGAAGTTCTCTGCTATATCGAGCAGGGCAACGACTGTCTGGAAGCCATCGGCTTCACAGAGCACGGGCTTGCCCACGCCAAGCGCAGCGGCGACACCGCCCGGCATATCCTGACCTCGCTGAATTATCCCGCCCGGACCTGCGAACTGGCAGCGATTGCCGGGTATCTCCACGATATCGGGAACACGGTGAACCGCGCGGACCACGCCCACAGCGGCGCGTTGATGGCGTTCACCCTGCTGAATAAGCTTTCCATGCCCCCGGAGGAGATCGGGCTGATCTGCTCCGCCATCGGGCACCACGATGAAAAGACGGCGTATCCCGTCAACCCGGTAGCGGCGGCGCTGATCCTCTCCGACAAAAGCGATGTGCGCCGCACTAGGGTGCGGAAAAATGCCGTGCTGACCGCAGACATTCACGACAGGGTCAATTATGCCGTGGAAAACACCCGGTTGGAGATCGACCGGGAGAAAAAGGTCTGTCTATTTAATATTACCATCGCCACGGAGATATGCCCCGTTATGGAATACTTCGAGATATTTCTGGACCGCATGGTCCTCTGCCGGAAGGCGGCGCAGGTGCTGGGGCTGCAATTTGAGCTGGTCATCAACAACACCCGGCTGCTATGATGATTTTGTGAAGAAAGTCTACGGCTTTTTCCCGAAACGCCCCTCTTTTTCGCTTTTCCCGAAAAGCGCCACGTCCAAAAATCGAAGAAGAAAAGTCTTGATTTTTTTCCCGCTATGAGATATAATTACTTCTGCTGTACCATGCACTTGCCGGTGTGATGGAATTGGCAGACGTAGTGGACTCAAAATCCACCGGTAGCGATACCGTGCCGGTTCAAGTCCGGCCACCGGCACCAAGGGAGAACGGAGTAGCCTAAAAGGCTACTCCGTTCTCCCTTGTCTGTTGCGGTCGGATAGGAGTTTGCGCGCCCTTTGCAAACTCCGGGAAAGCTGCCGAGCAGAACGAGACAGCTTTGTAATCATAGAGTCACTATCTTGCTCATTTTGTAAAACTCATTTGCTTATAAAAAAATATTGATGATTTCTTTTGCCCACAAAAGGTAAGTCGGAACAATAGTATCAAGCGATTGCTTTACAGTGGTAATATCCTGTGCGGAAAGCTCGCCGATTTTCTGAAATACGCTTCCTGCAGCTTCTGTATCGCCTATAGCAATCATCGCTCTAGCATTGTCACCAAGGGCAAAATATTTTCCAATGGATAACGCACCGACAGAAAAATCTCCGATTGCGATTGCACCGATAGAAATAATACCCAAGCTGATTGCCCCTGTCACAAATACACCGATTGAAAAACATCCTGCGGACAAAAGTCCAAGGGCAAACATACCGATTGAGAGCAAGCCAATCGAAAACATACCGAGAGATAACACTCCTATGGATAGCATACCGAGGGAAACAATTCCTTTTGCTTTTAGTCCGACTGCAATTACTCCACGGGCATTTAAGCCAACAGCAATAAAGCCCATTGCGTTCCTGCCAATATGCCATAGGGGCATACCCCATACTGTTTTTTCACTTTTTCTTTCACGCAGGCGCCTTCTGAAAAATAGGATTTCTTCATTGGGTTGATTTTTGCGGTCTGTTTCTTCTGTGTCTTTGAGCAGATAATCCAACGAGCAGTCAAATAACTCGCTCATTCGTATTAGTTTGTCAGTTTCGGGATATGTAATGTTGCTTTCCCATTTGCTGATTGCCTGCCTAGATACTCCGAGAATGTCAGCAAGCTGCTCCTGCGTGTAATTGTTTTCCTTTCGTAGTTTTGATAATTTACCGCCTAATGTCATAGTGCGTCCTCCAATCTGAATATTCTATTCGTATTTATGATACCTTTTTGATGTCTAAAAAGCCACCATCATTGAGGTTCTAAATGTAAACTACAGGTTGCATTGTCTGTTTTTAAGGACTTTTCAGACGAAAAAACCTAAAAATACATCAAACACTATGTGTAAATGATTTCCTCGTTTACAATCTCCATCGCACACACCTGTATGTTATTCATTCTTCCTGTTCATGACGAGCAGTGTTTTTTTACTTTTTTCCACGATGCTTTCCCCCTCAGGGTTTGAATTTTACTCCTTATACAACACAGCGGGGAAAAACACTCACTCATTCCCTAAAAATCAGGGTTGCCCTATCCTGTCTTGTCTGGTATAATAACCGCAAAGCGGTTATTATACGAATTTCAATTTGCCTTGCCCAGTTTGCGCTTTCAGCGCAACGGGCAATCGGCACATTATACCAACGCACGTTCCGTGCTTATGGTATAATAGTTGTAAACACAACTATTATAGGAGGGGTATCGTGCATTTTGTCAATGCTCAAAAGGTCTGCAAGGGAATGGAACTGGGCGAAATTCCCTCCGAACGGCAAATTATTAAGGACGCGCTGCACGTGGCATGGCCCTCGGTGCTGGAATCCTTTTTCGTCAACCTCGCGGGCGTGGTGGATACCATCATGGTGGGGTCTCTTGGTTCCTATGCCATTGCAGCGGTGGGGCTGACCACCCAGCCGAAATTTCTCGGGCTGGCTGTTTTCCTGTCCTTGAATGTGGCGGTCTCCGCCATTGTCGCCCGCAGGAAGGGCGAGGGCGACCGGGAAAGCGCCAACCGGCTGGTGCGAATGCTGCTGCTGGTTACCCTGCTGCTCACTGCAATTATCAGCACTCTGTTTGTGGTGTTCGCAAGCCCTATCATTTCTCTGGTGGGCTCCCAGCCAGACACTCACGAATCCGCCGTGGCGTACTTGCAGATCATCATGGGCGGCATGGGCTTTTCCACGGTTTCTCTGGTGCTGAACGCTGCCCAGCGCGGCGCGGGGAACACCAGGATTGCCATGATCACCAACGTGATCTCAAACAGCGTCAACGTGGTGTTCAACTACCTGCTGATCGGCGGGAATTTCGGCTTCCCCGCTTTGGGCATTCGGGGCGCAGCCATTGCCACCGTGATCGGCACCGTCTGCGCCTGCGCGCTGAGCATTGCCTCTGTTATGAGGAGAGACGGTTTCATCTGTCTGCGGGCGGTGAAGGGCTGGATCGCCGATCGGACAAGCATTCATTCCACCATCAGCGTAGGTTCCAGCGCCTTTGTGGAACAGATCTGCCTGCGCATTGGCTTCCTTCTGTTCTCCATGACTGTTGCCCGGCTGGGCACTACGGAGCTTGCCGCCCACCAGATCGGCATGAACATGATGAGCATGTCCTTCTCTATCGGCGACGGCTTCTCGGTAGCGGCGGTGACGCTGATCGGGCAGAGCCTGGGACGAAAGCGCCCCGACATGGCGAAGATCTACGGCAATGTGTGCCAGAAAACCGGGCTGATCTGCGCCTTTGTCATTTCCTCGGTATACTTCATTTTCGGGCGGAACATTTTTACTTTATTCACCAATGAAGCGCCCATTCTGGAATACGGAGTCATCATCATGCGCATTCTGAGCCTGATGCTGTTCCTGCAGATCGAGCAGGTAGTGCTGCTGGGCTGTCTCCGCGGCGCGGGGGATACCCGGTTCACAGCGCTTGTCTCCCTCATCAGCGTGACCTGCGTCCGCCCGGGCATCAGTTGGCTGCTGTGCTATCCTCTCGGGCTGGGGCTGCTGGGCGCGTGGCTGGGGACCTTCTGCGACCAGGTGGTGCGGTTCAGCATGGCGTTTATCCGCTTCCGCAAGGGAAAGTGGACGCAGCTCAAGCTGTAGCTGCCGCTTCCAATTCTTTTTTCTGTTCCACAGGAAAATTCTGACAAAAAACGTTAAAAAGCCGGAAGCACTTATTTTATGCTTCCGGCTTTCTTCTTTTGCCGTTATTCCTGCGGCGTGACAATGACCTTGATGGACTGGTCGCTCATCTGCATGGCAATTGCTTCCGGCATTTGTGCCAGAGGAAAGCGGTGGGTAATGATCTGGTCAAAATTGAGCTTTCCCGCGTTCAGGAGCGCCACCGCCCTGCTATGGGTGTCCGGGTTGACAAAGGAGCCTTTGATGGTCAGCTCCTTTTTATACACGTCAAAGAGGGGCAAGTCGAACTTGGAATCCACCTTCGGCACGCTGAACAGCACAATGTTGGCTCCCTTCTTGGCATAGGCAAAGGCGCTTTTCACAGCGGGAAGATTGCCTACGCATTCGATGACCACGTCGGCGGCGTTCCGAAAACCGTCCATGGCACCGGGCGCGGCAGGGTCGATTGTGATATCTGCGCCCAGAGAAAGCCCCACGCTCCGGCGCTTCTCATTGGGTTCGCTGAGAATGATCTTCGCCGCGCCTGCCAGCCTTGCCAGCTGTACCATGATAAGCCCGATGGCGCCGCCGCCTACGATACAGACCGTGTCTCCCTCGCATATCTCCGCCCGGTCGATCCCGTGCAGGCAGCAGGCGACCGGCTCCGCCATCGCGCCAAATTCCATGGGCAGTTTCGGGGAAAGGAGGAACGCCTGTCCCTCCGGCACGACGCTGTATTCGGCAAAACCGCCGTTTCTGGTAACGCCGATGGCTTCCATATGCTCGCAGAGCTGCTTTTTCCCCACACGGCAGTAGTCGCACTTTCCGCAGTAGATATTGGGGTCTACCGTGACATGGTCGCCGGGGCGCAGAGAAGTAACTCCCTCCCCCACTTCCGTCACTACGCCGGAATATTCGTGTCCCAGCACTACCGGCGGGGTCACGTCCGCTGAGCCGGGTTCGCCGTGGTAAATGTGCACGTCAGTGCCGCACACGCCGCACGCCATGTTCCGAATAACGACTTCCCCGGCTCCGGCGCGGGGAAGCTCCTGCTCCCTCACCTCAAAGGTTTTGTTTCCCAGAAAAAATGAAGCTCGCATAAAAAATCCTCCCTTGCAGATATGGTTCTTTCATACCATGCAGGAGAGGATTTGTCAATACAATATTTCAGGTCCCGGATACGGGAACCCGGAAAACAGCTTGCCGACAGCAGATCATTTACAGCCGTCACCGCTCATTTTTTGAGGAGCCCGATCGCCTCGGTGATAGTTTTTTCATACGCTTCCCGACCGTACTGGTCCACGTCCGCCCGGTTCTTTTCCCCGTGGGTCAAACAGCCCGCGCCGCCGATACAGCCGCCCACGCACGCCATGCCCTCGATAAAATTGCCGGGCAGCACATTTTTGGAGGCTTTCAGCAGCGCCATGCGGCAGGCTTCGATCCCGTCGCAGGGGACCGCCTTCAAATCAAAGTCGATCTCCTGCTCCTTCAAGCCCTGGGCGACAGCGTCGCTCAAGCCCCCGCTGCGGGCAAATATCCGACCGTAATAGGAAGCGTTGTCCAGTACGCCGTCTTCCAATCCGGCAATGTCGATCTCCCTGCTGTCGAACAGCGCCTGCAGCTCTTCAAAGGTAATGGCGCTGTCGATGTAGGGCCGCACTTCTTCTTTCTGGAACTCCATTTTCTTCGCGGTGCAGGGACCGATAAAGACCACCTTTGCCCCGGGGGTGGTTTCCTTGATATATTTTGCGATGGTCGCCGCCGGGGACAGGTTGTGGGAAACGTGCTTCTTCAGCTGCGGGAATTTCTTTTCCACATAGTCTACAAATGCCGGGCAGCAGGAGCTGGTCAAAAAGCCCTTTTCCGAAAGCTCCCTTGATTCCTGGTACGCCACCATATCGGCGCCTAATGCCGCCTCCACCACATGGAAAAAGCCCAGCTTTTCAATGCCGGAGATCACCTGCCCCAGCCGGGCATAGGAAAACTGGCTGGAAACAGAGGGCGCTATCACGGCATACAGCTTGTAGCTTTGATTGCCGTTGCTGTTCTTAATCAGGTTGACCACATCTAAAATAAAAGATTTATCCACAATGGCGCCAAAGGGGCACTGATAGACGCAGGCGCCGCAGGAAATACAGGTGTCGTTGTCGATATGGGCTTCGCCGCTTTCGCTCATGCTGATGGCGCCGATCTTGCAGGCGCGCTCACAGGGGCGCTTATGGTCAATAATGGCGCTGTAGGGGCAGACCTTCGCGCATTTGCCGCAGTTCACGCATTTCGTCTTGTCGATGTGGGCTTTCTGGTTCTCGTCAAAGGAAATGGCGCCCTTGGGGCAAACGTCCTCACAGCGGTGAGCCAGACAGCCGCGGCACGCCTCGCTGACCACATAGCCGCTGGCAGGGCACTCGTCACAGGCGATGTCGATGACCTCGATCACGTTGGGGTTGTTCTTATCGCCGCCTAAAGCCAGACGGATACGCTCCTCCACAATGGCGCGCTCCTTGTAAATGCAGCAGCGCATTGTGGGCTTTTTCTGGACGATCAGCTTGGGAATCTCCGCGTAGGCGTCCAAAAGCTTATCTTCAAAGGCATAGTACGCCACGGCGCGGAGCACCTTGTATTTCAGGTACTGCACCTTGGTGTCAAATTTTCTGTCCTGCAGGGGCTTTCCCGGCATGCTGCCCCCTCCTTTCCCTGTTTAGAAATAACTGACCTTGATCCGCTTCCCCATTTTTTTCAGGCAGTCGCTGAGCTCGTCTACCAGTCTCATTTTGATATTGAAATTGATAGGCAGATTGGGGTTCTGGTGGGCAGGGTTCACTGCCCGCCCTACAAAGAAATTGATATCCGTGGCTTCCTCGAACAGCATTCTGGCGATCAGGGAAGCGCCGTCCCGCTTATAGCCCCAGTCCCGGTAGGAATCGTTGTCCTTGAGGTAGTCCTTGGCATAGTCCAGCACCTTGCTGATGGTGATCACGCCCTCTGTGACAAGGTCCACTCCCTCGATCTTTGCCGTGGGCGGGATTTCCGGGTCAAGATAATCCAGCTCAGCAATCATGGGCTTTCCCAGATACTCCGACGTGATGGTGGAGGTGGTGCCGCCGCAGACGATGTGCTTACCCTCCTTTGAGAAAAACAGGGACTGCATTTTGTTCACGTCCCGGCGGTCGGAGGGCGGACCTATCATTAAATTCACCTGCGAACGGCTGCGTATCTTCACCACGCATACGGTGGTGTCGTCCCCCGGCTTGCCGCCATAGAGCTGATTGCATTCCTCCAGCAGCAGCGCGCCGTAGGTCTTGGCGGTGTAGGAGCTGTCGTACATCATTTCCAGAAATTTGATGATGTCCTCCCGCTGCCAGCCGAAGTTCAGGTTTTCCCCCACCCCGGCATGGATCGCGCCGTCGCTCATGGTGACAAGAAAATCATTTTCCTGCAAACGTATCCGGGAGCGGTAGATCATTTTCCCTTCGATCTCGCTGCCTGTTTTGGGGATCTCCGCAAACTTCCCGTCACGAATGAGAATGAGCAGCGGGTTATCGTACTGAATGATCTCCGCTTCCTCATTGTCAATAATGTGAATGATGGTAAAGGTGGAGTACGCCACCTCCCGCACGGCGCAGACCGGCAGGGTGGCGGCAATGGTGGCGACACAGTCCTCCAGCCGCATATTGGCAGCCATCATGGTGGAGATGATTTTGGAGGTCAGCGTGGACAAAATGTTCGCCTTTACGCCGCTGCCCATGCCGTCCGCCAGCACGATGACGCTGGAATTTTCCCCCTGCTCCACCACCTCTACCCGGTCGCCGCAGAGCTGTTCGCCCCATTTATTCAGGCTGCTATATCCGATATCGGTACAAAAATCATTCCTCATGGAGAGAATCCTTCAAATTTGTCAATGCTATCTTGGTTTCCGCCGTGGTCTCGCCCAGCAGGGAGGCGATCTCCTGCACCACGCGCATCTGCTTTTCGATGACCTGGTCGGTCACCGTAACGGTAGAGCGGCGAAGCTCTTCTTTCCGCTTCCGCTCGTTTTCCTCGTCGGTGACATCACGCATGATACACATGATGATATGGTAGTTCCTGTCGTAGATCACGGACTCTTCCACATACCGTTTATATTCCGCCAGATACACCTTTTCGTCCCGGATACTCTGCCCGGTCTGCATGACATTCAGGAAAATTTCAGGGTCCAGAACGCGAAAGACCTGCTCCCCCATCACGTCGGAAGCGTGGCGGATATTCATAATACGGCAGGCGGCGGAGTTTATCTGCTGCACCTCCAGCCCCTCATTCAGGGCGATAATGCCATTGGGTGAATTATTGATAATGTTGTCGGAGAAGGATTCCGCTTTGTCCTTCAGGAAAGGCAGGCACATTTCAATGCTTGCCTTGCCAAAATAGACCGCCATTGCCTTTTCCCGGCAGGTGTTGTATCCGCAGGCGCCGCAGTTCAGCTCCTTTTCCGGGGAATCCTTGCCCATCTTCAGCAGGATCGCGTCGATTTCCCGCTGACTGGGCATCTGGCGGTGGAGACCTAAAAATTTGTGGTTCTTATAAAGGTCTTCCTCCGCCGGCATGGATATCTGAAAATCCTTTTTTCCGGCGTAACGGTTCACCGCGACGTAATCCGTCACCGGCAGCCGATGGCTTTTTTCCATGGCGGGACCGTTCACACAGCTGCCGGCGCAGACGGACATTTCCACAAAGCATTTTGTAAGCTTGCCATGCTTGATGTCCTCCAGGGCGTGGATACAGTTTTCCACGCCGTCCACCGCCAGATAGGTGTATTCCGGGGAATCCTGCGCCATGCTGCGGAGAATACCGCCGGTGGTGGGGAACAGCCGGGCGCGGCTTTCCTCCAAATGGTCCTCCCCCGCTTCAATGGCAACGCCCTCCTGCTTCATCCACTGGGTCAGCTCCTCAAAGGTGAGGACGCAGTCCACATCGCCGGGGTATTCCTCCGCTTCCGCCTTTTTGGACACGCAGGGTCCGATAAAGACGGTATGTACCTCCGGGTCTTCCTTTTTCAGCTTCCGGCAGTGCGCCTGCATGGGCGACAGCACCGGCGCAAGATACGGAAGCACCTCGGGGTGGTATTTCTGGATCAGCAGGTTCAGAGAATGGCAGCAGGAAGAAATGATAACGTCCATCTTTGCTTCCCGCACCAGCTTTTCATATTCCGTTTTGACGATGGCTGCCCCGATGGCGGTCTCCTCTACGGCGGCAAAGCCCAGCTTTTTCAGGGCGGCTTCCATAGAGCTGACAGTAGCGCCGGGATAATTTGCCACAAAGGACGGCGCCAGGCTTACTACGGTCCTGCCGGACCTTATCAGTTCCTGCGCCCGCACGATATCGTTGCGGATCTCCTTGGCGTTCTGCGGGCAGACCACAAAGCAGCTGCCGCATAGAATGCACTCGTCCCCTACGATATGCGCCTGCCCCGAAGAAAATTTGATGGATTTCACCGGGCAGTGGCGAATGCACTTGTAGCAGTTGACGCAGTTGGATTTTTTCAGCTTCAGGTATTCTGTCATGGGCGTTCCCCTTTCCCTGTGATAGGTAAAGAGCGGCTTCCCCGAAAACGCGTGCGCGGAGAAGCCTTCTCAATTACAATTCCTGTTCCGAAGCGCTTCAGGCGTTCAGCGCGCCGAGAACCTCACGCTGGAAAAATTCTTCCGTAGTTTCCGGGGACAGTGAGCAGAGCTTTCCGTCCACCGTGACGCTGACGCCATTGACGCAGTTCCCCATGCAGAACGTGCCAGCCAGCTCTACCCTGTCTTCCAGCTGATGCTCCTTCACCAGCGCCTGAAGCCGCTCCACGATCTGGCGGGAGCCTTTCAGATGGCAGGAGCTTCCGATACAGATGGTCACTTTCATTTGAATCCTCCTGAATGCTTTTCAGCGCATTCTTATTGGTACTCCACCACGTTGACCCAGCGCATCAGGAACTCCCGCTCCTCGGGCTTTCCCTTGACGGACTGGGAAGCCGCCACGATGGGCAGCCACTTCTGCACATACTGCTTGGCGGTATCGCTCTTTTTGCAGAACAGATCCAGGTACCGATCTGCCATTTCCTGATCGCCGGACAGGCAGAACAGCAGATAGGTACGGGCCGCGTCAGCGCTGGCGTTTCCCTGGGTAGCGTGCGCCCAGTCCAGAATGGAATAGCTGCCGTCCTCCCGGATCACCACGTTGGTGGGGTTGAAGTCGCCGTGGCACAGCTTATTGTGCTTGGGCATGCTGCCCAAGCGGGCGTCCAGCTCATAGCGAGTGGTGGCGTCCAGCCCGGTTTCGGAAATTTTCCGCTTCATCTTGTCTTTCAGCTTGTTCAGGCGGGGAGCTGTTTTCTTGTGCATTTCCAGCTGGATATCCACAAAGCGCTCCAGATATTCGTCTTTCTTCTCCGGGTGCTCCTCCATGAGCTGGGCAATGGTCTTACCCTCTACAAAATCGGTGACGATCGCCCATTTCCCGTTGATTTTCGTGACCTCCTCCACGCCGGGAATGGAAATGCCGGTCTCCTCTACTCTGGCAATGTTCAACGCCTCGTTCAAAATATCCGCCTTGGAATATTCCTCGTCGAAAACCTTGATGGCATACTGACCGTCGCGGTAGATGGTCTTGGAAGTTCTGACTGCGATAACCTTATCCAGTTTCATAAAAAGCTCCTCCTTATTTCCCGTAATAGCACTTCAGGTAGATTTCTTTGATCTCACTCATCAATGGGTATCTGGGGTTTGCCCCGGTGCACTGGTCGTTGAAGGCGTTCTCCACCATTTCGTCCAGGGTGTCGAGGAAATACTTCTCGTCTACGCCATAGTCCCTGATGGTCTTCTTGATACCGATTTTCTCCTTCAGGTCCTCCAGTGCCTTGATAAAGTTCTCAAACACTTCATCGTCATTCTTGCCCTGAATGCCGCAGAAGCGGGCGGCTTCCACATAGCGCTCCTTGGCATGGGGGTACTGGTACTGGGAGAAGGTGCCCATCTTGACGGGAACATCGGCGGCGTTGTAGCGCATGACCTCGGTGAGGATCAGCGCGTTGGCAACGCCGTGGGGCAGGTGGTGATAAGCGCCCAGCTTATGCGCCATGGAATGGTTCACGCCCAGGAAGGCGTTGGCGAACGCCATACCCGCCATACAGGAGGCTTCCGCCATCTTTTCGCGGGCAACCGGGTCCTTCGCGCCATTTTCATAAGCGGAGGGCAGGTATTCCATAACCGCCTTCATCGCTTTCAATGCCAGACCGTCGGTAAACTGGGTTGCCATGATGGAAACATAGGCTTCCAGCGCATGGGTCATAACGTCGATGCCGGAAGCGCTGGTCAAGCCCTTGGGGGCGTTCATCATGTTGTCCACGTCCACGATCGCCATGTTGGGCAGCAGCTCATAATCAGCCAGGGGCCACTTGGTGCCGGTCTTTTCGTCGGTGATGATGGCAAAGGGCGTTACCTCGGAGCCGGTGCCGGCAGAGGTGGGGATCGCCACAAACATTGCCTTTTCCCCCATCTTCGGGAATTTGTAAATACGCTTGCGGATATCCATGAAGTCCATCGCCATGGACTGGAAATCGGCGTCCGGGTGCTCGTAGAGCACCCACATGATCTTGGCAGCGTCCATGGCGGAGCCGCCGCCCAGGGCGATGATGACGTCCGGCTCGAAATCACGGATCTGCTTGACGCCCTCCAGCGCGTTGCCCAGGGTCGGGTCGGGCTGGACGTTCCAGAAGCAGGAATAGCGGATCCCCATTTCGTCCAGCTTATCGGTAATGGGCTTGGTATAGCCGTTCTGGTACAAGAAAGTATCGGTGACGATAAACGCTTTCTTTTTCCCGTATTCTGTTTTCAGCTCATCTAAAGCCACGGGCATACAGCCCTTTTTGAAATAGACCTTCTCGGGCACTCTGAACCACAGCATATTCTCTCTCCTTTCGGCGACCGTCTTGATATTCAGCAGGTGCTTCACGCCCACGTTTTCAGAGACGGAGTTGCCGCCCCAGGAGCCGCAGCCCAGCGTGAGAGAAGGCGCCAGCTTGAAGTTGTACAGGTCGCCGATGCCGCCCTGGGAGGACGGGGTATTGATGAGGATACGGCAGGTCTTCATGGCTTCCTGGTGCTTTACCCGCTTTTCTTCCTCGGTGGGGTCAATGTACAGGGACGAGGTATGACCGTAGCCGCCGTCGGCAATGAGGTGCTCCGCTTTTTCAATGGCGTCGTCAAAGCTCTTTGCCTTATACATGGCAAGCACGGGAGAAAGCTTCTCATGGGCAAATTCCTCGGAAATGTCCACGCTCTCCACTTCGCCGATGATGATTTTCGTCTCCTCGGGCACCTTTACCCCGGCAAGCTCAGCGATGGTGTGGGCTTTCTGCCCCACGATCTTCGCGTTCAGGGCGCCGTTTATAATGATGGTCTTGCGTACCTTTTCGGTTTCGGCTTTATTCAGGAAATAGCAGCCGCGCTTCTGGAACTCCTCCTTCACCTGCTTATAGACCTTATCCAGCACGATAACGGACTGCTCGGAAGCGCAGATCATGCCGTTGTCGAAGGTCTTGGAATGAATGATGGAGTTTACCGCCAGGACAATGTCGGCAGTGTCGTCAATGATAGCGGGGGTATTGCCAGCGCCCACGCCCAGGGCGGGGGTGCCGGAGGAATACGCGGCTTTCACCATGCCGGGACCGCCTGTTGCCAGAATGATATCGGCTTCCGCCATAAGCTGATTGGTCAGCTCCAGAGAGGGAATGTCGATCCAGCCGAAAAGCCCTTCGGGAGCGCCAGCCTTAATGGCGGCGTCCAGCACGACTTTTGCCGCCTCAATGGTGCATTTCTTCGCGCGGGGGTGGGGGCTGATGATGATGCCGTTTCTGGTTTTCAGCGCCAGCAGGGTTTTGAAGATCGCGGTGGAGGTGGGGTTGGTGGTGGGAATGACGGCGGCGATCACGCCGATGGGCTCCGCCACCTTGCGAATGCCGAAAGCCTTGTCTTCCTCCACAACTCCACAGGTCTTCGTGTTCTTGTAGGTGTTGTAGATGTACTCGGCGGCATAGTGGTTCTTAATGACCTTGTCCTCCACCACGCCCATGCCGGTCTCCTCGACCGCCATCTTGGCAAGCGGAATGCGCTGCAAATTGGCAGCCATTGCCGCAGCCCGGAAAATCTCATCGACCTGCTCCTGCGTATAGGACGCATAGAGCTTCTGCGCTTCCCGGACACGGGCAAGCATCCGCTCAAAGGTTTCCGAGTTTTCCACGATCTCGTAAGTCGTTCTGCTTTCCATGAGACGAACCATCCTTTACTTGATTTTTTTTGTACTGAACCGCTCCTTCAGATGATTGGACAGAATGGCAAGGGACAGCGCCATATCTTCATTCTGCACCAGGATATCATCAGGAACGTCCAAATAAACATTGGCAAAATTCCAAATGGCTTTCACGCCGCCGTCAACCAGCAGGTCGCAGACCTCCTGAGCGCCCGTCCCGGGCACGGCGATGATCCCCATATGGACCCCCATACGGGCGCACAGGTCGCTGACCTTTTCCAGCGGCAGCACCTTGCACCCGCTGACCTCCGTACCGATCAGCCGGGGGTCGATTTCAAAAGCGGCGACAATATTCAGCCCGTAATGGCGAAACCCCTCATAGGCGAGCAGCGCCTGCCCCATTTTCCCCACGCCTACCAGAACCGCCTCGTCTGTCTTATCATAGCCCAGAAGCGTTTCCAGCTCATGGACAAGCTCTGTGCGGACGTAGCCCACCTTCGGTCTGCCGGAGCCGCTGACAACGCCCAGATCCTTGCGCACCACCACATGATTCAAATGAAGCGTTTCAGCAATGGCGGCGGCAGAGATATACTGGGCGCCATCGTCAGATAAGCCCTTGAGATAATTCAAGTATCTGGGAAGACGCAGCAATGTCTGCCTGGAAATGCTTTTTTCCATTTCCATACCCTTTCTCCTCTCTCCAAAGACCGTTGTATTCTGTCGGAGAAGCGTTCTTCAGCAGAGTTTTTGCAGCGGCGACGTCTCCCATTGAAACTTTGATAATATTTTAACATTCTTCCGTGGAAAAGTAAATTGTGAGTGCTTCCAGTGGAATTTCAAATTCTCCTAAAAATTTGTGCATTTTACTGAATCCGCAAAACGGGTCGGCGGTACGGCGCGCAAAGCTTTCGCAAAAGGCTATATATTCCATAAAAACTCTGTTAGATGCAAAATTTTTCTATGCGTTTTTATCTACATATGTACATTATATGCGGGTCAGCTTTTGAAATCAAGAGGCTTTCTGCAATTTTGAACACAAATTTTTTCTTCGGCAGCGTCGGTAAAACCGACTTTGCTTCTTCCCTTTCAAAAAAACTCGTACTGCCGCAGAGGATACTGCAGCTTAAAACAGTATAATACCGGCAGGGGAACCACGCGGAGCAAAAGCCCTGGCTTTTCTGAAAAAAAACAGGAGAGAAATAGAACTTCAAAAAAAGTGGGCGCGTTTCCCAAATTTTGGCTTGAAAAGCGTCGCAGTTTGTTATACAATTGTCAGTAGAAACACCTTATGTCCCCTTATTTAGTTCAATTTTCATAAAGGAGTGTAAGCAACATGAACTATCTGAACAAGAAAACCGTCGAGGATATCGACGTCAGCGGCAAGCGCGTGCTGGTTCGCTGCGACTTCAACGTCCCCATGAAGGACGGCGCCATCACCGATACCAAACGCATCGTAGGCGCCCTGCCCACCGTAAAGTATCTGGCTGACCACGGCGCAAAGGTGATCCTCTGCTCCCACATGGGTCGTCCCCACAACATTTTGAACGACACTGTGAAGCTGGACAAGAAAGAGGCAAAGAAGATCGCCGAGCTGCCCGAGGCAGAGCAGGCTGCCGCCACGGAAAAGGCTCTGGAAGCCGCCAAGGGCGATGTGAAGAAATTCTCTCTGGCTCCCGTTGCCGCAGAGCTTGGAAAGCTGCTGGGCAAGGACGTTATCATGGCTGCCGACTGCATTGGTCCCGACGCCAAGGCAAAGGCCGCCGCTTTGAAGGACGGAGACGTGATGATCCTGGAGAATATCCGTTTCCACGCTGAGGAGACTAAAAACGACCCCGCCTTTGCCAAAGAGCTTGCCTCTATGGCTGATATCTATGTCAATGACGCGTTCGGCACAGCACACCGTGCCCATGCTTCCACCGAGGGCGTTTCCCATTATCTGCCCGCAGTGTGCGGCTATCTGATCCAGAAGGAGATCACCGTCATGGGCGGCGCCCTTCAGGATCCCAAGCGCCCCTTCGTTGCCATTCTGGGCGGCGCAAAGGTTTCCGATAAGATCGGCGTCATCGACAACCTTATCAGCAAGGTGGATACCCTGATTATCGGCGGCGGCATGGCATACACCTTCCTGAAGTCCATGGGACACCCCATTGGCACCTCCATCTGTGAAGAAGACAAGCTGGAGCTTGCCAGGGAAACCATGGCAAACGCTGAGAAGAACGGCGTGAAGTTCCTGCTGCCCGTGGACAACAAGGTTGGCAAGGAATATGACGCCAACACCGAGAGCATGGAGGTTCCCTCCGACGATATTCCCGATGGCTGGATGGGTCTGGACATCGGTCCCAAGACCATCGAGCTGTTCTCTAACGCCATCAAGGGCGCCGGGACCGTAGTTTGGAACGGACCCATGGGCGTTTCCGAGTGGGAAAACTTCGCTGCCGGCACCATCGGCGTTGCCAAGGCTGTAGCTGACAGCGGCGCGATCTCCATTATCGGCGGCGGCGATTCCGCGGCTGCTGTAGAAAAACTGGGCTTCGCCGACAAGATGACCCATATCTCCACCGGCGGCGGCGCTTCCCTGGAATTCCTGGAGGGGCTGGAGCTGCCCGGCATCGCCTGCCTGAATGAAAAGTAAGCAGCGTGACGCTGCACCCAATTCGCGCTGAAGCGAGAGATACTTTTGTCATTTCGTGCCGCGCCAGAAGCTTGACCTGATTTTGCAGGGGCGCATACGATTTACCGTGTGCGCCCTTTCTTTATTTTAGAAAACACAGAAAGGAACCAGAAACATGAACAAAGCACTGAGAAAAGCCGTGATTGCCGGCAACTGGAAAATGAACAAGACCCCCGAGGAGGCAAAGGAGCTGATCTCCGCCATTGCCCCGCTGGTAAAGGACGCGGGCTGCGATGTGATCGCCTGCACTCCCTATGTTGACCTCTGCCCCGCTCTGAAGACTGCGGAGGGCACCAATATTCAAATTGGCGCGGAGAACTGCCACTGGGAAAAGAGCGGCGCGTTCACCGGCGAAATTTCCGCCGAGATGCTCCATTCCATGGGCGTCAATATCGTGATTATCGGGCACAGCGAGCGCCGCCAGTATTTCGGTGAGACCGATCTGACCGTGCAGAAGCGTGTCCGGGCGGCTCTGGACGCCGGGCTGACTGTGATCCTCTGTGTGGGCGAGACCCTGGAGCAGCGGGAGCAGGGCATTACCGCCGAGCTGGTCGCCATGCAGACCAAGATCGCCTTGGGCGGCGTTTCTGAGGAAGAGCTGAAGCGCGTCATCATCGCCTATGAGCCCGTCTGGGCGATCGGCACCGGCAAGACCGCCACTGCCCAGCAGGCAAACGAGGTCTGCCATATCATTCGGGAAGTTATCAGCGAGCTGTACGGCAAAACCGCCGGCGACGGCATCACCATTCAGTACGGCGGCTCCATGAACGCGGGCAACGCGGCGGAGCTGCTGGCGCAGCCCGACGTGGACGGCGGTCTGATCGGCGGCGCTTCCCTGAAGCCCAACGATTTTGCCACCATCGTGAAAGCCGCTACCGAGGGATAAGCCATGGAAAATCGGTTAAGCAGACTTTCCTGCACCCTGTTGCTGATGGCAGCCATTTTCAGCGCTGCCCGGTATATTGCAGTAGCGGTTCTGACCGGGACCAATGGGCGTGATGTGTACAAAGTGTCGCTGGACATAGTAGGACCTTTCCTGCCTACTATGGCTGCTATCTGCCTGACAGGCGGTGCTGTACTGCTTATAGCCGACTCTGTACTGGTCTATAAAACAGAAAGAAATAAAGGAGAAAGCGATGAAAAAACCTCTCGTTTTGATGATTTTAGACGGCTTCGGCATTGCCCCCGATGAGGGCAACGCCATTGTCGCCGCAAAAACCCCCAATCTGGATAAAATCCTGAAGGAGAACCCGGTGACAAAGATCGGGGCTTCCGGCATGGACGTGGGTCTGCCCGATGGACAGATGGGCAACAGCGAAGTGGGACACACCAACATCGGCGCCGGGCGCATCGTGTACCAGGAGCTGACCCGCATTACCAAGTCCGCCCAGGACGGGGACATGGCAAAGAATGAGGCGCTGGTCAAGGCGATGACCTCCGCCAAAGAAAACGGCAAGGCGCTGCACCTGATGGGTCTGCTTTCCGACGGCGGCGTGCACAGCCACAACACCCACCTCTATGCCCTGCTGGAAATGGCAAAGGACATGGGGCTGACGGATATCTATGTCCACTGCTTCTTAGATGGGCGCGACGTCCCCCCCAGCAGCGGCAAGGGCTATGTGGAGGAATTGCAGGAAAAACTCAGGGAGCTGGGTGTTGGCAGGGTCGCTACCGTGATGGGGCGCTACTATGCCATGGACCGCGACAACCGCTGGGAACGGGTGGAAAAGGCATACGCCGCCATGGTGTACGGCGAGGGCGAGCACGCCCCCTGCCCTGTCTGCGCGGTGCAGGATTCCTACGACAAGGAAGTGACCGATGAATTTGTGGTGCCGGTGGTCTGCGAGGGCGCCGCCCCCATTTCCGCCGGGGATTCCGTGATCTTCTACAACTTCCGCCCCGACCGCGCCAGGGAGATCACCCGGACGCTGGTAGACCCGGACTTCTCCGGCTTTGAGCGGAAGCGCGGCTTCTTCCCCCTCACCTATGTGTGCATGACCCAGTATGACGCCACCATGCCCAACGTAGAGGTGGCGTACAAGCCGGAATCTTTGAAGAACACCTTCGGCGAGTATATTTCCAATCAGGGCATGACCCAGCTGCGTATTGCCGAGACGGAAAAATACGCCCATGTCACCTTCTTCTTTAACGGCGGCGTGGAAAAGCAGTATCCCGGTGAGGACAGGATTTTGGTGAAGTCCCCTGCCGTGGCGACCTATGACCTGCAGCCGGAGATGAGCGCCTATGAAGTGACGGACAAGATGGTAGAGGCTGTCAAGTCCGGCAAATACGACGCGCTGATCCTGAACTATGCCAACTGCGACATGGTAGGTCACACCGGCGTGTTTGAAGCCGCGGTGAAGGCTGTGGAGGCTGTGGACACCTGCGTGGGACGCGTAGTGGAAGCCGTAAAGGAAATGGGCGGCTGCGTCCTGCTGACCGCCGACCACGGCAATGCCGACAAGATGATCGACGAGGACGGCACTCCCTTTACCGCCCACACCACGAACCCCGTCCCCTTCTGCGTCATCAATCATCCCTGTGAGCTGCGGGAAGGCGGCGTTCTTGCGGATATTGCCCCCACCATGCTGAAAGTGCTGGGGCTGCCCCAGCCCGATGAGATGACGGGAAAGAGCATTATCAAATAAGAGACTGTCATTGATACGCTGTATCTGCGTTTATGACCGCCCCAAAAACTGAATCAAAAAACAGTACCCCGGTTTCATAGAACCAGGGTACTGTTTTATCAATTTTTTCCCGGAAAGATCACGGCATATAAATTCCGCCGTTGGGGGAAACATACTGTCCGGTCATGTATTTATCCTTGATAAGGAATTCCATGGCATTTGCAATATCTTCCACATCGCCGATCTTTCCCATGGGAATGGACTGAGCCAGAGCAGCTACCTCGTCCTGATTGACGCCGCGGAGCATATCCGTCCAGATCATGCCGGGGCAAATGCAGTTGAAACGGATATTCTGCTTGCCAAATTCCATTGCCAAAGCACGGGTCATGCCGATCAGACCGGCTTTGGAAGCGCAATAGTCCGCCTGATTGGCAACGCCCATCAGACCCCCGATGGAAGAGGTGTTCACCACACAGCCCCCGTTGGCTTTTACCATATAGGGAACTACAAAGTGGCACATATGGAACGCACTGATCAGGTTGGTCTCCAGCACCGCCATATAGCTTTCCCGGGGAAGCTCACAGAAAGCGGCGTTGTTTGTAATGCCCGCGTTATTTACCAGCACGTCGATCTTTTCGCCGAAAGCTTCTACCGCGGTTTTCACCAGCTTTTCACAGTCCTCATACTTGGAAACGTCTGCCTGAACGGCCAAGCCCTCCACGCCGTACTCTGTCTTCAGCTTGGCGATCACAGCTTCCGTAAGCCCTTTGGAACTGTCGGAACGGTAGTTGACGACCACATTGTAGCCCATTTCCCCCAGCTTCAGGGTCATGGCTTCCCCGATGCCGCGGGAGCCGCCGGTGATGATTGCAGTTTTCATTGGAACCTCTCCTTTGAATTGAATTTCCCGGAATTACATTTGTGACCCCGAGTTTGATAATATAGTAACACAGTCCCTGACATTTGTCCCGTTGCACTTTTTGAAAACTGTCAACCTGAGAGGAGTTTTTTTATGCCAACGGAAAGCGTCCGCATTCGCCTTGCCGAAGGTCTTTCCAATCTGCTGAAACGAAAAAACCTGCGGCACATCAGCGTTCAGGATATCACCAGAGAATGCAGTTTGACGAGGCAGGTTTTTTATCGGTATTTCCATACGCGGGACGATCTGCTGCGATGGGTCTATGGGCAGGATTTTGCAGCCGCATTTCAAGATTGCACAAACATTGTCTGGGACGAAATGATCGACCGAATGACCTTTGCTCTACAGAACCGCCGGGAATTTTATCGCCGCCTGACCCGCTGCACAGACGACAACACATTGTATCGAATCATGCGGGACTACACGGAGGGATTATACCGGCGGGTCATCTGCTTCCACACAGGAAAGGAGCCGGATCCCCTGACCGATTTCCTTCTGCGGCTGTATACCAGCGGAGGCATTGAAATGTCTATTGAGTGGGTGCGTTCAGGCATGAACAGGTCGCCGGATGAGCTGCGTGTTTGGCTGCTGGAGGGAATGCCGAAGCCTTTGCGGGACCAATTAACTGGTTTTCCTTTTCCCGTTTCCCTGGTATATGACCCTGCCCTGACGGGCTGTATCTAAAACACTGTGATATGTTTTGAGTAAAAACCGTGCTTCGTCATAGAAACGCCCCGTCCCCAGCGGCACTGCCGGGAACGGGGCGTTTTTCTCCTATTCAGCCTTGCGTATCGTCCAAAGTGCTTTCTACCGGCAGGCTGCTCTCCGGCAGCGAGGGGAAGCCCTCGGAGGTGGACGGGGGCGGCGGCGTTGGGTCGACAAATATCGTGTCCGGGTCCGGGTACGGCTCCGGCGTGGCGGAAGCGCTTCCGTCATCAGCGGCTCCCTCTGCCGGCACTTCTTTTTCCCTGTGCTCCGACATGGAGGAAACGCCGCCATCGTCTCCCATCACAGTTCCGGACAGGGGATCAATAAAGTCTCTTTTCCACAGCAGCTCTTCCTGCGTGCCGATAACGTCAAGATATGCATTGATGCTGTCCTCTGCCAAAGGATTGCAGGTAGACGCCAATATTTTCCCGGTAACAGGGTTCCGCAGCACGATCTCCAGCGAATTGTCAATGCCGCCCCAGTCCTCTGTAAGAGCCTGGGAGTCCAGGGTATAGGCGTACTGCCGCATTTGGGAAACGCCGCTGACAGCCCTGACGTCCCGCTCTCTCCCGTCCGCCTCGAACGTCTCAAATTCGCCGACAAGGCTCACGTCCAAACGTCCATACCTGCCTGCCACACGATACATGTTCTCGTCTATGACGTCTGTTGCCGCGTTCCGATAGGTGGGCAGCGTTTCCACACACTCGCTGTTGACATACAGCTCGATCTCCAGGGGCAGGTCCGCATTCAGGTCGCTGACAGCCAGCAGATGCAGCGCCATTTCGCTGTCAAAGCCCAGCCCCCCTATGTTGGAAATCCCCCACCCGGCAGCCAGAATATGCTGGTCGAACCGCAGCCCGGCTTCCATCACGGTCGCATAGCGGGAAAGCGGCACGAACCAGGACTGGTCGCTGAACTGCCCCAGAGAAGACCCGGTCTCGTAAACCGTTCCGCTGTCAAGGTAGATGGTAAATTCCGACAGCACAACAGGGAACGACATTTCCCCATTCACATACACATAGGGTTGGTTCGGGTCGTGGTCAAACACGATGACGGTAACCTGGGAGGTGTCCTCCGGGAGAGGGGCAAAGGTACATTCTTTCCCCACCCTGGCTCCCAATTCCCGGGTGTCTCCTGTCTGCCCACCCTGATACAGGCATTCCAGCCCTGCATCGTCCTCCGCCGTCCTGATATATACATAAGGCTCCGCCTGGTTCATGGCAGGGTAGCTGAGATTGAGGGCAAACTCGCTCTCGTTGCTGGTATAGCCCAGCAGCGTAATGCCGTTTGACGTGAAAAGCCCTTCCTCGCCCAGCTCGTAGGAAGTATCACAGCCCAGCTCAAAGGGCGCGCTGGTCACGGAAGTGGAAAGGCAGATGTCCGGGTCGGCATAGGGGTCCTGTCTCTGCCCGGAGGTGATGCCCAGCAATCGGTCGATGGACACGGTGGCGGTCACCCTTTCCCCTGTCTGCGCGTCGATTTTGGGATACTCGGGAAGAACGGAGATCACCTTTCCCTCAAACGCCGGCTTTCCCGCTACTTTTTCAAACACAGGGTCGCGGTACAGCATGGCGGGCGTACCGTTTACACTGACGCTGATGCCGTATTCGTCGGTAAGGCTGGTAAAAAGCTGCTCCGTCCTGGGGCAGGTATCCTCCGAAAATTCCAGCCGGACAGTCTGGAACAGGTAATTTCCTTTCTGCACGGCGCTTTCGATCATGACCGTATATGCCGTCTCTTTCGGGAACACCGGCGTAGACAGCGCGGACTGTCCCGCACCGGGCTGGCTCCGAAGGGCTCCCAGTGAGGGCAGCCGGAGCAGCGCCAGAGAGACCAGGCAGATTGCCGCCGCAGCCAGGGCAAATTTCGCAATGGTCTTCGGGACGCTGCGGCGATGGATCACCGGCTCAAGATATACCACGTTTTCCGAAGCCCCGGCGCCGTTTGCGTCAGGCTTCGCGTGTTTCCCGTGATTTCCTTTCTTAAAATGCGCGCCTTCATAGACCTCTGCTTTTTGAGCGGAGGCTTTCTTTTCGGGGAGCATGGCAAGGATCTCGTCAAATTTCAATTCCGCCTGTATGGTCAGCTTAGGATAGGGAAGCTCCTGTTCCAGCCGACGCACCATTTTTCTATCTCGCTTATTCTTCATAGCGCACCTCAGTTTCATATTGCTGTTTGAACCGCTTTCTGCTCCGGGTCAGGCGCATTCGCACCGCTTCCGGCTTTACGGAAAGCACCTGCGCGATCTCCCGGACGGACATATCTTCAAAATAAAACAGCTGCAGCACGAGCCGGTCGTCCTTGGAAAGCTGCTCCATGGCGTTTTGCACGTCCAGGGACGTGTCTCGCTCCAAATACGCCACGCTCTGCCCGGCGGCTTCCATGTCTTCCGTGGGCGTTTCCCGCTTTCTGCCCCGAAGCTGGGCAAAGCAGCAGTTCACCAGGATCCGGGTCATCCACGTTTTGAACACCCGCGGGTCCCGCAGGGTATCCAGCTTTTCCCAAAGTATTAAAATGGTATCCTGTATGGCGTCCATGGCGTCGTCCTCATTGCGGGAAACCGCCATTGCCGTGGCGTACATGGTCTGCCGAAACAGATTGACAAGCGTTACAAACGCCTGCTTTTCCCCTTTCGCAGCGCTTTTCACCAGCGCTGTCACCTGTCCGTTGTCCAAAATAGTGCTCACCTCCCCTTTTCCCTTACCCTATAGAGTTTTCACCCTGAGAAAAAGCAACCGCTCAGGGAAATATTTTTGAAAAAATTTTTTCTGTTGCCTTTTTCCGCCCCATTCGCTCTATTTTGACGAAGCTTCTCCCAAAAGTATACTCTCTCCCTTTTCCCGGCGCAAGGCTCTCCCGTTCTTTCCCTTATTTTCCCAGCGCGGCAGAAAGCTGCCGTATCTTTACAAAAATTTTATATCTTTAATTTCCGCAGAAGAAATAAACTCCCTGAGCCGCTGTGTATACTCGGTGTAATGAGAATGTTTTTGTCATTCCAAGGAGAAGGAGGGCACCCTATGAAACGGCTGATTGCTTTGCTGCTGGCAGCCCTGTTCCTGCTGCCCCTTGCCGGGTGCGGTGGCAAGGCGGATATGGATTTTACCGCGGTCCTTCCCCAGAACGTGACCTCCCTCGACCCCCAGACCGCCTCCGACAGCGCTTCCAATGCTGTCATCGGTTCTATTTTTGAGGGGCTGTGCCGCATAAATGAGCGCAACGAAATAAAGCCCGGCGTCGCGGACCGCTGGGAGCACAACAAGGACTATACCGAATTTACCTTTCACCTGCGCTCTGCCAGGTGGAGCGATGGCTCGGCAGTGACGGCGGAGGACTTCCTGTTCGGCATTCTGCGGGCACTGCGCCCGGAGACCAGCACAGCTGTGCCGGACGACCTGTTCCTCATTCGGAACGCCCGCGCGGTAAACGCCGGGGAAGCTGAGGAAAGCGCCCTGGGCGTCACTGTGAAAAATCACAGGACGCTGATATTTCAGCTGGAATCCAGCTATCCCGATTTCCCCGCGCTGACCGCCGGGAACCACTATTTCCCCTGTAATCAGGAATTTTTTGAGGAATGCGCCGGGCATTACGGCTTTTCCCCGGAATATCTGCTGACGAACGGTCCCTTTACCTTTCCCCACATTTACGCCTGGAACACGGATTACAACGAGAAAAGCATCAGCCTGGAGCGCTCCAGCACTTACCGCGGCGACCGAAAAGTGGTTCCGGCTTCCCTCACCTATCTCATCGACTATGACGGCAGCATTGACAGCGACCCCATTGCCGCCCTGAAAAACGGGACAGTGGATATTTTGCCGCTGTCTGAAACGGACGCGAAAGCAGCGGAGGAACAGAAGCTGTCCGTGCTGGCGCTGGAAGACGCGGTCGCCGGGCTGCTGCTGAACCCGCAGTCGGAGGCTTTGAGCTATGTGGGAATGCGGGAACTGTTTTTCAAAACATTGGACAGGGAAACGCTGCTTGCCCCTTACGACAGCGAGGAGCAAGCCGTGGGCGTTATGCCAAGCTGCGTCTTATGGGACGGGAAAGCCTATTATTCCGCGGGTGAAAGCCGCTATCCCGCCCAGAATGACGAGATCGTCCAGACCATCCCCTCCCTGCTGCAGCTGCTTCGGCTGGAAAAGCTGCCCAGCATTACCGTATTGTGCCCGGACGATGAAGCGTCCATCGCGTTGACAAACGGATTTCTGGCGTCCTGGAACAGCAAACTGGGGAGCGCCTTCAATATTCTTCCCCTGCCGGAAAGCGAGCTGAACAGCCGTATCGCGCAGGGAGACTATGAAGCCGCCCTGTACACCTTCCGCGCCGGCGGCGTGACCCCCTACAATGTGCTGAAGGCTTTTGACAGCTCCGCTTCTCCTCTGCTGCTGAAAAATGAGAGCTATGACGCCGCCCTGCACAGTACCGGCTTTGACAGGGAAGCCCTGCGCACCATGGAGCTGACCCTGCAGGAGCAGCAGGTATTCTATCCCCTGCTGAAAAAGAAGACCTATTATGCTTTGTCCGCCAAATCCAGCGGCATTACAGTGTCCGCAAATCAACGGATCAGCTTTGTCTCGGCAAGGAAGGGGAAATAGGTTGATTTCATCAGGCATGATATTTCAGTCTTAATTATGCTGCTGAAAGAAAAAACTTTTTCGAAAAAGAAAAAAGTACTTGCAATTTTCGGAGATATCCTCTATAATAGTGTACGTTGTCCGGGTGTGGCGCAGCTGGTAGCGCGCTTGACTGGGGGTCAAGAGGCCGTGAGTTCAAGTCTCGCCACTCGGACCAAAAGCAGCGGCATGACCTAGTAGGTCATGCCGCTGCTTTTGTATTCGGTTGCAAGATAGGAGTTTTCGCAGAAAACTCCGGCAAAGCTGCCAAGCGCAGCGCGGCAGCTTTGTTGCCACATCGGACTCAAATCGGCAATTTTTTCTCACAGGTAAGCGCTGTGAAATTCTATTTCTGCCATATCTGATTATAAGTTGGGAATAGTCATCTCCCTTTCCCATACTCCTGTATTTCCCCCAAAAACCTCTCGATGCTCTCTACGGTTCGGGGGGAGAGGAAATGCTCTATCTTTTCCGATTCCTCCAATTCGTCGGAGGTCTGGTTTATCAGGCAGAGAAGTCGGTTTATCAGATCATGGCGGTGCAGGAGGTATTCCCCCATGCGCTTTCCAAGCTCCGTCAGGGTGATGTAGCCGTACCTGGGGAATTCTATCAGCTCCTGGGCGCGGAGGTTCCCCGCCATTTTCGAGGCGGAGGGCGGCTTGACATGGAGGGAATGCGCCAGCGTGGAAACGCGCACAGTCCCGCTCTGTTCCGACAGGCGGTAGATCATTTCCAGATAGTCCTCCATTGACGACGTCAAAAGCCCGTGCTCTATCAGGGCGTAGCCCTTCATCGTATAAAATCCGTCTTTTTTCATAGCCGCTGCCTCCGTCACATTCTCTTCCGCCGGGCGCACAGCCCGTTCACCCTTTTTGCGCTTGCCGAATATAGTGGAAATGAGAAAACTTTCCTTCTCCTAACTTTTATTCGGGAGCGTGCTGTGATATGAACTGCAAACCGCAATTGAGCGAATTACAGCCGGGTCAGACGGCTGTTATCAGAAATTTGTCCGCCGAGGGCGCCATGCGCCGCAGGCTGCAGGATATGGGTATGATCGAGGGGACGCAGGTAGAATGCATCGGCAGAAGCCCGCTGGGGGACCCTGCCGCCTATCTGGTCCGGGGCGCGGTGGTCGCCCTGCGGAAAAGCGACGCCGGAAGCATTGCTATAGAGCGCGCGGAAGCGGCTCCGGCTGTCTGTCCGTTTCGGTCCCACGCCACCGTTCCGCTGGGAACGGCGGGACGCTAGGAGGCTCCCATGGGGCTTTCCAAGGATTCAACGGGAGCCGGCGCCATCGGAGAGGAGCTTGTGATCCACCGGCAGAAGGACAGCGACAGGGTGATCGCGTTGGCAGGAAACCCCAACGTGGGAAAAAGCACGGTGTTCAATGAGCTGACGGGAATGCACCAGCACACCGGGAACTGGCCCGGAAAAACCGTCTCTAACGCCCAGGGCTGCTGCACCGTTCACGGACAGGGGTATGTTTTAGTGGACCTGCCGGGGTGCTATTCCCTGCTGGCGCATTCCGCCGAGGAAGAAGCCGCCCGGGACTTTTTCTGTTTCGGCGGAGCGGACGCGGCGGTGGTGGTCTGTGACGCCACCTGCCTGGAACGGAACCTGAACCTTGTGCTGCAGGCGCTGGAAATCACCGGGCGCACAGTGGTATGTGTAAACCTTTTGGACGAGGCAAAGCACAAGGGCGTAAAGGTGAATTTGGAAAAGCTGTCCAGTCTATTAGGCGTGCCCGTGGTGGGCACCGCCGCCCGGAGCGGAAAAGGGCTTACCGAGCTGATGGCGCAGGTGAAAACCGTTTCGGAATGGGACGGCAAGAAGCTGAGCAGGGAGCCGCTCATTACCTATCCGGAGTATCTGGAAGCCGCTGTGGGACGGCTGCTTCCGGCAGCAGAAAAATTTTGCGATGGGAAGCTTCCCGCCCGGTGGCTGGCACTGCGGCTTTTAGAACACAGCGACAAGGGATTGGAGCTGGGGCTGGAAAAGAAATTTGGCAAATCCCCTTGGGAAGAACAGGAAATCGCCGCTGTGCTGGCAGACATCCGGGCAGAATTTGCAGAAGCTGGCATTTCGCCGGAAAAATTACAGGACGACATCGTTTCCTCCATCGTCCTGCGGGCAGAGCAATTGGCAAACGATGTGGTGGTCGTGGGAAACGGCGGGTACAGCCCGCGGGACAGAAGGCTGGACAAAATCTTCACCAGCAAAGCAACGGGCTTTCCCATTCTTTTCCTGCTGTTCCTCTTCATCTTCTGGCTGACCATCACCGGGGCTAACTACCCCTCTGAGCTGCTGAGCACCGGGCTGTTCTGGCTGGGGGACAGAATACGGGAACTGCTGCTGGCTATCCATACCCCGACCTGGCTCTGCGGGCTTTTTGTAGACGGCATGTACAAAACGCTGGCATGGGTGGTTTCCGTCATGCTGCCGCCCATGGCGATCTTCTTCCCCCTCTTTACCCTGCTGGAAGACCTGGGCTATCTGCCCAGAGTGGCGTTTAACCTGGACTACTGCTTCCAGAAATGCGGCGCCTGCGGGAAGCAGTCGCTGACCACGCTGATGGGCTTTGGCTGTAACGCCGCCGGGGTGGTGGGCTGCCGGATCATCGACTCGCCCAGAGAGCGCCTGATCGCCATTTTGACCAACAATTTTGTACCCTGCAACGGCAGGCTGCCCATGCTCATTTCCATCATCACCATGTTCTTTATTTCCACCAGCGGCGGCTTCGGCGGCTCTACATTGTCCGCGCTGCTGCTGATGGCGGTAATTCTGTTAGGGCTGGGCATGACCTTCGGCGTGTCGAAGCTGCTGTCCGTCACGGTGCTGAAGGGTATCCCCTCCTCCTTTGCGCTGGAGCTTCCTCCCTACCGGCGGCCGCAGGTGGGGAAAATCCTGGTGCGCTCCATTTTTGACCGCACGCTGTTCGTGCTGGGTCGGGCGGCGGCGGTAGCCGCCCCTGCCGGGCTGCTCATCTGGATTCTGGCAAATGTTTCTCTGGGCGGCACGACGCTGCTTGCCCACTTATCCGGGTTTCTCGACCCGGTCGCCCGTTTATTCGGGCTGGACGGTGTGATTCTGCTGGCGTTTCTTCTGGGGCTGCCCGCC
The DNA here is from genome assembly GCA_937958185.1 of uncultured Neglectibacter sp. Lineage (GTDB taxonomy): Bacteria > Bacillota > Clostridia > Oscillospirales > Acutalibacteraceae > Acutalibacter. The sequence goes on along the minus strand of CALFFN010000021.1, from coordinate 118,658 downwards.
AATGAGATCGTGATACCCATTGTCATCATGGCATATCTCTCCCAGGGCAGTCTGGTAGATATGACAGATTTGAACGCTCTCCACGCGCTGCTGGTGGATCACGGCTGGACCTGGGTGACCGCCCTCTGCACCATGCTGTTTTCCCTGATGCACTGGCCCTGTTCCACTACCTGCATGACGATCTACAAGGAAACAAAAAGCCTGAAATGGACCGCCGCCGCATTTTTGATCCCCACGGTCTGCGGGCTGGGGATCTGCTTTATCATTGCCACAGTGGCGCGGCTGTGCGGCGCTGTCTGAGAAAAATACAGCTGGGAGAAAGCCCTGCCCCTGACAGGAGCAGGGCTTTCTTTTATGCTTTTTTCAGGAAAATGATCATTTTCTGACTGTAGGGCGGAGTAAAGCTCAAACAGCCCTCCGACAGCTCCAGTAAACGGTACTGGCTTTTGCGGTCCGGGCGGAACAGCTCCACATAGCGCCCGTCAAATTGATAGGTCAGGATCACTTCCCCGCCCTCCGCGTCCGGGAAATCTGCCCGCACATTTCCTCCCCCGCTGAAAAGGAAGGAAAGGGAATTCCAATGGGCAAAAGCGCCGTTATCTATGGTCTCCAGCTCCTCCGGCTTGACGGCGGCGCCGTGGATCTGATATTCCCAAACGACCCAGCGCCCAGCAAGAGGGTCAGCAGGCTCCGAAGCAGCCGATATACATAGCGCCGCCAGAACAGCCAGCACCAAAATTACTGCAAGAAGCAGCACCCCCATTTCGGAGGGTTCCCACCCCGACATCTTTTCACTTCCTTTTGTATTCTATTTTTGATATCTAATACAGAATATAGCTCTAGCATATCAGAAAAGATACAATTTATCAAGGGGGTGTGAACATGGAAAAGTTTATTCCAAAAAAATTTGAAAAAGAAGTAATTTCCATGCGTATCTCTACGGAGACACTGGCGGAAATCGACAGGAAGGCGGCACAGACAGGAATATCCCGGAACGAATTTATCAATCAGTGCATTGCCTTTGCCCTTGCCAACATGGAAGAAAAAGCCTGAAATAAAATTTCCCGCTTTGGGGATACTGTTAAAAACACAGTGCGAAAGGAGCGGGAACACATGGTGGAAGAAGATACCGTCAAGCTATTGCAGGAATGCAACGCGGGCATTAAAATGGGCGTCACGTCCATCGACGAGGTACTTCCCAAGGTGAAAAGCAGCGAAATGCGGGAAAAGCTGGAGCGCTGCCGAAAGAAGCACGGCGAGCTGGGAGACGACACCCACACCCTGCTGAAGGAATACGGCGACAGCGGGAAACGGCTCAATCCCATGGCGCGGACCATGTCCTGGATGAAAACCAACGTCAGGCTTTCCATGGACGAAAAGGACGAAACCGTCGCCGACCTTATCACCGACGGCTGCAACATGGGGGTGAAATCCCTAAGCCGCTATCTCAACGAGTACCCGGCGGCGGACGAACGCTCGAAAGACATTGCCAAACGGCTGATCAGCCTGGAGGAAAAGCTGGTAGAGGATATGCGCGACTATCTCTAACGCCTATCTACGTAAAGCGCCCCCGCTCTCTGAAAATGGAGAGCGGGGGCGCTGCCGTATTATTTTGGAAATTTGATGCATACTTTATGGTAGCCATACGGTATGAATTTGATTCCCTGTCGGAAAGGAAAAACTTTTATGATACGATGGAAAGCGCTTTTAATCAATCTTTTTCTGCCGCTCACTGTGGGCGGGATTTCCGCTTTTCTCACGTCCGATTCCATGGAAGTTTACGGGACCCTTCGCCAGCCCCCTCTTTCCCCGCCGGGCTGGCTTTTCCCCATTGTGTGGAGCATTCTTTTCCTTTTGATGGGCATTGCCGCTTACCTTGTCTGGGTACGGGACAGCACAGGGCGAAACGGAGCGCTGCTGTTTTACGGCTTGCAGCTTGCCATGAACTTCGGCTGGACACTGGTATTTTTCAATTTGCAAAATTACGGGCTGGCGCTTTTGTGGCTCATCGTGCTGTGGGTGCTGATCCTGATTACCACGGTCCGCTTTTTCAAGGAAAACAAGGCGGCTGGCTGGCTCATGCTGCCCTATCTGCTTTGGGTGACCTTTGCCGGATATCTGAATGCCGGGGTATGGCTTTTGAACCTCTGAGGTCACTGGCTGAGCGCCGAGCGGGACGCCAGAATAAATTTGGAACGGTCCAGGGGGTCAACGCCGATCCGGGCGCGGTCGCGCCCCATGCCCTCCGGGCAGTCGTCATAATGGGAGAAACGGGAGCCGTACACCCCGGTCCCGGCAGTGCAGGCGGCAAATTCCACCGGGATATCCATAGCTTCCGCCGCGGGGAGCCGGGCGGTCAGCCGGAATTTCCCCTCCTGCACCTCCGGCGTGTCGAAGGCTGCCCGGTGGGCGACCAGCAAACTGACGGTTTTGCCCAGATACTCCTCGGGCGCGGAAAATTCCGCCTGCAGGATAGGCTCCAGAAGCTTGGTGCCCACATTGCGGAGACCGTCCATAATGCCCATGGGAGTCGCCACAAAGAAATCCAGCGGGTGGGTGTGCACATTGTGGGATTCGCCGTCGATGAGCGTCACCTTCAAATCCGTCACCTGCCAGCCGTGCAGCCCCTGTGCCAAGGCTCTGGGGACCGCCGTTTCCACGTGGGTCTGGTAGCGGTAGGGCAAGCGGTTGGGAGACACCTTACATTCGTACTGGAACCCCGCCCCTCTGGGCAGGGGCTCTATCAGGAAGCGCACCACCGCCCAGCAGGGTTTCGGCATCGTATAAGCGTCGAAGCCCTCCCCCGCTTTCACCGGGGTCTCCCGGTAGATGACCGAGGGCTCTTCCAGTGTGACGGAAAGCCCCCAGCGCTCCAAAAGCAGGGACTGCAGGACCTCCGCCTGTATTTTTCCCGTCAGGCGCACCCATATCTCCCGCTTTTCCCGGTTCCATTCGCAGTGCAGCGCGGGGTCTTCCTCCTCCAGCTGGAACAGCACCTCCGTCAGGCGGGGAAGCTGCTCCGGGTCCGCGGGCTGGACGCGGCAGAGCATGAGGGGCTCCGCCAGCCGGTATTCCCGCAAACCGGGCAGAGCGGTGCCAAGTAAATCTCCCGCGCGGACAGAGGACAAGCCGTACACCACGGCGATATCGTTGGCGCTTACAGCGTCGGTATCCTCTGTCCTGCGCCCTTCCACCCGGCGCAGCTGGGTGATTTTTTCTTCCGGCGCATTTTCCTGCGCCCCCCCGTTTTGCAGCACGGGAACGGTCTGCCGGGTTTGGAGGGAGCCGGAGAACAGCCGTACATAAGCGGCTTTCCCCAGGGCGTCGTCCCGCTCTACCTTGTACACCCGGGCGCAGAGGGTTTCCCCCAGGGGCGTGGTTTCCCGCAAAAACGAGCAGAGGGCGGTAAGCAGTTCCGGCACGCCCAACCCGCATTTTGACGCGCCGCACACTGCCGGAAGCAGCTCTGCGGCGCTGATTTTTTGAGAAAGCGTTTCCCGCAAAAGCCCGGATATTTCTTCGCCGGACAGGAATTTTTCCAGCAGCGCGTTGTCCTCACAGGCAAGAACGGCGCTTTCCGTCCACGCGGGATCGGCAAACCCCAGGGAAGCGATCTTCACGCCGCTTTCCCCCTCCCCTGCGGCACTGCACAGCGGCAGGCAGGGCAGCCCGGCTTCCCGCTCCACCTGGGACAGTGCGGCTTGCCAGTTACTGCCCGCCCTGTCCAGCTTATTCAAAAAGAGGAAGCAGGGCAGTTTGGCGCGGCGGAAAGCTTCCAGCAGCATTCTGGTCTGGGGCTGGACGCCCTCTACGGAGGAGATCACCAGCACGGCGGCGTCCAATACGGAAAGGGAACGCTCCACCTCGCTGAGAAAATCGGCGTGACCGGGGGTGTCGATCAGATTGAGCCTGACGTCGTTCCACAGGACGGACGCACAGGCGGTACGCACGGAAATACCCCGGCGGCGTTCGATCTCCATGGTGTCAGTGCTGGCGGTTCCATCGTCCACGCTGCCGGCGGAGCGGATCGCCCCGGTCTGATATAAAATCTGCTCTGTCAGGGTGGTCTTGCCCGCGTCGGCATGGGCAACGATTCCCAAATTGATGGTTTTTCTATGAGACATGATGAGACCTCTCTTGGAAAAATAAGAAAGAGCGGACAGCCCGCACAGCGAAAGCTAATCATCGGGCTTTTCATCGGCTTTCTGCAAAACTCCGTCCTTCAAAATATAATGCGCATCATAGAGCGGCGCTAATTTTTGCACAGATTTATGCGCGATATACATTTCAGAATGTCGACAGCACCCAGAATATAGCTTTCGGCAATATTGGGAACGTCGTTGTTGATGAAGGAGATCATCTCCGATTTCCGATCGGCATGTACAAAGGATCCCATGGAAAACGCGGCATAAAGCTTTTTCCGCATTTGGGATTTCTGCCGTATTTTCAGGCTTTCGCCCATATACTGGTCGAGCTGTGCGAAAATGATCCTGACAACACTGGCAGATAAAAAAAGAAAAAAGGCTGTTCCGCTATGTGCAAAATCCGAAGTGACGGCAGTGATCAGATTCCCGGAAAGAAGCGGCGTGCTTACGCTGAGGGCGGAAAACAGCAGCCCCACGAACAGCGTTAAAAGAAAAAACAGAGCATTCTTTCCAAGTATCCTAAAAAATCGTTTCATTTTCTCCCCCATGCCTTCTCTTTTCATGACATCGGTTTTTCCGCTGTCATTATATCACCTTCCCAGCCAAAAGAAAAGTTGAAAAGTTCTATAGACTATGCTAAAATAATAGACAAATTCCTGCCGGCGGCGGAAACACCGCTGGACTGGGCAGGGAAAAAACAAACACGAAAGGCAGTTGGTTCTCCTTTTTATGGACAGTCACAGTACGACGCTTATTTTGATCCTGATCGCTCTTGTCATTCTTTCCGGGTATTTTTCCGCCACGGAAACCGCCTTTTCCTCCTTGAACCGCATTCGGCTGAAAAACCTTGCGGCGGCTGGAAACAAACGGGCAAAGCTCGCCTATGCCCTCTCTGAGAATTACGACGAGCTGCTTTCCACCATTCTGGTGGGGAACAACCTGGTAAACATCGCTTCCACCGCCATTGCCACGGTACTGTTCACCTCGGCTTTAGGCGATGGCGCCGGTCCCACGGTTTCCACCATTGTCATGACGGTAGTGGTGCTGATTTTCGGCGAGGTATCCCCCAAGAGCCTGGCAAAGGAAAACGCCGAGGGATTCGCTATGGTCTCCGCCCCCATGATACGCATTTTGATCGTGGTGCTGAAGCCTGTGAACTTCCTGTTCACCCAGCTGAAAAAAGGGCTGAAAAAGCTGTTCCGAATCACTTCGGAGCATTCTGTGACAGACAGCGAGCTGCTGACCATCGTGGAGGAAGCGGAGCAGGAGGGCGGCATTGACCAAGAAGAAAGCGCCATGCTTCGGAACGTCATCGAGTTCGACGATATCGAAGCCATTGACATCATGACCCCCCGGGTGGACGTGGAAGCCATTTCCAAAGATACGCCCAAGGAGGAGATCGCCCGGCTGTTCCGGGAAACAGGATATTCCCGGCTGCCCATGTACGAGGAGACCATCGACAGTATCCTCGGGGTCATTCACGAAAAGAATTTCTACGCTTATGTGTGGGGCACGGATCAGCCGGTGGAAAGCATTTTGAAGCCCGCCGAGTTTATCCCGCCTTCCATGAAAATTTCAGCCCTCTTGAAGCTCCTGCAGCAAAATAAGCTGCATATGGCGGTGATCGTGGACGAATTTGGCGGAACGGAGGGCATCGTCACGCTGGAGGACGTTATCGAAGAGCTGGTAGGCGAGATTTGGGACGAGCACGACACGGTGATCCAGGAAAGCTTCCAGAAGCTCAATGAGGACACTTATCTCGTGCACTGCTCCACCGACCTTGACGATCTGTTTGACTTTTTCCATATTCACCCCGAAACGGAAGCCTCTACCATCAACGGCTGGTTCACGGAAAATCTGGACAGGATCCCCGAAACAGGAGATTCCTTTGAATATGAAGGGCTGTTGTTTACCGTGCTTCGGGCGGAAAGCAACCGCACGGAGGAGATATCCGTCAAGGGAGAGCCTTTGCCGAAACAGCAGGAAGATGACGAAGAATAACTCATAGAACACAGGAAATTCCCCCGGAGGGTCTCCGGGGGAATTTTTGTATGCTTTATGATGGCTGCCGCTTTCACTGCCCATCGCAGGTCAAAAATTTTCCTGCTCTATACCTGCCGATTTCCCGCGATCTGCTTTTGCAGCTTTTCCAGCGCCGCCCGCAAAGGACGGTACAGGAACAGGCAAAGCAGGAAATTGAACACAGCATGGTTGCAGTCAAAGGGAAGCCCGCTGGCGATCCAGCCCAAAATTGCGGGAAGCGTCCACATATGCCAGTAAACCAGCGAACACAGCGAGCCGAACGCCAACCCGTAAAGTCCGGCGAAAATCGCCCACTGCCAGGGACGCTTCATCCAGCGGAACAGCCAGGTAAGCAGGGCAAGCAGCGGCCAGATATACAGGTACATGATCCACCAGATACCGAAGCCGTACAGCAGCCCTTCCAGGAGCAGAAACACGCCCAGCGCTCCCAACACCATCTTGCGGAACACCAGCGTAAACAGGATAATGAGCAGGGTCAGCAGCTCCACGTTCGGCAGAAACGCCAGCACTTCCTTGGACACCACCATGACCACGCCCATCATTGCCATCAGGCAGATGGAAACCAGTCTCGATTTCATCAATAGCCTACGGTCAGGGTCAGCTCATACGTGTCGCCGTCGGCGATCTTCACACCGTCGATGCCGGTGTTGACCTGTTCTCCCCCTTTTGTCACACACCACCATTCCTGATTATCAGAATTGGCGGTTTCGCCGTCCGCAGCTGTGATGAAAAGACCATACTGTCTTTCTTCACCCTCGATCAGCTTTTCCTGCTCCAGGGCTTCCCGCAGGGTCTCGCCGGAAGCGGCGATGGGGAAATCCTTAGAGCTGCCGTCCTTATGCACCACGGTGACCGTGATGTTCTTCACAGCGGCGGAATCGACTGTAGAACCAGTTGTGGAATCCACAGCGGAGCTGTTGGCGCCGGAAGCGGGAGAAGATGTGTTCTGCCCTGCACAGCCGGCAAAAATGCCGCATACCAGAAGCAGTGCCAGCAGCAGGGAAATGATTTTTGTTGTTTTCATGTTTTTTGTACCTCTCTTTTTTTGTCGTTCAGGAAAGAGGTCGTCCGAAATAGAAAGCGCATGACAGCATGGGGCTGTAAAGCCCCGCCTGCCCGGTGCGTCCATTCCGGGCGGAAGCCGGTACGGCTTCCGCACAAACGCCAAGAACCCGTGGCGATTTGTACGGCCCTCCAAGCAAGTCTTTCGGCTTAGGCGTATACGCGTCCCTTCCCCTTCCCAGCGGAAAACCGCCAGTGGTCAGCAGGACAAAAGCCGCTCCTGGTTTGCTTTTGCCCCCCAAATAAAGAAACGCTCCGCCATCACGGCGACGGGTTCGCTGGGGAATCTCACCCCGTTCCTATGTTCGGCTGCGGCGTTACCCGCAGACACTTGGAGTCCCAACGGCAGTATGATACCCCAAAGAAAATGAAAAGTCAACTATAAAAAACGGCAGCTTTTCGGCTGCCGCCTTTTGGAAAAATATGCTGCTTCTTTGGAAGCTTTTTCAGCGGAGCTTTTGGAAAAAATCCTGTAAAAGAGCCTTGCTTTCCGCTTCCAGAAAACCGGGATACACTTCCGGCTTATGGCTGTAGGGCAATGTGAAAAGATTTGATGCCGTGCCGCAGCAGCCAGCCCTGTCATCTTCCGCGCCGAACACCACCGTGCCGATATGGGCATTGATGATCGCCCCGGTGCACATGGGGCAGGGCTCCAAAGTGACATAGAGCTGGCAATCAGGCAAATGCCAGCTGTGGAGAGCTTCACAGGCCTGGGAAATGGCGAGAAGCTCCGCATGGGCAAGGGCGTTCTGCGCCCCCTCCCTGCGGTTGCCGCCCTCGCCGATGATCCTGCCGTTTCGCACCACCACCGCGCCCACCGGGACTTCTCCCATTTGGGCGGCTTCCTGCGCCAGCTCCAACGCGCGGAGCATGAATTTTTTCTCAGGTAAAAAAGCGAGTTTCATCATTTACACGTTAGAAAAACAGCTGCGCCGTATACAGCACCACAAAGCTGAACACCACCCAGAACAGCGGCGCGCGGACGATCGCCAGCGCCGCCTCGCTGCCCGACAGGGTGCAGACCGCGCCGGGCTCATTCTTCCGGAATAACATGCTGCGCTTGAAGATAAGCAGCAAAAGCAGAGCGAGGACACCTACTGCCACCGGGACAAGCATGGTGGCGTTCGTAATGACGTTTCCCAAGCTTTCCCCAAACAGGAAACCGCTGTAGCTTTCTACCACGGCGATACCGTTATTCAGGGCGTGGATCCAAATGGAAATCCACAAATTCCCGGTTTTTACATAAAGGAAGCCGAACACCAGCCCAGCGGTAAAGGCAAAGACCACGTTGGAAAATTCAGCGTGGGCAAAGGCAAAGACCAGCGCCGAGCCGAAAATGGCAAAGCCCGCCCCGTACCGCCGCAGCGCGGACAGCATGACCCCGCGGAAGGCGAACTCCTCCATCACCGGCACCAGAACGGCGGTAGACAGCAGCTCCAGCACAAACAGGGGCATGCTCTGGTTGGTTTGAGAGATGGACGAGGTAGGCTCATAGCCGAACTGTCCAAAGAAATCCTGAATGGCAAAGGCAGGGTAATTTCCCAGCAGGCAAATTGCCAGCCCGCCCAGCACACAAAGCAGCGCCGTAAGGAAGCCTACCTTTTCAAAACGCAGGTATTCCGTGACGTCCTTCTTCCCTATCATCAGGTAAATCAGGAACGGCAGCGCTGTGGAAAGGGGCACCAGACCTGTTTCCAGCCACTGGAACGCTATATCGCCGCTGAGAAAATCGACCTGCCGGGTCACTGAGACCGCCGCGATAATAAAACCGATCACCATGGCAGCAGCGGATTGCAGCAGCAGCACAAGGCACAGGCGGTTCAGGACCTTAGACGCCTGGGTAACGGCAGGGTTTTTGTCCTGCCGCAGCGCAAAGGGCGGCGGATAACTGCCCTGGGGATATGCCGGCGGCGCGTAAACCGGCTGGACATATTGCGCCGGGGGCACATAGACCTGCGGCGCGCAGGGCGCCGGAGAGTGGTACGCGGGCGGCTGAGAGGGAGAAAACGCAGCGGGCTGGGAATAATAGCCGGGATAGACGGCTGCCGGGTTGGACGCAGCCGCCCACTGAGGGTTGGGCTGTGCTTCCTGCCAGCCGTAAACCGGCTGAGTTTGAGGCTGGGGCTGGAACTGCGGCTGGGGCTGGGGCGGAAGCCCCTGCCCGGGATAGGGCGGGTACTGATACTGGTTCATGGGTTGTTCCTTTCCTAAAAAGGTTTACATAATTTCACATATTTTCTGAGAGAACGCCACCGGGTCTTCAATGGAAATCCCCTCGATCAAAAGAGCCTGATCGTAAAGCAGCTCGGCATAAAGCTTCAGCTTTTCCCTGTCGCTCTCATAAAGCCCGCAGAGCTTTTGGAATATGGGGTGGCTGGGATTCAGTTCCAGCACGCGCTGGGCTTTTATTTTTTCCCGGGCGGGCATGGAATTGAGCACCTTTTCCATTTCCGTGGAAATCATGCCGTCGGTGGACAGGCAGACAGGGTGGGACTTCAATTTGCCGGAAACCTTTACCTCCTTGACCTTGTCCCCCAAAGCTTCTTTCATGGCGGCAAGCATATCCTTGCTGCTTTCAGCGGTCTCCTTGGTCTTTTCCTTTTCCTCCTCGGTTTCCAAATCCAGCTCGTCAGAGGAAATATTGCGGAACTCCTTGTCGTCGTACTTTTCCAGGATCTTCAGGGCAAATTCGTCCACATTGTCCGTCAGGCACAGCAGCTCATACCCCTTCTCGCGAATGGCTTCCGCCTGGGGCAGGCTGAGAATGCGCTCTGCCGTTTCGCCGCAGCCGTAATAGATCACGTTCTGCTCCGGCTTCATGCGGGAAACGTATTCCTTCAGGGTGACGAGCTTCTTCTCCTCGGAGGAGGTGAACAGCACCAGGTCCTTCAGCTCGTCCTTCTTTTCGCCGTAATTGTCATAGAGACCGTATTTCAGCTGCAAGCCGAAGCTGCGGAAAAATTCCTCGTACTTTTCCCGGTCGTTGTTCAGCATGGCGGTGAGCTCGGAGGTGATCTTCTTTTCCAGCCGGGCGGCAATGAGCTTTAACTGCCGGTCGTGCTGCAGCATTTCCCGGGAAATGTTCAGGGACAGGTCCTGGGAATCCACCAGACCCTTGACAAAGCTGTAGCAGTCCGGCAGCAGGTCGGGGCATTTCTCCATGATGAGCACGCCGCTGGCGTAGAGCTGCAAGCCTTTTTCATACTCCCTGGTGTAGTAGTCCATGGGGGCGGACCTGGGGAAGAACAGCAGGGCGCTGTAGGTCGCGGCACCCTCTGTGGAGGTGCGCACCACCCGGAGAGGGTCCTGCCAGTCATAGAATTTTTCTTTGTAGAAGGCGTTCAGCTCCTCGTCGGAAACCTCGCTTTTTGCTTTCTTCCAGATGGGGGTCATGGAGTTCAGGGTCTCCACCTCGTAATAGGTTTCGTACTCGGGGGTGCTGTCGCCCTCCCCCGTCCCCTCCTTCCGGCGGGACTTTTGCAGCTCCATGCGAATGGGGTAGCGAATGTAATCGGAATATTTTTTGACCAGCTCCGTGACGCGGTACTGCTCCAGAAATTCGCTGTAGCGCTCGTCTTCGGTATCGTCCTTCAAATGCAGAGTGATGGTGGTGCCGCGCTCCGCCTTATTCCCCGCTTTGATCTGGTAGCCCTCCAGACCTCTGGATTCCCATGTCCACGCTTCCTCGCTGCCGTAAGCCCTGCTTTCCACGGTGACGCGGTCGCTGACCATAAAAGCGGAGTAAAAGCCCACGCCGAACTGCCCGATGATGTCCACGTCTTCCTTTTGCTCGTTGTCGCTCTTAAATTGCAGGGAGCCGCTTTTTGCGATAACGCCCAGATTGTTGTCCAGTTCCTCCTTCGTCATGCCCACGCCGTTGTCGGTAATGGTCAGGGTGCGGGCTTCCTTGTCGAGGTCGAGCCGAATGAAGAAATCGCTGCGGGATAATCCAGTGTCGCCGTCCTCCAGCGTGCGGTAGTACAGCTTGTCGATGGCGTCGCTGGCGTTGGAGATCAGCTCGCGCAGAAAAATCTCCTTATGGGTATAGATGGAGTTTATCATCAAGTCCATCAGCCGCTTGGATTCCGCCTTAAATTGCTTGAGAGCCATGAAAAAAGACTTCCTTTCCTGTTCCTGTAAAAGCAGATTTCATTTGCCCTTTATTTTAGTACAAATCCGCTTCACTTGCAAGGCGCAGGGGCATTTCTTAACAAATTTGCAATATTCTGGAAGTTTTCCATGAGAAAAGCGGTCTGAGAACGCCTCTCAGACCGCTTTCCGTCTTAATTTTGAACGTCGGCAATTCTCCACGCTATTCCTGCTTCTGGCTCAGGAGCAGAAGCGGGTCCGACCTCATGGCTTTGTCCAGCAGGAGCAGAGCCGGAACGGCTGTGAGGAGGAACTGGCAGAGGGGCGCCAGCAGATACGGCAGATTTGATTCCTGCGTCCGCTGTTCCAATAGATCCGGGTTTTTCAGCTTTTCCGCCCATGCGCTGAATGCGATATCATAGCCGAAATACCGATGGGTAACGCCCTCTTCCACGACCTCCGTTTCCTGCCCGGAAGAAAACGGGGCGCTTTTTTCCAGCAAAACGCGTCCCACCACGCTGCCCAATGCGCAGGACGTGGCGACCAATAGGAACAGCCCCGACAGGAAAAACCTTCGGCACTGTCTTTTCGTCGCGCCCAGGCTCCGGGCAATGGCCGCCTGCCGCTTCTTCCGCACTACAAAGAAGTAGACCAGCAGCGCCGTTGTTCCAAACGCCGCAAAGATCCCGCCCAAAAACAGCAGCATTGCCGACCTTTTCAGCTCGGAAAAGGAGCTTTTCATCTCCTCATACCCGTTGTCGTCATAGGTGATCCGCAGCTGATCCGCGCCGGGCACCGCTTCCCGGAGCCTTTTGCCAAAATCTTCGACCGTGCCGTTTTTGATTTGAAAGGACGCGGTGAAGGCATTCATCGGTGCCACATAAGCATAATTTTCCACATGCTCCGGCAGGGACCTTTGAGGAATGATGATCGTATCCGGGGAAAGCTCCGTTTTCCCGGCAGCGCGCAGGGTGGAATTTGTCAGCGCGTATACCCCCACCACCTCATAGCCCCCGGAAAAGAAGCTGGAATACCGCTTCCCATCGGCGTCCAGCAGGCTGTACCTCTGCTGAATGGCGTCGCTGCCGTATTTCTGCCGTTCCGGGGAAAAGCCGGACAAGGTGCACAGCGGAGAGAGGTTCAGCTTTCGCCCCAGAAAGCCCTGAAACGGAGAATCCCAGTATTCGTCCAGCGCGATCCACTCCTGGGGGATCAGGCAGACCTTTGCGCCGCTGGAAAATTCCTCCTCCGTAATATTCCTGCCCTGGGAAATAAAGGCGTTCCCGCTGTGGAAGGTGGGAAGCAGCCGGGTGCTGTCCGTGCCTAAAATCGGAAAATACGCTGCCTGTTCCCGCTGCGCCAGCAAAAAGGCGGACCATTTTTCCGGGAGCTGCCGGGAAGCGTCCAGCGCTTCCACAGGCGGCACCGGGTTCAGATAATCGGGGACCCCGCCCACCACATCGGTACGGAGGAAAAACCTGTCCCCTGTCTTTCTCATGGCGGGAAAGCCGGGAACGCTGCCTGCTACGGGAGTGCCATCGCTGCCGCACTGTGAGGTGTAGGGAGAAACGCAGGCAATGAACTCCTGCCGCCCGTGCTCCGCGCAGTACCGTTTTACCGCGCCCATAATATAAGTATCCCCCTGCCGGAGAGCGGTCTTTACGCCGGCAAAATGCTGGCAGATGGTGATAAGCTCCCCCTCGGAGACCCGCCGCTCCGCGCCGGGGCTGTTCCGCAGGATATTCACTTTCTGGCTGAAGTCCAGCTCATGGAGGAAGACAGAGCGCACCTGCGCCTGTGCCGGCTCTGTGCCGTCGCTGTCCTCCAGCGCGGTAAACGAGAGCACCACCGCGTTGCGGAAACGGCTGTCGCCGTCGCGGAGCAGCTTCAGCTCCGGCAGGTAGGTCAGGTAGTAATTCCTGTTCTCCGGCTGGCGGAGATATCCAGCCCCCTCGAAAAGCAGGTCGTCCGGCGAGAGCATTTCATCGAACACCGCATACACGTTGGTGTGCCTGCCCAGGCAGCTGTTCTCCACGATATCCCAGGAGGTGGAAACGGGCACCTGCTCCACCCTGCCGATGGTGGTAAATTCCCGCTCCATCACCTCCAGCCGCTGCCGGGCGCCCAGATACAGCGTCGTGGAAACTGTCACCAGCACCGTGCCTGCCGCGGTCAAAAGAACCAGCAGCAGCGCTTTCCCCGGCGTGCGGAAAAGCTGCTTCAAGCTGAGCTTCATAGCTGTCCCCTCCCTCTTCCCTTTACTTATTAGACGGGCAAGCCGCGGGTTTGGTTCCCGGAAAATGAAAATTTTCAAAAAAATTACTATGGAATTTTTACGGAGGGAACCCGAGGGAATCTTGCAAAATTCCCAGCGGTACAGTATACTAAAAGCAATGAAAAAGACTGCAAAGGGTGAATTTTGTGAAAAAGCGTCTGTTTTCCAAGGTGCTTGCGTTTGTGCTTGCGCTCTCGCTGCTTTGCTGCAGCGCGCCTATGGCGGGAGCCGCCACAAGGCTGGCGTTTAACGACATTCCCCAGACCGCGTGGTATGCCGGGCAGGTCTACGCGCTGGTGAACGCGGGAATCTTAAACGGCACGGACAAGAACCTGTTCTCTCCCGGCGACGTGGTGACCCGCTCGCAATTTCTCCAGATGCTGGCTGCTTCCGTGCTGTCAAAGGACGAGCTGGCGGAGTTTGGCGGGGAGGTCGGATTTGAGGACGTTCCTGAAACAAAATGGTACGCTCCGGCGGTAAGCTGGGGCGTTGCGAACGGCATTACCCAGGGCGTTTCGGAAACGAAATTTGCCCCGGAGCAGGCGGTGACCCGGGAAGAAGCCGCCGTGTTCCTGGTGCGGTTCGCCGGAAAATACCTGTGGCAGGAAGAACAGTCGGCAGAAACGGGGCCTGTGACGTTTGCGGACGAGGAAAAAATTTCCGATTGGGCAATGGAGGACGTGTATACCTGCCAGCAGGTCGGGGTCCTTTTGGGATATCCCGACGGCACTTTCCGCCCGCAAGCCAGAGCGCTGCGGAGCGACGCCGCCGTCATGCTGTGCAGGCTGTTAAAGGTGGAACCGCTGCCAAAAAATGAGATTCCCGCCCCGCCCGACCCATACTATCAGATCCGGCAAAAGCTGGCGGCACTGCAAAAAAGGTTCCCCAGCGGGAAATACTGGAACCATCGTTCCGCCGGGATCACCGACGGCAGGGAAAGCTGGGAGACCGTGACGAACACTCCCTGCAACCATGCCGCAAACGGCATTACTTACTGCAATACCTATTACGGCGTGTCCTCGGTGCCCGTCATCGGCGACACCTGCAGCTGGCAGTGCCTTGGCTTTGCCAGCATGCTCAGCGACCAGCTTTTCGGCAAAAACGCCCCTGTGCGGACCTTCCGGGACTTCGACCAATTGCAGATCGGCGACCAGATCCGGCTGCTGTCGGCGGAACATTCCATGGTGGTCATTGAAAAAAGCAGGGACTCCATCGCCGTGGCGGAAGTAAACGCGGACTATTCCTCCTGCCGTATCTCCTGGGGCAGAAGGCTCAGCAGACGCGAGTTGGAAAACAGCGGCGGCGTCCTGTACATCACCAGGTATCCCAAGTAAGATAAGCAAAAACAGCCCCCCGATTCCTGTGAGAATCGGAGGGCTGTTTTTCAGTCCAAATGGAACACGGGGCGCAGGTCGATGGAAACAGGGCTGTTGTCAGGATTCGTCTCCATAATGTCCGCCATGTAGTCCCACCATTTCCGGCAGATGGCGGTATTGGCGCTTTCCTGCCAGCGCTCGGCGCTTTCCACCTCCAGCGTGCCAAACAGGGTCAGGGTCTCCTGATCCAGAAAGATGGTGTAGTTTTTTCCGCCGTACTCATGGATCATGTCTTTCATTTCCTGCCACAGTTCCCTGTGGCGGCGCTCATATTCCGCCTCCATGCCGGGATAGAGCTTCATCTTAAAGCCAAGGCGCATATCTTGTTTCCTTTCCTGTTTTTTCCGCCGCACAGCGGCACATCAGTACAGGTGCTTTTCCAGATCAAAAAGACCTGTACGGGCATGATTCGTCTGCTGTACCACAAAATTGACCGCCGCATCGAGCTGATGGGAAAGCTCGTCCGCCAGATGTTTGGCTCCATCGGTATAAAGCCTCTCCCTCACACGGCACAGCTTATAGCAGTATTCCTGTATAACGGAAGCTTCCGTGTCGGCGGTGAAGTCCACCAGACCGTCCTTCCCAACAGTGTAATAGGGCTCGCCTACATGGTCGCAGTAGGAAATGGTGCGAAACAGCCCCATGACGCCGCATACGTCCAGTTTATCTGCATCAAACAGCAACTGCCCTTCTATGCTTTCCGCTCTGCCGCCGGTACGGTACCTGTGTGAACGGATCGCAGAACGGACAGCTTGACAAAAATCCGGGGAATAACCGTGGTCAGCCAGCCATTTAGCAGCCATATCAGTTCCCACCGCGGCATGATCTAAGGACGGGTCCTTAAATTGAGCGGTGCGCCCGATATCGTGAAGCAGACAGGAAGCAATCAGCAGGTCATAGTTCACGGGCTCTGCCATCTCTTCCGCCAATCTGAGGGCATATCCCAAAACCCGCCAGACGTGTTCCCTGTCGTGAGCGGCGTCAGACATACACTCCTGCATATAAGCTGCAAGTTCTTCGTACTTTTCCCGTTTCATCACGCTTCCCTTTCTTCTTTCCAAAAGGCGGGCTGCTTCCAGGCAGCAAAGCCTATTCCAATTCGACCACCGTTACGCCGGTTTCGCCCTCCCCGTAAGTACCCAGCCGGAAGCTTTTCACCTGGGGGCATTTCCGCAGGTGCTGCTGCACGGCGGTGCGCAGCACGCCGGTACCTTTGCCGTGAATGATGGTGACCTGGGTCAGGTTCATGCGGGAGACACGGTCCAAAAAGGAATCCACCTCCATAAGCCCTTCCTCCGTGTTCATGCCCCGCAAATCAAGGCTGGTAGAGGTATCCGCGGCGGACAGGGAGCGGGTCACGGTCCTGCCCCGCTGCTTCTGCTTCTGCTTTTCTCCCAGCAGGCGGAGGTTAGAAAGCTCCACCCGCGTTTTGATGATCCCCGCCTGCACAAGCACCTGACCGTCTTTCGGCTCCTCCAGAACGGTGGCGTTCTTGTCGATGTCGAAAATCAGCACATTGTCCCCGGGCTGCAGGGGTCTGGGCAGGACATAGCCCTCGTTGGTGCGCCTATGGACCGGGTCGGAGCTGAGCTCCAGATTCTTCATGCCGGAACGCAGCCTGGCTTTTTCCTCGGCGGACAGCGCCTTGTTTTTCCGGCGGCGCATTTCGTCCAGCTCATTTAAGAGGGCGTCCGCCTGCTGGCGGGTCTTTTGGACGATCAGTGCGGCTTCCTGCCTTGCTTTTTCCATTTCTTTCTTTGCCGCTTCCTCCGCTTCCGCTTTAGCCTCCTCCGACTGCCGGGCGTTGCGCTGCGCCTGTGCCGCGGAGGCTTTCACCGCTTCCAGCTCGTCTTCCATCTTCCGGCGGCTTTCCTCCAGCCTGCCCACCACCTGTTCAAAGGCGCTGCTTTCCTGAGAGACCAGTTCCCTTGCCCGGCTGACGATGCGTTCCTCCATGCCCAGGCGGGCGGAAATGGCAAAAGCGTTGGATTTGCCCGGCACGCCGATCAGCAGCCGATAGGTAGGGCGCAGGGTCGCCACGTCAAATTCACAGCAACCGTTTTCCACGCCCTCCGTTTGGAGCGCGTATGCTTTCAGCTCGGCATAATGGGTGGTGCAGGCAAGCTTTGCGCCTTTAAAACGCAATTCTTCAATGATGGCTTCCGCCAGGGCGGCGCCCTCCACCGGGTCGGTGCCCGCGCCCAGCTCGTCCAGAAGGACCAGGCTGTTTTCCCCGGCAAGCTCCAGAATATGAATGATATTGGTCATATGGGCGGAGAAGGTGGAAAGGGACTGCTCGATACTCTGCTCGTCCCCGATATCCGCCAGAATGTAACGGTAAATCGCGACCCGGCTGTTTTCCCCGGCGGGGATCATCAGACCGCACATGGTCATCAGGGTGAGGAGCCCCAGCGTTTTCAGGGCTACGGTCTTGCCGCCGGTGTTGGGTCCCGTAATGATGAGGGTGTCAAAGCCCTCGCCCAGAGAAATGTCGGTGGGCACGACCTTGTCCTTGTCTATCAGCGGGTGGCGGGCTTTTTCCAGCAGGGTGCGCCCCCGCTCGTCAATCGTGGGAACAACGGCTTTCATGCGGTACGCCACCTGCGCCTTGGCAAAGATCACGTTCAGCTGTACGGCATATTCATAGCTTTCGATGATGGAATCGGCAAACTCGCCCGCTTCTGCGGAAAGCTCCAGCAGAATGCGGTGAATCTCGTCCTGCTCCTCCGATTGCAGCACCCTGATCTCATTGTTGGCTTCCACCACGCTCATGGGCTCGATAAACACCGTCGCGCCGCTGGAGGAGGTGTCGTGCACCAAGCCGGGCACCTCGCTGCGGAACTCCGCTTTCACCGGCACAACGTACCGCCCGCCCCGCTGGGTGACGATGCTCTCCTGCAAATGCTTCTGGTGGCTTTGGGAATGAATGAGCTTGTCCAGCTGGTCCCTGGCGCGGGAGGAAGCGTTGCGTATCTTCCGGCGGATCGTGGCGAGCGCAGGAGATGCGCTGTCCGCCATTTCCTCCTCGTTCAAAATGCAGGTAAAAATTTTCTCTTCCAGATATTTGTTGGGGGCTAAAATAGTGAACCGCCCGGACAGGGCGTTCTGTATCCCGCCGCTTTTCCCGTGCCACTGGGAAAGGGCGCGAATGGCGCGAAGGGTCTCGGCAATATCCAGCAGCTCCCGGAACCCCAAACCGCCCTCTGCCTGCGCCCGGCGCAGGGCGTTTGTCACATTTTTCAGCCCGGAAAAGGAGGGCGCGCCGAATTTCGCCATCAGCACAAAGGCGGCGTCGGTCTCCTCCAGCAGATAGCGGGCTTCCGCCGCGGTAAACACGGGCTTTATGCTCCTTGCCTGCTCCGCGGCGTCCTCACAGGTGGTCTCGTTCGCCACCATTTCCAAAATTTTATCGAGCTCTAAGGCTCTGTAGTTTTTGTCCATATCTGTCCTTTCCTATGTTACAAAACCATTGCCCGGAACCCGGGCAGAAAACTGCTTACAAAAGGCTCTGGTAAAAATCCAGCGTTTTCGGGCGCTTTTGCAGAATGTGCACGGTATAGGCTTCCACGGCGGTGGAAAGCTCCTGCAGGGACGTTCCCGTAAGGGAAAAGGAAAAAATTTTTTCAAAGTCGGAGTAAATAATGTGCCGCATGGCGGTAAGCGCCGAGGGGGACAACACGGCGCAGGGGTCGCCGTTGTCCAGATAGCAGTCCTGACAATAGAGGGCGCCCCGGTTGACCTTGAAAAACATCCGTTCCGCTTCATATGTACCGCACTGGGCGCAGCAGATCAGATCCGGCATATATCCCGCAAGGGACAGCATTCGCAGCTCTACGATGGGCTTTAAGAGCTCCGGGAGTCTTGTCCCCTCGCTCAAAAAGTGCAGGGCGTTGAGCACCAGACGGAGATATTCGCCGGACTCTACCCCATCGGGCACCACTTCAAAGGCAAGCCCGCAGAAATACTGCGCCAGCGCCAGACGCACAATATCCTGCCGCAAGCCGAAAAACACCTCGATGGGAAAGGCGTCGTTTATAATGTATTTATCCCGCCCCTTGTAAAGGTTCAGGCGGGAATAGCAGAGCAGCCCTGTGGCGGAATTTTTGCTGTCCTTCAGGTTTTTCGCCCGGCGGGCAAAGGCGCGGACTACCCCCTCATCCTGGGTCAAAACCGTTACCAGCCTGTCGCTTTCCCCCACCGTCTGTTCCCGGATAATCAGTCCCTGGGTTTTTATCTGCACGGGAAACCTCCCCAGAAAGGGCGTTTTGCAGCCCTATCTGGTTTTTGACCTGTGTATATTTGATGTAATCCTCTATTTTCCCTGTCCGGGCAAAATTGCTCCATGCCTGTTTTTCGTCCACAACTGCTTCCCCCTTTGAAGGCATAATCCTTCCCTAAGAAAAGTATTTGCAGACTTTCCCCCGCATATGACTGGAAAATAATTGTCTGTTTGACCCCGTGTGACAGACTTTTCAAACGATCTGTGTTAGGGCGCGGCTCAAAGCTCCAGATTTTTTTCGGAAAAGCCCAGGCTTTGCAGCACCTGCGGGCGCTGCCGCCAGTCCTCCTTGACCTTGACCCAGAGCTGCAGGTCCACCTTACAGTCGAAGAAACGTTCCAAATCCTGCCGGGCGTCCGTGCCGATGCGCTTCAACATGGCGCCGCCCCTGCCAATGAGTATCCCCTTGTGGTTCTGGCGTTCGCAGTAAATGGTCACGTCGATGTGGAGCAGGTCCTTTTCCTCCACCATGCGTTCCGTCACTGCCGCCACGCCGTGGGGCACCTCCTTGTCCAGCAGCCGCAGCACCTTTTCCCGAACCATTTCGGAAGCGATGGTCTGCTCCGGCTGGTCGGTGAGAACATCTTCGGAAAAGAAATGCCCGCCCGGCTCGGCGAGGAGCTTCAATTCCTCCAAAAGCCCGTCCATACCGCTGCCGGTTTTGGCGGAAACAGGCACCACCGCCCGGAACTCATACAGGGCGGAATAGGCGGCGATCTGCTCCATGAGCTTCGTCTTGTCGGAAAGCAGGTCTATCTTATTGATCGCCAGGACTGCCGGAATATGCCCGGAGCGGAACCGGGCGATCAGGTCTTCGTCCGCTTTCGATACCTTTGCCCCGGCTTCCGTCACCAGCAGGCAGGCGTCCACGCCCTCTACGGCGGAAACTACAGACTTTACCATATAGTCTCCCAAAGAATTTCTTGGCTTTAGCAGCCCCGGCGTGTCCAGAAATACCAACTGGTATTCTCCCTGCGTGAGAACACCCATGACCCGGGTACGGGTCGTCTGGGGCTTCCTGGAGACAATGGCGATCTTCTGCCCGATCAGCCGGTTCAACAGGGAGGATTTTCCCACATTCGGTCTGCCGACAATGGCAAGAAAGGCAGACAGCCCCTCCTGCATCGTACTGTAATCCATATCTGTTCCTTTCGCTTGGTAGTAATTAGTTATTAGTTGTTAGATGTTAGTCGTTAGAGAAAGGGCGCGTACAAAGTTCGCCCTTTCAGCCTCGCGCAACAAACGGCTGCACGGGCGGGAGGTCTTCTGCCCGGACAGAGCTTACCGTTTCTTTTTTCCCGAAAACCAGTCCGCGATACGCTGCGGTCCTGCAAAAATGAACACCAGATCGGCAGCGACCACCAGCAGGAAAACCGCCAGCGACAGAGGCTTGCGGCAGATCTCGCAGAGCGCCTGCCAGAGCGCGGGACGGAACAACAGCACCGCACCCACCAGCACTGCCGCCAAAGCGGTGAGCAGCACCGCGCCCGCGGCAATATCCTTTATCACGCGAATACGGGGGTTCCAGTGCTTTTGGGTAAAATCGCAGAGCTTTTCCACGGCGGTGTTCATGGCTTCCGCGGAAACGACCATGCCGATGGTCAGCGCCAGGCAGGCAAGCTCACCACGGGAAAGCCCCATGCGGACGGCGAAAAACAGCACGCCGCAGCAGGCAGAAAGATGTATTCTCATATTCCGCTCCGAGCGGATACAATCCCATATTCCCCGGAACGCATCGGCAAAGCTGTCTATCAGGGTGCGCTTGCCACCCTGTCCGCCGCTATTCGCCATCGGGAGCGTAGCTGCTGCTGGCGGGAAGCCCAAGCTCCTGCATGACGCGCTCTTCCTTTTCCCGCATCCGAACGCGCTCCAGCCCGCCCTGCTCGTGGTCGTAGCCCAGCAGGTGCAGCACGGAATGGGCGGTGAGATAACCTACCTCCCGCTCCAGCGTGTGCCCGTAGGTATTCGCCTGCTCCACCGCCTTGGGCATGGAAATGACAACGTCCCCCAAAATTTTTGCCCCGGTTTCATGGTTTGTATCATACTCCCCATTTTCTCCCAGAGGGAAGGAAAGCACGTCGGTGGCGGAGTCCTTGTTCCGATACTGGCGGTTCATCTCCCGGATCTGGTCGTTATCCACAAAGGACACGCTGATCTCAGCGGGATCGGGGAAACCCTCCAATTGCAGAACCGCATGGCAGCAGCGGCGGATCAGCATTCTCAGCCCGGTGGGAATCTTCACCTGCTTCTGCTGATTGGAAATGATGACTCTGATTTTTTCCATGACTGTTCCCGTTCCTTCCTTTGAAAAATTTGAAGAAATTATTTGGGGCGGTCCGCCTTTTCATAGGCTTTGATAATATCCTGCACCAGCCTGTGGCGCACAACATCTTTTTCGGTAAAACGGAAAATCGCGATATCGTCCACGCCCCGCAGAATGCGGACGGCGTCCTTCAAGCCGGAGCGCTTGCCGTCGGGCAGGTCAATCTGGGTCACGTCTCCCGTGATGACCATTTTCGAGTTAAAACCCAAACGGGTCAGAAACATTTTCATCTGCTCGTTGGTGGTGTTCTGCGCCTCGTCCAGAATGATAAAGCTGTCGTCCAGCGTGCGCCCGCGCATATAGGCAAGGGGCGCCACCTCGATATTGCCCCGCTCCACATAGCGCTGGTACGTCTCCGCGCCCAGCATATCGAAAAGGGCGTCGTACAAAGGGCGCAGGTAGGGGTCCACCTTCTGCTGCAGGTCGCCGGGCAGAAAGCCCAGCTTTTCCCCGGCTTCCACGGCAGGGCGGGTCAGGATAATGCGGTTGACCTCCTGGGCGCGGAAAGCGGACACCGCCATCGCCACCGCCAAATAGGTTTTGCCCGTTCCGGCAGGACCCACGCCGATGGTGATGGTATTCTTTTTGATATTGTCGCAGTAGGTCCGCTGCCCTACGGTTTTGGGCTTGATGGGCTTTCCCTTGCTGGTGATGCAGATGCAGTCCCCCGCCAGCTTGATGACCTTTTCCTCGCTGTCCTCGGCGACCATGCGCATACAGTACCGCACGTTCTGCTCGTTGAGGGTCTCGCCGCCGCCCACAAGGGTGATAAGGCTGCGGACGGTGCGGGAAGCCTTGTCCACCGCCTCGGCGTCCTCCCCGGTTATCTTCAGCTCGGAATCCCGGAAAATCAGGCTGACGCCGTATTCCCTTTCGATCAGCTTCATGTTCTCGTCAAAGCTGCCGAACAGCTCCGCCGCCTGCTCCATTCTGTCTAAATTGATTCTCTGCTCCAAATTTTTCTCCTATATTTGATCTTCAATTTTTTATGCGGGCACTGCACCTTGCGGTGGGCACTCGTGAAGCAGCTTCGGACAAATCGTATCTTTTCCGCCCGACCACAGCTTTTTGCCCTTTCCAGCGTCTAGTATCTAGAATCTAGTGTCTATTATAGCACAATTCCGCCGATTTCTTCAAGAGAAAAGTCTATGTTATTTGCCTAAAAATTTTCGCCTGATTTCGGCGGATTTGCTAAAAATCTATTTTCCAACCTGTGCGCGGAGAAGCCGTCTAAAAATCTTCTTCCCCATTCTCCTCCGATTCCAAAGGGGTCACCAATATCTCCCGCACTTCGCCGATCTCCTCCATACAGCGGCACCGGGCGCTTAAAATGCACATTCCGTCAGGGAAACTGTAGGTAAGCTCTTCCTTGAGAATTTTGCTGCCGGCAGGGAGGCTCGCCTTCTGCGCTTCCCGCAGCTTGAACAGCGCCTCTTCCTTTAATTCTTCTTCCCCCATGGAACAGGCAGTTTCCTCCAAAATTTCATACACGTCCCGCTGTACCCACAGGGGCAGCGGGGTGTCCAGCGCAGTCAGTACGGAATCGTCCCGGTAAGCGCGGCATTTTTCCGTGGGGGCGGCATTCCAGCCCAAGGGAAGCTGCAAGCCGAAAAAGTGGAGGGTGGAATTCACCTGCTTTTTTCCGTTGGGCAGCAGCTCTTTCTTTTCCGCGGAAAGCTGGACGGTAAATTCCCGGTACGTCTCGGCGACAACGCTTCCCCTTGCGGCGCCCAGGGTCTCCAGCGGCTGCTCCGGCGGCGGGCTCCAGGGGTCTATCTTTTCCTGATACAGCCCCGATATCAGCAGGTCGCCTTTTGCCACCACATCGCCGATGGCGACCTCGGGTCTGCCGTGCTCCGGCTCGATGGCGAGGATCTTCCCCTCCCGTACCGCCACGATATTGGACCATCGGGTATCGTCGGTGATTTCCGGCTTTTCCTCTCTCTCGCCTACGGCAACCTCTGCAAAGCAGCCGTCGGTATTGACAGAAACCCATTTCAGCTGGGGCAGGTCGGAAACGATGCCGTGGGCTGCAAGCTTCGGGGTAAAGCCCGCTTTCCATGCCCCTTCAAACACGCCGTTTTGTGCGGCGGCTGCCAAAACCTGCCTATCGCTGAGCGTTTCCGTGCCGCTGACACTGACGCCCCATACAAAACCGCTGAGAAAGGCATACAGCGCCACGCCGCAGACCGCGCCTGCCAGCAGCCCCTTGCGTCTCCAGGCCCGATGAAAAAGGAAGGGAAGCCCCGCTTTTTTCACACAGCGAAGGCGCACCCTGCAGCGCCGGGCATAGGGCAGCAGCCGGCGGTAATCTCTTGCCCGGCAGCTGACACAGGCGTTCTTTTCGTGATGGGTAAAATTCCAGAAGCCAAACCCGCTTTTTGCAGTCACATTCAGGAACCGGGGGGAATCCCCTTTGATCTCAAATTGCGCGTAGCCTGTCAGAAGATGAAAGATTTTTTCCAGCACGTGCGCCCTCCTCAATAGGTGTATTCCAGGCTGCTGATAAAGCCCTCTACCACTGCCGAATTTTCTGTCAGCCGCTTCAGCTTCAGGTTTCTTCCCGAAAAATGCACCGTCAGCCTGCCGGTGCGGAGGATCACCCGTTCGTCGTTGTAATCCACGATGCCGTCGCAGCCGTCTATGACGGCGCACCTGTTCCCTGTCAGCTCGATGACGGAATTTCCTGCTCCCCGCTGTTCCACTGCCATTCCCCCTTTTCGAAAAGTTTATGTTCTGCCGCCCGAATGTATCACCGGGCAGCTTCATATTCCTGTATGGAAAGGTCGGTCATGCTTATGAAATGGAACTCAGGACAAATCAAATCTGCCATAGGACGATGGAAAGCCCGGCGATTGAGGGACAATTTTACCGGGGCCGCCGTCCTTCTGTTCCTCTGCGCCGCATGGGCGCTGCTGGCGTTTCCAAAGGAGGTGCAGAGCAGCGTCAAAAACAGTATTTTGTACTGTCTCACCGTGCTGGCGCCCTCCCTTTTCCCCTTTCTGGCGCTGACCAGCTTTGCCATGTATTCCGGGGCAGGCGATATTCTGGGGAACCGGCTGGGCTTTCTCACCCGATATGTGTTCCGCCTGCCCGCTGCCTGCGCCGTGCCTATTTTCATGAGCTTTGTCGGAGGATATCCCGCTGGCGCAAAGGGCGCGGAGCTGCTGCTTCGGCAGGGGAAGATCACAAAAGAGCAGGCGGGCAGAATGATGCTGTTCTGCGTAAACCCCGGCATTGCTTTTGTAGTGACCTTTCTGGGAGGGGCGGTGCTGGGCAGCTTCCGTGTGGGCTGGCTGCTGTTCTTCTCGGTGACAGCTTCCGGCGTTCTGCTGGGCCTTTTCTCCGGGCTGTTTTCCCCCGTCCCGCCGAAAGAGAATGGTATGCCTGAAAAGCCGCAGGGAGACGCGCTGATCCGCTCCGCTGCCGACGCTTCTTCCTCCGTGATGAAAATGTGCGGGTGTATCGTGCTGTTCGCCGGGATCAGCGCCCTGCTGCACTGCTGCGGGGCATTTCAGTTTTGCAGCCGCCTGCTGGCTTCTTCCGGGCTTTTTACGCCCATGGAATCCTCGGCGCTGGTATCCTTCCTGCTGGAGGTGACAGAGGGCGTTGGAGCGGCGTCAAAGCTGCGGGTCAGCCCGCCGTTCTTTGCCTTTGGGCTGGCGTTCGGAGGGTTCTGCGTGCATTTACAGGTGTTTTCCGTATTCGGGAAATTCCCCGCAAAAAAGTGGATTTTTTACGTTTTCCGCTTTCTCCACGGGATCGCTGCGGCAGGGTGCTATCTGCTGCTCATTAGGCTGCTGCCCAGCGACCCGGTGACAGCTCTCGCCCCTGCGGGAGCCGTGCAGAATATCGCCGCCCTTTCCGGCACGGCTGCAGGAGGACTTTCGCTGCTTTTGATGTGCATGGCATTTTTAGTGATCTCCACCAAGGAAGAAAAAATCGAATGATTTGATTGCGGTGAAAGCAAAGGTATGCTATACTGGATGCTAGATGCTAGATGCTGGACGCTGAGAAAATATATTCATGGATATTTTCAGGAGAGCATATGTTTGGAAAGAAAAAACGGAAAAAGCTGTTCGGAAGCAATGTGGCCCTGAGCTGCGAATACTGCCTGCACAATGGCGGGAAAAGCGGGGAACCGCCAATCTGCACGCTGCGCCTGGCGCTGAAAAACGGCAAATGCAAAAAGTATGAGTACGACCCCCTGCGGCGGGAGCCCCAGACAGCGCCGCCTCTGCGGGGCGCGTACGACGAGGAAGATTTTAAGCTGTAATATAAGGAACCGTATAAAAAAGCAGCGGCTTTGTCCCGCTGCTTTTTTGCTATTTGTGCTTTTCATATCATGCTTTCCTTGCCCGAAGGGCTTTTGTTTTGATCCCCTGATTGGAAAACATGATCTCGTGCTCGGTCAGGATATTTTCCGCGTCCTGTTCGGCGTGAAGGTCCTGCGTGTCGAAAAAAATGATGAAGCCCGCTTCGGCAAAATACCGCTTTGTGGCAAGGTACAGGTCGTCGTTGTCGGTTTTGAACCAGATCTCCCCGGTGTCGCTGAGCAGGGTCTTGTAGGCTTCCAGCTGGCGGGTATGGGTCAGGCGGCGCTTCTGGTGCCCGGCTGAGGGCCAGGGGTTGCAGAAATTGATATAAAGCCGCTCTACCCTGTCCTCCGGCGCGAAAAGCTCCGGCAGCCGCTCAATATTGTAATAGCATAGCAGGACGTTGTCCGGCTCCTCCTCGCCGAAAGCGGACTGGATATTCCTGCGCCCCACCCCGAGGATATCGTAGCTCAGGTCGATCCCCACGAAATTTACTTCCCGCTGCCCCGCGGCAAGCTCCGCCAAAAAGACGCATTTGCCGCAGCCCAGGTCAAGGTGGATCGGGCGGTGGGCGCCAAACTGTTCCTGCCAATGCCCTCGAAGCGCTTTCGGGTCGGCAATGTAATAAGGGCAGGCAGAAAGCTCCGGCTTTGCCCACGCCTTTTTTCGCATTCTCATATGCTTCTCCCCTGCTTTTCAAACGGAATGAAGCTATTTTATCAGCTTTTTCCCGTGAAATCAAGACTTGCGAAAGATGGGATTTTCCTGTAAAATAAACGTGTAGTCAGTTTTCTGTTTTCAGGAGGTTTTTCCGTGAAAAAAAGAGCGATCGTGCTGGAAGGCGGCTCCCTGCGCTGTATGTTTTCCGCCGGAGCAATGGATATTTTCATGAAGGAAGGGTTCACTGCCGACGGGCTGTTTGGCGTGTCCGCCGGAGCGCTGACAGGCGTAAATATCGTGTCGGGTCAGCCGGGCAGGACGGCAAAGGTGAATTTGGACTATGTGAACGATAAGCGCTACCTGGGGCTGCGGAACCTGCTGCTGCACAGGAGCATTTTCAATTTTGACTTTTTGTTTGGCGAGGTCTGCGACACCCTGGTGCCGCTGGATCGGGAAGCCTTTCACAGCTCCCCGATGGAGTACACCGCCGTGGCGACCAGCTGCCTGACAGGCGCCCCCATGTACTATGAAAAGAGCCGCTGCGAGGACATCTACCCCGCTATCCGTGCCAGCGCCAGCCTGCCGCTGCTTGCGCCCATGGTGCTGGTGGAGGGCACGCCTTGCCTGGACGGCGGGGTCTCCGTTTCCATTCCCTATCAAAAGGCGATAGACGAGGGATATGAAAAAATCCTGGTGGTCACCACCAGAGAGCACGGCTATCAAAAGCAGCCCGTCCCCCATACCGCCGCAAAGCTGTACGCCCACCATTATCGGAAGTACCCGGAGCTGGTGCGGTCTATTTTGAATACGCCCCGGCGCTACAACAAAGAGCTGATCGAGCTGGACCGGCTGGAGGCGGAGAAAAGAGTATTTGTGATCCGCCCGCCCAAGCCGGTGACGGTTTCCCGGACGGAAAAGGATTTGGAAAAGCTGCAGGCGCTGTATGACGAGGGTGCGGAGACCTTCCGCAAGCTTCAGGAAGCGTTTGCCGCCTATTGGGAGGAAGAATAAGGCAATATGGCAAAAGTCTACTGTATCTGCGGCAAGCTTTGCTGCGGGAAAAGCACCTATGCGAAAAAACTCAGCGAGGAAACGCGCGCCCCGATCCTCTCCTGCGACGACCTGACCCTCGCCATATTTGACGAACAGCTGGGCGACAGCCATGAACGGGTGACCCAAAAAGCCCAGGCTTATCTGTACCAGATGGCGGTACAGCTTGCGGAGCTGGGCATTTCAGTCATTCTGGAATGGGGCTTTTGGACAAGGGAAAGCCGGCTTGCGGCAAATAAATTTTTCCAAGAAAAAGGCATTCCCGTGGAATGGCACTATGTGGAGGTCTCGGAAGAAATGTGGCGGCGCAACATCGCCAAGCGGAACGCCTCCGGCGCCGCCGGCTCCTACTATGTTGACGAAAGGCTTACGGAAAAATGCAGCAGCTTATTTGAAGCGCCCCAGCCGGAGGAAATAGATATTTGGTATCGGAACGAACTGAAAAAATAACGGGACAAGGGACATTTCCTCGGAGGAAGAAATGTCCCTTGTTTTTAGCTTTTGAGCTTCAGCTCATCGACAAGATGGTGCAGGTCGGAAGCGCTGTGTATCTCGTCCTGATGATACTCCAGCGCTTCCCTCACCTCTTCCGGCAGTTCCCGGAAGTCCTTGTCCGCGTTCCAGTCCAAAAACGGCAGCATTCCCATGGGCATACTGTTCGGCGTGCCGATGGGCAGCCCGCCCCAATAATAAGGAAACAAAAAATCACCCCCAGCTTAGTTTGACCGCCAAAGGGTGATTTAGCCGCTTTTTGCACGCTGGAAAATCTGACAGATTTTTCAGGTTGACAAATTTTTTATAATGAACGCTGCGCCGGCACTCAAAGCTCCAGCAAGCATACGAAGCTCTAGCGAGCATACGAAGCTCTAGCGAGCTTCAAAGAATTTATCGTGGATCGCTTCCACGGCGCGCTCGCCGTCCGCCTTATTGATCAGGACGGAAATTTTGATCTCGCTGGTGGAGATCATCTGAATATTCACATTGCGGCTGAACAGCGCTTCAAACATTTCTGCCGCCACGCCGGGGTGCGTTTCCATGCCGGCGCCCACGATGGAGACCTTGGACACATTATCGTCCGACACGATGCCCGAAGCGCCCCATGTTTCCTCGTAGGACTTCAGCAGCTCAATGGTCTCCTCCATCTTATTCTTCTCCACGGTAAAGCTGATATCCTTGGTGCCGTTTCTGCCGATGGACTGCAAAATGATGTCCACGTTGATCCCCTTGGAAGCAAGCTTGGAAAAAATCTTAAACGCAAGCCCGGGTCTGTCCGGTACACCGATAATTGAAATTCTGGCGATATTGTCGTCCTTTGCCACACCGCTGATAAGCATTTTCTCCACGTTGCTCGTCTCCTTTACAATGGTGCCCTTTTCCCGCGTCAGGCTGGAAAGCACCTCTAATTCAATGTTGTATTTTTTTGCCATTTCTACGGAACGGTTATGCAGCACCTGCGCGCCCAAAGTCGCCAGCTCCAGCATTTCATCGTAGGAAATGCTGGAAAGCTTCACCGCGCCGGGAATCTTCCGGGGGTCGGCGGTGTAGACGCCGTCCACATCGGTATAGATCTGGCACAGGTCCGCGTGCATGGTGGCAGCGATCGCCACGGCGCTGGTGTCCGAACCGCCCCTGCCCAGGGTGGTCATATCGCCATAGCGGTTCACGCCCTGAAAGCCCGTGACCACCACGATGCGCCGCTTGTCAAGCTCCTTGCGGATACGGGAAGCGTCCACCTTTTTGATACGGGCGTTGCCGTAATCTGAGGAGGTGTCAAAGCCCGCCTGCCAGCCCAGCAGAGAAACCACGGGATACCCCATCTTCTCGATTGCCATAGCCAGCAGAGCGGCGGAAATCTGCTCACCCGCGGACAGCAGCATATCCATTTCCCGCTTGGACGCACGGTCATTGATCTCCTCCGCTTTTGCGATGAGGTCGTCGGTGGTATCGCCCTGGGCGGAGACCACGACCACCACGTCGTTGTCCTGCCGGTAGGCGGTGGTGACGATATCCGCCACATTGTTGATGCGCTCGGCGTCCCTCACGGAGGTGCCGCCGAACTTCTGCACGATCAGTGCCATATGTTATCTGCTCCTTCCAAGCAATCTATCTCAATTTCCCGGATCACACCCCGGAAAACAGGAAAGCAAAAAATTATCAGCACCCTGCTTTTCTGCGCTCATACAGGATATCCAGCATGCCGTCGCATTGGCAGGTCTCCACAAGGCGCAGCTTTTTCTCCGCGCCGCCGTTTTCAAACAGCCGGATGCCGCTTCCCAGCAGGGTGGGGATCACGGTGAGGTAGTAACGGTCGATCAGGTCCGCCCGGACAAGCTGCTGCACGATAGACGCGCCGCCGCAGACCCAGACGGTCTTCCCCGGCTCCTGCCGCAGGCTGCGGATCAAATCGCAGGGGCTTTGGGGTGTAAAAAATATTTTTTCCTCTTCTACATTGGGAAGGGTTCTATGCGTGATGACATAGGTGGTGAGACCGTGGTACACCCAGGCGCCGGGAGACAGCTTCGTGACGATCTGCCGATAGGTATTCCACCCCATCACTACGGTGTCCACATTCTGGATAAAGCGGGAATAGCTGTCGCTTTCCGCCGCTTCCTCCCCCTGCCCCTCCAGCCAGCCCACACCGCCGGAGGGATCCGCGATGAAGCCGTCCACGCTGGCGGCAATGAAAAGCTCTACAGTCCTCATGCCTGTTCCCCGCGCTATTCTATCACGATCTGCGCGCCGTGGGGGTCGGCGCTCAGAAGCTCCACCCGCCAGTCGGCAATGCCCTTTTCTTCCAGATGGGCGACACAGTTTTTTACAAATTCTTCGGAATGGTCGGTTTCCACCATGGCAATGATGGTGGGTCCCGCACCGCTGACATAGGTGCCGAGGGACCCCAGCTCATAGCTCATGCGGAACACATTGTCGTAATTTTCGATCAAGCCGGAGCGGTAGGGCTGGTGTATCCTGTCCTGTACCGCCACTCTCAGATTATGCAGCTCCCCTGAGAAGAGGGACGCCGTCATCAGCCCGGAACGGGACAGATTGTACACCGCGTCTTCCCTGGAATACTCTTTCGGCAGGGCGGCTCTCGCCTGCTCTGTTTTCAGCTCAAAGGGCGGGATCATCACGGCAAAGCGTATCTTATCGCTGACAGGCACGCTGACGCTGTACACCCGCTCCCCCTCCATGGCGGAGGCGACCAGACCCCCGGAAAGCGCCGGGCTGGTATTGTCCGGGTGCCCTTCAATTTTTGCCGCAAGATGGATCAAATCCTGCTGGGAAAGGGGGTTGCCCATAAAGCGGTTCGCGCCCAAAATCCCGGCGACGATACAGGCGGAGCTGCTGCCCAGCCCCCGCGCCAGCGGAATGTTGTTTTCCTGCACGATCTTCAGCCCCGGCAGCTTTTTACCGCAAATTTCGTAAAGATGGCTTGCCGCCCAGAAAATCAGGTTGCTGCTGTCTGTGGGGACCTTTACGTCGTCGACGCAGGTGATCTCCAGAGAATCCGATTCCTCCATCCACACCCGGTTTTTCATGGTGAGGGCAATGCCCAGCGAATCAAAGCCGGAGCCAAGATTGGCGCTGGTGGCGGGAACGTCAATGCGAATCATAGGACGGCGCCTTCCTTTCAGCTAAATTCTTCTCAATAATCGGACAGCTTGATGCGGTTCTCCACCGTTACGCCCAGCTGTTCCAGCCTGCGCAGGGGCTCTTCCAGCTCCCGGGGGGTCATGCCGGACACAGTGAAACCGATCTCGCCGGGTTCTTCGTCCTTACGGATCAGGCGCACAAGGCTGGGGAACACGGTTTCCGCCTGATGGAAGACGGAATCGGAATCCCCCCCGCCCCGCACCCGCAGGAACACGTCCTGGGGAACGTCTTCAAAGGGAGTGACATAGTCCGGCTTCGCGTCCTCCCAGAACAGATATTTTCTGGCTTTGAAGTGTTTTACACAGTCGATCACGTCTGCCACCACGGCGCTGGCGGTGGGCAGCTTGCCAGCGCCCTTGCCGTAGAACACCACGTCTCCCGTGGCGTCCCCCCGCACCAGAATGCCGTTAAAAACATCGTCCACGTTGGAGAGCTGGCTTTCACTGCTGACAAACATGGGCGCTACCATAATATGTATTTTTCCGTTTTCCAGCAGCTTTACTTCGCCGATGAGCTTAATGACGCCGCCCCAGGCCCTGGCATAGCCCACGTCGGAAAGGGTGATCTTCGTGATCCCCTCGGTGTGGACGCTTTCCGGGTACACATGGGTGCCAAATGCCAGAGAAGCCAGAATACAGATTTTCCGGCAGGCGTCCGCGCCCTCCACATCGGCGGAGGGGTCGCGCTCCGCATAGCCCAGCTGCTGGGCAAGCTGCAGGGCTTCCCCGAAGCCCATGCCGTCCCGGATCATTTTTGTCAGGATAAAATTGGTGGTCCCGTTCAAAATGCCCGCGATCTCGCTGACCTCATTCGCCGCCAGGCACTGGCTGATAGGGCGGATAATGGGAATGCCGCCGCCGACGCTGGCTTCAAACAGGAAATTCAGGTTATTTTTCTGGGCGATGGAGAGCAGCTCCGCTCCCTTTGCCGCCACCAGCTCTTTATTGGAGGTGACCACACTTTTCCCGTGCTCCAAGCAGGCTTTTACATAGGGATAGGCAAATTGTAAGCCGCCCATGGTCTCCACCACGATTTTTACCTCGGGGTCGTTCAAGATGGTGGTAAAATCCTTAATAAATTTATCATGGTAGGGCAAATCGGGGAAATCGCGCAGATCCAAAATATATTTGACGTGGATCTCCTCCTTGGCGCGGCGGGCAATGCTGTCCTTATGCTCGGTCAGTACCTCCAGTACGCCGGAACCCACTACGCCGTGCCCCATCACTGCAATTTCTGCCATAGCGAATACTTTCCTTTCCTGAAAGATAAAAGCTTATTTTCCCGCTTTTCCCAGCGGAATGCATGATAGCTTTCTATCTGTCCAAAATGCTGTCGATCTTTATTACGCCGTCTACCAGCTTCAGGCTTTCCATCAGCTCATCGGCGGTGATGCCCATGTGGGCGATACGCGCCGAAACGGACACGAAGGCTCTGCCCATCACGGGAATATTCTGGTTCACCGTCAAAATATTTGCCCCTGCCCGGTAAAAGACCGTGAGCAGGCTCACCAGCACCCCGGCGCGGTCGGTCAGCACCGCCTGCACGGTCAAAATCCCTGCCGGGTTCTGCCTGGTGTACGGAAACACAGAGCCGCGATATTTGTAATAGACGCTGCGGGATATCCCCGCCATGCGGACCGCTTCGGAGGTGCTGGACGCCTCTCCGCTTTCCAGCAGAGTGTTGGCGTACACCACCTTTTGATAGACCTCCGGCAGCGCTTCGCTGTTTACCACCAAATAAGAATCCTTTTCCATTGTCCACCTGCAAAATACGATTGTCTTGTTGCAGTGAACAGTTTACCACAGTTCCCTGAAAAAATCAAGACGCTGGGAAGCAAAAAATTGCCAAAAAAATTGCCGAAAAGAGCGCGCCCTTTCCGGCAATTTTTAGAAATTCAGTTTAAGCCCCTTCTGCGTTTCCGGGCGGCTAACCCACGGGAGTCCAGAAATCACCGGGATTGTCCGGGGTGGAGGATTCGTCCGGCGGAGGCTCCAGCGACGGGGTGGGCACCGGCGTTGGGGTCGGCGAATCTATGGGACCGGGCGGCGGCTCGATGGTCGGTCCGTCGGTAGGTCCGGGTGAGAAGGAAGGAGTCACGTCCGGCGTTGTGGAGGGCGAGGGAGACGGAGAAGGACTGGGTGATGGCGATGGGGACGGGCTGGGCGAGGGCGACGGAGAGGGAGACATGGTGTTTTTCCCGGAAATATGGTCCGTGCCGCCGTTGCAGGTGCCCGGCACCTTTTCCTGATCGTACCAGCCCGTGGCGGTATCAAAGCAGTTCGTTCCCGCCAGCTTGCCGCTGTCACGGCAGAAGCGGCGCTCTACCACATTGTCGCTGAGCACCCAATTCTTGCCGGACCAGTCGTAATTTGCCAGAAGGTGTTCAATGACAGCCTTCCAGGTATCCTTGGCTATGCCGGTATCTCCCAGCTCATCGGGGTACTCATAGCCGTTCCAGATGCCCGCCACACAGAATTTGGTAGCGCCGATGAACCACAGGTCGTAGCCGTCGTCGGTGGTGCCGGTTTTGCCGATGATCTCCGCGTCGATATCGGACATCCAGCCCACTGCGGTGCCTTCGGGATTGTAGATGGGTCCGTGGAGAAGCTTATTCATGATGGTGGCGTTTTCCTCGCTGGTCACGCGCTCGCCGGGGTTCACCTCCGGGCGGTTGTCCAGGATCACGTTGCCCTCATGGTCTTTTACATAATAGTAGGTGATGGGCTTGTGATAAATGCCGCCGTTGGCGAATATCTGATAGCCTGCCACCATATCCCGGACGGTCACGCCGTATTCCTGCCCGCCCAGGGACATACCGATATTGTGGGAATCCTCCTCTGTCAGCGTGGTGAAATGGAGCTTGTTCACCAGCCAGTCATAGCACGTTTCGGGGGAAAGCTCCTTTGCCAGCCATGCCGCCGGGGCGTTCTGGGACACCTCGATGGCCTTGTCCACATTCATGGTGCCCCGATAGTGGCGGTCAAAGTTCTGGGGACCCTCAGTCGGATCGCCCTCGCCGAAATAATTGGGAATGGGCTTATCCTGGAGCACTGTGCCATAGCTTATCACGCCCTCATTCAAGCCCACGATATAGGGGCTGAGGGGCTTGATGGAGGAGCCGGACTGCCGCCCGGTGCCGCCGGCGCCGGTGGCGTTGTTCCGCAGGCGGGTACCCTTTCTCTCTCCCCGGTTGCCGATCACGCCCATGACCCTGCCGGTATAGGGGTCCATCATAAAGAAACCCAGCTCGATTGCCTGATCCTCCGGCAGCATTTCCTGATTGGTCAAAAAGTAATTTTCCAGATCGGTCTGAAGCTTCAGGTCCATTGCGCCGTGGATCTCCAGACCCGCGTTGTACATCATGCTTTCGGCAGTGTCATAGGAATACCCTTTGGCGACCAGGTCCTGCACGATGTCCTCGAACATCACGTCGATATACCAGTTCCACTTTTCCGTGTCCTGCTTTTCCTCATCGGCTGCGCTGGTATCCTCTGCCTCCGCGCCGACAAAGTCCATGGTTTCCAGCTCCTTCAGCGCGTCGTTATACTCGCTTCTGGTGATGGGGGCGGTCAAGCCGGAAACCAGCTCGCCTTCCTCGGACAGCTCTATCATACGCTTCAGCACGACCTTTGCCCTGTCCTTGGAATCCTCCGGGAAGATCATGGGGTTGAACTGATAGGGGTTCTGGGTGATCCCGGCGATCAGGGCGCACTCCGCCAGGGAGCAGTCCGCGATGGGCTTGTCAAAATAATAGTTTGCGGCCGCTTCCACACCCTGGCACTGCCCGCCGTAGTTGACCACGTTCAGGTAGGCTTCCAGGATTTCTTCCTTGCTGTAGCCCACCCGCTTGGTGCCGTCCGCCATGGTATAGCCGCCCTCCAGATTCAGGGCGGTAAAAATCTCCTTGACCTTTCGGAGAATGCTCACCTGGTTTTCCCCGGTGATATTCTTGATGAGCTGCTGGGTCAGGGTGGAGCCGCCACGACCTTCTCCGCCGCCTACCAGCCGGAGCACAGCGCCCGCCGTCCCCTTCCAGTCCACGCCCTTGTGCTCGGTGAAGCGATGGTCTTCAATGGCGATCTGGGCGGTCTTCATATAAAGGGGGATTTCATCGAGAGCCACCCAAACACGGTTTTCATTGCTGTAAAGCGGCATATATTCGGTGGAGTTCCCGGTTTCGTCGTCCAGATAGATAAAGCTGGAATAGTTGAGCTTCATGGAGGAAATATTGGGCGGCTCCACATTGCGGAAGCTCAGGATAAAGGACATGACCGACAGGAACACCAGCACGCCGCTGATGACCCCTACCCAGAACAGCGTCTTGATGGCTTTCCATACCATGCCCCCCACCGTTTTGGCGGTTGCCCCGGCGGACTTGGAAAATTCGCCCTCCGTCCGCTGGGCGGGAATGCGGTTCACACTGGTGTTATATTTGTTCATGTCTTCACGCATATGGTAACCTTCTTTCTCCACCTGCGGCGGGCTGCCCGGAACACTGCCTGTACAGGTGTTCCCCATATCCCAGCCGCAGCTTTATCATCAATTACAGGAAGCAAGCTTCTCAAATTTTCTCTTATGTTCCTTCTTTTCCTCAAAAAAGCCGCCTACGGCATAACAGGCAAAAAATGGCACATACTAAGCCGGAGGTGATCTTTATGATGGAAAGAAGAAGCTCCCGAACGTACAAAAAATACACCATGCTCCTGCTCATCGTCGCGGTGACCGCTCTGGTGATCTGCACCGCCGCTTTCGCTTTGAAACGGGACACTGTTTTGCCGGCAGACGCTGCCGTACAGCCCCGGGAGAGCTCCGAGCAGGTGTACAATAGTCATTATAGCCCAAAGCCAGCCGCAAGTCAAGAAAATGGAAATACCGGCATTTCTTCCACCCCGGCAAAAACAGATACAAAGGAAAGCGAATATCTGGTTTCGGTATCCGACGGTAAGATCGCCGTCTTTCGGAAAGGCGGATTGACGCCGGTGCTTCTGACGGAGATAGACATTGCCCAATTGCCGGAGGAAGATATTTCTCTCTTGAAGCAGGGCATTGCCGCCCGGACCCTTTCCGAAGCGAAAACGATTTTGGAAGACTACGAATAGCGGCACAAAGCAATTCTGCTGCAATGAGATAGAAAAAGACCATGCTTAGTTTCTCCTGAAAGCCGCATTTTAACAGAGAAGCAGCGGAGAATTGCTTTTTCGCATCGGATCGGAGCCATAGAAAGGGCGCGCCGCAGTATTGCGGCGCGCCCTTTTGGTGGAAAAATTTATTTTTGCAGTGGGAACTCCGCAATGAGCTTCTTGGGAAAAAATTCATAGACGCCTAAACTGTGAACCACGGCAGTCATGGGTGAAAAGTTCTCTGCAACGATGGGGAGCGCGGCACAGATATGCTCGGGGCTGTCTATCAGCAGGGTGGCATGAGCGATCCAGTTGTGTACGCCGTCAAGAGTGGCTGCGGGGTCAATGCTCCGGCAGAGGGAAAGCAACTGGTTGTTCATTGCCGGGGTCAGGAACAGCACCTTCTGCCCGAACAGCCCGATATGGTTCAGCCCAATGGGAAACGCCTTTGTCCGGGCGGCAACAGCTTTGGCACGTTCCAATATCTGCGCGGTTTCCGACAGCTCGAAGCTGCCCAAAGTAAAGTGGTATGGTATCCCCTTTGTCTGCTCCCCGGTAAGCCCTGTATTAAGGAGCTTATCATAGATTTTAGCAAGGGCTTCATTGGTGCCGCTGTCAAATTGCGCCAGCACATAGAGACGCGCTTCTGCCATAATTTCTTCCCCGTTTCAAAAGATGTGGTGGAACTTATTTTACAGATCTGCAAAATAAGAAAATCCTGCGGTCGCGACTTGAAGAAGGCTCAGCACAAATATGCTGAGCCTTCTTCGCAGATGCTTGGAGCTACTGATGTGACTCGAACACACGACCTGCTGATTACGAATCAGCTGCTCTACCAACTGAGCTACAGTAGCAAATCCTTCTCACGTGCTTCCCTATTATAGCTAAGGCGCGGAGATTTGTCAATCCTCATTCTGCCCCTTTTCCCGAAATTTCTTTTTTCGGAAACTCTGTCTTTCCCTCAAGGGAATTTTATGCTATACTTTTATCAAAACAAGTGGAAGCTCGCCGGGTAAGGAGATTCAGCGGAATGGAATACAGTTTGGACATTGGCGCGTGGAACACGGTTTTTGCCGTGCCCTGCGCTTTAGTAGACAAGCACATCAAGCTTGCCGGCAAGGAACAGCTGCAAGTCATTTTATGGCTGCTGCGGCACGGGGGCGAAAGCGTTTCCGCCGAGGGGCTGGCAGAAGCGCTGGGGATCAGCCGGGATAGCGTGCTGGACGCGCTGGATTACTGGATAGACCGGGGGTTGGTCGCGGAGAAATTCGGGAAGCTGCTGCCTGTTCCGCAGACTGCGGCTCCGAAAAATCCTGAAGCTATGGCAGCTTCAGAGCCGACAGAGCCGGAAACAGAGCAAAAGCCCGCGCCGGAAGCAAAACCCCTGCCGCCCAAAAAGCGCATGGCAAAGCCGGACGCTTCCTATCTCGCCGCAAGGGCGCGGGAATCGGACGCCATCCGTTCCCTGCTGCAGGAAGCGGAAGCCACGCTGGGGATCCTCTCCCCCGCCATGACCGCCGTGCTGCTCGCCAGCTGTGACGACTACGGGCTGCCTGTCGAGGTCGTGGCCATGCTGCTTCACTACGCCAAGGAAGTGGGCAAAACCGGCACCGCCTACATTGATTCTGTCGCCAGGGACTGGGCGGAAAGCGGCGTTTTCACGCTGGAAGCCGCCGAGGCAAAATTGCAGGAGCTCAGCGAAAAACGGCTTGCCTGGGGGAAGGTCTCCATTGCCGCCGGGCTGCCAAAGCGCTCCCCCTCGAAAAAAGAGGAGGAAGCCGCCTACCGCTGGGTGTATGAGTGGAATTTTCTGCCGGAGCTGCTGTCCGCCGCCTATGAGCGCTGTGTGGACAACACGGGAAAATTCAGCGCCGCTTATATGAACCGCATTTTGGAGCGGTGGTACAAAAAGGGAATCAAAACCATGGAACAGGTAACTGCCGAGGAACAGAGCAGGCAGGAAGAAACGAAAAAGCCTTCCAGCTACGACATCGACGAGGTGGAACGGCTGAGCTTTTTCGATTTGCCGGAGGAATTATAAATGGGATACGGGAAAAAAATTTATGAGGACGCCAGAGCGGAGCTGGAGCGCCGCCGCCAGAACGCGGAGAACGCCGCCGAAGAACGGCTGGAACGCTTTTACCGGCAATGCCCGGAAGCCAGAGACATTCGGGAAGCTATTTCGAGAAACGCCGCCGGAGCGGCAAAGGCGGTGGTACAGGGCGGCGATGTGCGGGCGGAGCTGGAAAAGCTGCACGCCCGAGCCAACGAGCTGAACGATGAATACGACCGTCTGCTGGCACAGGCTGGGCTGACCCGGGAGGACGTCACCCCCCGGTACAGCTGTCCTGTCTGCAAAGACACCGGCTTTGTGGACGGGAAGCTCTGCGAATGCTTCCGGCAGCTGCAAAGAAGCCTTGCCTATGAGAAGCTGAGCATGGACGTGCCCTTGGAAAAATGCACCTTTTCCTCCTTTTCCCTCTCCTACTATCAAAACGACCCGCAGGCATACCGACAGATGGAGAAAATTCTGGAAACCTGCAAGACCTATGCGGAAAAGTTTCGGAAAAGCTCCTCAAGCCTGCTCTTTAAGGGCGGCACTGGTTTGGGCAAGACCCACCTCTCTCTGGCGATTGCCGGAGAGGTCATCGGGAAGGGCTTCGGCGTGATTTACGGCTCCGCTCAAAATTTTGCCGTCGCCCTGGAGAAAGAACGCTTCGACCGCCGGGAGCAGGAGGACGTGGACGACACCCATTCCCAGCTGCTTTCCTGCGATCTGCTGATCCTGGACGACCTGGGGACGGAATTTTCCTCCTCCTATGTCAACGCGGCATTGTACGACATTGTAAACAGCCGTATGCTGGCGGACAAGCCCACCATCATCAGCACCAACCTTTCCATGAAGGAACTGGAAAGCCGCTACAGCGAACGCTTCGCTTCCCGGATCACCGGGTACTACGGCAAGCTGGAATTTTTGGGCAGCGATGTACGCATTGAGGCAAGAAAGCAGAAAAACGCTGCACGGCAGTGATATTTTTTGAGAGAAGCAAAACCAGCGGCAGACGTATTGCCGCTGGTTTTTTATTTGATTCAGCTTTCCGCTAAGATCATCAACATGGTGTCGTAGGCTTTGGAGACGATTTTTTCGATTTCTTCGTCAGATTCCGCTTCCAGACAGGCTTCGTACATCGTTTGCAGCTCCTGATCTAACGTGCCGTAGAACCGGGCGTGGGTCACTTCGTTCCGCAGGGCAGTGTATTCGGAGAAAAGCACACCATCATCAGAGTCGTAAAACCACTGCTGCTGAAAGCTGTGTATCTGATCCTTCATCAAATCATTTCGGACAGGACAGCCACCGCAACCGGTCAACAGAAACGTTTGCATTCCCGTTTCAGGCACATGGAATCCGGGAAACCGCACAGCGGCAGAATCCTTGTGTATCGCGCTCTGAATATCGTCATGGAAAACCAGATCGACGGTACGGAAAGCTTCTTCAGGGTATCTCGTGCTGCGATTGATACAGGCGTAAGCGACAATTGCAGCCGTTACGCCGTTTTCCATATTTGGAACTGCTGCAATTGCTTGGGAATCCTGCGCTGAAATCCCCGGAAACTCACCGAACGAAAGCTTGTCGGAGTGATAGTCCCAATCCCACGAGGAGGCGTCTGCAGCTGTCAGATGAAAAACAGATGCTACACCCTCCAAAGCGGAGTTTTGATTCTCAGAAGAAAGTCTTAGATAATACTGGACGCTTTCCAAAAGCTCATCTTTGGAAAACAGCAGCCTTTCGTCAGAATAATCTGCTAATTCTCCGAAAACATCAGAAAACTGTTGTCGTGCGGCAATAGCACGGGAACGTTCATTCACTATTTCTGAATCACAACTGTCCTGCCGGAAAACGGACACGGGAAAGGTATAAGTGACGGGCAAAACCATCTGCCCTTTCTGCGTACGTCCCGCTTCTACCGCCACGGAATTGCACAGGGAAATATCCAGCCACAAGGAATTCTCCAGATAGCTGTCCAAGGGTAGGAACACACCGTTTTCCATTGCAGCTCGAACGTCTGGAAACAGCGGCTCGTGATTGCGGTAATAATCCCGAAAACCGCCGACATCTGCATTGTCAATGCCGGGCAACCAACAGGAAAGCAGGAACACATCAGGTCCGCCGCCGGACATGATCTCTGTACGCAGGGCAGTCAGGCGTGTGGAGCGCTCAGCATCCTTGACAGGCAGAAACTCAAACTCCACCTGCTCCGACTCCAAGCCAGTCAGATAGTGTACATATTTTGAAAAATCTTTCCTTTCTGACGAGCCATATGGCGTAAGGAGCGGATATGTAGTGTCCCAGTCGCAGAGAATCCACAGCTTCTTTTCCTCTGCTTTTCGGCAGGAGGTAATCGTAAAGGCAAGAAAAGCCAAGCCGAGAAAGAAAACGCCAATTCTGAACTTGAAATTACGATTCATAATCATTTCCCCTCAGAATGTAATAGAAGCCTGCAATATAACAAGAGGAGCACGCCCTCTGTGAAGGTGTGCCCCTGCTTTGCACAAAACCAAATGCTAAATGTCAGATATCTATATCATTAGATAATCCGCACTTCGGGCAGGTATAATAATACCTTGTTTTTCCATTCGCAAGCTTCTTAACGCCCTCAAAAGTACACAGAGTACCGCAACTACGACAATAAATATTGCCAACCGGCGGTCTGCGGAGAATGACGCTTTCAGCAGCACAATCGGCGCAGCCGTCATGGTCGTGGGTCTGAGCGGCGGCGGGCAGGGCGAAGATCGCCGGAACAGGAGCGTTTTTTATTGAAACAGATACAACAAAATTTTATTTACCGAAAATTCACAACACATTTCTTATTTAGTATTATAAGAAGCAATCTGAAATTTGTCAAGTAAACAACTTCACATCTACTATCCAGCTTAGCTTTCCGCTAAAATCATCAGCATGGTGTCGTAGGCTTTGGAGACGATTTTTTCGATTTCTTCGTCGCTCTCCGCTTCCAGACAGGCTTCGTACATCGTTTGCAGTTCCTGATCTAACGTGCCGTAGAACCGCGCGTGGGTCACCTCGTTCCGCAGGGCAGTGTATTCGGAGAAGACTTCGACGTTTTCGCCGAATACACCGGGCGCATTTTTGGAAATTCTCGCTTGAAAAAAGGGCAAATCTCCCGTCCCCAATAAATCGCCTCTTGCCGGGACTCCAAAGCAGGAGCAAAGGGTAAACAGTTGATAGCTGTATGGGTCTCCCTTTTCACTTTCATTCATACCCCAGCCAGTTAGAGTGGGAGTGCTCAACATCATATCTAACGCCTGAAAAGCGCTTTCTGTATGCTTTGAATTGCGGTTTACCGCAGCATACGCCGTAATATCTGCCGTTACCCCGCCCTTTTCATTCTGTAGGGCGAAAAGGCTTTGCCGACCATTATTTTTCGCCCAGCGGTGGTCATAATGGTTTCTGTCCCATTCAACCGTATCCCGGTAATGCAGGGAACGTATCGACAAAAAGCCGCCAAAGCTGTCTGCCGGAAACGGAATGGGAGCATTGTTAAATTCATGGGCAAAATTGATTCCCGGGTTCAATTCCCCGGTATTCGTATCAGGAGATACAAATACATTCGTGTTTGACAATGTATCTATCAGTTCCATGTCTGTGGAAGCCAGCGCCGATTTTACCCTCTGAAGCAGCTCTGATTTTGAAAAAGCAAGGCTCCCCTCTTTCACCATGGATTCAAAAGAATCGCTGAACCTGTGCCACGCCCCTGCCGTGTAGGCATTTCTTACAGCGGGGTTTTCATTGGAAATCCCGCTTTCCCAATTTTCCGGCAGCTGCTTCGGAACAAACGATTCTAAACAAGTAGCAACGGGAAAGGTAAAAGTGATGGGAAGTATCATTTGCCCTTCCTCAGTTTTTCCGGCTTCCAACACTGCCGGAAAAATCAATGAAGTGTCGACAGCGTCATTGTCCTTCAAATAGTCATCCAACGGGAGAAACAGCTTGGATTCCATCGCGGTTTCAGGATTTGCAAAAAGCATTTCCCGCTCATACGGCGCAGGAAATTGAACGTTCCAAATAGAGCTTCCCCTTGCCCCGCCGGGTGGGTCGGAAACCACCAGAAAGATATCAGGTCCACCACCCGCCATGATCTCCGTGCGCAGTGCTTGTATTCTGACCTCGCGCTCTGCCTTGTCTTCCGGAAGAAATTCATATTCAACGTCTTCCGTAACGCCCATATACTTTTTCAAATAATTTTTCAAATGGGCGCTGTCCTCACCCTTGACGTCGTCATACGTTGCGAATAATCCCAGTACATTCAGTTTTACGGGCAGGTCTACTAAAATGTGAAGCTTTTGCTCCGCATATTCTTTTTTGCCACAAGAGGAAAACACAAAAAGTATTCCGAATACAAGAAAAAGAGCGCACATTCTTTTCAACATAAGTATCAATCCATTCCAAAAAGGAGGAAGCAGGATTTTTCATGACCAGAAAAATCCTGCTCCTGTCTATGATTTTTTGCTGGGGTCAAGCATAGAAGAAATGACCGTTAGAACATCTATAGCCCTTTCCTTCCTTGACGCTTGGGGCACTGCAATATGGACATTGCGGTGACACTATGCGCGGCTGGATGCTCGTGCTCTCGCAGCACCCGTCATGGTCGTGGGTTTCTGCGGCGGCGGGCAGGGCGAAGATCGCCAGAGCCAGCGCCAGCACCAGAAGCAGAGACAGTGCTTTTTTCATGTTTTCATCTCCTTTCCTCATTAAATTTTTTGGGTGAATGAATTCATTTCACACGCAGGGAGATACCATCATAAACATTGCTTCCCTGCGCATTTCAAGAAGCAGGAGTTACACGCTGATATGCAGTGCATAAAAATGACGTTATCTCTCTGTGATTTCCATTTTAATACAATGCTCTTTTCTTGTCAATACCACACTGCATATTTTTTGCAGAAAAACAGCGAGATCAATTTTATTTCCTTTTCTGATTCACTTATCAAGGTGCAAAAAAATTTTTTCCAAGTTACAGTTATGATTCCTAAACAACTTATTTTTTATTATATCACATCTGGAAAAGTTATGCAACATAAATTATCCATATTTTTCCACAAGATTTTGCGGATTTTATTGGCTGGATATTGACAAGGCGCTGGGCTTCGATTATCCTATCAAAGGATACGAAAGAGAAGAGGTTAGGCTATGAGCGACACAGGCAATACCGACAGCATTTTGGAGCTTTCTTTCCAGATGGGCGAAACCCTGCTGGAAAACGGCGCAGAAATTTCCCGGGTGCAGGAAACGATGGAGCGCGTGGCGAAGGCTTACCATGCCGAGGAATTTAACGTATACGTGCTGACCAACGCCGTGTTTGCCGGCGGGGTGGAAAACGGCGTGGAAAAGCGAATGGAGCTGAAGCACGTACCGTCCAGCAGTATCCATTTCGGGCGTATTTGCGCCGTGAACCAGCTTTCCCGGGAAATTGCCGAGGGCAAGCATACGGTCGGCGAGGCAATGGAGATTTTAGAAAAGGTGCGGGCGCTGCCCTATTCCTCCCTCCCCCTTTCCATTTTTGCCTGCGCCGTGGGCAGCGCGGCGTTCAGCTTCCTGTTCGGCGGCAGCGGCTGGGACGCCCTGACCGCCTTCTGCTGCGGGCTGGTGCTGGAGCCGTTTTTACACTGGACCGGGAAACGGAAATTCTCCAAATTTTTGACGAACCTTTCCGCCAGCGCCCTTGTCACGCTGTGCGGGGCTCTGCTGCTGCTTTGCGGGCTGGGACAGAATCTGGACAAAATCATCATCGGCTCCATTATCCGCCTGGTGCCCGGCGTGGCGCTGACCACCTCTATCCGTGATTTCTTCAACGGGGATTACCTCAGCGGCACCATTCGCATGATAGACGCCGTGCTTGTTGGCGGCTGCATTGCCGTGGGCGTGGGCGTTGTGACGCGGCTGTTGTCGCCGCTTTTGGGAGGTATGCTGCTATGATAGATTTTCCGCTTTTGGCAAACTGGCTGTTCCAAACCCTGGTCGCCTTTGTGGCTACCATTGCTTTTGCCATTATTTTTCACACGCCCTCCAAGGAATACCTGCTGACAGGCATTACCGGCGGCGTTGGCTGGCTGGTATATCTCATTTCCATGCACTTCGGCTGCGGCACGGTGGCGGCGTCTTTCTTCGCCACGGTAGCGCTGGCGTGGCTGTCGAGAATTTTCTCCTTTGCCCACAAAGCCCCTGTCACGGTATACCTGATCTGCGGCAT
Organism: uncultured Neglectibacter sp.; assembly: GCA_937958185.1. Lineage (GTDB taxonomy): Bacteria > Bacillota > Clostridia > Oscillospirales > Acutalibacteraceae > Acutalibacter. The sequence goes on along the minus strand of CALFFN010000021.1, from coordinate 73,999 downwards.
TTTTCCGCTGGTGCCCGGCGCGGGGATCTATTACACAGGCTACCATTTCTTTATGAGCGACAATTCCCTGGCGCTGAGCAAGGGGCTGGAAACCATTAAAATCGCCATCGCCATCGCGCTGGGGATCGGCATTGTGCTGTCGCTGCCCCGGTTCCTGTTCACGTTCCGCAAGGCGCCGAAGGTCACACAGCAAAAGCCCTGAGAGGAGGCAAGGAAATGCCTTTGAGAAAGGTCACCATTGCCAAAAATGACGAGGGACAGCGGCTGGATAAGTTTCTGACGAAAGCCTACCCCAACCTGCCCCAGTCTGTTTTATACAAGTGCATTCGCACGAAGGACGTGAAATTAAACGGCAAGCGCTGCCAGATCTCCGACCGTCTGCGGGAGGGCGACGTGCTGTCCCTGTACTGGCAGGAGGAATTTTTCCAGAAGGAGGAGCGGGCATACGATTTCCTGAAAGCCCCCTCCGCCCTGTCCGTACTGTATGAGGACGAAAATATACTGCTGCTGGACAAGAAGCCGGGGCTGATCGTCCACCCGGACGAAAACTATCATTTTGATTCCCTTATTGCCCGGGTGCAGCACTACCTGTATGACAAGGGCGAGTACCGCCCGGAGGAAGAAAACGCCTTTGCCCCCGCGCTGATAAACCGCATTGACCGAAACACCGGCGGCATTGTAATGGCGGCAAAAAACGCTGAAGCGCTGCGCATTATGAACCAGAAGGTGAAGGACCGGGAGCTTCAGAAACTGTACCTCTGCGTGATATGCGGGCAGCTTGCGGAAAAGGAGGGCACCCTCACCGGGTATCTGGAAAAAAATGAAGCCCAGAACCGGGTCTATATTTCCCACAGACCCTCGGAGGGCGCAAAAAGCATTCGCACCCGTTACCGCGTGCTGGAGGAACGGCGGGATTTCTCGCTGCTGGAGGTGGAGCTTCTCACCGGGCGCACCCATCAGATCCGGGCGCATTTTGCTTCTATCGGTCACCCGCTTGCCGGGGACGGCAAATACGGCAAAAACACGCTGAACAAGCGCTCCGGCTTCCCCTATCAGGCGCTGTATTCCTACAAGCTGTGCTTTACCTTTACCACCGACGCGGGCATTTTGGACGGCTTGAACGGGAAAGAATTTACCGCCGGACAGATCTGGTTCCTGCCGGAATTCCGACAGTTCCCAAAATAAAATCCGCCGCAGGCCGGCTTTTGTTGAACAGCCCCCAACGCTGGACGCGTTGGGGGCTGTTCATTCCCGGCGGGTTCTGTTTATTCTTTTGTCCTTTTCCGCTCCGTCAAAAGGAGCTTTACGCCCTCGTCGGTATTGATGGCGTGGAGGACTTCCTGACGGCGGAGAAGCGTTAAGAGCAGGGACAGAAGGAGATTGAGGAAGGTCACTGCCGCAAGGATAAGCTTTCCCCCTGTGCCGCTCTTTTTCTTTGTCTTATTTTTCGGAGAAGCGGCGCGCCCTGCGCCGCCCTTTTTTGCTGCCATAAAATTACCTTCTTCCCTATTTTTGAGTTTGCGCGGTCTGCAAGGTCGCAATCTCGCTGTCCAGCAGGGCAAAGATCCAGTCTTTCAGCGGAGAGAAACGGAACCCCAGCTGCTCCGCCCGGTCGGTATTGATGCTGTAATCCCCCTCGCCGTTGTAGGGCGCGGGGTCGCCGGAATCGGAGAAAATGGGGCGTTTCCCGGTTTTGTCGGTCACGTAGGCAAGAATCTCCCGGAGGGATATTGTGCCGGGGCTGGCGCCGTTTATGGTGTTCTGGGCAGGCTGTTCGCCGAGAAATGCCAGAAATTTTCCGGCTTCATCAGAACGGACGAACGCCATCTGCGCGTCCAGGTTATCTATCTGCATGGGGGCGCCCCTGAGGGTGTGCTCGATATAGAAGGTCAGGCGGCGGGTGTAGTCGTCCTCCCCGATGACAAAGGGGAACCGCGCCGCCGTGGCAGGCAGGTAAGGGAAGCTCTGGAACAGCGCCCGCTCCGCCTGGCGCTTACCCTCGTCATAGGGAAAATCAGGGCGGTCGCCCCAGCTGGCAGGCTCGGTCAGGGGGTCAAAATCCGGCTCTTTGGTGTCCCAATGCTTCCGATAGACCGCCGTGCTGGAAATGTACACGTACTTCCCGCAGGAAAGCTGGGGAATTAGCCGCCGGATATCGTTGGAGCAGTAGGCAAGGCTGTCGAACACCACGTCGAAGCGGCGGTGGGAAAGGGCTTCTTTCAGGCTTTTTTCGTCGGTCCTGTCCAGCGTGATACGGTGCACGGACGAGCCAAAATCGTCCGGCGTCCTTCCCCGGTTCGCCAGAGAGACGCTGTGCCCACGGGCGAGCAGCTCCGTCAGCAGGTGCCTGCCCATCATGCGGGTGCCGCCAAGTACCAGAACGTTCATAAAAGACCTCCTTTACAAAGCTTACTTTTTATACTCCTGCTCGCAGTATTTGCAGCGGTAGCGGTGCGCCGCTTCATCGCAAAGCAGGAACACCTGGTCCACCTGCTCCACGCTGGTGATGCAGCGCGGGTTTTTGCAGGAAATGATATTCACAAGCTCTTTGGGCAGAGAGGGCTTCTTTTTCTCCACCAGCTTGCCGCCACGAATGACGCAGACGGTGGCGTTGTCGTCGATAAAGCCCAGCACGTCCAGATCGATGTTCATGATACCCTCGATCTTGATGATATCCTTTCTGCCGAATTTCTCGCTTTTCGCGTTTTTGATGATCGCCACGCAGGTATCCAGCTTTTGCAGCTCCAGCAGCTCATAAATACGCATTCCCCTGCCGGCGGTGATGTGGTCGATCACGATACCGTTTTCGATACTGTCAATATTCAGCACACCTCATTCCCCCTTTTCCAGAATATTTTCAGCCAGCCCCAACAGGGAGAGGATCAGCGCCATGCGGACAAACACGCCGTTCCTTGCCTGGGTGAAGTACATTGCCCGGGGGTCGCTGTCCACCTCTTGGGCGATCTCGTTCACTCTGGGCAGGGGGTGCAGCACCGCCATGTCCTTTTTGCCCAGCGCCAGCTTTTCCGGGGTGAGGATATAGGAATCCTTCAGGCGGACGTAATCCTCCTCGTTGAAAAACCGCTCCCGCTGCACCCGGGTCATGTAAAGAATGTCCAAGGAGCCCATCACGTCCTCCATGTCCCGCACCTCCTCATAGGGGTGCCCGGAGGGTTCAATGACCTCCTTCAAAATATAGCCCGGCACTCGCAGCTCCTCCGGGGAGATCAGCACAAAACGGACATTTTCATAGCGCACCAGGGACTTTACCAGAGAGTGGACGGTGCGCCCGAATTTCAGATCGCCGCAAAGCCCGATGGTCACGCCGCTGATCTCTCCCCTGCTCCGGCGAATGGTGAGCATATCGGTGAGCGTCTGGGTAGGGTGCTGGTGACCGCCGTCCCCGGCGTTTATGACGGGAATCTGAGAATAGCGGGACGCGACAAAGGGCGCGCCCTCCTTAAAGTGGCGCATGGCGGCGATATCGGCATAGCCGGAGATCATGCGGATCGTGTCGGCAACGCTTTCCCCCTTTGCCGCCGAGCTGTTGTCCGCCGAGGCAAAGCCCAAGACCTTGCCGCCTAAACGCATCATGGCGGATTCAAAGCTCAGTCTGGTGCGGGTGCTGGGCTCGTAAAACAGGGTGGCAAGTATCCTGCCGTCGCAGAGATGGGCATAGTCCGCGGGGCGGGCGATGATCTCCTCCGCCAGACCCAACAGCCTGTCCGTTTCTTCCCTGCTGAAATCCAGGGGGTCTATCAAATGGCGCATGGAAATTCTCCTTCCTGTAAAAAAGCCTTTCCGCACCATAGGTTCAGAAAGGCTTCGTTTCTTATTCCTCTTCTTCGTCTTCGGGAACGTCCCAGTTGTGCCAGACGTTCTGCACGTCGTCGCTGTCCTCCAGCAGGTCCAGCATTTTCTGCATTTTCTCGGCGACCTCGGGATCCTCGATGGCGGTGTAGGTATCGGGCACCATTTCCACCTCGGCGGAAACAAATTCGTACCCTTTCTTTTCCAAATCCTCCCGCACGCCGCTGAAATCGGAGGCTTCGGTGGAAATCTCAAACACGTCCTCGTCCGCGGCGAAGTCGGAAGCGCCTGCCTCCAAAGCGTCGGTCATGACGGTATCCTCGTCCAGACCTTCCCGCTCAATGACGATCACGCCCTTTTTGTTGAACATGAAGGACACGCAGCCTGTGGTGCCCAGATTGCCGCCGAATTTATCGAACGCGTGGCGGACGTCCGCTGCCGTTCTGTTCCGATTGTCGGTAAGGGCCTCCACGATCACCGCCACGCCGGAGGGACCGTACCCCTCGTAAGTAACGTCTTCGTAATTGTCGGCAGAACCGTCGCCCGCCGCTTTCTTGATAATACGGTCAATGTTGTCGTTGGGGACGTTCGCCGCTTTCGCCTTGGCAATGCAGTCCCGCAGGCGGGAGTTTGCCGCGGGGTCGGCGCTGCCGCCCTCCTTGACCGCCACTGCCAGCTCACGACCGATTTTCGTGAAAATCTTAGCTCTGGCGCCGTCCGCCTTTTCCTTTTTCCGTTTGATGTTGTTCCATTTTGAATGTCCAGACATATCCTTACCCGCCTTACAAAAATTTCTTTGGTCATCATAACACACCTGCGGTGGGCACTCGTGAAGCTGCTTGGGACAAATCACATCTTTTCCGCCCGACCGCAGCTTTGCAGATACGATACCTCGCCTACGGCGAGCCCTCGTGAAGCGTCCTTGCACAAACCGCAGACAAATCACCCGACCACGGGCTTTTTGCCCTTTCTAACATCTAGAATCCAGAATCCAGTGTCTAGTGTATCATAAAATCTGCCGTATTTCAAGTATCTTCCCCACAACGGGACCTTTACAAATTTTCTCTGTTCCCTTGCAAATTTTTGGAAAAAATGTTAGGCTGGAACCAGCGGGCGATTTCCGCAGAAAAAAGCCCTGAAAACACCGCTGTTTTTCATGTTGCAGAGAAAGGAACGTGGTCATACTTATGGAACAGCAATTCCCCCGCACCAATGTGGGAGGGGTCTCCCTTTCCCGCATGCTGATCGGCACCAACTGGCTCCTTGGCTGGAGCCACACCAGCGTTTCCGCCGATGAAATGATCCGCCGCCGCTATGACAACGCCGAAGCCTTTCAACCCGTATTGGAAGCGTATCTGCGCCACGGCGTGGATTCCATCATGGCGCCCTTTGGCAAATCGCCGGAGCTGGTCCGTGCTATCAAGGAAACGGAGCAGAAAACCGGCAGGGAGATCATCATGATCGACACCCCCACGCCCAATGTGGACGACAACCCCCAGGGGCGCAGGGAGGCGGAGGAAACCTTCCGGGAATCCGCGAAAAACGGAGCAAAGATCTGCCTGATCCACCACTGGGCGGCAGAGCAGCTGGTGAACAAAAACCTGGGGCAGATCGTCCGGCTGGACGATTACACCAAAATGATACGGGACGCGGGCATGGTGCCGGGCTTATCCGCCCATATGCCGGAGCTGCTCGTTTACTCCGACCAGAACGGCTATGATGTGGAAGCCTATATTCAAATCTTTAACTGCATGGGCTTTTTGATGCAGGTGGAAATTGAGACGGTCGCCGCCAATATCCAGTCCGCGAAAAAGCCGGTCATGACCATCAAATCCATGGCTGCCGGGCGCTGCTCCCCCTATGTGGGGCTGACCTTCAACTGGAATGTGATCCGCCCCCAGGACATGGTGACGGTGGGCGCGTTTACCCCGGAGGAAGCGGAAGAGGATATCGAGATTTCCCTCGCTGCCATCGAGCACCGCTTCCCGGACCTGGAAAAACGCTCCAGCCCCAACCAGAATCAGGCGGCATTCGGAAAATAAGCTTAATGCAGCGCGAACGGCTTTTTGCTTTGAAGTTCTAAAAATCTTCTCAAAATCCATGGCTTTCCCGCGCGGAAGCATATTCTAAAAAGGTGGAGAAAGGCATATGCCTTTCTCCACCTTTTCTTTGCTTTGCTCATTTGTAAATCAACATCAGGGCAAAAAGCCCAAATGCTCCAGCAAAATCTTTACACCCAGCAGGACCAGGATCGCGCCGCCGACCAGCTCTGCGCGCTGCTTGTATTTCGCCCCGAACAGGCTGCCCACCTTGACCCCTGCCGCGGACAGCAGGAAGGTGACCACGCCGATAAAGGACGCTGCAATGCCGATCTGTACGTCCAGAAAGGCGAAGCTCACCCCCACCGCCAGGGCGTCGATACTGGTCGCCACTGCCAGGGGCAGCATTTTTTGGAAGGAAAGCGAAGCGTCCGCCTCTTCCTCCTCCCTGGAAAAAGCTTCTCGAATCATGTTGCCGCCGATAATTGCCAGCAGCACAAAGGCGATCCAGTGGTCTATGGCGGTGATAGCGTCCTTAAACTGCACACCCACAAAATACCCGACTACCGGCATCAGCGCCTGAAAGCCGCCGAACCACAGCCCTACCAGCGCCATTTGCGCAGGCTTCACCTGTTTGAGCGCCAGCCCTTTGCAGACCGCTACCGCAAAGGCGTCCATGGAAAGCCCAACTGCCAGCAAAAACAGCTCCAAAATGCCCATTTCATCGTGCCCTTCCCTAAAATCTCACAACTAACTACTAACAACTAATAGCTAACAACTAAGGCGCCAGATATCCCGGTCATATTCGGCAATGGCGCGGTCGGAGGAGAAGAATCCGGCTTTCGCAATATTCGTAAGCATCTTCTTCGCCCAATCGGTCCGGTTTTCGTAGTCGGCAAAAAGCTGCTCCTTCACGCGGATATAGTCCTTTACATCCAGAAGCGCCATAAACCAGTCCTTCCGGGTCATGTCCTTGTAGAGCCTGCCCAGGCTTTCCGGGTCGCCCAGCCGCATGAGCTGGGGACTGATGAGGAAGTCCAGCAGAGAGGCGATCTCTTCGTCCGCGGGATAATAAGACTTCGGCGTATAGCGGTCCTTCCCCTCCTCATAGAGGTGAATGACCTCGTCGCTGGACCTGCCGAAAATCGCGATATTTTCCTGTCCCACCAGATCGCATATCTCCACGTTGGCGCCGTCCATCGTGCCCAGGGTGACCGCGCCGTTCAGCATGAATTTCATATTGCCCGTGCCGCTTGCCTCTTTGGAAGCCAGCGAGATCTGCTCGGAAATGTCACAGGCAGGGATCAGATGCTCCGCCCATGTAATATTGTAGTTTTCTACCATGACCACCTTCAGCCAGGGGCTGACCTCCGGGTCGTTAGCGATGATCTCCTGCAGGCAGAGGATCAGGTGAATGATGTCCTTTGCAATGATATACGCCGGCGCCGCCTTTGCGCCGAACAGGAAGGTGATGGGGCGCCGGGGCTTGTTCCCCGCCTTGATCTGCCGGTACTTCCAGATGATATACAGGGCGTTCATCTGCTGGCGCTTGTACTCGTGCAGCCGCTTGACCTGGATATCATAGATGGACTCGCTGTCTATTTCTATGCCGCTACGCTTCTGTAAATACGTCTTCAAAGCGTCCTTCTTGCCGTTTTTGATGTCCAGCAGGCGGCGGAGGACAGCTTCGTCCTCCCGATATGCCAGCAGCTTTTCCAGCTCCATCGCGTCCTTTTTCCAGCCGCTGCCGATCAGCTCCGTGATGAAATCGGACAGCTCCGGGTTGCAGTGCATGAGCCAGCGGCGGAAGGTAACGCCGTTTGTTTTGTTGTTGAATTTTTCGGGATAGACAGCGGCAAAATCGGAAAGCTCGGAGCTTTTCAGGATTTCCGTGTGCAACGCCGCCACGCCGTTGACGGAAAAGCCATAGTGAATGTCCATGCGCGCCATGTGGACCAAATTGTTTTCGTCGATGATGGCAAGGGCAGGATTGTGGAATTTTTCCCGCACACGGCGATCCAGCTCCCGAATGATGGGGACCAGCTGGGGCACCGCTTCTTCCAGATAATCCATGGGCCACTTTTCCAGCGCTTCCGCCAAAATGGTGTGGTTGGTGTAAGCACAGGTCTGGCTGACGATGGAAATTGCCTCGTCCATGGAAATGCCGTCCTGCTGCATGAGCCGGATCAGCTCGGGAATGACCATGGAGGGGTGGGTGTCGTTGATCTGAATGACAGCGTGCTTGTGCAGGTCGCGCAGGGCATAGCCCTTCCCTGCCAGTTCCCTGAGGATCAGCTGGGCTGCGCAGCTTACCATGAAATACTGCTGATATACCCGCAGGAGCCGCCCGGCTCTGTCGCTGTCGTCCGGGTAAAGGAACAGCGTCAGGTTATGGGCGATATCGGTCTTGTCAAAGTCGATACCGCCCTTGACGAGGGCTTCGTCCACAGTGGATAAATCGAACAGGTGGAGACGGTTCGTGCCGTTTTCATAGCCGGACACGTCAATGTCGTACATGACCGCCTGCAGCTCCCCGGCAGGGGAAGGCACGCTGAATCGCACGTCCGTGGGAGAAAGCCAGCTCTGCTCTGTCAGCCAGAAATCGGGGGTCTCCTGCTGCTTGTGCTCCGCAAAGCTCTGGCGGAACAGACCGAAATGGTACAGCAGCCCAACGCCGTCGGCGCAAAGCCCCAGCGTGGCGGCGGAGTCCAGATAACAGGCGGCAAGGCGTCCTAAACCGCCGTTGCCCAGAGAGGGCTCCGGCTCGATTTCTTCGATCTCCGCCAAGCTCTTCCCCGCTTCTTTAAGCGCCGCCTTCACTTCCCCATATAACCCCAGATTGATCAGGTTATTGGAAAGCAGCTTGCCCACCAGAAATTCCGCGGAGATATAGTACAGCTTCCTGTCCCCGGAAATTCTCTGTGCCTGTGCCAGCCGCTCCTTTGTCAGGGACAGCAGCCCATTGTAAATTTCCCTGTCAGTGGCAGCGGACAGGCTTTCCGCCCCCTGCTCCCTGACCTTTTGCTCCAGCTCTTCTTTGACCGCCATGGAAAAACCTCCTGTCGTCTGTCTTACTTTCTTGCCCGCCCGTAAAGCTCTGTCAGCCGGGCGATCTTCTTTGCCAGTTCTTCTGTGGGCTGGTTCTTTGTCATGCGCCAGCGCCAGTTATTGCCGCCCAGGGTAGAGGGCGTGTTGATGCGGGCTTCGCTGCCCAAATCCAGATAATCCTGCATGGGGACGATTGCCAGATCGGCCACACTGCCCAGAGCTGCGCGGATAAACGCCCAGTTGCCGTCCTTGTCATTGGAAAGCCCCAGATATTCTCTGGCGGTGGCAACGTCCGCCGGGTCGGCAGTGGAGAACCAGCCGCGGACAGTCTCATTATCGTGGGTGCCGGTATAGACAACGCAGTTTTTGGGATAATTGTGGGGCAGATAGTCGCTCTCCTCCCGGGAATCAAAGGCAAATTCCAGCACCTTCATGCCGGGATAGCCGCTGCTTTTCAGCAGCCGGTGCACCGCCGGGGTCAGATAGCCGAGATCCTCGGCAATGATGGCGGCGCCGCCGAACTCCCGGTTCACAGCGTCTACAAACGCCTTGCCCGGTCCCTTTCTCCAGCGCCCGTTCCGCGCGGTGGTATCGCCATAGGGAATGGCGTAGTAGCTCTCCAGGCCCCGGAAATGGTCAATGCGCAGCACGTCTACGGTGGTCAGATTGGCTTTCAGCCGCTTGAGCCACCAGGAGAAGCCGTCCTTTTCCATGACCTCCCAGCGGTACAGGGGGTTCCCCCAGAGCTGACCGTCCTCGGAAAAAGCGTCCGGCGGACAGCCCGCCACCTCTGTGGGCACGTTGTTCTCGTCCAGCTGGAACAGCTGCGGGTTTGCCCAGACGTCGGCGCTGTCCATCGCCACATAGATGGGCGCATCGCCGATGATCTTCACGCCCTTTTTATTGGCGTGCTTTTTCAGTTTGCCCCATTGGTCGTAAAATAAATACTGTACAAAAATCGTGTAGTCGATTTCTTCCCTGCACTGCGCCCGCCATTTTTTCAGGGCTTCCGGGCGGCGCATACGAATGTCCTCGTCCCACTCGTTCCAGGGCTTCAAATCCATTTTTGCCTTTACCGCCATGTAAAGGGCATAATCCTCTATCCACGCCCTGTGCTTCCGGCGGAAGCGGTCCAGCGCCTTCGTATCCAGGAAATGCTCAAACGCCTTGTGCAGCACCGCCGCCCGGTGCTCATAAACGGTGTCGTAATCCACCCGGCGCTTGCTTTTGCCCCAAGTAATGGCTTTACAGTCTTCCCTGTCCAGCAAGCCCTGCTCGCAGAGAAGGTTCAGGTCGATAAAATAAGGGTTCCCCGCAAAAGCGGAAAAGCTCTGATAGGGGCTGTCGCCATAGCTGGTGGGTCCCAGGGGCAGCACCTGCCAGTATTTCTGCTTTGCCTGTGCCAGAAAATCCACCCAGCGGTAGGCAGCTTTTCCAAAAGTGCCTATCCCGTATTTTGAGGGCAGGCTGCTGACCGGCAGCAAAATGCCCGCGGACCTGCTGAGCCAAGTTGATTTATTTGCCATATTTCTGACCGCTTCCTTTCCTTGTGAAAACAGCAGGAAGCTGTTTCCCCCGAATGCCGATTTCAGATAAAATATAGTATAACACTTTTCCGGGCAAACCCGCAACTGATTCTTAGATAAATTTTCCAATTCCAATGGACAAGCAAAAAGCGGCAGGATATCCCTGCCGCCGGTTTTGCACCTTTTATTTTACTTCCACGGTCCAGCCCATCTCGTCCTTCACCTTGCCTGTCTGAATGCCGGTAACGGTGTCGTACAGCTTCTGGCTGACGGGACCGATCCCGCCGCCGGCAATTTCCATCACGGTATCCTCGTACCGCAAAGCGCCTACGGGGGAAATCACCGCTGCCGTGCCGCTGCCCCAGCATTCTTCCAGTGCGCCTGTTTTGGCGGCTTCCACCAGTTCGTCCACGGAAATACGGCGCTCCTCCACGTCCATTCCCCAATGCTTACACAGCTCCACGCAGGAAGCGCGGGTGACGCCGGGCAGAATGCTGCCGTTGAGCATGGGCGTGACCACCTTGCCGTTTATCTTGAAGAAGATGTTCATCGCGCCCACCTCTTCAATATATTTCCGCTCCACGCCGTCCAGCCACAGCACCTGGGAATAACCCTCGTCATGGGCTTTCATCTGGGCTTTCAGGCTGGCAACATAGTTGCCGCCGGTCTTGGCTTCGCCGATACCGCCGCGGACAGCGCGGACATAATCGTCTTCGATCCAAATTTTCACCGGGTCTAGCCCGCTTTCATAATAGGCGCCGGAGGGAGACAAAATGATCATGAACAGGTAATTATCCGCCGGGCGTACGCCCAAAAACGGGTCCGTGGCAATGACAAAGGGACGAATGTACAGGGACGTGCCGGGGTCGGTGGGGATCCAGTCCTTTTCCAGATCGACCAGCGTCTTTAAGCCGTTCAGGAAGTCGTCCTCCGGGATCTCGGGGATACAGAGACGGCGGTTAGAACGGTTGGCACGCTCGATATTTTTATTGGGACGGAACAGCAGCGTTCTGCCGTCTTCAGTACGGTAAGCCTTCAAGCCCTCGAACATTTCCTGCCCATAGTGGAACACCATGGCGGCAGGGTCCAGCTCGATGGAATGATAGGGCTCGATACGGGGGTCGTGCCAGCCCTTTTCCGGGCTGTAGGGCATGATGTACATATGGTCGGTGAATATTTTACCGAAGCCCAGCTTCGCGCCGTGCGCCGGCTTCTCCTTGGGACTCTTTGTCAGTTCAATTTTAATTTCCTGCATACTATTCAGCCTCTTTTCAAAAATTGCACCATTGCTACATGACTTTATTATAACAGGTCGTTCAAAAAATGCAAGCAGTGCGGCGTACTCCGTCAAAATTTACCGGCAGGCGGAAACAAAGGCACGGAAAATTTTCCGGCTGTTCTCGTCGGTTTTATGGGAAAACTCCGGGTGCCACTGCACTGCAAGGGCAAATTTGTGGTCGGGCAGGAAAATGGATTCCACCACGCCGTCCGGGGCGGTGGCGGCGATCTGCACGCCCTCCCCCAGCTCCTTCACAGCCTGATGATGGTAGCTGTTCACCCACATTTCTTCCACCTGCACCGCCTGGAACAGCGGGGAATCCGGGACGATTTGAACAAGGTGCGCCCGCTTGTCATAGGGCGGGGTCTCGTGGTGGTTCACGCTGCTGGGAAGCTCTGTGGGCAGATCCTGATACAGATTGCCGCCCAGCAGGACGTTGAACAATTGTGTGCCGCGGCAGATGCCCAAAAGCGGTTTACCCGTTTCCAGCGCCATGGGGAAAAACAGCTTTTCCATATTGTCCCGTTCCGGGCAGATAACGCCGCACTTTTCCGCAGCCGCGCCATAGAAAGCGGGCTCCACATCGTGCCCGCCCGGAAAAAGGAACCCGTCGCACAGGTCTGCAAACCGGGACAGCGCTTCCCGATCCACTGTCAGGGGCAGGATAACAGGGACCGCGCCCGCTTCCTCCAGGCTTTCCACGTAGCCGGGCAGCATCCAATAGCTTTCCTTTGTTTCATCGTACAGGGACACGATACCAATGAGAGGCTTCATCGCAATTCCTCCTGATTTTATAGAAGTAAGCGTTTCCAAAAAATAGTACCACAAGGCAAAACCGCTTGTCAAATTCTTTTCGGCAATTTGGAGTGAAAAAGGACAGCCCCTGAAAATGCGAGAAGCGGTCTGCCGGTTGCCCGGCAGACCGCCCCTCTTTTATAGAAAGGAGAAAAATAATGAAAAAGCAAAAATTACTCTGCCATCTTCTTCAGCTTGGCATACTTTTCGCTGGCGAACCGCTCCGCATCGGCGAACAGCTTTTCGGCACGCTCCGGGAAGGAACGGGTCAGGCTGTTGTAACGGACCTCGCCCATGATGAAGTCGCGGTAAGAAGCGGAAGGCTCCTTGCTGTCCAGCTGGAAGGGATTCTCCCCAGCCTCTGCACGGCGGGGATCAAAACGGAAGTTGTGCCAGTAGCCGGCGGTGACCGCCTTCTTTTCCTCCAACTGAGAAATACCCATGCCGCCCTTGATACCGTGGTTGATACAGGGGGCATACGCCAGGATCAGAGAAGGTCCGTTGTAGCTTTCCGCTTCAGCGAACGCCTTGATGCACTGGTTCATGTCGGCGCCCATAGCGACCTGAGCCACATAGACATAGCCGTAGCTCATGGCGATAGCTGCCAGGTCCTTCTTCTTCTGAGCCTTGCCGGTAGCGGCAAACTGCGCCACGGAGCCGGTGGGCGTGGACTTACTTGCCTGTCCGCCAGTGTTGGAATACACCTCGGTATCGAACACCAGGATGTTGATGTTCTCGCCGGAAGCAATGGCGTGATCCAGACCACCGAAGCCGATGTCATAAGCCCAGCCGTCGCCGCCCAGGATCCACATGGACTTCTTGGCAAGGAAATCCTTATCCTTCAAAATCTCTTTTGCCTTATCGCAGCCGCACTTCTCCAAAGCGGCGATGTAAGCCTCGGCAGCAGGACCGTTCGTCTTAGAATCGCTCATGGTGTCGATCCAGGCCTTGCCGGTCTCCTTCACGTCGGCAGGGGTGTTCTCCCCGGCGATCAGGTTTTCGGTCAGCTCCTGCAAACGACCGCGCACAGCGTTCTGAGCCAGGGTCATGCCCAAACCGAACTCGGCGTTGTCCTCGAACAGGGAGTTCTGCCAGGCGGGACCGTGACCCTGCTTGTTCACGGTGTAAGGCGTAGCGGGAGCGGAGCCGCCCCAAATGGAGGAACAGCCGGTAGCGTTGGCAATATACATCTTATCGCCGAACAGCTGGGTAGCCAGCTTGGCGTAAGGAGTTTCGCCGCAGCCGCCGCAGGCGCCGGAGAACTCCAGCAAAGGCTGCTTGAACTGGCTGCCCTTGACGCTGGTCTCCTTGAACTTTTCGGCGACCTCCGCTTTCTGGGGCAGGTCAATGCCGTAATCGAACACTGCCTGCTGGGGACGCTGAGAGTCGATGGGAGACATCTTCAATGCCTTTTCCTTGGCGGGGCAGGTGGTCACGCAGGAGCCGCAGCCTGTGCAGTCCAGCGTGGAAATGACCATGGCGAAATTCATGCCGGGTACGCCGGTCATGGGCTTTGCCTTTGTGCCGGCAGGCGCGTTCTTCAATTCCTCATCGGTCATAGCGATGGGACGAATGACCGCGTGGGGGCAGACATAAGAGCACTGGTTGCACTGAATGCAGTTGTCCACGATCCACTCGGGAACGTCCACAGCCACGCCGCGCTTCTCATAGGCGGCAGTGCCCTGGGGAGAGGTGCCGTCGGCATAGTTTTCAAAGGTGGAAACGGGCAGGTCCTTGCCGTGGAAGGAGTTGACGGGATAGACCACGTTGTTCACATAGTCCACCAGCTCCTGACGGGTGCCGGTGGCGACCTTCTTCTTGGAATCGTCTACAGCGTTCTTCCAGTCGGCGGGAACCTCGACCTTGGTGTAGCCGGTAGCACCGGCGTCGATAGCGTCGTGGTTCATCTTGACCACGGCTTCGCCCTTCTTGCCGTAGGACTTCTGAGCGGCGTCCTTCATATATTTGATGGCGTCTTCCTCAGGAATGATCTTGGCGATGGAGAAGAAGGCGGACTGCAGCACGGTGTTGATACGGGTGCCCAGACCGATCTCCTTGCCGATCTTGAAGCCGTCGATGGTATAGAAGTTGATGTCGTTGTCGGCAATGTACTTCTTCACCTTGCCGGGCAGGCGCTCGTTGAGCTCTGCGGCGTCCCAGGCGCAGTTCAAAAGGAAGCTGCCGCCCTTCTTCAAATCCTGCACCATGTCATAGGTGTCCAGGTAAGCAGGATTGGAGCAGGCGACGAAATCAGCCTTGCTGATGTAGTAGGTGGACTTGATGGGGGTATGGCCAAAGCGCAGATGGGAGATGGTCAGACCGCCGGACTTCTTGGAGTCGTAATCGAAGTAGCCCTGGGCGTACATATCGGTGTGGTCGCCGATGATCTTGATGGAGTTCTTGTTGGCGCCCACAGTGCCGTCGGAACCCAGACCCCAGAACTTACAGGAGGTGGTGCCGGCAGGAGCGGTATCGGGGTCTTCCTTTACGTCCAGGGACAGGTGGGTCACATCGTCCACAATGCCGATGGTGAAGCGCTTCTTGGGAGAAGCGGATTCCATGTTGCGGTACACGGCGATGATGTCGCTGGGCTTGGTGTCCTTGCTGCCCAGACCGTAACGGCCGGTATACACGGGGCAGGCGCCGAACTGGGTGCCGTTGATGGCAGCCAGAACGTCCAGATACAGGGGCTCGCCGATGGAGCCGGGCTCCTTGGTGCGGTCCAGAACGGAGATGGCTTTCACCGTATCGGGCAGCACGTCCAGCAGGTACTTGGCAACGAAGGGACGGTACAGGTGGACCTTCACCAGACCTACCTTCTCCCCTGCCGCGTTCATGTAATCGACCACTTCTTCAATGGTCTCGCAGGCGGAGCCCATGGCGATGATGACCTTTTCGGCATCGGGCGCGCCGTAGTAGTTGAAGGGCTTGTAGTCGGTGCCGATCTTGGCATTGACCTTGTTCATGTACTCCACGACGACCTCGGGAATGGCGTCATAATACTTGTTGCAGGCTTCGCGTGCCTGGAAGAAGATGTCGCCGTTCTGAGCCTGTCCGCGCAGCACGGGATGCTCGGGGTTCAAAGCATGGCGGCGGAACGCGTCCACAGCGTCCCAGTCCAGCATTTCGCCCAGGTCCTCATAATCCCAGACTTCGATCTTCTGGATCTCGTGAGAGGTGCGGAAGCCATCGAAGAAATGGAGGAAAGGAACCTTGCCCTTAATGGCGGACAAATGAGCGACAGCGCCCAGGTCCATGACCTCCTGGGGAGAGTTGGAGCACAGCATGGCATAGCCGGTCTGACGGCAGGCGTACACGTCGGAGTGGTCGCCGAAAATGTTCAGAGCGTGGGTCGCCAGTGTACGGGCGGAAACGTGGATCACGCTGGGCAGCAGCTCGCCAGCCATCTTATACATGTTGGGAATCATCAGGAGCAGACCCTGAGAAGCCGTATAAGTGGTGGTCAGTGCGCCGGCAGCCAGAGAGCCGTGTACCGCGCCGGCGGCGCCAGCCTCAGACTGCATTTCCGTGACACGTACCTCTCTGCCGAACAGGTTCTTTCTGCCGGCGGCGGCATACTTGTCCGTTTCGTCCGCCATCACGGAAGAAGGCGTGATGGGGTAGATGGCGGCAACGTCGGTAAACGCATAGGAAACATGCGCGGCAGCGTTGTTGCCATCCATGGTTTTCATTTTTCTTGCCATTGAACTATTTCCTCCTTTTAGGATAGTCTATAATCGGTGGACGGGCAAACTGAGTTTGCTGCCCGTTCTGCTTTATTTTACCATTCTTTTCCCCGACTGTCAAAGGGAAATTAGCAATTCTCACAGGAAAAGTAAAATTTTTTTGAATGTTTTCTTCCATTTTGAAAAAGGCTTCGGAAAATCCCGGTTTCTTCCGAAAAGCGGCGTTTCGGGCGGATTTGACAACCGAACGCTTCTTGAGTACAATACTTATATTATTATGGGCGAAGCTTCGCCTGCGGAAAAAATGAAAAAGGAGTTCTTTTCAAATGCCTGCTGAACCTGACGGCTCATCTGTTTTATGTATCTTATTCTCTGTCCTGCTGCTGATCCTCGCCGCTTTCTACAGCGCCGCGGATTCCGCCCTGGACTCTCTCTCCCCCTCCCAGCTGAAAAAGGAAGCGGAAGCCGGAGAGAAACGGGCAAAAAAACTGCAAAAGGCGCTGGACGCTCAAACCGGCATCGTTTTCCCCATTCAGTACGGGCTGCTGTTCGCGGGGCTTTTAGGCATCGCCCTGTGGAGCGCCGGGCTGTCCCCCATTTTGTGCGGGGCTTTTTCCGCCCTCAAGCCCGCGCCCCTGCGGGGCGTGCTTGCCTGCCTGCTGTCCGCCCTGTGCTATCTGCTGCTCTTTACCGTATTCGGCGACCTGCTGCCGAAAAAGGGCGTGCGGAAAAATCCCCAGCGCTTTGTCATGCGCCACGCGGGGCTGATTTGGGCGCTTTCCCAGCTGGCGAAGCCCTTCCTGCTCCTCTGCGCCCGCATTTCCAACGGCATTCTCCGGCTGTTCCGCATTGACCCCAAATCCCTGGAAGACGCGGTGACAGAGGAAGAGATCCTGCAGATCGTAGGCGAGGGCGAGGAAAAGGGCGTCATCGAAGAAACGGAAAAGGACATGATCGCCAATATCCTGGATTTTAACGACACCACCGTCGGCGAGACCATGACCCACCGGACGGATATCCTGGCGGTTGCCGACGACGCTTCCATCGGGGAAGCGGTGGAGGTCGCCGTGGAGAACGGCTGCTCCCGTATCCCGGTGTACCATGAGGACATCGACTCCGTGGTGGGTATCTGCTATGTGAAGGACCTGCTGCCCTATGTGGGAAAGGAGCTGCCGGATTTCGTCAGCCTGACGGATATGATGCGCCCCGCTTACTTTATCCCCGAAACGAAAAAATGCAGCCAGCTGTTCACAGAAATGACGGAACGCAAAGTGCAGATCGCCATTGTGGTGGACGAATACGGCGGCACCGCCGGGCTTATCACGCTGGAAGACCTGGTGGAATCCATCGTGGGCAATATTCAGGACGAGTACGATAACGAGGAAGAAGAGATTCAGCAGGTCAGTGAAACGGAATTTACCGTGGACGGCACCGCTTCCATCGACGAAATTTCCGATTTGACCGGGATCGAGCTGCCGGAGGGCGACTACGACACCATCGCTGGCTTTGTCACGGAGCAGTTGGGGCGCATTCCCAAAGAGGACGAGCACCCCAGCATCGAAGTCAGCGGACTGACCATCACCGTGCTGTCTGTGGAGGACCAGCGGCTGGCACGGCTGCTGCTGGTCAAGAACCTGCCCGGCGAAGAGGCAGAAGAAAACGAGGAGTAAAGCGGCTTTATCTCACAGAAAGAAGGAAACTGTCCCATGAAAGAAAAAACGCGCCGCGAACCTGATTTGGGGCACGGCAGCATCGGCAGGCTGTTGTTTTCTCTTGCTGTGCCCGCCATTACGGCGCAGCTTGTCAATATGCTCTATAATATTGTGGACCGCATTTACATCGGGCATATCCCCGAAACCGGGACAGCCGCCCTGACCGGCGTAGGCGTTACATTCCCCGTAATCATTCTCATCATGGCGTTCAGCTCGCTCATCGCCATGGGCGGCGCGCCCAGAGCCTCCATTGCGCTGGGAAAGCAGAACAAGGAAGAAGCGGAGCGCATTTTAAGCAACTGCTTCACCGCTCTGCTCCTGATCTCCGCAGTGCTGACCGTAGTGCTGTTTGTGTTTTCCGAGCCGATCCTGCGGGCGTTCGGCGCCAGTGACAACACTATAGGCTATGCCAACAGCTATATGCGCATTTACGTGTGCGGCACGGTGTTCGTACAGATCGCGCTGGGCATGAATATGTTTATCACCTCCCAGGGCTTCGCCACCACCAGTATGCTGACTGTCATCATCGGCGCGGCGCTGAACATTGCGCTGGACCCGGTGTTCATCTTTGTATTCAGCATGGGCGTACAGGGCGCGGCGCTGGCGACCATTCTGTCCCAGGCGGTTTCCGCCGTGTGGGTGCTTTTCTTCCTCTGTGGAAAGAAAACCACTATTAAAATCAAAAGGAGCTACATGCTCCCACGGAGGGATATCCTGCTGCCCGTGCTGGCATTGGGCGTTTCCCCCTTTATCATGCAGAGCACGGAAAGCCTGCTCAGCGTGGTGCTGAACACCTCGCTGCTGAAATACGGCGGGGATATCGCAGTGGGCGCCTATACGGTGCTGGCAAGCATTCTGCAGATCGTAAACCTTCCCCTGCAGGGGTTCGCTCAAGGTGCGCAGCCTATCACGAGCTATAATTACGGCGCCGGAGACTACAAGCGGGTACGGAAATCCGTGCGGCTGCTGGTGACCTGCTGTATGGTCTACTGCACGCTGTTCTGGCTGGCGCTGGAGCTGTTCCCCCAGGTGTTTGTGGGCATTTTCTCCAATGACCCGGAGCTGATGGAGACCGCCGTGTGGGCGACCAGGATCTTTATGTTCGGCTGCTTTGCTTCCGGCGCGCAGATGAGCTTCCAGCAGTCTTTTCTGGCGCTGGGGCAGGCAAAGTCCTCCCTGCTGCTGGCACTGCTGCGAAAAATCGTTCTGCTGATCCCCCTTATCTATATCCTGCCCCTCTTCTTTGCGGATAAGCTGTTCGGCGTATTTGTGGCGGAGCCTATCGCGGATATCCTTGCCGCTGCGGTCACCACCGTTTCCTTCCTTGTGTGGGCAAAAAAGAACCTGAGAAAAAAGCCGGAGGAGTCAAATAAAAAGGAGGGCCTTTCATGAGCAATTTTGGTTTTACCCAAATGCAGGAAATTCAAAAGGAGCTGCAAGCCCATTATGAGGACATCTGGGGCGGGCTGTCCCCGGAAAAGGGGCGGGACACCCTGCTGTGGGCGATCATAGAAGCCGGAGAAATGGCGGATATCATCAAAAAGCAGGGCGACAGCGCCATCATGGAGGACGAGGAAGCAAGACGGCACTTTATTGAGGAATTTTGCGATACCATGATGTATTTGAACGACCTGCTGCTCTGCTATTCCATTTCCCCGGAGGACGTGGAAAAAATTTATCTGGAAAAGCACCGGCGGAACATGGAACGCTGGTAAAAGCTGAAAACGGCGGGAAGGGCTTCTTTCCCGCTTTTTTCGGGGCTGCTTACGGAGAGGAGGTGCGCGGCATGAGCCTGAAAAAGAATGACCTGATCGAGCTTTCCATCACCGGCATGACGGCGGAGGGCATGGGCGTGGGGCACCACGGCGGCATGGCGGTGTTCGTTCCCCTGACCGCCCCGGGAGATACGGCAGAGGTAAAAATCGTCAAGGTGCTGAAGAATTTTTCTTACGGCAGGCTGGAACGCCTGCTGTCCCCCTCCCCGGATAGGATTCAGCCGGACTGCCCGGTTTTTTCCCAATGCGGGGGCTGCTGCTATCGGCATATCAGCTATGAAGCGGAGCTGAAGATCAAGTGGACAAAGGTGCAGGACGCGCTGACAAGGATCGGCGGGCTGGAAGACCTGCCCCTGCGCCCCATTCTCGGCGCGGCGGAGCGGAACGGCTACCGCAACAAGGCGCTGCTGCCCTTGGGCGCTGCCGCCGACGGCTCTCTGACCATGGGCTTTTACGCGGTGAATTCCCACCGCATTGTAAACTGTGAGAGCTGCCTGCTGCAGCCGGAGGAATTTTCCGCCGCCATGGGCGCTTTCCGGCAGTGGGCGGAGCAATACGGCGATCCCGTATATCAGGAGGAAGCTCACACCGGGAGAATGCGGCGGCTGTACCTGCGCAAGGGTGAGAAAACGGGAGAAATCATGGCGTGCGTAGTGGTAAACGGCAATGGGCTGCACCACGAGCAGGAGCTGGTCTCCGCGCTGAGGACTGCCGTGCCGGGGCTTGCCAGCGTCATTGTCAATTCCAACCGGGAGCGCACCAATGTGGCGCTGGGAAAACAGTGCCGGACGGTCTGGGGCAGCGATACCATTCAGGACCAGCTGTGCGGGCTGAGCTTCCGGCTCTCTCCCCTGTCCTTCTATCAGATCAACCGCAGCCAGGCGGAGCGCTTATACGAAAAAGCCGCCGAATACGCCGGGCTGACAGGGCGGGAGCTGCTGTTGGACCTGTATTGCGGCGCGGGGACCATCGGGCTTTCCATGGCAAAAAAGGCAAGGAAGGTCATCGGTGTGGAGATCGTGCCGGAAGCCGTGGAAAACGCCCGGCAGAACGCCGCCGACAACCATATTTCCAACGCCGAGTTTCTCTGCGGCGACGCGGCGCAGGCGGCAGCGGAGCTTTCCCGCCGCGGCGAGCGCCCTGACGTGATCGTCCTTGACCCGCCCCGAAAGGGCTGCGCCGGGGATCTGATCGAAACCGTAGTCAATTTTCAACCCCGGCGGATCGTTTACGTCTCCTGCGACCCGGCGACCCTGGCGCGGGACCTGAAGCGTTTTGCGGAATTGGGCTATCCCCCGGTAGAAGCCACCCCGGTGGATATGTTCCCGGCTACGAGCCATGTGGAGACGGTAGTGTTGATGTCACGAAAAAATGCTTGATTTTACTTGGATTGTGAGTGTTAACAACACGGTCTACTCGACTTTGAGAAGGATTTTTAGTAAGAGGGAATCAAGGTAATAATCGTAAAATCCATAGGCTGAGTTGAAAAAATGGATAGAAGAGGGCTATTGATGAAAATAATGACGTGGAATATTAAAGGTGAAGCTTCTTTAGGTTGGAATAATCTGTATGAGATAAAGAGAGAATTAGTCGATAAAGTAATGGAACAAAAAGCTGATGTTATCGTACTAACCGCATTTGTTATTGCAAAAGGTATAGATTATCTGTTTGAAAGCCTCCAAAACGAAGGATATATTTGGTTTCAACAAAGCCGGAGTGGAAAAAATGGAATTCTTATTGCGCTAAAACGAGAACTTATAAAGGATAAGGAATTAATAGACCGAGTATATAACAAAGACATTATTTCATCGGTAGTAGATGGGTGTAACATTTTGCGAGTTATTGTCCCGCTAGTATGTGGAAAAAATCTTTGTGTTATAGGTTGTAGAATGGAAACAGGTGGAAGAGGTTCTCTTGAAGAACAGTATAATTTAGAAAAGGAGCATTTTGAGAATATTCTAATTCCTACTATTCAGTCTATAGAACATAACTATTTGCACATTTTATGTGGTGACTTTAATAATGCAAAATATTACGGGGAATTAGAAAAAACATTTGAAGAAGTAAAAGAAAAATACAAGAAACAGGAATGGAATAACGCAAAAAATAGATATGAAGGACCCTCTCTGCCAGTTGCCCAATACAATTATAATTTGCATATAATAAAAGATTTATTAAAGGAGAATGGTTTAGAACTATGCGAGAAAGAAAATGATTGGACATATAAGCATTTAATTCATAACGACCATATTTTTGTTAAAGGGCTAACATATGTAAGTAGTGGAATTATTGAAAACAACCTGTCTGACCACAATATATTATGGTCAGAAGTAAAACTTGAAAATTAAATTTTCGTGGTGCTCTTGGGTTGATATGTTCTCACAAATGTCTAAAACAAGAAAACGGCAGTTGATATGCTTCCCTCAATTGTAAAATTAGCAAAGGCATTTAACCTATTGTTTCAGCCTATGCGGAAACGGCGTGCCTATTAGAGCGGAGGTGACATACGGTGGCAAAAACGATGAAGTGGGCTGCGGGGATTTTCCTCGCGCTGACCCTTGTGCTGGCGGTGAGCTATCGGTTCTTTCCTGCCGGTGTTCTGCTGACCCTTGCCATTACCGCCGGGACCATCAGCTATCATCTGTGTATGCGGCTGCTGGTGGGCGGGGCTTTCCGCGTGCTCCTGAAAAACCGGGCGGATTACCACCGACGCTGGTACAGGCTTCATCATTGGGAAAAGCGGCTCTACGAAAAGCTGCGGGTCAAAAAATGGAAAGCGCATCTTCCCACCTTTCAGCCGGAACTGTTCGACCCGCGCCTGCACACCTGGGAAGAGATCGCTCAGGCGATGTGCCAGGCAGAGCTGGTTCACGAGACCATCATCGTGTTGAGCTTCCTGCCGCTGGCGTTCGTTCCCCTGTTCGGCTCGTTTCCCACGTTTTTACTGACTTCCCTGGGCAGCGCCGCTTTTGACGGGCTGTTTGTAATGTTACAGCGCTATAACCGCCCGCGGGTCATACATCTGATAGAAAGGGAAAAACCCTCTTGATTTTGCCGGGAAACCGCGGTATAACGAAAGAAAGCTTTGCAGAAAAGAGGTTCTGCTTATGGATACTATCAAAATAAAAAACGGAAGCACGAAAATGATCGCCCACCGGGGGCTGAGCGGGCTGGAAACGGAGAATACCTGCGCGGCGTTTGTGGCGGCAGGGAACCGCGCCTCTTATTTTGGGGTGGAAACGGATATCCACCGCACGGGCGACGGGCATTTTATCCTTCATCACGACCCGGACACCTCCCGGGTGGGCAGGGAAAAACTGGTGGTGGAGCAGAGCGATTTTGCCGACCTGCGGGAGCTCACGCTCTATGACAGGGACAGCGGCAAAAAACGTGCAGACCTGCGTCTCCCCACGCTGGAGGAATACATCGGCATTTGCAAACGCTATGAAAAGACCTGCGTGCTGGAGCTGAAAAGTGATTTTTCGGACGGAGAAATCAGGGAGATCATCACTTCCATCGAAAAGCTGCAATGGCTGGACCGGGTGGTCTTCATTGCGTTCGGCTATGAGAACCTCCTCAAGGTTCGGAAAGTCAAGCCCCGGCAGCCCTGCCAGTTTTTGGTGGAGCATTTTTCCCGCGACCTGCTGACGCTGTTGGTGAAAGACGATATCGACCTGGACATCTACTACCCCGTCTTGACAAAGGACATCATAGAGCTCTGCCATGAAAACAATGTGCTGGTAAACTGCTGGACGGTGGACAAACAGAAGGACGCACAGCGGCTCATCGGCTGGGGCGTGGATTTTATCACCTCCAACATTTTGGAGGGCGAAGCCTGATGAAGCAGTTCAGTGTGGATTTGAAGGATTACCCCGCGGGTGGCACGGTGTTCCACCGAACCGCCGTGCGCGGCATCGTGCAAAACGGCGGGCTGTTTTTGCTGGTCACCAACAAATTCGGAGATTACAAATTCCCCGGCGGCGGTATGGAACCCGGCGAAACGCCCGAGGAGACCCTGTCCAGAGAGATTTGGGAGGAAACCGGCTACAAAATGGTTCCCGGCTCCCTGCGGCAGTACGCCGCTGTCAAGGAGCTGCGCAAGGGGCTGACCGCCGATATTCTGGAAATGGAAAACCTGTACTATTTCTGTGAGGTCCAGGGAGAGCCTGTCCCCCTTTCGCTGGACGATTACGAGGCGGAGGAAGAATTTCGGGCAGAATGGGTCGCGCTGCCGGAGGCACTGCGCAAAAACCGGGAAGCGGCAAAGGAAAACAAAAACCCGTGGGTACTGAGGGAAATCAGGGTGATGGAATGTCTGGAACAGGAAAATTGACCACACGGCAGGCAGTCATTGCATTTTGCCTGTCTCTGGGGGAAGCTGTATACGAGGATTATCCCTTTGACGACGACAACTGGACGGTGATGCGCCACCGGGGAAACAAGAAGGGTTTCGCCTTTTTATACGAATATCAGGGACGGCTGCAGGTCAATGTAAAGTGCGACCCGGCGGGCATCAGCTTTTGGCGGGACAGCTTTGACGGCGTTCTGCCCGCTTATCACATGAACAAGGCGCACTGGAACACCATCGTGCTGGACGGCTCCGTGCCGGACGCGGACGTAAAAGCCATGCTGTCCGACAGCTATTCGCTGACACGCCCCATGCCGAAACGGAAAAAATCTCAGAAAGAAAAGGACTGAGCTTATGTTAAAAATCGGGTGCCACCTTTCCAGCTCCAAGGGCTTTCTTGCAATGGGCAGGACCGCGGTGGAGATCGGGGCGAACACGCTCCAGTTTTTCACCAGAAATCCCAGAGGCGGCAAAGCGAAGGAGCTTGACCTGCAGGACGTGGAGCAGTACAAAAGCTTTGCGGCGGAGCATGGGCTGTTCCCCATTCTTGCCCATGCCCCCTACACGCTGAACGCCTGCGCCGCCGACGAGGGGCTGCGGGAATTTGCCCAAAACACCATGGCGGACGACCTTGCCCGGCTGGAGCATCTGCCCGGCAGCCTCTACAATTTCCACCCCGGCAGCCATGTGAAACAGGGCGCCGATGTGGGCATTTCCCTGATCGCGGAGCAGTTGAACGCCATTCTTACGCCGGAGCAGTCCACCACCGTGCTGCTGGAAACCATGGCGGGAAAAGGCTCGGAGATCGGCAAAAGCTTTGCGGAGCTGCGGGAAATTCTGGACAGGGTAAAGCTGTCCGATAAAATGGGCGTGTGTCTTGACACCTGCCACGTTTTTGACGGCGGCTATGACATTGTAGGGCAGTTGGACGCGGTTCTGGAGGAATTTGACCGGGTCATCGGGCTTTCCCGGCTGCGCGCCGTTCATTTGAACGACAGCAAAAATCCGCTGGGAAGCCACAAGGACCGCCACGAAAAGCTGGGCGAGGGCAGTATCGGCTTGGCGGCGCTGACGGCAATCGTCAACCACCCCGCGCTGCGGGAGCTGCCTTTCTATCTGGAAACGCCCAACGAGCTGGACGGATACGCCAGGGAGATCGCTACGATGAAAGACGTTTATCGGGAAATCTGAAGCACATCATAAAAGGAACTCCCTGCCGGGCTTGTCAGCGCTTTCGGCAGGGCGTTTTTTCTGGAAAAAGCCCTGGGGAAAATTTTTCCGAATTTTTGAAAAAATTGTCATTCATAAGAGACGGCGTTCGAGTCAGAATACTTAGTGCAAACGCAAACGAAAAAACTTTTTTTGAAGGAGAGAGAACGATGAAGAGCAATTCTGTTATGGTTCCCGAAGCAAAGGACGCCATGGAGCGTTTCAAGAACGAGGCTGCCTCTGAAGTGGGCGTTTCTCTGAAGCAGGGCTACAACGGCGACCTGACCTCCCGCCAGGCTGGTTCCATTGGAGGCCAGATGGTAAAGAAAATGATCGAGAGCTATGAAAAGGGCATGAAGTAAGAAGCTTCCTCCCGAAAAGCGCTCTGCCGGGCAACCGGCAGGGCGCTTTTTCTCACAAAAAATCTCCCGCGCCAAAACGGAGCGGGAGATTTGGGAAATGCTTACTCTCCTTTGAATTTGGAGAAAAAGCTTTTGCGCTTTTGATAGTTCTTGTCGCCGGTATCGGAATCCAGCTGGCGGAGCAGGTCCTTTTGCTTCTCGTTCAGGTTCTTGGGAATCTCCACGACCACCTGCACGTACTGGTCGCCCCGCGCCCTGGAATGCAGGCTCTGTATCCCCCTGCCCTTCAGCCGGAACACGTCGCCGGGCTGGGTGCCCTCGTGGATATGGTAGCTGACCTTGCCGTCCAGCGTGGGGACCTCTACGTCCGCACCCAAAGCCGCCTGGGTAAAGGTAATGGGCATATCGCACCACACATCGTTGCCCCGGCGCTCAAAAATCGGGTGGGGTCGGACGGAAACATACACGTGCAGGTCGCCGGAGGGACCGCCGTTTGCCCCGGCGTTCCCCTTGCCGCCCACGTTCAAGATCTGCTCGTCCTCGATCCCGGCGGGGACGGTGACCTCCAGCGTCTTTTTCCGCCGGAGCTTCCCCTTCCCGTCACAGGTCTTGCAGGGGGTGTCAATGATCTTGCCGGAGCCCCGGCAGCGGTCGCAGGTCTGAGAGGACTGCACCACGCCGAAGGGTGTGCGCTGGCTGATACGCACCTGTCCCGTGCCGTTGCAGTTGGGACAGGCTTTGGGAGAAGTGCCCGGGGCTGCGCCTGTGCCGTGGCAGTCGTCACAATCCTCTATCTGCTGATAGGTGATGGTCTTTTTGCAGCCCTTTGCCGCTTCCTCAAAGGAAATGACGATATTCGCCTGCACATCGCTGCCGCGCCGGGGAGCGTTGGGGTTGGCTCTGCGGGCGCTGCCCCCAAAGCCGCCGCCAAAGAAGCTGTCAAAAATATCCGTAAAGTCAAAGCCGCCCTGGAACGGTCCCGCGCCGCCTGCGCCGCCGCCGAAATTGGGATCGACGCCCGCGTGCCCGAACTGGTCGTATCTTGCCCGCTTATCGCTGTCGGAAAGCACCTCATAGGCTTCATTGGCTTCCTTGAATTTTGCTTCCGCTTCCTTGTCGCCGGGGTTCAGGTCCGGGTGATATTTTTTTGCCAGCGCCCGGTACGCTTTTTTGATCTCATCTTCAGAAGCGCCCTTTTGAACACCCAGCACCTCGTAATAATCCCTTTTATCCGCCATGCGCGTCACTCCCTCTTCGGTCGGCACCGATTTCTGGAAAACCTGCCGTTGCACCCAAAACGCAGGGGTGTTCTCCCCTGCGCCCTGGTATCACGGTTCCCGGCTGCCTGCCGGTTCTTCTTACTTTAGTTTACGTCCTTGTAGTCCGCGTCGTACACGTTGCCGTCGCCGCCCTGACCGCCGCCGTTGCCGCCGTCATAGGGAGGCTGCTGGTCGCCGGGGTTCCCGCCGCCGGGATTGCCCTGCTGGTAGAGCTTCTCGCTGACAGCATAGACTGCTTTTTGCAGTTCGTCCATACCGGCTTTGATAGCGTCCACCGTGCCGTTCTGCATGGTCTCCCGCAGAGCCGCGACCTTGTTGTTGATTTCCGTCTTATCCGCTTCCTGAAGCTTGTCGCCGCTGTCGCTGACCAGCTTCTCCGCAGTATAGCACAGGTTTTCAGCGTTGTTCTTAGTGTCTACCTCTTCCCTGCGCTTCTTGTCTTCCTCGGCAAACTGCTCCGCTGCCTTTACAGCCGCGTCAATGTCCTCCTTGCTCATGTTGGAGCTGGAAGAGATGGTGATGTGCTGCTCCTTGCCCGTGCCTAAATCCTTTGCGGAGACGTTCACGATGCCGTTTGCGTCGATATCGAAGGTGACCTCGATCTGAGGAATGCCACGGGGAGCGGGAGCAATGCCGTCCAGCTTAAAGAGACCCAGCTGCTTGTTATCCCTGGCAAATTCGCGCTCGCCCTGGAGGACGTTGACCTCCACCTGGGTCTGCCCGTCGGCGGCAGTGGAGAAAATCTGGCTCTTCTTGGTGGGAATGGTGGTGTTGCGGTCAATGATCTTGGTCATCACGCCGCCCATGGTCTCTACGCCCAGAGACAGGGGCGTAACGTCCAGCAGCAGCAGACCCTGCACCTCGCCGCCCAGCACGCCTGCCTGGATAGCGGCGCCGATGGCAACGCACTCGTCGGGGTTGATGCCCTTAAAGGGCTCCTTGCCGATGAAGTTCTTCACAGCCTCCTGCACGGCGGGAATTCTGGAGGAACCGCCCACCAGCAGCACCTTGCTGATGTCGTTGATAGAAAGCCCGCTGTCCTGCAGCGCCTGGCGCACGGGACCCATGGTCTTCTCCACCAGATCGGCGGTCAACTCATTGAACTTGGCGCGGCTGAGGGTCATATCCAAATGCTTGGGACCGGAAGCGTCCGCCGTGATGAAGGGCAGGTTGATGGCAGCGCTGGTCACGCCGGACAGCTCGATCTTTGCCTTTTCCGCCGCTTCCTTAATGCGCTGCATTGCCATCTTGTCGCCGGACAGGTCAACGCCCTGCTCCGCCTTGAAGCCCTGCACGATCCAGTCGATAACACGCTGGTCGAAGTCGTCGCCGCCCAGACGGTTGTTGCCGGCAGTCGCCAGAACCTCCTGTACGCCATCGCCCATTTCAATGATGGACACATCGAAGGTGCCGCCGCCCAGGTCGTAGACCATGACCTTCTGGTCGTTGTCCTTATCCACGCCGTAGGAAAGAGCCGCGGCGGTGGGCTCGTTGATGATACGTTTTACGTCCAGACCCGCGATCTTGCCGGCGTCCTTGGTCGCCTGCCGCTGGGCGTCGGTAAAGTAGGCGGGAACGGTGATGACGGCGCTGCTGACGGTCTCGCCCAGATAGGCTTCCGCGTCGGCTTTCAGCTTTTGCAGGATCATTGCGGAAACTTCCTGGGGGGTGTAGCTCTTGTCGTCAATGGTCACCTTGTAGTTGGAGCCCATTTCCCTCTTGATGGAGGAAACGGTGCGCTCGGGATTGGTGACTGCCTGGCGCTTTGCCACCTGACCCACCATGCGCTCCCCCGTTTTGGAGAAAGCCACCACGGAGGGAGTGGTGCGGGCGCCCTCTGCGTTGGCGATGACCACGGGCTCGCCGCCCTCGATCACAGCCACACAGGAGTTTGTCGTACCCAAATCAATACCAATTGTCTTTGCCATACTGAATTACCTACCTTTGATAAATTTTTATACTTTGTGGATTCTCAATAAAGCCAGTGCTTTTTTCTTTAGATTCTGGATACTGGATTCTAGATTCTAGAGAAAAGACCTTTTCCAGGATCTAGCATCTAGCGTCCAGCATCTAGTTTGCGACCTGCACCATGGCGTGGCGCACCACCCTGTCTCCCAAAAGATACCCTTTCTGGTAGACAGCGGAAATGACGTTCTCGCCCATGCTCTCATCGTCGATATGGGCAACGGCATTGTGGAGGTTGGGGTCGAAGGTCTCCCCCACTTCTCCCACAGCGGTGATGCCCAGCTTTTCAAAGGCGGCGGAAATCTCCGCTTCTATCATTTCCACGCCCTTGCGCATATCCTCCGCAGAGGCGCTTTCCTGTGCCAGCGCCCGCTCAATATTATCGGCAATGGGCAGAAGCGCCTGCACCGTATCGGACACGGCGTTGTTGTAAACGGCGTTCTTTTCATTCTGGCTGCGCTTTCGGAAATTGTCATACTCGGCGAGCACCCGCAAATGCTGCTGCTTATGGGTCTCAAATTCTTCCTGCAGCTTTTGGAGCTGCTCCTTTTCGGGAGACTGCTTCTTTTTCTTTTTTTCCTCTTTGGGGGGCGGGGCGGCTTCTTCCGGCTGCACGGCAGCTTCTGTCTCCAGCTCCTGCTCCTTTTCGTTTTCCTGATCCATCTTTATGACATCTCCTTTTCGATCATTTCCTTAGTCAGACAGCTTAAATTGGAACCAGAGTTTTCCTTATTCTTCCCGCATGAGCACGGTAAGCATTCGGCTGACCTCGATTGTCAAATACTGTAAAACGGCAATAGCTCCGGCATAATCCATTCTGGTGGGTCCCAGCAGCGCCAGGGCGCCCATGTCCTGCCCGTCCACCGCGTAACGGGAAACCAGCAGAGACGCGCTTTGCAGTTCCGGGCGGTCGATCTCGCTGCCGATGAGCACGGAAATTTTTCCGGGCTTCCTGCGCAGAAGAGAGACCACATCTTCCTTTCTCTCCAGCAGGTCCATCATGCGGCGGTGCTCCAGCTCAGGATAAAACAGCAGGTTCATCTGCCCGCTGATCAGAGTCTCGGTCTGCACCGTGTCCTGCGCGGTTTCCAGCAGCGCCTGCAGCGCCGAACCGACCAGCGCGTACATTTCTCCCAGGGAAGCGCCCATGGTCTGGAGGAACGCAGGAGTGATCTCCGAGACCTCTTTTCCCGTGACGCGCTCATTGAAAATGCGGAACAGCACCCGCATGATCTCCCCGGTCAGGTCAAAGTCACAATGGAAGACCTTTGTTTTCATGGTTCCTGCGGAGCTGATGAGCACCAGCATGGCGGTCCGGCGGCTGGTCTGCACGAACTGCACCGCCTTCACCGTTGCCAGCAGCCCGCTGGGGGTGGTCACAGTCGCCGCGTACCGCGTGGCGGACGCCAGCACCTTACTGACCCGGCGCAAAAGCTGCTCAGGCTCGAAAGCGCTGCCCAGCAGCATGGAATCAAAATACCTCCGCTCCTCTTCTCGGAGCTGCGGGACCTGCATGAGCCGGTCCACATATTCCCGGTAGCCCTTTTGAGAGGGCACCCTGCCCGCTGAGGTGTGGGGCTGTTCCAGCAGACCCATGGCGATCAGGTCAGCCATTTCGCTGCGGACGGTGGCGGAGGAAACGCCGATCTCCTCGGCAATCGCCTTTGACCCCACGGGTTCGCCGCTTTTTACAAAGTCCCGAACCACGGAGGAAAGTATCTTTTCTTTCCGTGGAGTCATTTCCATGCCCTGACAGTCCTTTCTGTTTTTTTGGTTTTAGCACTCTTTTGAGTCGAGTGCTAACCATTGACTATAATTTACCACGTAGGTCAGAAAAAGTCAAGATACCAATTTGTAAATTAAATATGAATTTCTCGGTGAGCCACCGGGGGCAATCGGGAAGCTGCTTTTTTTCTATGAGCCAACAGACGACCCGACCGCGGGTCTGTGCAGTTTATCACTCCGCTTACGGTGAGCCACCGAGGGCAATCGGAAAATGAGCTTCTGCACGCAAAAAAAGCACAGGCAAAAGCCTGTGCTTTGTTCTGCTTGAATCTTTAATATCCAGAATCCAGTATCTAGTATCTATCACGGCAGCTCATTCCCTGCCGCGCGGTACAGCCCGTACCACTCGCTTCTGGTCAATTCGATATCCGCGCCTTTGGCGATCTCCTGCAATCGCCGGGGATTTGTGGTGCCGGTGATGACCTGAATCTTTGCCGGGTGACGGAGGATCCACGCGGCGGCAATGGCAGCCTTGGTCACACCGTACTTTTCCCCCAGCTCTCCCAGCGCTTTGTTCAGCTCCGGGAAAGATTCGTTATCCAGAAAGCTGCCCTCAAAGAAGCCGTACTGGAAAGGCGACCACGCCTGCAACGTGATCCCCTGCAGGCGGCAGTAGTCCAGCACCTCGCCGTCGCGGTCACTGGAATTGGGGAAGCCGGTATTGGTCTGGATAGCGTGGTCGATCATGCCCGTACACATCAGCCCGAACTGCATCTGGTTCGCCCGGAGCTTCTGCTTCAGCCCGGACTGGAGCAGGGCAAACTGGCGGGCATTGAAATTGCTGACGCCAAACTGGCGCACCTTGCCGGAAGTCTCCAATTGCGCGAAAGCCTCCCCCACCTCGTCCGGCTCCATCAAAGCGTCCGGGCGGTGGAGCAGGAGAAAATCCAGATGGTCCGTGTGCAGGCGGCGCAGAATGCCGTCGACGCTGCGCAAAATGTAATCTCTGGAAAAATCATACATTCCATCGTGGATGGCGCATTTGCTTTGCAGCACCAGCCTGTCCCGGAGACCGGGCTCCTGCTGCAAAACGCTGCCGAACAGCTCCTCGCTTTTCCCGCCGCCGTAAATATCGGCGTGGTCAAAGAAATTGACGCCGCAGTCCAACGCGGTGTGAAGATAAGCGGACAGCTCCTTCCCGCTGAGAGAAGCAATGCGCATACAGCCCTGCCCGATGACGGAAGCCTGTATGCCGCTGCCGCCGATATCCATTGTTTTCATAAGAGAATTTCCTTTCTGCCAAGAAAGCTATCTACTGAGAAAAAAGCAGTATGAACACACCGGACAGCTCAAAAGCTCTCCGCTTTTTGCCGCCGGGTAAGCCACACTGCTTTCCAAAATAGTTTTGTTTATTGGATCGAGCAATCGAGATAGTGTTCCAGTTCCTCTTCGTCCCGCTTTTTGTCAAGATAGAGAAGCAGGGCGGATACAGAAGCCACCACAGCCGCGACCGCCGCGATCACACCGATGAGAATAGCCAGCTTGCTTCCTTTTTTCATACGAACACCTCCGAAAATAGCATTTGTCTGTCTCCTGAGAATATGATACCCAATCTCAGAAAAAAAGTCAACCACAAAAAGGGCTTTCCGGGGAAAACCCACCGCAAAAGCCGGCACACTTTTGTATAAAAAAACAGAGGGCGACCGCCCTCCGATTTTTTTGAAACCGTTCTGAAATTTCCCCTTTGGGAAAACTCAGGCATTGGCGCTGAGCTTCTTATCCAGCGCAGCCTTCTTTCTGGAAGCGGTATTCTTATGCAGAATGCCCTTAGCGGCAGCCTGATCGATCTTCTTAATCGCAACGCGCACGGCAGCAGCCTTGTTCTCCGCATTGCTGTCAATGGCGGCGTTTGCCTTCTTGATCTCTGTCTTCAGCTCAGAATTGATCGCCTTGTTCTGCAGGGTCTTGGTAGCGATCACCTTAACACGCTTTTTCGCCGATTTGATGTTTGGCATGAGTTACACCTCCTTGCTGTCCAATAACGCGATAACTATCATAGCACGAAGCTTTGAAAAAAGCAAGATTTTTTTTACGTTTCGGAAGTCAGGGCGCGGCGACCCATTCTTTGTCGTAATCCATGATGGTCAGCATATTCTCGCTGCTCGACACCCCAAGCAGCACATATTGATAGGTGCCGGAATCGTCCGGCAGCGCGTTATATTCCCCTGTCGTCACATTATAGAGCAGCATATGGTCGTATTCTATGCTGTTGGTGATTGGCAGCGCAGCGGAAAGCACGGTGGGGGTCTGTTTCTTTTCCAGCCAGAGCTCCTCCATGAAAATATCGCTTAAAAAATCATGGAAAGCGCTGTGATCCATTTTCACAGAGATATGTTGGCGCAGTTTTGTGCCGCCGAACCTCATGGAACGGTCGCCGTATGAGGTGGCGGAAACGGTTCCCTCCTCCGGCAGAGCCACGCCGGTAAGCTCCTCGTATTCCCGCACCACGGAAATATCACCTGACCGCTGGGTCGTTCCAAGCGGGCTTGCGCCGCCAAAAACGAAAGCAAAGCTGCCATAAACGCACAGTAAGAGCAGCATGATCGCGCCGACCACGATATTGGACACGCAGCGGAAGCCGTGGGAACAGCGGTACCCGCCGTAAATGATGGAAGCCAAAGGGACGGGCGTAAACAGGAACAGCACCCACATTTTGTCTGGAATACCCAGCTGCGCAGCAAGAGCAAGCCCCGCGAACAGAGATGCGATGGAAAAAATAAGCAAAAGCCGCGTTGCGACATTATGGGAAGCGACCTGCGGGTATACCAGCGTTTGCGGCACATACTGCTTTTCCCTTTTCATTTCGCAAACCCCTTCCTTTCCCGGTTTTCCTGCGGTCACGCCCCCCGGCAAAAGAGCTTACAAAGCCAATGAGCCGCCGACCGCGCCTTGACCCGCGGAGGCTTGTCCGAACCATATCCATATGATTGGAAAGCCCCTGCTGTGTATTCCAGTATAGCACAGCCCACGGGATACCTCAAGGGAAAAAGCGGGAGCACGCAATAGTACGCGACTTGGGTGTAGCGACACGCCGCTGTGGTTCCAGTCAAAAATAGATATTTTCAGCGCGAGCCGCATAGTAAAAACACAGAAAACACCTGCGGTTCGCGATTTGCTCACCGTCAGGTCACAGCGTGCCGCATTTTGCGTGTAAGGCGCGAGCAAAAAAAGAAAGTCACGCACCAGGTAGGTACGCGACTTGGGTGCAGCGGCACGCCGCTGTGGTTCCAGTCTAAAATAGATATTTTCAGCGCGAGCCGCATAGTAAAAACACAGAAAACACCTGCGGTTCGCGATTTGCTCACCGCAGGTGTGGCACCCCCAACCGGAATCGAACCGATAACTGCCCCTTAGGAGGGGGCTGTTATATCCGTTTAACTATGGAGGCATACAGGGACGTTTCGGTATGGTGCGCCTGGCTTTCCTGCAAGCCTTTCCCACGGAAGCGATAACGTCCAAGAACTATTTTATCTCATAAAGCGCGGTTTGTCAATTTGAAATGTGAGCGTAATTTCACAGGCTGCTACAGGAAGACGCTTTTTCCGCCGTGGGGCTGGCGGAAAAGACAGTCGGAGCGCAAGACAGAGGGCGGCTCGTCCCTATCGAATCAGCTTCTTCATCTGCTGGGGGGAAAGCTCCGGCAGCAGGCTGGAAAGATATTCCATCAGGCGCTGCCCGGATTCCTCCGGGGTGCGGGCATAGACCTTGTCGGTAAACTCCGTGCCGAAGTGGGCTTCCGGGGTGGAATACCTGCCCACGCCCCAGCCGTACCGGCGACCGTTGGCGTCATGGCGGTATTCAAAGTCGGTAGTGACGACATAGCCCTGCATTTGCAGGCGGGTCAGTATGGTGTCAAAGCCCTTGCGCCCGTGCTTGCCAAAGCCGCCCGCCTTTTTCCATTCGCCGGACAGCAGGCTGCCGCAGCTTTCCAGAATGTCATAGGTCAGCTTGTCCCCCATGGAAGCAAGCCCGTCCTCAAAGCGGGCGTCAAAATCATAGCCGTCCCGGCGGTAATTGGCAAAGTCCGGGTACCATTCTCTGGTGATGAACCCCGCCTTCCCTCCGAAAAACTTCCCATAGGCGCAGCCTGTGCGCTGAATGACGGGACCCTTCCACTCCCACGGTCCGTCCCTGTCCTCGGCAAACCAGTATTCCCGCGGCGTGTGCTCCTCCACAGAAAAGCCCGGGATATCATTTTTCAGCAGCGGCAGAAAGCCGAATTTCAGCACCAGTTCCGCCATCGTTTCGAGCGAGACAACAGATCGTTCCACAACGCTCCCCCCTTGAGTTCAGTATACGGAGGGCAGAGAGAAAAATCAAGCTCTGAAAATGGATTTCACATAGATTCGCCCGGCAACATACTATGAAAGAAAGACTATCAGGAGGCGGTCGCCATGCCAATCCGTATTTATGTCGATCAGGGACACAACCCGCGAGGGCACAACACCGGGGCAGTGGGCAACGGGCTTGTGGAACAGGACGTAAACTTTGAGGTGGGACTCTACCTTGCCCAGCTCCTGAACGACGACCCGCGGTTCATCGCCCGGCTCTCCCGCCCTACGCCGGACACGATCCTGGGCACCAACAATTCCACCAGTTTGCAGGCACGGGTAAATGCGGCAAATTCCTGGCCCGCCGATTATTTCGTCAGCATTCACTGCAATTCCAACACAAACCCCGCCATCAATGGCAGTGAGGTGTACGTTTATCAGGAAAACACACAGTCCTACTGGCTGGCGCAGCATATCTTAAACGGGCTGGTCGCCGAGGTGGGCACACGGGACAACGGCGTGCGGGTCAACCCCTCCCTCTATGTGCTGCGCCGTACCCGAATGCCCGCCGTGCTGGTGGAGCTCGCCTATCTGAGCAACGCCGCAGACGCCCAGAAGCTGCGGGACGACCCCAGGGGCTTTGCGCAGGGGATCTACAACGGAATGCTGAGCTATTTTGGGTTTTGATCCTCCTGAACTATTTCTCAATCAAAAAGCGACCGAAAACCCGGGCGACGGCAAGTGTCCCCGGGTTTTCGGTCGTTTTTGTAAAAATCTTATCAGGAGAAAATGCAATGCACTTATTTTTAAGAACGCTTTGGGAAAGGCTTTTTTGACTGCACGGGACGGCCGCCACAGGACGAACAGCCCGAACAGCCGCCGGAGCAGCCGGAACAACCGGCGCAGCCCCCCGCCCGCTTCTGCTTTCTCAGGGAAACCAGAACGGCAGCGACGATCAGCAGTAAAACAGCGCCGACGAGAAGCGTTCCCCAGTTTGCGGCAAGCCAGCTCAGCATGGAAAAATCCCCCTTTCCTGATATCAGTTTGCCTTGACGGCAGTCAAGCGGTTGGATTCCCGATAGGGACGGAACAGCAGGTACAGCATTCCGGCAAGGAGCGCCAGAGCGGCGACAAGCCCGATCACATTCAAATTCCCGGTAAACGCCGAGCCGATCTGGTAGATCATCAGCGATACCACATAGGCAAAGCCGCACTGATAGCCGATGGCAAACCATGTCCATTTGGCGCTGTTCATTTCCCGCTTGATGGCGCCGATGGCGGCAAAGCAAGGGGCGCACAGCAGGTTGAACGCCAGGAACGAATAGGCGCCCACGCCGGTAAAGGCGGCGGCAAAGGCTGCCCACACATTGCCGGAGCCGCCGTACAAAATGCCCAGCGTACCCACAATGTTCTCTTTTGCGATCAGCCCTGTGATAGACGCCACAGCCGCCTGCCAGTTGCCCCAGCCAAGGGGCGCGAAGACCCACGCGATCCCGTTGCCGGTGGCGGCGAGGATCGAATAGTTGATCTCCTCCTCAGACAGCATGCGGAACGTGCCGTCTACCACGCCAAAATAAGTGGTGAACCACACCAGAATGGTGGACAGCAGAATGATCGTGCCTGCTTTCTTGATGAAGGACCAGCCCCTCTCCCACATGGAGCGCAGCACATTGCCCACCGTGGGCAGATGGTAGGCAGGCAGCTCCATGACAAAGGGTGCGGGGTCCCCGGCGAACATCTTTGTTTTCTTCAGCATAATGCCGGATACGATGATGGAAGCTATGCCGATAAAGTAAGCGGAGGTTGCCACCCAGGCGGAGCCGCCGAACACCGCCCCGGCGATCATGCCGATAAAGGGCAGCTTGGCGCTGCACGGGATAAAGGTGGTGGTCATGATGGTCATACGGCGGTCTCGCTCGTTTTCAATGGTTCGGGACGCCATAATGCCGGGTACGCCGCAGCCGGAGCCGATCAGCATGGGGATAAAGGATTTCCCGGAAAGCCCGAATTTGCGGAACACCCTGTCCAGCACGAAAGCGATACGGGACATATAGCCGCAGGCTTCCAAAAACGCCAGCAGGAGGAACAGCACCAGCATTTGGGGCACAAAGCCCAGCACGGCGCCAACGCCTGCCACCACGCCGTCCAGAATCAGCCCCTGCAGCCAATCCGCACAGTTCAGGGAGACAAGCCCGCTTTCCACCAAAGTCGGAATGCCGGGCACCCACACGCCATAGGCGGCGGTATCGGGAGCGCCGTAAGCTTCCTTGTAGTCCGTGTTGAGATACTCATTTACGGCGGCAGTCAGCTCCGCCTTGCCGGTGCCGGATATTTCGGTGACCTCCAGCGTTTCCTCGTCTTCTATTTCATAGGTCACGCTGGCGTCCTCCGGGGTGGCGGTCACCAGGGCTTCCAGCGACGCTTTCGCGCCTTCTTCGGTGTAGCTCTCAGCTTCCGCGTCCAGCGCTTCGGAAATAGAACCGTCGCCGTATTCGGCTGCAAAAGCGTCTATGATCTGGTCGCTGTCGCCATAGGCTTCGGCTGCTTCCTCATAAGCGGAGGTGCCGATCCCAAACAGGTGCCAGCCGTCGCCGAACAGACCGTCGTTTGCCCAGTCTGTGGCAGCCGTGCCCACTGTCACCATGGCAAGGTAGTACACCAGGAACATGACTGCCACAAAAATGGGCAGACCCAAAAACCGATTGGTGACCACCTTGTCGATTTTGTCGGACACGGAAAGCTGACCTGCGTTTTTCCTGTGGTAGCAGCCCTTCAGCAGAGAAGAAATGTAGAGGTAGCGCTCGTTGGTGATAATGCTTTCGGCATCGTCGTCCAGCTCCGTTTCCGCCGCCTGGATATCCTCTTCGATATGCTTGCGGGCGGCTTCCGGGATCTTCAGCTGCTCCAGCACCTTGTCGTCACGCTCAAATATCTTGATGGCGTACCAGCGCTGCTGCTCGGCGGGCATTTCGTGCACCGCCGCTTCCTCGATATGGGCAAGGGCGTGCTCCACCGCGCCGGAGAAGGTGTGCATGGGCACGGTTTTCGCGGAGCGCGCCGCCGCAATGGCTGCTTCCGCGGCTTCTGAAATACCTGTCCCTTTCAGGGCGGAGATGTCCACAATTTTGCAGCCCAGCTCCTTGGAAAGCTCTGAAAGATCGATCTTGTCCCCGTTCTTCTTCACCAGGTCCATCATATTGATGGCAACGACCACGGGAATGCCGAGCTCGGTCAGCTGGGTGGTGAGGTACAGGTTGCGTTCCAGATTGGTGCCGTCCACGATGTTCAAAATCGCGTCGGGACGTTCGCCAATCAGGTAATTTCTTGCCACTACCTCCTCCAGCGTATAGGGAGACAGGGAGTAAATGCCAGGAAGGTCCGTGATGATCACGTCTTCGTGCTTTTTCAGCTTGCCTTCCTTTTTCTCCACGGTAACGCCGGGCCAGTTTCCCACAAACTGGTTGGAGCCGGTGAGCGCGTTGAACAGCGTGGTTTTTCCGCTGTTGGGATTGCCCGCAAGGGCGATTCTCAGTTTCATGCTGGGTTCCTCTCTTTCCTCAAAATCAGATAGTCAAGACTAACTGACGGTTCAAAAATTGGCAGGGTCTCCCCCGCTTGCGCAATGATTTACAGAGCTTCGGTCTCAATCATTTCCGCATCGGCTTTCCGAATGGAAAGCTCGTATCCGCGGACGGTGACCTCCACCGGGTCCCCCAGGGGAGCGACCTTGCGGATATGTACCTCCACGCCCCTGGTGATCCCCATATCCATGATCCTGCGCTTGACGGCGCCCTCGCCGTG
This sequence comes from uncultured Neglectibacter sp., assembly GCA_937958185.1. Lineage (GTDB taxonomy): Bacteria > Bacillota > Clostridia > Oscillospirales > Acutalibacteraceae > Acutalibacter. Next base: position 35,308 of record CALFFN010000021.1, on the reverse strand, counting down.
GAGCTTCAGCACCCGTACGGTATCGCCGACCTTTGCTTCCCGCAACGTGTTCATCTGATTCCCTCCTTTATGGAATGATATGATTGCATGGCAGGCGCCGGAATGGACGCTCTGCCTTTGCGCCGATCTAAAAATTGCAGCCAACCCTGTAAAACCCCCGCTTCAAACAATGATTTTCTGCGCCATTTCACGGCTGATCGCCACACGGGCTTCCTTGACATTGACGATCACACTGCCGCCCAGCGCGGTGATGACGGTGACCGGGCTGCCTGCCACGAAGCCGAGGTTCTCCAAATGCTTTTTCACATTGGGGCTGCCCCCCACCTTTTTGATGATATTTTTCTCTCCAACTGCCGCCAGGGTCAATGGCATACAAGGTCTTCCTTTCTTTTCGGATTAGTTATCGCTAACCAACGGCTCAAAAACCAGTTAGCTTTTGCTAACTTTCAAGGATATTTTATTCCCGTTGTCAGCTTCTGTCAAGAGATTTTCCCGGAATTTTTTCTTCCTGCCGTATTTTCAGCAGAGCGTACAAAAGCTCTTTTTTCTTTTAGTTAGTTTTGTATAACCTCCGCTTCAAGAAACGAAAAGCCACGCTGGCACATCGGCACAGCGTGGCAAAATTTTAGAAAAGGTCAGTCCAGGCGTTCTCCCTCGTTTTCATAGCATTCGCTGAACCGGGCGGCAAATGCCGGGGGTTCGCCGTGGGCATAGAGGTGGGAAATATCTCCGAACGCATTGACCCGGAAGCTGACGATCCCCTTTCGGCGCTCCTCTGTGATCACGGTGGTCACCGAGGAGGGCGCAGCTACAAAGCCGTGCCACAAGATCATGGGCGACACATTCAGCAAATGGCTGAGCAGCACGCATTCCACACCGAAATGGCAAAAGAATACCAGCGTATCGTTGTTTCCCTGCTCCGCCCGGTAAAGCTCACCGTCCCGGTGGTAACCATAACGGCTCAGAAGCTCATCGAAGTTTTCTATTACCCAGCGGTATTCCTCCGCAACATTCCCCGCCGCCATGACCTCATTTTGCAGCCATTCGCGCTGGGAAAACAGCTTGGGGTCCCGGATCCAGTCCTGGGGGAGCCAGTCCCAGCAGAGAAAATTTTCCCTGGTGCGGTCAGGGCGCTCGATCCTGCCCTCAAATTCCCGGAGCCACCGGCATTCCGTGGCGGTGCGCCCCAGCTTTTCCAGCGTGGGGCGGGCGGTATCCTTTGCCCGTCCCAGCGGCGAGCAGAAATAGGCGGCGGCAGGGATCTTCACCAGCCGCTCCGATAAGTATTCGACCTCTCTTTTCCCCTTTTCGGTCAGGGAGTCGATGGAATAATCCGGGTCGCCGTGACGAACGAATAAAAGCTTCATAATGTTTCGTCCTCCTGCTTTGAGCGTTTTGGCAGGCTGCCCTCGCCGCCCATGGAGGCGGTCAGCTCTTCAATGCGCTCCAACGGAAAGGGCGGATTCGTCAGGGGCTTTAAGGCAATGGACATGAGCTTCATGGGGTTGTCGTCCGCCAGGACACGGTTGGAGCTGAGATGCCCGCACCGGCGGCAGCGGTGAATGATCGCCCATTCGCCGTTATTGCGCACCCAGACGGCGATGGGCTCCATGATCCCGCCGCAGTCGGACTCCCTGTCCCCCGGCTCGTTGTCCACGTGCAGGCTATGGAGACAGTTGGGGCAGTGGTTCCTGTGGTCGCTGCCCGCCCCGCCCGGCACCACCTCCCGCCCGCAGTTCTTGCAGGTAAAGGTCTCGTTGCAGGCGTGGGTCTGATAATAACCCTTTTCGTACTGTCTGCGTTTGTTTTCCCGATTCATACTGTCCCCTCCGATGTTTCATATTCCGCAAAAGACAAGATTTCCACGGGCACCATGCCCAGCTCTGTCAAAACCACATCGTCCCATCTGTCTTTGAGCGATTTTCCATCATAAATTTTTGCCTCGAACAGTTCCTTTGCCGTGAAAAACTCGCACCCGTCCGGCACATCGCAATAGCCCGCCCAATAGGGCTTTTCGTATTGCGGAAGATAGCCGAGATAGTGCACTGTCTGCTCCGGGTCGGACTCAAAATAGAAGGTCGACTCATCGACGCTTTCGCCCTTTTCAAAAAGCTTTAGGACAAAGGAATAATCCTGGTACCATTCCATTTTTCTCCCTCTTTCTTCGGTAAATACCTGCGCCGCGTCTATTCCATCGTCCAGTCCACAAAATCCTTCCGGGTCAGGGCGTAATCTACCGAGGATTGCAGCTCCCCCACCTGATCTGTCCAGGAATCCACATTCACCCTGACCTTTTGAAAGCCCAGCAGCTCATACACGTGTTGCGCCCGGGTGTTCTTCAGGTTCGTATCCAGAATAATTTTTGTATAGCCCATGGAAAACAGTTCTTTCATTAACATACTCAGAACGACCCTGCCCAAGCCCTTTTCCCGGTACCGGGTATCGCATATTTTGATACCGATTTCCGCCACCTGACCGCCGCGGTCATAATAAGACATCTCGCCAATGGCAAAGCCGTTGTTCTCGATCATCCGCCGTCGCTTCGTCCTGTCGCTGTCGCTTTTGATCTGCTCCTGTACCTGTTCTGCTGTTGTCCCCAGCCCATTGGGGAACCCGGCGTGCGCCATGATCTTGCCGTCGTTCCACCAGCTGGCAAGCTGTGGGCAGTCGGCGCTTTCCGCGTTTCTGACACACAGACCCTGATAAAAAATCTTCATGCACGCTCCTCCGATCCTTTTTTATTGTACACGAGGAAGCGGGGGTTGTCCAGCGCTATTTCCGGGAAAGGCAGCGCAGCAGCACCGCCCTTCCCCCATAGAGCACCGCCCAGCAAAGGGCACAGAGAACGGGAATGCCCACCAGATAGCCGGGGTTCCCCAGCCAGCTTTCAAAGAGGGACAGGGGATTCCCCGTGCCGGCATAGCTGAGGAACATGAAATTCGTGCCGAACTTTTGGTTAAAACAATAGACCCCAGCCACCGCCAAAAGGCACAGGGGCAGCAGCCTGCAAAAACGGGAAAACCTGGGCTGGAAGCCGCCACATATCAGCAGGAACGGATAAAGGAACAGCAGGATATGGGCGGTAAAGCTGTGGATACACAAGCCGTTCCACAGGGGCAGATACGCCCAGCCGGGAAAAAGCAGGGCGAAAAACGCGCCTGGCAGGCAGACCGCGTAAAGAATTTCCCAAAGGGATTCCGAGGGGCGGATCGCGTCCCATAGGATCAGGAAAATATTGATGCTGCACAGGTGCAGGGGGAGAAAATCCGGGCGGAAACGCCCTGTCGCCGTGGTAGAGACCACCTTGAACAGCTCGTCTAGTAAAAGCAGCGCCGCCAAAACCCGGCGGCAGGTGAGCCGCTTGCGGTCGTTCCAGCGCCGGTAAAATGCCCCCAGCACGGCGCACAAAACGACCCAAAGAACAAGCCACGCAAAATGCCCCGCGCCGAACAGCGAAAAGCCCATGCCCGCCGGAATGGTAAACCCGGTGTCCCAAAAATGCGTCATGACGCTTCCTCCTTTCCGCCTATAGAATCTTTGCTAGTCTTCCCTGTTTTCCCCGCATTTTTCATGCTTTCGCGCCAAACGCCGCCTGTGCCAGCCGCCGGGCAGCTTCCCCCATGACGGCTTCCTCCACGCCGGAATAATTGATGACCAGACAGCCGGAAGGCGCGTCCTCCCTGTGAAGATAGTATTGGGACAGGCAGGAGACCTGCACGCCCAGCGTAGCGGCGCGGCGGGTCAACTCCGTGTCGGAGTAAGGCGAATCGGTTTCCAGCAGGAAGTGCAGCCCGGCGTCGGCTTCCCGAATGCCGCACCTGCCGCCCAGCGGGCTTTCCCGGATCGCCCGGATCATGGCGTCCCGCTGGCGGCGGTAAAAATGCCGGGTGCGGGCAAGATGGGATTCAAAATATCCGCCTGAAATGAATTTTGCCAGCGTCAGCTGTTCAAAGCTGGGCACAGTGCAGGATATAAAGCCAAGCTGTTCCGTGAACCGCCGGGAAAGCGCCGGGGGCAGCACCAGATAGCTGATACGGATCGCAGGGGTCAGGGTTTTGGAAAATGTGTTGATATAGATGACCTTCCCGGCGCGGTCAATGCTCTGGACGGTGGGCACGGGCTTGCCGGAAAAACGGAATTCGCTGTCGTAATCGTCTTCAATGAGGTACCGGCTGGGGCTTTCCTCCGCCCAGGAAAGCAGTTCCCGCCGCCGGAAGGCCGGGGTCACCGCGCCGGTGGGAAAATGGTGGTTGGGCGACAGATGGGCGATCTCCGCCCCCTGCCGCCGCAGCCCCTCCACGGAAAGCCCCTGCCCGTCCAGCGGGACGGCAACGCAATCGGCGCCGTTTGCCCGGTAGACCTGGGAAATCCTGGCATAGCCGGGGTCCTCCACGGCAAAGCGCCTTTCCCTGCCCAGAAGCTGCACCAGCAGGCTGTAAAGGAATTCCGTGCCCGCGCCTATGACGATCTGCTCCGGGAGGACGGTCATGCCGCGGAAGGAATCCAGATATCCGGCGATGGCTTTCCGCAGCGTTAGCAGCCCGCGCCCCGGCATGGGCTTCAAAAGGGAACGGTCCCGCTCGGTCAGCACCTCCCGCATGAGCTTTGCCCAGACGGAAAAAGGGAACTGTCCCTGGGGGGTGTAATTTGTTTTCAGATCGGCAAACCATGCTCTTTCTTCCTGCTCCGGGGACGGGGTGCTCCGGGGAACCGGCTGCGGGGGGCGGCTTTTCGCGGGCTGCTCCAACGCGCAGACATAATAGCCCCGGCGCTGTTCGGCATAAAGATAGCCTTCCAACAAAAGCTGGGCGTAGGCATTCTCCACGGTCATGACGCTGACGCCCAGGTGCTCCGCCAGCCCCCGCTTCGGCGGCAGCTTTTCCCCTGCCCGCAGCTTGCCGGAGAGAATATCCTCCCGAATGCTGCGGTATAAAAATTCGTAAACCGGGAGCCTGCCCCGGTCCCCCAGAGAATAAGTCAGCATAGTCCCTCCATCTGGTCTGGTCTTTTTTTCGCAAAATGGATATTTCCATCAGTTCAGATTTGAGTATGATAAAAAACAGAGGCTTTGTCAAGAAAAATTTGCAGAAAGAAGGGCTGTACATGAAAAACAGAGCAGAGTTGAACAGGAACCTGGCGCAAATGCTGAAGGGCGGCGTCATTATGGACGTCACCACGCCGGAGCAGGCAAAGATCGCTGAGAAAGCCGGGGCCTGCGCCGTGATGGCGCTGGAACGCATTCCTGCCGACATTCGGGCGGCAGGGGGCGTTTCCCGCATGAGCGACCCGAAAATGATAAAAGGCATTCAGGTGGCGGTGTCCATTCCCGTCATGGCAAAGTGCCGGATCGGGCATTTCGCGGAGGCGCAGATATTGGAAGCCATCGAGATAGATTACATCGACGAAAGCGAGGTCCTCTCCCCTGCCGATGATGTGTACCACATCGACAAAAATAAATTTCAGGTGCCCTTTGTCTGCGGCGCAAAGGATTTGGGCGAAGCGCTGCGGCGCATTCAGGAGGGCGCTTCCATGATCCGCACCAAGGGCGAACCCGGCACGGGAGACGTGGTGCAGGCGGTGCGGCACATGCGGAAAATGCAGAGCGAGATCCGCCGTCTTGTTTCCATGAGCGCTGATGAGTTGTATGAAGCTGCCAAGCAGCTGCAGGTCCCTTATGAGCTGGTACAGTATGTCCACGAAAACGGCAAGCTGCCGGTGGTGAACTTTGCAGCCGGCGGCGTGGCGACCCCGGCGGACGCCGCGCTGATGATGCAATTGGGCGCGGAGGGCGTGTTTGTGGGGTCGGGGATATTCAAGTCCGGCAACCCAGAAAAGCGGGCAGCCGCTATCGTACAGGCGGTGACAAATTATCAGGACCCGAAGCTGCTGGCGGAGCTTTCGGAGGATCTGGGAGAAGCCATGGTGGGCATCAACGAGCAGGAGATCGCGATGCTCATGTCGGAGCGCGGACAATGAGGGTCGGCGTTCTGGCAGTGCAGGGGGCGTTTCTGGAGCACGAGCAGGTGCTGTCCCGGCTGGGTGTGGACTGGTTCGAGCTTCGGCAGAGCCGGGATTTGGAGCAGCCCATGGACGGCTTGATCCTGCCCGGCGGGGAAAGCACGGTGATGGGCAAGCTGCTGCGGGAGCTGGGGCTGTTTTCCCCGCTGCGGGAAAAAATCGAACAGGGGCTGCCCGTGTTCGGCACCTGCGCGGGGCTGATCCTGCTGGCGCAGGAAATCTCAGGGGACGAGGAAAAGCACCTTGCCACCATGGAAATCTGCGCCAAACGGAACGCCTACGGGCGGCAGTTGGGCAGCTTCCGCACAGAGGAAGCATTCGCGGACGCTGGGAAAATCCCCATGGTGTTCATTCGCGCGCCCTATATCGAACGGGTATGGGGCGCGGCGGAGCCTCTTTCCACGGTGCAGGGAAATATTGTCGCCGCGCGGCAGGGGAACCAGCTGGCAACATCGTTTCACCCGGAGCTGACAGAGGACACGACGGTGCACCGCTATTTTCTCCGCATGATCGAGGAAAGCCTGAAAACGAGATGAGAAAAGCCACCGGGCAATCGGTGGCTTTTTGATTTGATACGGCGGCGATATGGCGGCGCTTCTTGGGAGCGGCGCGCTATTCTTCTTTCCGGCTCAATAATATAGATTGACTCCCTATTGGAACGCAGATGAGAGAGTTCGTTCCCTCAAAAATAAAAAAAATTTTTCTTTTTTTATTTTTAGGCAAAGCTCCGGCGCCGCCGTTTTCTTTCGCGGGCACAAAAACCCCAGCCGTCCGACAAGAGTGCGAACGGCTGGGGTTTTATTTGTTATCAAGATTTACAGCACCATCAGCAGGGTGCCGCCTGTAATAAGGACGCTGCCCAGAAGGGATTTCCAGGTAAACTGCTCGTGGAGAAAAATGAACGCCAGCACCAGCGTGATCACCACACTGAGCTTGTCGATGGGCACCACCTTGGAGGCGTCCCCCTGCTGGAGCGCGTAATAATAGCACAGCCAGGAAGCGCCTGTCGCCAAGCCGGAAAGGATCAGGAAAATCCAGCTTTTCCTGCTGATTTCGGAAAGCCCGCTTTGAGAATGGGTCAAAAACACCATGCCCCAGGACATTCCCACTACGACCAACGTGCGGATCGCCGTGGCAAGGTGAGAATTTACCCCGTCAATGCCGACCTTGGCTAAAATCGACGTAAGGGCCGCAAATACGGCGGACAATAACGCAAAAACCATCCACATGAGCTTCACTCCCTTTGCCATCATTATATCGGCTTCAAAAGAGGTTTTCAACGGCGGTTCCCAAATTGTAAATAAAATTTTACAAAAAACGGAGCGGGTGACCGCTCCGTTCTGCTTTCTTGTCTTTTATTCTTTCCCGGCGCTTGCAAGCACCGCTTCCATCACAGCGCTGCGGAGCTGCTTTTCCTCCAGCTTTCTCACACCGCGAATGGTGCTGCCCCCCGGGGAACAGACCGCGTCCTTCAGCGCGCCGGGGTGGGCGCCTGTTTCCACTGCCAGCGCCGCCGCTCCGGCGGTCATTTCCGCCGCCAGACGGAGCGACAAGCTTCTGGGCAAGCCGCAGTATACCCCGCCGTCCGCCAGAGCTTCCAGAAAAAGGTCCACAAAGGCGGGACCGCAGCCGGCAACCACGCCAGCCGCTTTCATCTGGGCTTCGGGAACCTCGATCAGGCTGCCCGAAGCGGATAACAGCCCGGCAAAGGTTTCCCTGCCCCTGCCGTCTGCTTTACTGCCCAACGTGTACAGCGTCACGCCCTTTCCAATCGCCACGGGGGTATTGGGCAAAATGCGAATAACTGGGGCGCCGCCCGCCCGCTGTTCCATTTCCTCCAGCGAAACGCCTGCCGCCATGGAAATGAGCAGCGGCTGCGTATCCCGCCGGGCAAGCTGGGGAGCCAAACTGTCCAGCAGGTCAGCGATCAGGTTGGGCTTTACGCCCAGGAAGATGGTCTCGCAGGTCCGCGCAATGTCCTCCATGGCAGCCGCCCTGCCGCCGATCTCCTGCGCCAGCGCCTGTGCGGTCTCCCGGTGGGCGTTGCAGAGCAGGATATCCGCGTCCGGCTGGGCACGGCGAACGGCACGAGCCAGCGCGCCGCCCATATTCCCCGCGCCGAGAAAGCCTATTGTGCTTTGGGTCATAAAAGTCCCTCCTTGCCGGACAGCGCGGCTCAAGCTTGCGCCATCTGGCTTGATTTAGCAGGTCGCGCCGCCCTTCATGTGCTTCTGGGCGGAAAGGTTTTCCTGCTTTCTGCTGAGCAGGTCGTCGGAAAGCAGCTGCTCCTGTACGTTTTCAAAGCCCAGCCGGGCAATGGTGTCGGCAAAGCGCTCGCCGGTGACGCCCTGTTCCCGGAACAGCAGGATCGCCTTTTCGATCACGTCCAGCACCTCGTCCTTATCGGTAAAGACCTTATCCAGATACCGACCGTGGGCAACCTTTTTGCCCCAGCGGCCGCCGATATAGATGCGGTAGCCGGAGGTGAAGCCCTCCACCGCCTTGAAGGGGCACTTGCCCACGCAGCGTCCGCAGTGGTTGCAGGCGGTATCGTCGATGACCACCTTGCTGTCCTTTATCACGGGCACATTGATGGGGCAGGCGTTCTCCACCTGGCAGACCTTACAGCCCCGGCACTTGTCAAAATCGATTTCCGGCACTTTCTGACCAATGACGCCCAGGTCGTTCAAATCGGGCTTGACGCAGTTATTGGGGCAGCCGCCCACGGCAATTTTGAACTTGTGGGGCAGCTTGACACCCGCATAGCCGTGGAAGAAGCGCTCATGTATTTCTTCGCTGAGGGCGAAGGTGTCGATCAGGCCGTACTGGCAGGTAGTGCCCTTGCAGGACACCACGGGGCGGACCTTAGAGCCGGTGCCGCCGGTTTCCAAGCCAGCCGCCTGCAGATACTCCCGCAGGGGCTCGATATTGTCAAAGGGCACGTGCTGGATTTCCATGGTAAGGCGGGAGGTCATGGCGACCTCGCCGCTGCCGAACTGCTCCGCGGCTTCGGTGATAGCGCGCATTTCGTCGGCAGTGATTTTGCCATTTCTGGTAATCACGCGTCCGTTGAAGCAATCGGGCGTGCGCTTATCCCACAGGAAGCCCAGCCCTTTCACCCGGGTGACTTCCTCCGGCGGCACCGCCGCCCCCTGGGATTTGACCCGGACGTCGTTAAAGAAGGTGGAGCCTTCCAGCACCACGGTATTGGTATAGCCAAAGTTCTTCAGGCGGTTCTGCAGGAAATACGCCCGTTTGCCCTTGGCGCAGACCAGCAACAGCTTTTCGTCCTTGCCAATGCCCTCGATGGGTCCGTTCACAGAGGCAAGGTCGATATATTTTGCGCCGCGAATGGCAGGCTGGGGGTTCACGTCCAGCACAGTGTAACCATCTGCCGCTCCGGCGGCGTACTGAGCGGGGGTCATGCTGGTCATCACGCCGTCCAGCTTATTTTCCAGCACGTACACCGCCTGCACAAAGGGGTGTATCGCGGTGGAGAACGGCGGCGCATACGCCAGATCGAGATTTTCAAAATCGGAAAGCTTCAGGTTCGCGGAAATTCCCAGCACGCCCAGGTCAACGAGCTTATCCACCGCGCCGGGTCCCAAAACCTGCACACCCAGCAGGGTGCGGGTGTTCCTGTCGGCAATCAGCTTGATGATGAAGAAAGAGGAATCGGGATAATAGTGAGCCTTGTCATCGGTGACCATCAAAGCGGTCTCCACGTCGTAGCCCGCGTCCTTTGCCGCCTGCTCGGTAAGACCTGTTTTGCCGCAGTTCAAGCCCGGCAGCTTGCAGACCGCCGTGCCCAGCACGCCGGGATAGGTTTTGTCCTCCCCTGCCAGCGCCTGAGCCAGCGTGCGCCCCTCCAGATTGGCGGAGGAGCCCATGGGGGACCACTGGGGCTTACCCGTGAGCCGGTTCTTCACCATGGCGCAGTCCCCGGCGGCATAGATATCCGCCACATTGGTGCGCAGCCGCTCGTCTACCATGATGACACCGTGCTCCATAGCGATGCCGGAATCCTCTAAAAACTTTGTATTGGGGCGAACGCCCACGGAGAAAACCACCGCGCTGCAGGGCAGATTGCCGCCGCTGGTACGGACAGCCTCCACCTTGCCCTCGCCTAGAACGGCTTCGGCTTTCGTGCCGGTCAGCACCCGCACGCCAGCAGACTGAAGATGCTTCTTCACGTAGGCTGCCATTTCCGGGTCCAGCACACCCGGCATTACCTGGGAGGTAAATTCCACCACGGTGGGAGAAATGCCCTTCGCCAGCAGGTTTTCCGCCATTTCCAGCCCGATAAAGCCGCCGCCCACCACCACGGCTTTCTTGACGTTGTTCGCGTCCAGATAGTCCCGCATGGAAACGGCGTCCTCCGGGGTGCGCACCTGGAACACGCCGGGCAGGTTTATGCCCTCTACCGGCGGAACTACCGGGGAAGCGCCTGTGGCAATCACCAGGGAGTCATATTCATAGAGCTCCGTTTCGCCGGTGGCAAGGTTTTTCGCTTCCACCTGCTTTTTCTGAGGGTGCACCTTCACCGCTTCCCGGCGTGTCAGCACCTCCACCCCTGTGAGAGCCTGAAACTTCTGCGGCGTGTTGACGATCAGCTCACTCCTGTCCTCGATCGCGCCGCCCACATAGTAGGGCAAGCCGCAGCCGGCATAGGAAATATCTTCACTTTTCGAGAGCAGCGTCACCTGTGCCGCGCGGTTCTCCCGCTTAAACTTTGCCGCCGCTTTCGTTCCGGCGGCAACACCGCCGATCACCAGCAATTTCATACGCTTGACCACTTTCCTTTCTTCCCTCCCGCTCCCGTTTCCCAGCAGGATTTCTTGTAAAATATTATAAAAGACCAGACCATCACTGTCAATAAATTTCGGCGTGGGAAAAAGAGAAAAAATATGTCCCCCGCCAGACCGGGGAACATATTTTTCCTATCGCCATATCCGATTTTACATTCTTGTGAGGAAGTACCCCAGCAGCACCCATGCCGCCAGCAGAAGCAGGAACCCGCAGACCGAAAGGATCAGCAAGCCCTCTCTCTTCTTCCGAATACCAATCACCAGGCACAGGACCGCCCCAACCAGCAAAAGGGCGAAAAGGGGGACAAAGAACATCATAAAGGAAAAATGCACCTTCAGCCGCCTTCTTTCTGCCGGTATTCCAGCAAATCTCCCGGCTGACACTGGAGCGCCCTGCACAGCTTTGCCAGAGTGGAGACCTTCAGCGCCTTTGCCTTGCCGTTTTTCAAAATGGAGATATTCGCCATGGTGATCCCCACCCGCTCTGAAAGCTCTGTCACGCTCATTTTCCGCTTTGCCAGCATGACGTCGATATTAAAAATGATCTCGTCTTCCATATGGATAACCACTTCCCTTTCTGATATTACCTTCTGCCCCATTAAATCGTCAGATCGTACTGCTCCTGAAGCTCGTGCGCCCGCTTTACCAAATCGGAAAGCCCGGCGCACGCCACGGACACGGCGGCTCCGGCAAACGCCACCAGCAGGGAGCACAGCACAATACCGGGGTGGTTCATATTGAGGAACAGATAGACAACATTCGCTGCCAGGAAGAAAAGCGCGTCCGCCACCGCAAGGCGGGATATCCAACGCAGCAGCCCGGCGGTTTCCAGGGTGAAGGCGCAGCCCTTCCCGATATTGCAGGCGATCCGCCAGCCCAGCGCCAGCGCCGCGTAGCACGGCACGCCCGTGACCCACAACAAGATCAGCCAGGGGTAATAGCAGTAGGAAAATTCCGGCATGCTATGGACGATGGAACGACCGAGCTGTGGAAAGAACCACCCGTATACCACGAGCCCGCACAGAGCCACGCCGACCAGAACCACCTTTAAGCGAATAGACAAAGTTTTCAGCTTCATAAAAAAACCTCCTTGCTGTTTTAAGGAGAGTATACCACGCTGGTCCCAATTTGTCAATAAAAATTTATCGTTTTACAATAAATTTTTGCCTTTTGAAATTGCAGCACCGTTTTGAAAAAAGCCCTGTCCGCACTTGTCATTTCCACGCGCCTATGCTATCATGGCAACAGCGAAGCTGCTACTATCTGGAAAAATTCTAAAGCAGTTTTCATTCGTACCATAATCAAGCTGTCAAAGGAGGAGTTTTACAATGGCGGTGAAAGAAGAAGAAAAAATTTTTGCGGGGAAGCTCTTTTCCCCCGGCGACCCGGAGCTGGTGGCGATCAAGCTGAAGACCCACAACCTGAATGTGGATTTTAACGCCACCCATGAGAACGAATATGAAAAGCGGGACCAAATCCTCCATGAGATCATCGGGGAGTTCGGGGAAAATGGGCGCATTCAGGGTCCCATCGCTTTTCACTACGGGAAGCATACGAAAATCGGCAAAAACTTTTTTGCGAATTTCAATTTCACCGTGCAGGACGACGCGCTGGTGACCATCGGGGACAACTGCAATTTTGGTCCCAACGTGACCATCGTCACCCCCGTCCACCCCATGCTGCCGGAGGAACGGCGGGCAATGAAGAAGCAGGACGGTCAGCCTGGGCACCTCTGCTACGCAAAGCCTGTGGTCATTGGAAACGACTGCTGGTTCGGCGCTAACGTGGTGGTCTGCCCCGGCGTGACCATTGGAGACGGCTGCGTCATCGGCGCGGGCAGCGTGGTGACAAGAGACGTACCGCCCCGCTCCTTTGCCGCCGGGAACCCCTGCCGGGTCATTCGGGAGATCACGGAAGCGGACAGCATGGCAAACAAGCCGGAAATCGCCGGCGGCTGCACCCCCTACCTGCCGGGGGAACAGCCCTGACAAATCAGAAGAGGACAGAAAAAGGACTTCCGATTTCCCGGAAGCCCTTTTTCAAATTATGCCTTTGCTCAGTTTCCCTGCTGGGAAAACTTCTGCTTGACCTTTTGGATCTGCTGCTCCTGCGCCTGCTCGGTGGGGTACCAGCCCTTTTGGGACATGGTCTTGTAGATCTCGTCCTGCATACACAGGGAATCGTTCAAAGCGGAGTTAAAGGTCTGGTGAACGTTTGCCGTGTTGGATTCGATAGTGCCGTGAAGGAACAGGTCGCACACGCCTTTTTCCGTCAGCAGCAGGTTTTCCATGATGTTCTTATCGTCCATTGCTTATTTCCTTTCCTCAGACTAAGCTGAAAAACTGGCTGAAAATCTTCTGGTGCTTGTCGTACATCTGGCGGACGGTCTGCTGCAGCTCCTGATCCTGCAGCTTCCCCATCGCCTCCTGACACTGGGTCATGAAAAATTTCTCATGTCCCAAAGCATCTTCAATATACAGCAATTCCTTCGGGCTCATATCGCGCGCTCCTTTCTGATTGGGTTTTGCTTTTAGTATAAGGCTCTTTTTCACAATTATACAGAAAATAGGCTTTTTGCCTTGACTTTCCAGAGGCGGCATGAGAAAATGGTCGTAAACCGAGGAATTGAAGGAGGCTTTCTGTCATGAAAAAAATCACAAAGGAATTTCAGGAATTTATTTCGCGCGGCAATGTGGTGGACATGGCTGTGGGCGTTATTATCGGCGGCGCGTTTACCGCCATTGTCAACTCGCTGGTCAACGATATGCTGACTCCCCTGCTGGGGCTTTTGACCGGCGGCATGGACTTTTCCACCCTTTCCTTCGGCATTGGGGACGCCCAATTCTGCTATGGCTCTTTTATCGCCGCGGTCATCAACTTCCTGCTCATCGCGCTGGTGCTGTTCCTGCTGGTAAAGGGAATCAACAAGCTCCGCAGGAAGCCGGAGGAAAAGCCCGCCGAGCCCACCACGAAGGCCTGCCCCTTCTGCAAGACTGAGATCGACCTGCACGCCACCCGCTGCCCCCACTGCACTTCCCAGCTGGAGGAATAAAAGAAAAAAATCCTGAGCGCTGCTGAAAACCGGCGGCATTTATGATAGGATATGCAGTTAGCGGGACATCTGAAAAAGCGGCAGGATTCGCCGCCGTTCCGCTTTTTGGAAGCTTCATTTTCTAAACAGAGCCGAGGGAAATTGAAATTATGAAAATCGTGATTGTAGGAGACGGCAAGGTGGGGTCCGCTCTGGCGGTACAGCTTTCCAGAGAGGGGCACGACATCGTTGTGATCGACAGCAACAAAGTAGTATTGCAGGAAACCCAGCAGTTTTGGGACGTCAGCGTGATGCACGGCAACGGGGCGTCCATGAAGATACAGAAAATGGCAAATGTGGAAAACAGCGATCTGCTGATCGCCGCCACCTCCGCCGATGAGACCAATATTCTCTGCTGCATCCTGGCAAAAAAGCTGGGGTGCAAGCACACCATTGCCCGTGTAAGGAACCCCGATTATTACCATCAGCTGTTCCTTCTGAAGGAAGAGCTGGGGGTGAGCCTGGTCATCAATCCCGAATATTCCACCGCCCATGAAATTTTCCGGCTGCTGCAGTTCCCTTCCTTCCTGAAGCGGGATTCCTTTGCCAAGGGGCGGGTGGAGATCGTGGAGGTGGAGCTGCGGGACGGCAGCCCCCTGGCGGGCACCGCCCTGATGGATCTGCAGAAAAAAGTAAAAGTAAAGGTGCTGATCTGTGCCGTGGAGCGGAACGGCGAAGCCTTTATCCCGGACGGCAATTTCTGTCTGGCGCCTGGGGACAGGCTGTCCTTTACCGCTTCCTCCAGCGATCTGGCAAAGCTCATTCGCAACCTGGGGCTGGCACAGAAAAAGGTGAAGGACGTTATGATAATCGGCGGCAGCCGCATTGCCTTTTATCTGGCGGAAAGCCTTTTGAATACCGGCGCCAGCGTGAAGCTGGTGGAGATCGACGAGGAACGCTGCCAGGAGCTGGCGGAGCTGCTGCCGAAGGCCACCATTATCCACGCGGACGGCTCCGACAAGACAGTGCTGGACTCCGAAGGTCTCGCTCAGGCGGACGCGGTGGTCACGCTGACAGACATTGACGAGGAGAACCTTATCGTTTCCATGTACGCCAATTTTCTGGGAACGTTCAAGGTCATTACCAAGATAAACCGCACCGAATACAGCGAGGTGCTGAACGGGAAGGGCATCGACTGCGTGGTCAGCCCCAAGGACCTGTGCTGCAACGACATCGTGCGGTATGTGCGGGCAATGGGCAACCGCAAGGGAGAATCTGCTCTGACCCTTCACCGCATTGTCGGAGACAAGGTGGAGGCGCTGGAATTCCAGGTAAACAAAGCGCTGCCCCAGCTTGGAAAACGCCTTGCCGATATCAAGCTGAAGCCGAATATCCTGATCACCTGCCTGACCCGGAAGGGGCGCATTATTATCCCCCAGGGCAGCGACACCATTGAAAAGGACGACACCGTGATCGTGGTAGCCAATTCCGACCGCGTGATAAATGATTTGAGCGATATCTTTTTGGAGGGCTGATACAGCCCAATTCCGCCAGGAAAGGACGACTCTGCAAACCATGAACCATAAAATGATCCTCCGGCTGATCTGCTATATTCTCCGGGTGGCTGCCGTGTGTATGCTGCCCGCTCTCGCGATCTCCCTGTTCCTGCAAGAATGGTCCGCTGTGCTGGGGCTCAGCGCTGCTGTGGTCGTGGCGGCGCTGCTCAGCCTGGTGACATTCCTTGTTCCGCCGAAAACCCGGGAGATCGGCGCGCAGGAGGGCTTCATCAGCGTGGCGCTGTGCTGGATCGCTGTTTCGCTGGTAGGCGCTCTCCCCTTCTTTATCAGCCGGGAAATCCCCAACTTTATCGACTGCATTTTTGAAACCGTGTCCGGCTTCACCACCACCGGGGCGAGTATCCTCACCAATGTGGAGGGCTTGCCCCGGGGGCTTCTGTATTGGCGCAGCTTTACCCACTGGCTGGGCGGCATGGGCGTGCTGGTCTTTCTGCTGGCGGTGGTGCCCATGGGCAAGGGAAAAAACTCCCTTCTGCACGTCATGCGGGCGGAAAGCCCCGGTCCTCAGGTAGACAAGCTGGTGCCCACGCTGCAAAAAAGCGCAAAAATCCTCTACACCATCTATATCTGCCTGACGCTGGTCCAGATCGTGTTCCTGCTGCTTGGCGGAATGTCGCTGTTTGACAGTCTCTGCACCGCCTTCGGCACGGCGGGCACAGGCGGCTTCGGCGTAAAAAATGACAGCATGGCCGGGTACAGCCCCTATTTGCAGACGGTCTGCACGGTGTTTATGGCACTGTTCGGCATGAATTTCAGCATTTTCTATCTGCTGCTTCTGCGGCAGTTTTCCCGGGCGCTGTGCAACCAGGAACTGCGCCTGTATCTGGGTGTGATGATCGGCTCTATCGCGCTGATCACCTGGAACATTCTTCCCCTGTTCCAGGGCAGCATCAGGGACGCGCTGCACCACGCGGCGTTTCAGGTTTCCTCCATTATGACTACGACAGGCTTTTCCACCACGGACTTTAACCTCTGGCCCGCGTTCTCCAAAATGCTGCTGATCGGGCTGATGATCTTCGGCGCCTGCGCCGGATCTACCGGCGGTGGGATCAAATCCGCCAGAGTGCTGCTGATGTGCAAGGCGAGCGGGCGGAGCATCAAGCGAATGCTGAGCCCCCGCTCCGTTTCCGTGGTGCATATGGACGATCAGGTAGTCAGCGAGGACGTGATCCAGAACACCTACAGCTATCTGGCGGTATACGCCCTGACCGCGGTGGTGTCCATGCTGCTGATCTCCATAGACGAAGCCTCTGTCGAAACCAACGTCACTGCCGTGCTGGCATGCCTCAACAACATCGGTCCCGGCATGGACCTGGTGGGACCCATGAGCAATTACGCCCATTTTTCCGGCTTCAGCAAGCTGGTGCTTTCCTTCAATATGCTCTCCGGGCGGCTGGAGCTGTTCCCCGTGCTGATCCTGTTTCTCCCCTCGGCTTGGAAAAAGAGCTAAAGCGTGCCGCTTTTGTCAATTCGAGAAGAAAGCTTTTCTGTTTGGCAAGCGAACAGCCCGACTGAAAATTTCTGCCGGTGAAATTTTAGAAGTTAGCGTGCCGCTTCTGTCAATTCGAGAAGAAAGCTTTTCTGTTTGGAAAGCGAACAACCCGACTGAAAATTTCTGTCGGTGAAATTTTAGAAGTTAGCGTGCCGCTTTTGTCAATTCGAGAAGAAAGCTTTTCTGTTTGGCAAGCGAACAACCTGACTGAAAATTTCTGCCGGTGAAATTTTAGAAGTTAGCGTGCCGCTTCTGTCAATTCGAGAAGAAAGCTTTTCTGTTTGGCAAACGCACAACCCGACTGAAAATTTCTGCCGGTGAAATTTTAGAAGTTAGCGTGCCGCTTCTGTCAATTCGAGAAGAAAGCTTTCCTTTTGACAAGCGTGTGTTATCATTTTAATATCAAGGAGAGATAGAAATGCAGATCGTACCTACACTGAATTTTGGAGGGAATTGCCGGGAAGCAATTCCCATGTATAAAAAGGCATTTAACGGAAAGATCAGCTGCCTGATTACATACGGAGAAGCGAATGACCCTGCATATGATCCGTTGCTGAAAGAAAATCAAAAAGAGTATATCTACCACTCGGAGCTTGTATTGGGCGATCAAAGAATCATTATGAGCGACCATGTGGATATTGAATTTCAAACGTGCTATTCAAATTTCCTCACTATTATGTACGATACAAAAGAAGAAGTACAAAGGGCATATGAAATCATGAAGGAAGGCAGTAAGACAATATATCCACTGGAGGCTACTCCATACAGCTCATGCCGAGTTGTTTTTGTTGATAAGTTTGGCATTCGTTGGGGAATTATGACCGAGCAGACAGAGCGATAAATCTCCGTTTTCTATTTCAAACGAAATATGCTGAAGCTGCCATATTTCCAAACCTTGCAGGACAAGATAAAACCCATGATCTTAAAAGACATTCAGAAGAGAAATGATGAAATTTCAGGTTCCTTTTTTTGTCTTGATGAAACAGAACAAAATTATCTATAGACGTAAAAAAAGGAAGCGCAGAGCGCTTCCTTTTTTCTAATGACTAACTACTCATCGTTTCAGCTTTCCAGCGCATTGACCACGCCCTCCCGGTCAACTGTGATGACAGAACGGTACGCAGCGTCAAGCTTTGTGATCTCCGCGGAAACCTTTTGAACGATCTCGCTGTCGCTGTCCTTTACGGAAAAGGGCGCGGCGATATCAAAGACCACATTGGAGTGGGTCACGCCCCATACCACGCGGAAATCGTGGATAGAAGCTTCCGGGTACAGGCTGTGGACGCAGTCCACCACCTGCTCCCGCAGGACATTGGTGCGCTCGTCGCCTGTGATGACAGGATCAAGGTGTATCACAAGGTGAATATTCTCTTCCGTAAGGAAATCCCGCTCGATATTGTCGATGATATCATGGCTTTTGAGAATGTCCTCCTCCGCCGGGACCTCGCAGTGGACCGAAGCAAAGCAGCGGCCTACGCCGTAATTATGTACCGCCAGATCGTGCAGACCGATAATGCCGTCATAGGATAGTATCTTGGTATAAATGGACTTGACCAGTTCCGGGTCGGGGGCGACGCCCAGCAGCGGGTCCCCGGTCTCCATGATAAGCTTCACGCCGGAAACCACGATGAACATCGCCACGACAAGCCCCAGATAGCCGTCCAGATTTATATTGGTAAACCTGGTGAACACCGCGCCTGCCAAAACCACGGCGGTGGTGATGGCGTCGTTGCGGCTGTCGGCAGAGGTGGCAAAAATCGCTTCCGAGCTGATCTTCTTCCCCACGCTGCGGTAGAAAAAGAACTGCCACAGCTTAATGAGGATCGAAACGCCCAGAATGGCAAAGGACAGCAGGGAAAAATCCGCGGCTTCCGGGTGGAATATCTTGTCTACAGAGGTCATGCCGAGCTGGAAGCCCAAAAACAGCACGATAAAAGACACGATCACGCCGCAGAGATATTCGATACGGGCATGACCGTAGGGGT
This sequence comes from uncultured Neglectibacter sp., assembly GCA_937958185.1. Lineage (GTDB taxonomy): Bacteria > Bacillota > Clostridia > Oscillospirales > Acutalibacteraceae > Acutalibacter. Next base: position 16,397 of record CALFFN010000021.1, on the reverse strand, counting down.
GCTTCTCGTCCGCGGGCTTGCCCGCCAGCTTGAAGCCCACCAGCATAATGATGGAGGAGCCGGAATCCGTCAGGTTGTTGATCGCGTCCGCCATAATGGCAACGCTGTGAGAAAGGAACCCCGCCGCCAGCTTGATGGCAAACAGCAGCAGGTTGGTGGCAATACCCACCGCCCCGGCGGCGCGCCCGCTTTTTTCCCGAACCTCCGGGCGCTCCGGGTGCTGGTAATCCTTTACCAGCAATCGCATAATTGCGTCAAACATAGTCATTTCAACCTTTCATAAAGAAACGCGGGCAAGCCGCCCGCTGATTTCCAAAAAATTATTCCATCTAAAACCGTTTGCAAAAGAGAAGCGCTTTTTTGCTCCGAGCTGCTCCGTGACGGCTGCTTTGCAGCTATTAAAGCGCGCCGGTCAGCGCACAATGCTGTCCCCGGTGCTGTCAATAGCGACGATCAGCGGGAAATCCCGCAAAGTCAGGCGCTTGACGGATTCACAGCCCAGGTCTTCAAAGGCGATGACCTCCGCCTTTTCGATACACTGCGCCGCCAGCGCGCCCGCGCCGCCAATGGCGCAGAGGTATACCGCGCCGTTGCGCTTCATGGCTTCTATTACTTCCGGGCTGCGCTTGCCCTTGCCGATCATGCACTTCAGCCCTAAATCCAGGAACCGGGGCGTGTAGGGGTCCATTCTGCCGCTGGTGGTGGGTCCGCAGGAGCCGATGGGCTTTCCTGACCGGGCGGGGGTGGGTCCGGCATAGTAAATGGCAGCGCCCTTCAAATCGTAAGGGAGCGGCTCTCCCCTGTCCAAAAGCTCTGTGATGCGCTTATGGGCGGCGTCCCGGGAGGTGTAGACCGTGCCGGAAAGCAGTACCCGCCGCCCCGCGCGGAGGGAAGCAGCCTTTTCTTCCAGTTCCGCGGTATTCAGCTTCAGTTCTTCCATGGCGTTCTCCTTTGGCAGCTACCCTTTTCAAAACAATAGAGCTCTCCTATTAAGAGCTTGAAATTTTCGGTACACATTCCTTGCCCTTCTCTAACGACTGCCCTTCTCCCAGAACAGCTCGATATGCTCCTGGGTGGGACCGTACAGGAAAGCGATGCGGATCGGCATTCCGCCCAGATCCACGTCCCTGGGTTCGTCGGTGATCTCATAGCCCTCGCTGCGGGCAGCCTCCACCAGCTCGTCTACCTTGTCGGTGGCAAAGGCAATATGCGCCAGAGGTCCGCCGGGCGCAGGCTCGCTGTCGCTGCCGAGAATCTCCATGCAGCTGTTGTCGCCGCAGGAAACCATCAGGCAGGGGCGCTGAGGGTCTCCCCAGCTTTTTACGATCTTCATGCCCAGCAGACGGGTATAGAAGTCCACCGTTTTATCGTATTGCTCCGCCGTGGGCTTGATGGCAATGTGATGTACGCCTTGAATTTTACCGCTCATAACAACCCCATTTTCCTTTCTTTTCCGGGGAAATATTCTGCGCTTCCCGCGGTCAAGCCGTTTTTTCTGTTGGAACGCAAAGCTTTCTCCCAAACCTTATGCTTTATCAGACCGCAATAGCCCTTCTTACAGAAAAGAGGACACCGCAAACGCAGTATCCTCCCTGTTTCTAAGTGTTCGACCTCACTTGCGGTTGAAAATAGACATGATGTCGGTGAAGGTATCGTCGTCGTCAATGACGGCAGGGTCCACTCTGGGCTCTTCCGCGCGGACGGCGGTGGAAGAGGAAACAGCAGGCATGGAAGAGCTGCTGAGGAAATCGTCGTCCTCCAAGTCTACCAGGTCCAGATTGCTCTTGGCGCGTTCGCCGTTCATGCCCTCGAACCCGGTGGCAATAACGGTAACGGTCATTTCGTCTTCCATGGTCTCGTCGAAGGTAGCGCCCCAGATGATGTTGGCGTCCTCATGGGCACGCTCTGTCACGATCTGAGAAGCGGTGTCTATCTCGTCCAGGGCAATGTCGGGAGAAGAAGTGATATTGATAATAACGCCTCTTGCGCCGGCGATCTTTGTCTCCAGCAGGGGGCTGGAAACGGCAGCCATAGCAGCCTGCTCCGCCTTGTCCTTGCCGGCGGCATGACCCACGCCCATGTGGGCATAGCCCGCGTCCTGCATGACGGATTTCACGTCTTCAAAATCCAGATTGACAATGCCGGGCAGCTGGATCAGGTCGGAAATGCTCTGCACGCCCTGACGCAGCACATCGTCCGCCACCATAAAGGCATTGGCAAGGGTGATGCGCTCGTCGCTGACCAGCTTCAGGCGCTCATTGGGAATGACCACCAGCGAGTCCACGTGCTCCCGCAGGGCGGCAATGCCCTCCTCCGCCTGCTCCATACGGCGGCGCCCCTCAAAGGCAAAGGGCTTTGTAACGATACCGACAGTGAGGGCGCCCTGTTCTCTGGCGATCTGCGCCACCTTGGGAGCAGCGCCCGTCCCGGTGCCGCCGCCCATACCGGCAGTGATAAAGACCATATCGGCGTCCTTTAAGGTATTGGCGATAAGCTCGCGGCTTTCGTCCGCCGCCTTTTCGCCGATTTCCGGCTTGGAGCCTGCGCCCCTGCCCTGAGTCAGCTTTTCGCCCAGCTGCACCTTGACGGAAGCCTGAGAGCGCTGCAGCGCCTGCTTGTCCGTATTCATGCACACCAGCTCCACGCTGCGTACTCCGGCGCTGGCAATACGGTTCACGGCATTGCCGCCGCCGCCGCCGACACCCACCACCTTGATGGTCTGCGGCGTATCATCGAGCAGATTGTCAACTTCAAAAGGCATATGATTTCCTCCTTGGCTTTTCCCGGAATCTATTACTTTCACTGTCGCTTTTCCTAAATCCCGAATTGCCAGCCTGTCTTTCGGCTGGGTCCACCCATTGTTTTTCATTTGGGCACAAATAACCTTATACTATAATCTATCACTTTCCGTGGGAAATTTCAAGGAAAATCTGCAAAAAAGCCGCCTAAAAATCAAAAGATCCCGCTTTTTTTGAATATTTCCGGCAGATTTCTGTAAAATCTTCCACCTTTTCCCGTGTTTTCCGGCTGTGTTCCGCGCTATTCTCCCGTGAAAATCTCATCGGGGATCCCGTCCGTCCGATAGTTTGTGGAAGAGTCTCCCCCGTCGCCGTCGCCGGTATCCGTATCCCCATCGCCGGTATCGCCGCCGGAAGAAGTATCCCCGTCATCGCCGGAAGACCCGGGGTCAGAGCTTACATTGCCGTCTTTCGGAGCGGCGGAGGGGGCTGGGGTCTGTGCCGGAGCGAGACCGATATCGCCGGAAGTGAATACCGCACGCTTCGTTTCGTCCGCATAGGCAAGGTTCATTACGCCCTTCTTCCCCGCTCCCAGTTCTTCCAGAGCACGGCAGCCCAGCTCTATCTTGTAATCCAGCTTCAGGATATTGCCCAGCTGGAATTCGATCCTGTCCTGATACACCAGACGGATATCGGAAAGATCAGAAATATCCACGCGGGTAAAATCCTGGGTCATTTCCAGGTCTGCCACAGTTTTCAGAATGCTGTCACAGGCGGTCTGCGCGTCGCTGTCCTCCAACCTTAAATACGCGCCCGGCTCAGTGTCAAGGGGGGTAAGCCCCAGAATTTGCAGCATGCCGTCCCGGGGGACTGCCTGATTCTCCAGTATTTTTCCTTCGCCGTTGACATAGAGCCAGCCGTTATCACAGGAAACGCATGCCGCTACCTTCGCGGCGGTCAGGCGAATTTCCAGTGTATTGGGCAAATGGCGGATAAATTTCACGTCCTCAATATAGGGGATTTCCTGTTTCAGGGTGTTCTCGGCGTTTCCCGTAGGGAGAAACACCAGATTATCCCCTGGTTTACAATCGGAGATTTTCAAAATCTCATTTTCCCCATAGCCCTCGATCGTGTCGCCGGTAATTTCTATGACAGATATTTTGAACAGCAGAAAGACCGCAAAAAAAGCAGTTGCCGCCGTCATCGTCAGTACCAGCAGGAATTTCACCACGCGCCCGACCCCGGACTTTCCCTTTTTGCCGGGCCGCTTTTTCGAGGCGGGCGGCGGACGGCGCTCCGGCGAGGCGGGGCGCCTTTGGCGGGTGGAGCTTGTCCGCTCCTCTACAGGCGGTCTGCGGCGGCTGTTCAGCTCCCATTCCGGGATCTCCCAATCGGGAGCTGGTCGCCGGACGGGCTGCCTTGTAGAGTTAGTCTGACGGGCAGGTCTATTCGGCTCCGGGGGGCGCGAAGGCCTGTCGGGGCGGATCTGCCGGGCAGGCTGCCATTCCTCCCGCTGACGGGAGGAACGGCTTCCCTGCACGGGCTGGGGGCGGCGCTCCATGGCGCCGGGAGAAAAGGAGCTGATATCTTCAAACTCCCTTTCCCACATATCCTGCTTTTTGCGGGAATCTTTCTTTTTTGGTCCCGGCTTTTTCGCCATTCTGCCGCCTCCTTTCCTGACTTTTTACGGTACTTCCTGGATCCTTGCGCCCAAATCTGCCAGCTTCCCGGCGATATCCTCATAGCCGCGGTGGATATATTCCGTGCCGCTGACCTCTGTTCTGCCGTAAGCCGCCAGCCCGGCGACTACCAGCGCCGCGCCGCCACGCAGGTCCGCTGCCTGCACGGGAGCGCCGGTCAATTTTTCCACGCCCTCTACCACTGCCACCTTGCCCTCTACTTTGATATTTGCGCCAAGGCGCTGCAGCTCGAAAGCGTGTTTATAGCGGTTCTCAAAAATGTTTTCCACAAAAATGCTGGTGCCTTTTCCCACTGCCGCCATGCTCATGACCAGGGGCTGCGCGTCTGTGGGAAAGCCGGGATAGGGCATGGTCCTGATATGCTTTACAGCGTCCAGGCGCCGGGGCGCCAGAATGCTCAGCGCGCCGCCCAGCTGCCGCACCTGGCAGCCCGACTCCTCAAAGGGCGAAAGCATGGGCAGGATATGGGAATTTTCCACGCCCCGCAGGGTAACGCTGCCGCCTGTGACCGCCGCCGCCGCCATATAAGTAACGGAAACGATGCGGTCGGGCATCACGCGGTGCTCGCTGCCGTAAAGCTCGGAAACGCCGTCGATGATGACACAGCTTTCCCCCGCGCCGTATATCCTGCCGCCGCAGCGGTTCAGGTATTCGGCAAGGTCGGTGATCTCCGGCTCCCGGGCGGCGTTGGCTATCACGGTCGTCCCTTCGGAGCATGCAGCCGCCAGCATGATGTTTTCCGTGGCGCCCACGCTGGGGAACGCCAGGGAGATATACGCGCCGCGAATGCCATGGGGAGCCTTGCAGTGCAGGCAGCCGCCGGATTCCGTGATCTCCACGCCCAGCTTTTCCAAAGCGGACAGGTGCAGGTCGATGGGGCGCGGTCCCAGCTCGCAGCCGCCGGGAAAGCAGAGCCTTGCTTCCCCGCAGCGGGAGACGATCGCCCCCAAAAACACGATGGAGGAACGCATGCCCCGCATCAGCTCATGAGGGACCTCACAGCAGCTGACGGCATTGTCCACGATCAGGGTATCCCCCTCCCGCGCGCAGCGGCAGCCCAAATGCTCCAATATCCGCACCGCCGTGTCCACATCGGTCAAATCCGGGCAGTTGTGCAGCACGGTCTGCCCCTTGCAGAGCAGCGCCGCCGCCAGCAGCGGCAGGGTGCTGTTTTTCGCCCCTTGGACGTCTATCTCCCCGCTGAGCTCAGCGGGACCGTCAATAAGTATCATAGGGAACACCTCGTCAGTATGAGATGTTATTATCTTATGAAATGTTCCCAAATGTGTTCTGGTCAGGGGCTTGTCCCATGGAGGCTGTTCCCCGGGATTTCTGCCGGAAAGCAGGATGTTCCGTTTTACTTTTTGCCGGACAGCGCCGCCTCTTTGATGACGCGGTAAATGCGCTCGTTGGCGTCCAGAATCTCCATTTTCCCGGCGCCTTCTCCCAGAGAAGCAAGGCGGTCGGGGTCGCTTAAAATTTTCTGGACCTTTTTCCAGAGAAGCTCTCCGGTCAGGTCCTTTTCCTCAATGATCTCCGCTGCGCCCCGCCGTACCAGCGCCATGGCGTTGTGGTACTGGTGGTTTTCCGCCACGTTGGGAGAAGGGATCAAAATGGAAGCCTTCGCTTTGGCTTCGATCTCTGTCAGCGTCATCGCCCCTGCCCTGCCGATCACCAGATCGGCAGCCGCCAGGCACTGGGGCATATTGTCGATATATTCCAGCAGGCGTATCTGCGGGTTCTTTTCCGGGGAAAGCCCCAGCTCCTTCACTTCATCCAGGAATTTCTCATCGTGGGCCCCGTAGCCGTGAATATGCTGGTACCTGCCTGTTTTGGCGCTTTCCGCCAGCATATAGGCGGCGGCGCGGTTCAGGGCGGAAGCGCCCAAGCTGCCGCCGAAGGACAGCACCACGGGACGGTCGTCCAGCCCAAGGGCTTGCCGGGCTTCCTCCTGCTGCGCCGCCAGCACTTCCCCGCGGACGGGGTTGCCGGTGATGACGCAGTGGACGGACTCGGCAAAATATTTCTGTGCGTCCGGCACCGCCAGCATGACGGTTTTCACGCTGTGCGCCAGCGCCTTGGTGGTAACGCCGGGATAGGCGTTGGATTCGTGGATCACGCAGGGTACCCCCAGCTTTGCGGCTTCCCGGATCACGGGTCCGCTGACATAGCCCCCCGTGCCGACGCACACGTCCGGCTGAAATTCTCTGATGATTTTCTTTGCTTCCGCCGTGGCCGTGAACATTTTGACCACGGTCTGGCAGTTCCTCACCAGGTTTTTCGGCGTAAGCTTGCGCTGAAAGCCGGAAATATGCACGGTTTTTATGGGGTAGCCAGCCTGTGCCACCAGCCGCTCCTCCATGCCGCCCCTGTTCCCCACATAGAGTATCTCGGCGTCCGGCTCCTTTTGCTTTAAGTACCCGGCGGCTGCCAGCGCGGGATTGATGTGCCCGGCGGTGCCTCCCCCGGTAAACAGGACTTTCATGACCATCACCTTATTCTTTCAAAATAACCCCTGGGGGGCTTATGTCTTCTCCACGGAAGCGCTGCGGGAAATATTCAGCAGCACGCCCATTTCGCCCAACAGCATCAGCAGCGCCGTGCCCCCATAGCTGAAGAAGGGCAGGCTGATGCCCGTATTGGGCAGGGTGTTTGTCACCACGCAGATGTTCAGCACCGCCTGAATGCCGACCTGGAACGTGATGCCCAGCCCCAGCAGCATTCCGAATTTGTCCTTGGCGTGAAGGGACACGTACATTCCCCGCCAGATCAGCAGGCTAAACAGGATAATGACCACCAGCGCCCCCACCATGCCCAGCTCCTCGCAGACGATGGCGAAAATGAAATCGTTCTGGGGCTCCGGCAGATACAGGTACTTCTGGCGGGACTGCCCCAGCCCTACCCCCAGCAATCCGCCGGAGCCGATGGCGTACAGCGACTGCCGGGTCTGCCATGTGTCGATCCCCTCCGGGGGATTGAAGGGGTCCAGCCAGCCATAAATGCGATCCAGCTGATAACCGCCGGAGGATACCACCAGGATCCCCAGCGCCGCCACTGCCAGAATGATAACAGCGCCAAAATAGCGGAACTTGGTGCCGCCCAGGAACATCAGTATCCCGCCCAGCAGGAAAATGATGATGGTGGCGGAAAGGTGGTTCTCCAGATAGATGAGCGCCGCCGGCAGACCGATCATCAATAAGAACGGCGCGACGCCGTGGCGGAAGGTGCCCATCTCGTCAATATGCTGGGAGATATAATGGGCGCACAGGGTGATGACGGCGAACTTGGCGACCTCCGACGGCTGGAACCGAATGCCCAGCTTGAGCCAGCGGTTGGCGTCGCCCTCCATAGGGGCAAGAGCCGTGCCCTTAAACGCCAGCACCATGATGAGCAGCAGAACGGAAATGCCGTAAAGCAGCGGCGCAATGCGGTGGAAGCGGTGATAGTCGAAGGTGGAGATCGCCAGCATGGCGATCACGCCCACAACGGCAAACATTCCCTGCCGCTGGATATAATAATAGCTGTTCCCACCTTCGTTATAGTAGCTGTAGGCATAGCTTGCGGAGAACAGCATGACAAGCCCTATCGCCAGCAGCACCATGATGAAAATGAACAGGGGCATATCAAGACCCATACCCAGGGAAAACAGGCTGTACTTTTTCGCCCTGCGCTGACGGCGCTCCTCCCGGGTGGGCTTCGGCTGGTTCCGCTCGTCCTCCGGCGGGGTATACTGGGGCAGCCTGCGCAGCCCTCTGGCGGCGCCGCCCGTTACTTTTCCTGCGGTTTTTCCGATGGAAGCCATTTGATTCCCCCTTTTCTTTCTAAAAATCATAAAGATAGTCTGCTCGAAAAGTATTCGGTTATGAGACAGGAAATACCGGAACGGGAAAACTCTTCCCGTCCGGCTTGTTCGCATTCCCTAAGCTTCCCTGGTGCAAAAATTTGAAAAATTCCCGTGAGGGCGGGTCTTATCAGCCAAACATCACGCAGGCAACGCCCAGCGCGCCGCCCAGCAGGGTGATGAGACCGAACACGGTGCATATCTTCACTTCGCTCCACCCACACATTTCAAAGTGGTGGTGGATCGGCGACATTTTGAACAGGCGCTTGCCGTGGGTCGCTTTGAAATAAGTGACCTGCAGCACCACGGAAAGGATCTCCAGCCAATACACGATCCCCATGGGCAGCAGCAAAATGGGCATATCAATACCGAACGCCAGCGCCGCTACCATGCCGCCTAAAAACAGCGAGCCCGTATCCCCCATAAACACCTTGGCGGGGTGGAAATTCCAGACAAGGAAGCCGATACAGGCGCCGGCGGAAGCCATGCCCATGGCGGAAAGCCCGGTCATGGAGCGGATCCCCGCGCACAGCCCCAGCGCAAGGAACACAAAAAAGGACACGGTGGAGTTCAGCCCGTCGATACCGTCGGTAAAGTTTACCGCGTTCACAAGCCCCACGATCAAAACAGCTGCTAAGATATAGTAACCAAAGCCCAGGTCGATCCTGCCCACAAAGGGAATGGTGGTCACGGTATTGCCGCCTGCCAGCGCAAGGGAGCCAAGATAGGCTGCGGCGACGAGGAACTGCAAGATCAGCTTCTGCCGTTCGGTCAGACCCAGATTCCGCTTTTTCACCACACCGATGTAGTCGTCAATAAAGCCGATGGCGCCAAACGCCACTGCCATACCCAAACCCGCAAAAACCTTTACCATCATCAGCGTGGTCTCAGAAGCGCCAAAGGTATAGAACAGAGGGATTCCCGCGCACACCGCTATGACAATGCCGAGAATGAACATCAAGCCGCCCATGGTTGGGGTGCCCTGCTTTTCCTTATGCCAGCTGGGACCTATCTCCCGAATGGTCTGCCCAAAATGAAGCCTGTGCAGAAACGGGATCATCCACTTTCCCAGCAGCGCTGTGATACCAAACGCCGCTATTGATACGCCAATGTACAGAATGTTGCTGTTCATGCTGAACCCCTCTTCTCCTTTTATCGTTCCACAATCTGAAAATTTTCTTTATTCAAGATGGACAAAGGTATCCGTACGAACATTATCCAGGAAGGTCAGGGAGATCACAGTCCCCTGCTTCACCATTGTCCCCTCCGGGATATCCTGCAGGCTGACGGTGGCGGAATCTGAGGCAACGCCGGAAACGCTGATCTGCAGCTGGCTGACGCCTGCCATATAGCTGGCGTTCGCCAAATCCATATCCCGGAAATTCGGGACCTCCACCAGGGTGTCGGATTCGCTGTAATCCTTGGTGTACAGCACCACCTTGCCGCCCTTGGGCACGGGAGAACCGCTTTCGGGGATCTGCTGGGTGACCACGGCGTCCCCGTCTTCCTCGGAACCGATCACGCTGTAGGACAAGCCCATGTCCTCCAGCTGCGCGTAGGCTTCCGTCAGGCTGAGCCCGGTAACGGTGGGAGACACCAAATCCAGATTGTCATATTCCTCATCGGTATATTCGGCTTCAATTCCCAGATAGGGCAGCACCTCTCCCATGATCTTGGAGAAAATGGGTCCTGCCACGGCGTTGCCGCCGGTCAGCCCGCCGTTCGCGGCGCCGTCCGGCTCATCAAAGAACACCAGCAGCGCGTACTGGGGGTCTTCCGCCGGGGCATATCCGCAGTAGGAAGCGATATACTGCATTCCGGCGCTGGGGTCTTCGTTGTATTTCGCGACCTTTTCCGAGGTGCCCGTCTTGCCGCAGACACGGTAGCCTGCCACATAGCCGCCGTTCGCCGTGCCGGAAGCCGCGTTGTACTGCAAAATAGAGGTGATGGATTCCGAAGTCTTTTCGGAAATCACCTGGCGCCGGTAGCCGGTGTCCGCTGTCTTGACGATATTGCCCTCGCTGTCCACAATGCGGTCCACCACATGGGGCTTTACCAGATAGCCGCCGTTTGCCACTGCCGCGCAGGCTGTGATCATCTGCACGGGGGTGATACTGAAGTTCTGCCCGAAAGCTTCCGTGGCAAGCTCGGCAGGTCCCATATCCTCCACGCTGTGGTACAGGCTGCCGGATTCGCCGGGCAGGTCGATCCCCGTCTGCTCCGTGAAGCCAAAGGCTTCCCGGTATTTGCAGAAGGTCTCCGCGCCCAGCAGGTCGCCCAGATGAATGAACCACGGGTTGCAGGAATTGTACAGACCCTCCCGGAAGGTCTCAGAACCGTGACCGCCATGCTTCCAGCAGCTGATACCGTCCTTTACGCCCTCCACCAGCATATTGCCGGTGCAGGTAAATTCGCTGTCCTCCGTGATGACGCCTTCTTCCAGACCCATGGCGCCGGTACACATTTTGAACACGGAGCCGGGATAGTAGGTGTCGCTGACCGCCTTGTTCCGCCATTGCTTGTACCAGGCCGCGGTGGTGGCTTCCTCCCGCTTCTCCTCCGGCAGAGCCTCGATCTCCTTGAGGATATTTTCGTCCTGAATGGTGAAGGGCTCGTTGGGGTCATAATTCGGGTTGACGGCAAGCCCGATGATACCGCCGGTGTTCACGTCCATCATGATGGCGACCGCGCCGTTTTTGATCTTGTACTTTTCCACGCCCTCCGCCAGATACTTTTCCAGAATGCTCTGCACGGTCTCGTCAATGGTAAGCACCAGATTGTTGCCGTCCTGGGCGCCGTTGTACTGCTCGTATTCAAAGGGCATATCCGTGCCCAGCGCGTTCTTCGCCGCTACCAGTCTGCCCGCCGTGCCGCGGAGCTCCTGGTCGTAGTAGCGCTCCAAGCCCTCCAAGCCCTGGGAATCCGACCCGGTAAAGCCCAGAATGTTGGAAGCTACCGTACCGTAGGGGTAGTAGCGCTTATAATCGGGGATCATGCGGACGCCGTTTTCGATTTCATTCTGCTCCAGAAATTCGTTGATCTCGTCCCGGACATTGGTTTCAATGCGCCATTTCAGATAGGAAAAATAGGAGCTTTCCCCCGTTTTCTCGTAAATTTCATTTTCGTCCATTTCCAAAATACGCGCCAGCCCGGAGGACACTGTGCGCCGAAGCTGTTCGTCGTCCTTCAAATAGTTGGGTTCCAGCACGACCGTCCACACACTGGCGCTCTGCGCCAAGATTTTCGTGCCGGTGGCGTCGTAGATCGTGCCGCGCATGGCGGGGACAGAGGTGCTTTGCAGGCTCTGGTCGATGGCGCGGGCGCTGAGCTCCTCTCCCCGGACGATCTGCCAGCGGAACAAATTGACCAAAACAAAGCCAAAGCCCACGAAGATCATCAGCCCCGTCAGCCATTTGGTACGCTTTGTCATTTTTTCCATATTGCCTTTTGCCATGATCGTCTCCTAATCTGTGAAAGGTCTCCGCGCAGCACGGGCGCGGTCCAAGTTTCTGGTATTTATATGCGGGAAAGCCGCAGGAAAAGAACCCTGTAAAATCAAAGAAAAACCGCCTCCACCCGGAAAGGCGGATCGTGGTTTCCCTTTTGTATTCACGCGAACCAGCTGCGGATAGCGGACAAAAGCCTGTCGAGAATCGAGCCGCCCTCGATATTCTGCATGACCTTTCCCTTGTCCTGCTGGGCAACGTTGATATAGCTGATCTGACGGCTGGATATCTTGCTGAGTCCCAGCTCATCGGCGGCGTATTTTTCCACCTCGGAATCATTCATTTTCCGGGCAGCCCGCATGTTGAGCTGCACTTCTAAACTCTGGCTTTCCGCCAGCTCCTGTGTGGCGGAATTGATCTGCTCCGTCAGCATGGCGAGCTGTTCCTGGCTGTACACCATGGCGACGGCGATCACCATAAAAGCGGAAAAGCTCAGGACCATCATTGCCGCCCGGAGAGGGTGGCGCTTGGGTTTCGCGTTTTTTTCCAGTTCCTTTTTGGGAAGCTCCACCACATTGGGCGCTTTTACCGGCTGCTCCCGCCGAGGCTCCCTGGCAGGCACCGTATTGTCATATCGAGGCTCGAACAAAGAAAAATCGTAAGCTTCCGCACGGCTTGCCATAGAGAGTTCCCCTTTCTTTCCTGTGATCTATTTTGGTCTGTTCTCCGGGGAAGCGTCCGGCGCTACCCGGCTGCTTCGGCTGCCCGCCGAAGCTCGCTTCCCCGGAAAACCATCTTAGCTTGTTTGAAGTTTTTCAATGACCCGCAGTCTGGCGCTTCTGGCTCTGGGATTTTCTTCCAGCTCCTCCGGCGAGGGGGTCAGCCCACGCTTGTACAAAAGCTTTCCCTGTGGTTTTCTGCCGCAGACACAGACCGGGAAATCCTTGGGGCAGATACAGCCCTGGCACCAATCGTTCATCTGCTGCTTGACGATCCTGTCCTCCAGGGAATGGAAGGTGATCACGGCAAAGCGCCCTCCGGGCTTCAAGATAGAGAACCCGGCTGCCAGCCCCTCCTGCAGTCTGTCCAGCTCGCCGTTGACGGCGATGCGCAGCGCCTGGAAAGTCTTCCTTGCGGGGTGCCCCTGCTCCCGCCGCACCGCCGCGGGAACGGAGGTCTTTATGATCTCGGCAAGCTGCCCGGTGGTTTCGATGGGAGTTTCCTCACGTGCCCGGCAGATGCCGCCTGCGATCCTGTTTGCGTTTTTGTCTTCGCCGTACCGAAAGATGATACTCGCCAGTTCTTTCTGAGACAGGGTATTGACCAAATCCCTGGCGCTGACGCCCTCCCGGCTCATGCGCATATCCAGCGGCGCGTCGTTATGGTAGGAAAAGCCCCGCTCCGGGGCGTCCAGCTGATAGGAGGAAACCCCGATATCCAGCAGTATGCCGTCTACCATGTCCATTCCCTGCCGTCTCGCCAGCTTGTCCATACGGCAGAAATTGCCCTGCACGATACGGGAATTGGGATAGGGCTTTAATCTTTCCCCCGCGGCTTTGATGGCGTCCGGGTCCTGGTCGATAGAGAGAAGCGTCCCTGTAGTCAATCGCCGCAAAATGGCTTCCGAATGACCGCCCCCGCCCATCGTGCCGTCGATGTACAGCCCATCGGGACGGATATTGAGAGAATCAATGGTTTCCTGAAACAGCACCGGCTTGTGATAAAATTCCATGCTTAGAACTCCAGGAAATTCATGGAGGCTTCCACATCCTCCTCCGTCTGCTGGGCGTTGTACTCGTTCCAACGGGCGGTATCCCATATTTCCGCCCTGGTGGCTGCGCCGATCACGGTCACGTCTTTTTCCAGCGCGGCATGCTCCCGCAGGCTCTGGGGAATGAGGATACGTCCCTGCTTGTCCGGCTCTACCTCGGCAGCGCCGGAGAAAAAGTACCGCTGAATGCTTTTGCCCTGTACCAGCGGCATGGCGGCGATCTTCTCCATCATGCGCTCCCACTGCTGAGCGGAAAACACGAAAAGGCAACCGTCTAAGCCCCTGCTGACATAGAACCTGTCACCAAGGTCTTCCCGGAACTTTGAGGGCACGGTCACGCGCCCTTTTAAGTCCATATTATGTTGATATTCACCCATCAACATAAAGCGCTTGTCCTTTTCCGAATAGAGTTCAACCGGCGGAAGGTCACTTTTGGGGGAACCGGGCGTCTTACCAGTCCGTTTCCACCACTTTTTAACCACTATGTGGAACTTTTACCCACTTTCCACCACTTGACAGCATTATTATAGCCCACCCCCCGGGGAAAAGCAACCGAAAAATACTTTGGGGAATGGGCGGAAAAGCCAGGCAGAATCTATGTTCGCTACTACTTCAAAGGGAACAAAAATTCCCCACACAATATCTTGTGTGGGGAAAACATCTGTTTGTTTTTGGTTTGTGAGGATTCAACAAAAATTATGAATTAAATTTGTGAATTTCTCTGAGAAGCTTTGATATTTTGTCTGGTTTTTCGCAGTTCTGCGAGACTTTCCGACAGGGATTCATCTGTTCTGCGCATCAGATCCTCCACATAATCGTTGCTTGCCTTCCGCATTTCCTTGAACTTTGCCTGAGCCTGCGCCAACAACTCGTTTGCCTTGACCTGCGCCTGGCGCACGATCTCGTCCTGCTCTATGAGAGCGTCCGCCTTTTCCTGGGCAACGCGCAGAATGGAATCGGCTTCCCGATGGGCTTCCTCGATAATCTGGGTGCGGTCCGCGACGATAGCCTTTGCCTTGCGCACCTCTGTGGGGATCTCTTCCTTGATCTCGTCCAATATCTGACGGACCTCTTCCCCATCGACAAACACCTTTCCGGCGGACAAAGGCATTTTCCAGCCCTTATCCAGCACGTCGTACATTTCCTCGATCAGGTCTTCGATGGTGGATTGATTATTGCTCATACTCAAAACCCGTTCCTTTCTTTCGCCGTGCCGATTTTCCCTTCGCCGCGGCGATGCTCCGCCCCTGTTGACAGGCGGGAATCTTAAAATTCTCTGTGGACACAGAGTCGGTCTTTGATGGTTTGCAGGATACAGGACGGCACAAAATGGGAAATATCCCCGCCGAAACCCGCTACCTGCTTCACCATGCTGGAGCTCAAGAACATATTCTCCGCGCTGGTCGCCATAAACATGGTTTCCAGCTCCGGATTCAGCTTTTTATTGGTCAGAGCCTGCTGGAACTCGTACTCAAAGTCCGACATGGCTCGAAGCCCCTTGATAATGGTCATAGCGCCTTTTTCCCTGGCATAGTCCGCCAAAAGCCCTGTGACCCGGTCGATCTCCACATTGTCGAGATGTTCTTCCTCACACACAATGCGCAGCAGCTCCATGCGCTCCTCCACAGAGAAGCTTGCCGTCTTACTGGGGTTCACCGGCACAGCCACAATGACCTTGTCAAAAATGCGGCAGGCACGGCTGATGATATCCAGATGTCCCAAGGTGACAGGGTCAAAGCTGCCCGGACACACTGCGATCCTCATACTGGTTCTCCCTTTCCGGCAAATTTGCTCCCGGCGCTACGCGGTACGCTCCCTGCGGTACGCCGTGAGAAGGATCTTTCCATAACGGTACTCCCTGCTTTTAGAAAACCCGCCCGCCGTATCGGGCAGTTCTTCCCGGAGGGGGTGCTCGCAGAAGATGACGCCCTCCGGCGACATATGCTCCGCTGTCAGCGGCAGCGCCTGCTGCAGCAGCCCGGTTTCATAGGGCGGGTCAAGAAAAGCGATGTCGAAAACGCCGCGCTCCCTGCTGAGAAAGGCAGCAAAGTCCGCCTGCACCACCTTTGCCCTGTCGGAAAACCCGGTGGCGGTCACATTCTTTTCCACCACCCTGATAGAATCCCGCAGCACGTCCACGAACACGGCTTCCGCCGCGCCGCGGCTAAGCGCCTCCAGCCCGATCTGACCAGAACCGGCAAAAAGGTCTAAAAACCTGCTGCCCTCCACGGAAAACTGCACGATGTCGAACAGCGCTTCCTTTACCCGGTCGGTAGTAGGGCGCACCTGCATTCCTTCCAGAGCGATCAGCTTTTTTCCCCGTTTCGTTCCCGTAATGATCCTCATATTTTTACTCGTGAAACCTCTCTGTGCAGGAAATAACCTTGCGACCCGACCGCAACTGTGCGGCAATCGAGAAACCTCTTTTTACTCGCGAACCCTCTCTGTACAGGAAATAACCTTGCGACCCGACCGCGGTTGCACCGTGGGCACTCGTGAAGCCTCTCTGTACAAACCACAGGAAAATCACCCGACCGCAGCTTTTTGCCCTTTCTAAACATCTAACATCTAACGACTAACAACTAATATCTAACGGCTAAGATGATTGCTTACAATCATTATCCTGAAAGCCACTTGGAAGAAAGGCGGTGCTTTTCGAACTTGCGAGAAAAGAGAGGTGTTTCACACCTCAGCCTTTCTTCTGGATGATCGCTTGCGAACATTATCCCATCTTTCCGGCAATCTGTCAACTGTTCGGCGCAATTTCTCCTGAATTTTCCTGATTTTCGGCAAAATCCTCATGGAAATACCGATACACACACAAGGCGGCAGGCTTCGTCATGCCCGGAGCCTCCTCCAATTCTTTCAGGTCGGCTTCGCTGATGGCGGTGACGGTCTGGA
>CALFFN010000020.1 GCA_937958185.1 uncultured Neglectibacter sp. | reverse complement strand
CCTTTAGGGGTGTGCCTGTATCCTGCCCTTTAGGGCTGTTATAAAACCACCGGCTCCGCCGGTGTGATATTTATTTTTACTTTTCAGGCGGGACGAATTCCAGCAGGTCGCCGATTTCACAGCCCAGCACAGTACACAGCCTTGCCAATACGTCAATGTCCAATCGGGCGATGGTGTTGTTGCAATAGCGGTTGAGCTGTGTCCGCTGCATTTCCGCACGCTGGCTGAGCTTGTTTTTGCTGATCCCGCTTTCTTCGATCAGCTTTGCAAGATTAATTTTGACCGACCCATATTTTTCCACGGTTTTCTGCCCCCGGCTTTTTGTAATTGACAAGATAAGTATAGCTTTGTTAGATGTGTTTTGTCAACTGTAAAATATTATGTGCTTAAATCTGCACATAGTAGAACTGTCAGACGTGATAGTCGCCTATGTCACGCACGGCTGGGGCGGGGCGGCGAAAACCCTTGCGTATGCAGGGAGAAAAAAGAAATTTGTCCTTTGCTTCCCGGCGTACAAGGAAAATCTTGAAGAAATGGAGCAGTTGTGATAGGATAGGGGCAGGAAAAAGAAAGGAATGGGGAAATCATGGAAAACTCCTCGCGCCAGCTTGTGCTGGTCCTGGACTTCGGCGGGCAGTACAATCAGCTGATCGCCCGGCGGGTCAGGGAATGCAATGTCTATTGTGAAGTGAAGCCGTACACCACGCCGGTGGACGAGATCAGGGCGATGTCGCCCATCGGCATTATTTTTACCGGCGGACCGGGCTCCGTCTATCTGCCGGATTCCCCCCAGGCAGACCCGGAGCTGTTCCGGCTTGGAATACCGATCCTGGGGATCTGCTACGGCTGCCAACTGCTGGCGCACAATCTGGGCGGCAAGGTCACGGAAGCGCAGGAGGATTCCGCCCGGGAATACGGGAAAACCAAGACCTTTTACAATACAGACTGCAAGCTGTTCCGCGGGCTGCCGGAGGAGGGCTTCTCCTGGATGAGTCACGGCGACTATATGGCAAAGGTGCCGGAGGGCTTCCGGCTGACGGCGCATTCGGACAACTGTCCCAACGTGGCGATCGCCGATGAAGCCAGAGGCTTTTACGGCGTGCAGTTCCACCCCGAGGTGAACCACACCGAAAACGGCACGAAAATGCTGCGCAACTTCCTCTATGAGGTCTGCGGCGCTGTGGGCGACTGGACGATGGAGGACTACTGCAAAACCGCCGTGAGGGAGCTGCGGGAAAAGATCGGCGGGGGAAAGGTGCTGCTGGCGCTGTCCGGCGGTGTGGATTCCTCCGTGGCGGCGGCGCTGCTGGCCGAAGCGGTGGGCAGCCAGCTTACCTGCGTGTTTGTGGACCACGGTCTCATGCGGAAGGACGAGGGGAACGAGGTGGAAGCCGCCTTCTCCAAATGGAACCTGAATTTTGTCCGGGTGGACGCCGGGGAGCGCTTTTTAGGGAAGCTCAAAGGCGTGACCGAGCCGGAACGGAAGCGGAAGATCATCGGCGAGGAATTTATCCGGGTGTTCGAGGAGGAATCCAGGAAAATCGGCAGAGTGGATTATCTGGCGCAGGGCACGATCTACCCGGACGTGATAGAATCCGGGCTGGGCGACGCCGCCACCATCAAGAGCCACCACAATGTGGGCGGTCTGCCCGACTATGTGGACTTTAAGGAGATCATCGAGCCTTTGCGCTTACTGTTCAAGGACGAGGTGCGTGAGCTTGGCAGGGAACTGGGGCTGCCGGAGTATCTGGTCATGCGCCAGCCCTTCCCGGGACCGGGGCTTGCCATTCGCATTATCGGCGAGATCACCAGGGAAAAGGCGGATACCCTGCGGGAAGCGGACGCCATTTTCCGGGAGGAAATTGCAAACGCCGGGCTGGACAGAAGCATCAACCAGTATTTTGCCGTGCTGACCAATATGCGCTCTGTCGGCGTGATGGGCGACGGCAGAACGTATGATTATGCCCTTGCGCTCCGGGGCGTGACCACCTCCGATTTCATGACCGCCGACTGGGCGCGCATTCCCTATGACGTGCTGGATAAAATCAGCGTCCGCATCGTCAATGAGGTGCAGGGCATCAACCGCGTGCTGTACGATATCACCTCAAAGCCCCCGGCAACGGTGGAATTTGAGTGAGAAGGTCCAGAGCCGGGAAGCTGCATAAACAGCGCTTTTCCCGGCTTTTGATGCAGGGCGATATCTTTTTGGTACAATATTAAGGCTAATTTTTTGTTGCGTCATAGACAATGGACGAAATAATTTTTTTCCCTATCGCTATCATTTCTTCGGGAGATTCTTCAAATCCGTTCAAAATCCATGCATTCAGAATACCAAAAAGACCATATTTGAAAAAAGAATTGGCATACTGCTGTTCTTTGGCTTCGCTCTGCTCGACAAAGATAGCGTCGAAAGCCGAAAGCAGTGTTTGCGACAGCCCTGCTTCATACGCAAGGAGAAACCATTCCCTATTGGCATAATTGAATCTGAAAAAAGCTTCCGTATTCTCAAGAGCAAAACCAGTCGTCATCCGAAGCCCAGCTTCTTCTGCCCATCTCTCCCAACACATCTTCAGCTTATAAACGATCAATTCTTCTTTGCTTTTGACATGGCGGAAATAAGTGGCTCTCCCTACACCAGCCTTTTCTGTGATCTCGTTGATCGTTATTTTGCTGTACTCTTTTTCTTTCATTAGCGCGATCAGAGAATCTGCCATGCATTCCAGCAGGAATTTCGTAGACTCATTTCTTCGGTTCACTATAGCGATCTCCTCTCTGAGATACTTTTTCACTGCAAAAGTATCAATACTGTCTTATTGAATTGACACTGCAATGGATCACTGCTAATATCTAAAATAAAGATACAAAAGTATCATCAATAAGTCAAGATGCAGAAAGTGGGGATCGTGATGAGCTATCAGAAAATCGTAGTAGCAGGCGGCGGCGTACTTGGCAGTCAGATTGCTTTTCAGAGTGCTTATTGTGGATTTGATGTAACAATTTGGCTTAGATCTGAAGGTTCCATCGGGCGTACCCAGCCAAAGCTCGATCATTTGAAAAAAACCTATCTGGATACCATCGAAAATATGGCAAACGGGGAAGGTCCTTGGGCTGCAGGTATTGCAGACAGCGACGCCTTTGATAAAAAAGAATGCGTTGCAAGGGTCGAGCGCGCTTACTCCAGCCTGAAGTTGGAGTTGAATATGCAAAAAGCGGTGGAAGATGCAGATCTGGTCATTGAATCAATGGCGGAAAATGAGAAAGATAAGATAGAATTTTATCAAAAGCTGGCTCCGTGCCTTCCGGCAAAGACTGTCATTGCCACCAACTCTTCTACCCTGCTTCCTTCTGCTTTCGCAAAATATACTGGAAGACCTGACAAATATCTATCTCTTCATTTTGCAAATTCTATCTGGCAGAACAATACAGCGGAGATCATGGCTCAGGATAAGACCGATTCCCGGTATTTTGAGGAACTGATTGAATTCAGCAACGAGATCCGAATGATTGCGCTGCCGGTCCGCAAGGAAAAAAGCGGTTACCTGCTAAACTCTATGCTGGTTCCTTTTCTCCTGAGTGGTCTTGATCTCTATGTGGCGGGGGTTTCCGATCCACAAAGTATTGATATTGCATGGACACATGGCACCGGCGCTCCCAAGGGACCTTTCCAGATCATTGATACGGTTGGACTTACTACCGCTTACAATATCGTTATGCAATATCAGAAAGTCCCCGGACTCCTGAGCCCACTCCTGAAGAAAATGATGATGCCGTACAATTTTAAGGAAATGGCGGCTGTACTAAAAAAATTCATTGATGAGGGCAAGTTGGGAATGTCTTCTGGCGAAGGGTTCTATCAATATTGAAAAGTGTTCCATTGTGATATATGTCTGGTATCCTGCAAGATGTTTTCGGAAAGTGATTTTAATATCCGGAATAGACGGGAAGCCCGCAGCGCACTTGCGCCGTGGGCTTCTTTGGTATATAATACAGAAAAACGGCGGAATACAAAGGAGAATGGAACAATGGAAAACAAAATGCGTCCCGCGGATATGAAGCGGATCAATACCCCGGAGCTGGCGGAAGCCTTTATCGAGGAGCAGGTGCAGGCTGTCCGGGCTCAGGTGGGGGACAGGAAGGTGCTGCTGGCACTCTCCGGCGGAGTGGATTCGTCGGTGGTGGCGGCGCTGCTCATCAAAGCCATCGGCAGGCAGTTGGTGTGCGTCCATGTGAACCACGGTCTGATGCGCAAGGGCGAAAGCGAGCAGGTGCTGTCGGTGTTCCGGGACCAGATGGACGCCAACCTGATCTATGTGGACGCCACGGACCGCTTTCTGGAGCTTCTTGCCGGCGTGGACGAGCCGGAACGGAAGCGGAAGATCATCGGCGGCGAGTTTATCAAGGTGTTTGAGGAAGAAGCCCGCAAGCTGGAGGGCATCGACTTCCTCGCCCAGGGCACGATCTACCCCGATATCCTGGAGAGCGACGGCGTGAAGGCGCACCACAATGTGGGCGGTCTGCCCGATGACTTTGATTTCGAGCTGGTAGAGCCGGTGCGCCTGCTCTATAAGGACGAGGTGCGAATGGTGGGTCATGCGCTGGGTCTGCCCGCGTCTATGGTGGAGCGCCAGCCCTTCCCCGGACCCGGTCTGGGCGTGCGGTGTTTGGGCGCTATCACCCGGGACAGGCTGGCTGCGCTGCGGGAATCCGACGCGATTTTGCGGGAGGAATTTGCAAACGCGGGTCTGGCGGGAAAAGTCTGGCAGTTCTTCACCGTGGTGCCGGACTTCCGTTCCACCGGCGTGCGGGACGGCAAGCGCGCTTTCGACTGGCCGGTGATTATCCGCGCGGTCAACACAGTGGACGCCATGACCGCCACCGTGCCGGAGATCGACTGGGCGGTGCTGAAGAAGGTCACCGACCGTATCCTCGCGGAAGTCCCCGGCGTCTGCCGCGTGCTCTACGACCTCACTCCCAAGCCCGTGGGGACCATTGAGTGGGAATGACCGTCAAAACGGCGCAAACCCGCATGAATACAGGGTTTTTGACCTGTCACTTTGCCTTGTGATACTGGTTTGATACTATTCGTTTCAACCCGGTCACACAAGAGAATGATTGCAAAGGGCAAGCGAACCGCCCTGCTGAACGACAAATTCAGCAGGGCGGTTTTGCTTGCCCTATTTTTCTTTTCTCCAGGGTACATAGTATTTCGATTCTTTCCCGTCATCGCAGGTACTCGGCCAGTTGATTTTCCATTCAAAGTATTCTTCCCTGGTAATCTCCCCGGCGTGTAGCTCCTGCTGGCGCAAGAGCCATTCCCTCATAAACTCGTCCACAAGGCCATAGTTGAAGTAGATACCCACAGGAGGTTGAGCGGGCCAGTCGTCCGTGTCATTGTAGCGGACGGCGGTATCATCGGAGGCCCCCGTCTTGCCGGGGTTGCGGACAAGCTGAAACAGGCGGATGGAGCCAGGGCTGTCCTCGTCCAGCCAGAAGAACGTCCGCATGAAGTCCTCGGCACAGCCGGGTTGAACCGTATAGAAGTTCTGACGGTCTACCCGCAGGGCCTGGGCAATCTTGTCCAGCAGCTCCCTCTTTGGCACACGGTAATTCGTTTCGTACTGGGCAATACGGTTATCCGCTCCCTTTTCCTCAAAGCCGATAGCCAGCCCCAATTCCTTTTGCGTCATACCTCGAAATATGCGGATTTTCTTGATTTTTTCTCCTACTGTCATATGTTCCACCGCCTTTGAAAATAGTATAGCGCAAATAAGCGAAATATGCAAGAAGAAAATTAACAAAATTGCGAAATAAACTCTTGACATTAACAACCATGCGAATGTATAATAAGGATGTCAGCATTAACAATTTTGCGAACTAACAATAAGGAGGTGTTGTATTTGAGCAAAGAGCTGTTTGTACGTGCCGAGGAAGTGGCCGGGGCGCTGGGTATCTCCAAGCCCTACGCCTACAAGCTGGTGCGGGAGATGAACGAGGAGCTGAAGCAGAAGGGTTTCCTCACCATCCCCGGACGGGTGAGCAGGCGCTACTTCGAGGAAAAGTTCTATGGACTGCGGGAAAATCAGTAAGGAGGGAAGAAAATGCCAGCGTACAAAGACAAGGCCAAGGGAACATGGTATGCGTCCTTTTACTTTGAGAACTGGACAGGGAAAAAGGAAAAGAAGATGAAGCGGGGCTTCAAGACCAAGCGGGAGGCGCTGGAATGGGAACGGACGTTCCTGCAACAGCAGACCGCCGACCTGGATATGACCTTTGAGAGCTTCGTGGCGCTCTACGCCGCAGACATGAAAGGCCGTATCAAGGAAAACACCTGGGGGACGAAAGAGCATATCCTCTACAAGAAGCTGGTGCCTTATTTCGGAAAGCGGAAAATGAGCGAAATCCACTCCAAAGAGGTCATGGCGTGGCAGAGCGAAATGCTGAACTACCGGGACAAGAACGGCAAGCCCTACTCCCCCGTGTATCTGAAAACGCTCCACAATCAGTTGAGCGCCGTTTTCAATCATGCGGTGAAGCATTACAACCTGAAAGCCAATCCCGCCGCCCAAGTGGGCAACATGGGCAAGGCCAAGGGCCGGGAAATGCTGTTCTGGACGAAAGCGGAGTATCTGAAATTCGCTGACGCTATGATGGACAAGCCCCTCTCCTACTACGCCTTTGAAATGCTCTACTGGTGCGGTATTCGGGAGGGGGAGCTGCTGGCCCTCACCCCTGGGGACTTCGACTTTGAGAAGCAGACGGTTTCTATCTCGAAATCCTACCAGCGTATCAAGGGCCAGGACGTTATCACCGACCCCAAGACGGCCAAGAGCAACCGGGTCATTCAAATGCCCGCTTTTCTCTGCGAGGAAATGGAGGACTACATCAGGAGCTTGTACGCCGTGGAGCCGACAGACCGCATTTTTGCGGTAACGAAATCCTATCTTCACCGGGAGATGGACAGGGGGGCGAAAGAGGCGGGGGTCAAGCGGATCAGGATTCACGATTTGAGACACAGCCACATTTCCCTGCTGATTGACATGGGCTTTACGGCCCTGGCAATCGCTGACCGGGTGGGGCACGAAAGCATTGACATCACCTACCGCTACGCTCACCTGTTCCCCACCCGGCAGGCGGAGATGGCGGACAAGCTGAACATGGAGCGAAAGGGGGCTTAAATCATGTCTGCGAAAAATCTCGACAACCACAACCGATGGAGAAGCAAGACCATAGCGTTCCGGGTGTCCCCGGAGGAAAACGAACAGATTGAGATTGCCGTCCGCCTGTCCGGGCTGACCAAACAGGACTACATCACCCGGCGGCTGCTGAACCGGGACATTGTGGTGCAGGGCAATCCCAGGGTTTACAAGGCCCTGCGTGACCAACTCGCCACCGTCCTGGGGGCGCTGCGGCGCATGGAGGCCGGGGGCGGGATGGATGATGAACTTCTCGCCACCATCCGCCTTATCACCGTGACGCTGGACGGCATGAAGGAGGATTGATAGATTGATGGATTCCAGAGAAGCGAAAAGGACTGTCCCGGTTCCGTCTGTTGGCGCAGACGGGGAACAGCCCATTTCACAAACAACTGCCCTGAGTATATCAGAAGCGGCTACCGAAAACAACCCCCAGGATGAAAGTATGGAGGATATTCTTCGGGAGCTTCAGCGGACAAGCGACCCGGCCTACCTCTACACCGTTTCCATGAACGAGCTTTACCAGAATGTCTACCAGAGCAGACCGCCAATCATTGACGGTCTGCTCTACCCTGGGACATACCTCTTTGCGGGAGCGCCCAAGGTGGGCAAGTCATTCCTGATGGCCCAGCTTGCCTATCATGTGAGCATGGGCCTCCCCCTGTGGGGCTATCCCGTCCACAAAGGCACCGTCCTCTATCTGGCGCTGGAGGACGACCACCGCCGCTTGCAGGGGCGGCTGTATCGGATGTTCGGCATGGACGGCACCAACGACCTGCTCTTTGCGATCTACGCCAAACAGCTCGGCCTGGGCCTGGAGGAACAGCTAAAGAAGTTTGTCCGGGAACACCCCGATACCAAGCTGATTATCATTGACACCCTCCAGAAAGTCCGGGAGGTCGGCGGGGACAAGTACAGCTACGCCAACGATTACGAGGTGGTGGGCAAGCTGAAACGCCTTGCTGACGATTGCGGTATCTGTCTCCTGCTAGTACACCACACCCGGAAGCAACAGGCCGATGATAAGTTCGATATGATTTCCGGCACCAACGGCCTGTTGGGGGCGGCGGACGGGGCCTTTCTTCTTCAAAAGGAGAAGCGGACGGACGGCAGCGCCATTCTGGACGTGGCAGGGCGTGACCAGCAAGACCAGCGGATGTATCTCACCAAGGACAGGGAGCGGCTTGTGTGGGAGCTGGAACGGCTGGAAACGGAGCCGTGGGTGGAACCGCCCGACCCGGTGTTGGAGGCCGTTGCCGCCCTTGTGACGGCGGACAGGCCCGCCTGGGGCGGCACCGCCACGGAACTGGCGGCGGCTATCCAGACCGACATGAAGCCCAACGCCCTGGCGATGCGGCTGAACGTCCGGGCCGGGAGGCTGGCGGCGGAGTACCACATCCGCTATGAGAACAGCAGGAACCACGCCGGGAGAAGTATCACCCTCACCCTGGAACCGCCCCAGGCGTGACGACCGTGACGGCTGTGACGGCTTTTTTGAGAGCGGAGGCGGTGTGTAAAACATCGTCACGGTCGTCACGGCCGTCACGGGGAGCGGGGCCAAAAGTCAAGGGGCCATACCTGGGGGTGGAGATTGCCGCAAGGCAATACAACCCGAACCCCTTGACTTTTGGCCCACGGAGGACACTGGCCGGGTGGGGGGAAAGGCTGTGCCTTTCCCCCCTGCCCAACGGCGAGTGTCAAAGTTTAGGCGGGGTGCAGGGTGCCCTTTTCAAAGGGCGGCCCTGCTGGGGGAGCCGTCCGCAGACGGCGGGGGCAACGCCCCCACTCCACCCCGTAGGGCGCAAATGCGCTTTTGATGGCCGCAAGGCTGTCAAAAGTGCTTTTGCGTTACTTTCGCAGAAAGTAACAAAGGCCGCCGCTTTGCGGCGAAAGGAGTGTTGATTTGAAAAGGACGATTAGCGCCATGGTGGGGCAGGGTTCGGTGAAACACAACAGCAGGGCGTTCAACGCCAAGAACACCGACCCGGAACGCTCCCATCTGAATATAACCTACTGCCACGAAAATATCAAGGCAGTTTTCCATGAGCTGTTTGACGAGGCCCTCAAGCGGTACAACGACAAGCAGACCAGGGCAGACCGCAGGATTGAGGACTACTATGAGAAGATACGTTCCAGTAAGCAGGAAAAGCCGTTCCATGAAATCATCCTGCAAGTGGGCAACAAGGACGACATGAGCGCCGAGGGCGAGGACGGCCGGCTTGCGGCGGCGGTGCTGGACGAGTACATGAGAGGGTTCCAGGAGCGCAACCCCCAGCTTCGGGTGTTCTCCGCTCACCTCCACATGGACGAGGCCACGCCCCATCTGCACATCGACTTTGTGCCATTCACTACCGGGAGCAAGCGGGGTCTGGATACAAGGGTATCGCTGAAACAGGCGTTAGCGGCCCAGGGCTTCAAGGGCGGCACCAGGGGCGACACAGAGTGGAACCAGTGGGTGCGCTCTGAAAAGGAACAGCTTGCCGCCGTGATGGAGCGCCACGGGATAGAGTGGGAGGACAAGGGCACCCATGACAAGCACCTGTCTGTGCTGGACTTCAAAAAGGAGCAGAGGGCGAAAGAGATTGCCAAGCTGGAGGCAGTCAAGGCCAAGAAGCAGGGACAGGTGGAACAGCAGGAGCAACGTCTAAAGGAGCTGGCCCCGGCTGTGAGGAACATGGAACAGTTGGCGGCGCAGTTCTCCGACGACCCGGAGCGGATATTGCCGGAGGCAGGGCCGTTGGAGAGCGCCAAGTCCTACCGGGAGAAGAAAGCCAAGCCCCTGTTGGCGCAGATCGTCAAGGTGCTGCGCTCTTTGTATCGGGCCTATGTCGACTTAAAAGGGAAGTATGAGCGTTTGCAGGGGGACTATGGCCGGGCGAGAGAGGGCAACGAGCGGTTGTCTGACCGCTTGCAGGAGGTAAAGATGGAGAACAAGGCCCTGCGGGGGACAGTTGCCGACTTTGAGCGGGTAAAGCGAGCTTTCGGCCCGGAGGAAGTAGAGCGGGCCGTGGAGGACGCCAGACGGCGAGAGGCGCAAGAACGAGAGCAGAAGAAGGCAAAGCGGAAGTTCAGCCGAGGGGCAAGGTAATGGATAACAGGAGGGCACTTCAAGGAGCGCCCTCCTGATTTATACTTGTCAGCGGGTGATTTTACTGCTATAATTGAGAGCGATAAAAAGGAATTTGAAACGGAGTTTTTATCATGCTACAGGTTGTTTTTTCTGAAAGTGAATGGGGAACATTGAAGATGGCCACGCATTGCAGGCCGTCCAGTTGGGATGATGGGGTGATTGGATTTATTTTCGGTGACGGAGAGAAAGAACCCACTCAGGAAGAGAAAGACCAAGTTATGGCCCGGTTCAAGGCCAAACGGGAGAAGGAGAACCGCCGGGCGCAGCCTGTGGGCGGCAATCCTGGAGATGTACTATGCCCATGCGTGGGATTGGACATCGGCCCCCTCAGCGGCCCTGATGCGGAGAAGGCCCGGTTTGATTTGCTCACAGCTTGGCTGGGGGGCGACTTTCCCCTCCCGGACTGCGACCCGGATGACCATACCCAGCGGGATATGCTCTGGGAACAACGCAAGCGAGACAGGGAGCGGCTTTTAGAGGGTGGAAAACACGGCGAGGCTGTGCGAATTTGGTACAGCAGCGCGCCCTACTCCCTGTGTGGGTTTTATGATGTGCTTTGGCAACTGAGGGACTTTGACTGTCCCGTGACTGCTTTAGAGATGCCCCGGTGGATGCCACTGGGAGATGATACGGTGCAGTCCTGTTTGAACTGGGGGGAACTGTCTCCGGGGGACTGGGCGGCGTATCTGCCTCTGGAGCGGGAAATCCCTAAAAATGTCCGCAGAGCCATCGCTATGGAGTGGTCACAGCTTCGAGAGGAAAATTCACCCTTGCGTGCTGTTGTCAATGGCCGTTTGCACAGTGTAGGGGAGGATTTCTACGATCCATTCATTCGTGCCCAAATCCCTGATGGAATTTTCCGAGTGGCTCATCTCATCGGTGATGTATTGGGGCGGTATCAATTGGGTATCGGCGACTGGTGGATTGCCAAGCGTATTCAAGCTATGGAAACCCAAGGGGAATTGATTACAGTGTCCAAGGGTAACGGCTTCTACCGGAACGAAATGCGTCGAGCGCAATAAAAGAGAACTTACGCTATATCAGGGTGTTTTCTATTGCTGAATACCCTGGGAAACGGTGTAAAAGGTAGTTGTATTCTCCTGCTTTTTGTGATACTATTTTGATACTAAAAAAATTAGCGGCCAAAAATAGCGGGTAAAATATTAACAAATTTGCGAATGTTATGACTGTGAAAGTATAGGAAATACAGCCCCATATAATAGGATTTGTCGAGTGGGAATGATTTCACACCCACGAAAAAGCCCGTAATTACTGGTTCATCGCTTCGGAAAGACCCGATTTGATAGCAAAATGATAGCAGGCTGAAAAATCGCATTTGTTGTGCGTTCCCTGCGGTTTGCGGGTATAATTATCCAATAACATTCAAAAAGGCATTCCTGACCTTTGCAGTCGGGAATGCCTTTTTTGCTGCTTTTTTATCACTTATTTCAGCTTGTCTTTGAACGCTTCCACCAGCGCATCGCTTAACTCTTGTGATGGAACCTTAGCCCAATGCCCAGAAGTATCGTATTTCGGATAGTGATAACGCCAGTAATCATAGTCCTCTTGCGTAATCTCTCCGGCACGCAGCTTTATTGCCTGTTCTGCCCAGGCACAAAGCATTTCGTGAAGCTCGGCAGCGTCCTTGCCCTCGTCCTTGTTGACTTTCAGACAGATTTCCCCGTCGGCTTCGCTGACGGTAAGACCGTAAATATCTTCAAGGGTAAACAGCGTGTGCATAAGACCTATATAGCTGTCAATGTCAGGAACATCAAGAGCTTGCGGGGAAACATCAAGCACCTGCGCCAATGCCGCAGTCAAGTCAGCTTTCGGCGTTCTTGTTCCCGTTTCATACTGCGCCAGCCGAACATCAGCCGATTTTTCGGGAAATCCGACAGCCTGTCCGAGATATTTTTGGGTCATGCCCCGCTTGAGTCTGAAAAAGTGAATCCGCTCTCCGATTGCCATACAGAACGCTCCTTTGCTCTATGTATAGGCCGAGTATAGCAGATATGTTTAGAATAGTCAAGAGAAATCTAAACAGATTTATTTAATATTTTCCTGCAAACCGCTTGACAAAAGCAAATATGCTTAGTATAATGAAATTAAGCTAATAAGTTTAGTATCCGTCGTGCGTCACGTTAATGGCACATCCGCTCGGGCAAATCGGGAGGCGGTCAGAAAGAATCCAGACACGAAAGAATTGAACTATATCCGAAACGGGGGAAGGAGATGGATAGATGGCAGAAACAATGTTTATGCGGGTTGAGGAAGTAGCAGAGGAAATGGGCGTATCTATTCCTTATGCTTATAAGCTCATTCGCAGGCTGAACAGAGAATTGCAGGAAACCGGCTGTATTACCATTGCCGGAAGAATTGACAGAAAGTTCTTTCACGAAAAGTTCTACTGTACAAAGTCAAACAATGAAGGGAGAAATTGAATATGGCAGCATTTAAGAACGAAAAGAACAGGACATGGTTTGTCCAGTTCCGATATACCGACTGGAAAGGAGAGCGTCAGCAGAAGTTCAAACGGGGCTTTGCTACGAAAAAGGAAGCGCAGGAGTGGGAACGGGAGTTCCTTATGCAGAAGCAGGCTGATGTGTCGATGGCCTTTGACAGCTTTGTAGAGCTTTATGAAAAGGACATTCGTCCCAGATTAAAGGAAAACACATGGCTGACCAAGGAGAACATCATCAAGAAGAAAATCGTTCCCTATTTTGAAAAGCGAAAGCTGTGCGAGATCACTGCAAAAGATGTCATTGCATGGCAGAACGAGATCAGGAAGCTGACGGGCAAAAGCGGGAGGCGTCTTTCTCAGACTTATCTGAAAACCGTCCACAATCAGTTAAGCGCCATTTTTAATCACGCTGTTCGATATTACGGCTTGAAATCCAATCCAGCGTCGATAGCAGGCAATATGGGGACTGAGGAGCGAAAAGAGATGAATTTCTGGACGGTGGAAGAATACAGGAAGTTCTCAGAAACGATGATGGACAAAACGGTGTCTTTTTATGCCTTTGAAATGCTCTACTGGTGCGGGATTCGTGAAGGTGAGATGCTGGCGCTGACGCCGGCGGACTTTGACTTCAAGGCCAAAACTGTCACTATCAGCAAGTCCTATCAACGGCTGCACGGCGAGGATGTCATCACGACGCCGAAAACAAAGAAAAGCAACCGTACAATCAAAATGCCGAAGTTCCTTTGTGACGAAATGCAGGAATATATCGGAATGTTCTATTCAGCAGTAGATAATGACCGCCTGTTTCCGGTTTCAAAAAGCTACCTTCACCACGAGATGGACAGGGGCGCAAAGGAAGCAGGGGTCAAGCGTATTAGAATTCACGATCTCAGGCATAGCCATGTTTCGCTATTAATCGAGATGGGATTTACGGCGCTGGCGATTGCGGACAGGCTGGGTCACGAGAGTATTGAAGTCACTTACCGCTACGCTCACCTGTTCCCGTCAAAGCAGGCGGAAATGGCGAACAAGTTAGACGATTTAGGAAAAGAAGGACTGAAAGATGTCAGCTAAGAATGTAGATAACCACAATCGTTGGAGAAATAAGACCGTTGCCTTTCGGGTGTCTCCCGAAGAAGATGAACAGATTGAAAGGTTTGTGAAGCTGTCCGGGTTGACAAAGCAGGACTATATCACAAGGCGACTGCTGTGCCGGGATGTTGTCGTGCAGGGCAATCCGAGGGTGTATAAGGCACTGCGTGACCAGCTTGCCGCTGTACTGAACGAGTTGCGGCGCATTGAGGCAGGGCAAAGCCTTGACGATGAACTGCTTGACATTATCGAAATGATTACCGTCATCATGGACGGCATGAAGGAGGAAAGCGAATGACAGAGGAAAAAGAAAAGACTGTCCTGAATCCATCTGTTGGCGCAGAAAGAGGACAGCCAATTCTATGTACCGACCAAAGTATATCAGAAGCGGCTACCGAAAACAAGGCTTCGTATGAAGAAATGCCCAGGAAATTGAATCGAGTGACAGACCCAGCGTATCTTCCTACGATCTCCATGAGTGAGTTATATGAGAATGTGTATCAGAGCAGACCGAGACCGCCCGTCATAGACGGTCTGCTCTATCCGGGGACATACCTCTTTGCAGGTTCGCCAAAGGTGGGCAAGTCGTTCTTCATGGCGCAGCTTGCCTACCATGTCAGCACAGGAACGCCCTTGTGGGACTTTCCCGTTCATCAGGGAAGCGTTCTCTACCTTTCCTTAGAAGACGATCACCGCCGCCTGCAAAAGAGACTGTATCGAATGTTCGGCGCAGAGGGAACCGACAATCTCCACTTCGCCGTATTTGCAAAGCAACTTGGAGACGGTCTGGAGGAGCAGCTCAAAAAGTTTCTGGAGTAACACCCTGATACAAGGCTCGTCATTATCGATACGCTTCAGAAGATACGGGGGCGAGGGCGGCGAGAAGTACAGCTACTCTAATGATTATGAAGTCATCAGTAAGCTCAAGGCGATTGCGGACAAAACCGGCATTTGCCTCCTGCTGGTACACCACACTCGCAAACAGCAGGCGGACGATAAGTTTGATATGATTTCCGGTACAAATGGCTTGCTGGGTTCGGCAGACGGGGCATTTCTTCTTTACAAGGAGAACAGGACGAGTATGGCGGCAGTCCTTGATGTTTCAGGCAGAGATCAGCAAGACCAGCGTCTATATCTGAGCAGGAACAAGGAACATCTCACTTGGGAGCTGGAAGAAGTCGAAACGGAGATCTGGGTGGAACCACCTGACCCTGTTCTTGAGGCGGTGGCAAAGGTTGTGACTGCGGATAATCCTGAGTGGCAGGGTACAGCGTCCGAGCTGATTGCCCTCACCAATCTTGACATGAAGCCGAACACTTTGACCCTGCGGCTGAATGTCAATGCGGGGCGGCTCATGAGCGAGTACCGTATCGCCTATGAGAGCAGCCGCACTCACGCCGGACGGAGGGTGAAGCTGGCGCTTCAGCCTGCGGTGGCGTGACGATGGTGACGGTCGTGACGATGTTTAGACAGCGGGTGGCGGTATTCAAAAGACCGTCACCATCGTCACGACCGTCACAGCAAAAGTTTAGACGGGGTTGTAAGGGTGTCCTTTTCAAAGGACAGCCCTTACCCCTCGGAGAGCGCAAAACTCGCTTGCGGGTTGCATTTTTGATAGCTCTGCTGTCAAAAGTGCTTTTGCGTTACTCTTGCCAAGAGTAACAGAAGCCCGGCTGACGCCGGATAAGGAAAAGGAAGTGATTTTTATAAAGAGAACGATCAGTGCAATGGTGGGGAAAGGCTCGGTTAATCACAACAGCCGTAAGTTTCGGGCGGAGAATGTGGACGGTGAGCGTACCTATCTCAATATCGATTAATGCAATGAAAACATCAAAAAGGTCTACCACGAACTCTTTGATGAAGCCCTCCAAAGGTACAACGAAAAGCAGACCAGAGCGGACAGAAAGGTAGAAAACTACTATGAGAAAACCCGAAACTCGAAGCAGGAAAAGCCATTTCATGAACTCATTTTGCAGATTGGCGATAAGGAAAATATGAGTGCCGAAAGTGAAAACGGAGAGCTTGCAAGGCGGATTTTGGACGAGTATTATCGTAGCTTTCAGGAGCGCAATCCTCAACTACGGGTGTTCTCAGCTCACCTCCATATGGACGAGGCTACGCCCCATCTGCACATTGATTTTGTGCCGTTTACCACTGGCAGCAAGAGAGGGCTTGATACCCGTGTATCTCTGAAACAGGCGTTAGCTACGCAGGGATTCAAGGGCGGCACCAGAGGTGATACAGAGTGGAACCAATGGGTACAGTCCGAAAAAGAGCAGCTTGCAGTAGTTATGGAACGTCACGGAATTGAGTGGGAACACAAGGGAACCCATGAGCAGCACCTCGGCGTTTTAGACTATAAAAAGCAGGAGCGTCAAAAGGAAGTAGAGGCCCTTGAAGAGCAAATTGCCACTAAAAAGGATGAGGTCAGAAGCCTTGGGAAACGAGTACAGAACTTTGATGGTGGACTGAAAGATTTACAAAATTTGGAGCAGGCTTTGGACTTTGACGAGGCGTTTCAGCTCCCAGAGCCACAAGGCTTGATGACCGCTAAAACCTACAAATCCAAGTTTGCCGAACCTCTGGTAAAGAAGCTGAAATCCCTTGTGAAAAAGGTTTTAGCCAGATGTTTTGAAGCGTTGGACAACTATCATCGGCTGAATACGGACAATGGCAGGCTCTATCGAGAGAACGAAAAGTTGGGAAAACTTAATGACCGGCTGAAAGATGAAAACAAGAATCTACGGTCAGAGGTCAAAGATTACAAGCTGCTCCGTAAGGTATTCGGCAGCAGGCAGATCGACGATTTGCTTGCAAAAGCAAGAGAATCACAACAGTCTAAACAGCGTGAAAAGCGCTTTAGAAAATCCAATTATGAAAGGTAGGCACAAGCGATGGAAAAGAAAATCTACGATGAGAAAAACGGCCTTTGGTACGAGTTGATGGGGGATTATTATCTGCCCTGTCTGAAACTCCCCGAAGAAGAACAGCGGCTTGTGGACATATGGGGACAGCGGCACCTGCGCTATATCAGAGAGCACAAGAAGGGGCTGCACTTCTCGCTACTGACCTCCGGCAAGCTGAACGGCTACCTTGCCGACATCGACCAGCAGGCGCAGGAAATGTATCTTCGGCTGGTGGAACAGATGGCAGAGAGTGAGGGGGTAACGGAAAAGCTCAAAGCGGAAAACCAGATGAAATGGGGCGGATTGATGAACAATATCGCTGACAGGGCAAGAGAGATTGTAAATGCAGAATTGATCCATGTATAATTTTAAGGGCGGAAGACTATAAACGGTCTGCCGCCCTTGATCTTTTATGTGTGTTATGTTATACTGATCTCAAATTCAGCGATTGCAGAATTGGATTCAGCATATTTTGAATTTCATTTTGATTTTAAGATATGGAGTCGAAGACATGGCTGTGAGCTACAAAAAGTTATGGAAAATCCTAATTGATAGAGACATGAAAAAGAAAGATTTGTGCGTTGCGGCAGGTATTAGCCATGCTTCAATGGCGAAGTTAGGAAAAGGCGAAAATGTTACTGTTGATGTATTGGTGAGAATTTGCTCTGCTCTTGACTGCGGAATAGAAGATATTATGGAATTGATTCCCGACGGTAGCCAAGTAATGTAATGGTGGTACAAGATATGAAACCAAATAACAAACTTACATACATTAGCTTATTTAGCAGTGCCGGGGTCGGATGCTACGGATTTAAGCTGGAGGGATTCGATTGTGTAGCAACAAACGAGTTGATTGCAAGAAGATTGGATATCCAAAGGTATAATAAGAAATGCAAATATGAAAGCGGATATATCTGCGGAGACATAACGGAAAGCAGTACAAAATCCGCATTGTATTCACAGATTGACTTGTGGCAGAAAAAAGAAAAGGTTTCTCGCATTGATGTTGTGGTTGCAACGCCCCCTTGTCAGGGAATGTCTGTTGCGAATCATAAAAAAAGTTCTACGGAAATTGTTAGAAACTCGTTAGTGATAGAGTCCATCAAAATTATAAAGCAGATTAATCCTCGCTTCTTTATTTTCGAGAATGTCCCAGCGTTTATGAAAACAATTTGTACAGATATTGATGGTGTGAATAAAACTATTGCAGAAGCTATTGAAAACAGTTTGGGTGCAAAGTATTCATATGTTTCTCGCATTATAAATTTCAAAGATTACGGGGCTTGTTCGAGCCGACAACGAACCGTAGTCATTGGTGTGTCTAAAGATTGTGCAGATGAAGTCTCTCCGTTGGAACTGTACCCAGATCTCGTGGCAGAAAAAACGCTTCGTCAAGTGATCGGAGCATTAAAACCTCTAAAGGAGTTCGGAGAAATTGATGAGAATGATATTTATCATTCTTTTAGAGTGTACCCCGAACATATGAGAGTATGGGTTGCCGACATAAAAGAGGGACAGTCGGCGTTTGACAATACTGAAGATTGTAAAAAACCACATCAAGTTAAGGATGGGAAAATCGTTATCAATCAACAGAAGAACGGGGACAAGTATAAGCGTCAGTATTGGGATAAAGTTGGTCCCTGTATCCATACAAGAAATGATCAGATGGCAAGTCAGAATACGATCCACCCCTGCGATGATAGAGTTTTCAGCATCAGAGAACTTATGATGATGATGACTGTTCCATACTCGTTTAAATGGGTAAATACCGACTTGGATACGCTCAATCATCTTCCATACGCCAAGAAAAGAGCATTCTTGAAAAAGGAAGAAATCAAAATCAGACAGTCTTTGGGTGAGGCTGTTCCTACGGCAATTTTCCAGTCCATTGCCAAGAAAATGGCTGAGGCATTGCGGCATTTGCCCATAAATACAGCTACAATCAATAAGATTATAAGGGAATATGGCTTGTCTG
Organism: uncultured Neglectibacter sp.; assembly: GCA_937958185.1. Taxonomy (GTDB): domain Bacteria; phylum Bacillota; class Clostridia; order Oscillospirales; family Acutalibacteraceae; genus Acutalibacter. Next base: position 25,781 of record CALFFN010000020.1, on the reverse strand, counting down.
ATATAGAAAAACTCAAAGAGTTTATCGCAGAAAATGTCTTGTCATTATCGGCTGCAACTTTGGGCAAGATTGCAGAGATGGCAAACACAAGTCGTACTGACAATGCTGCTTTTTTTACAAGTAAAACGCTCATCACAGAAATGATGAAATCACTACCTGATACAGATCAAGAAACGATTAGAATCCTTGAACCCTCCGTTGGTGTTGGGAATTTCATTCCCCTTATTGTTAAGAAATTTGAGGGCAAAAGAGTGATTCTTGATGTCGTGGATATTGATAAACACAGCTTGGAAATCGCAAAGCTGATATTGACTAACTATGATATTCCTGATAGCTGTACAATCAATTACATTACAGACGACTTTTTATTGCATGATTTTGAAGAACGATACAATTACATAATCGGAAACCCGCCATTTTACAAGATTGCATCTAACAACACATTACTGAGTGTATACCGCAAACAGTCAATCAACAGAGATACTACCAACATTTGCTCATTTTTTCTTGATAAAGCACTGACCATCGGCAACTATGTTGCACTGGTTTTTCCGAAATTCTTGCTGAATACGCCGGAGTTTACTAAAACAAGAGAATATCTGTCAGAAAAAGCTGTTGAGTGCATCATCGACTTCGGGGAAAAAGGATTTCCCGGTGTGCTGGTCGAAACCTTAGCTATTTTTATTAACAACCAACGCCGTCCCTCAAATACTCGGATAACTTCCATTACGCATGGTATTTATCTTAATCAGCCGCAAAGCTATATTTTTGATAGAAAGCTACCCTACTGGATTATTTATCGTAACAGCGAGTTTGACAAGGTGTGTAAACAGTTAGATTTCAATGTGTTCAGGGTGTTTAGAGATCGACAGATAACAAACAAGTTGCTGTCAGATGTAGGTGACATTAGAGTTTTGAAATCTCGCAATATCAGCGATGATGGAAAAACAATTCTTGATATTGATGGGTATGATTCTTATATATCCTCTGCATCTGCAAGACCTCTTTCTGTGTTTGAATACCTACAGAAAGACAATGTCTATCTTACGCCCAACATGACATATAAGCCCCGCATGATGAAAAAGCCGAAAAATACCCTTGTAAACGGATCATTGGCTATTCTTGTGCCCAAAAACGACATTGTACTTACAGAGGAACAAATGAAGTACTTTTCTACATCGGAATATAGGCGATTTTATCATGTGGCAAGAAATTATCAAACAAGGTCTTTGAATGTAGATGCTTGTTCAGTATTCTTTTACGGGTTATTACGAAAAGAAGAAAAGTCTGCTCCCATAACGGAAATGCTGTCTGAGCAAGAAAACATCCAATTATCTATATTGGACTAACGGAAAGAGGTGAACGACATGTTGACGCAACAAGCGATTGTAGATTTTTGCAATCAGTATGATTATGACATAAGGAAAAGTGGTAATGGCAGATGGATTGACCAGAAATGTGCTGCAGATGTTGTTACCGTTGTTGCAGACTGTATCTACAACTATGCTCTTCAGGATAAGGACAGCATATTTACAACGCTGGAAATCTGGCACTATCAATATACCGTCGAAAATGTTGAGGCCATTTTTAAGAAACCTGGTGTTGAAAGTGAAGCAGCCCGAAACGAATATGACAAATTCTTTCAGCAGCCTATGGAGATGTTAGCAAATGCAAATGTCTTGAAGAAAACGAAGCGAGGAAACCGAAATTTCTATCAAGTCAATAATCTCGAAATTCTTGAGTACATTGCCTTGCGAGAAAGAAACGCTCTGTTTTTCTTGAAAACCTATATTGAGAAAGTTTTAAGGGATAGTGGTATTTATTCTGCTTTCGATGAGTTCTTTAGAACGCAGACAAAGGATACATACCAATATGCCAAAGAGACTTTTTCAAGCTTTATAATCAAGCATACAAAAATCAACGGTGTTGTGGAATGCAACCGTATTTTCATCAAAGTGCTTAATCCTTTGGCATATTTCAACAATTCACATGGTACAGAGAAAAGACGCCTCTCCGAGCAGATCATTACCTATGATATGCTGATGTACAATCGAAACAACTTTAGAGATGTGTATGCTGACAAGCCAAAAGGTGTTACAAGAAAAGAATACGCAACGGCTCACCCTGCCGAAGTTAATGAAGCTTACTACCACTATCAATCCGCAAAGGCGAAAAGGTATCTCCGCCTGTTTAACGACCAAAATCGTGCCGGACAAAGCGAGCATCTTGAAGTAGCTCATATGCGTGATAAAGCAATCCATATGCACCACATTTTTCCGGAAGCTATTTATCCTGAAATTTGCTACTACTTAGAGAATATCATTGCTCTTACACCTACACAGCATTTGAATTATGCCCATCCCAATGGACATACGCAAGAGATCGACGAACAGTATCAGCATTTGCTGCTTCTTTCCAAAGTAGACCGTATCTACGAGAACTTGACAAATGCCGCTGTTGAGAAAATATATGAGTTCTCGAATTTCTTGTTTGTACTCAATGTGGGTTTCGATAATGACGATGTACTGGAAATTACGGATATGGACTTTTCTTCGGTTATCAACGCCATCAATGTGCATTATGCAGCATAAATGAAAGGAATGAAAAGGATGAGTCAACTTATTTACGGAAGAGACGGGCAAGTTCATTTTGATAGTGAAGAGGAAAAACAAATTGCAATAGAATATATTTTACATTCGCCTAATGTTGATTTCAATATTCATGAAAACAACCAAGAGCAAGGTGCGTGGGGACCAGAAGATAGGATACACTTCAGGAGTGAAGACGGCGTTCCAGAGTGTTTGAAACGCATTATGACTGCTGGGAATGGCTCATTATATGGTCGCATTAACTGTGCAGAGTTTTGTGCAGAAATACGTGCTATAGCTAATAATCAAAATCTGTAAACCGTTGCGATAAGCTTCTCATATGATATAACGCAGTTATAAGAGCTGTATGCATCAACAGAGAGCGACTTCAGTTGTCTTTCATTTGTGGAGGCATTATGCGTATAGACTTTAGGCCAACAGAAGTTCATGATATGAGTGAAAATGCTATAGATGTTGTATCTACCTCTGCACAAACAGCGGATGCTTCACCAATAGTATTGAATCACACAGACTTTCTGAGATTCAGATTTGTTCCTACATTGGTAGATAATCCGAAAGAGCCACAAAAATCAGTTTCAGGGAAATTGTTTTATGAAAAGAAGCAAAAAAGTGAGTCGCTCTTTCCGAGCGAGAAAGGAGATGCTTCAGAAAAAGTATCCCGTGGTTCGGTAAAAGTCGGAGATTGGATGGAAATCAAATTTAACACCAGCGAAACATATGCATTGTATACTGGGTTGAAGTCTCTGTATGAGCTTTATGAAAACATGGGAGAAATACCTTATGGTTCCGCCACTTTTGCCAGAGTAGATAGCAGCTTCAAACAGTTTTTATCTATAATACAGACTGACCCATCGGCTGCAAGAATGATTGGCGATGCAGATAACTATGAGCTCGTAAAACTTCTGCTGCGCTTAATTACACAAGCTGATTCTCGCGATTCTTTAAGAAAAAGCCTTTCAGAGTTGCAGGATGATAACCTGCAACACCTCTCGTCAACGCTGAATATTGAAAAACTTCAGCGGGTATCAACCCTTATGGAAAACAATCTTGGCAACGATGATGAGGAATTCTGGCAGACTGAAATTTTCAAGGAAAACCAGTGGGTCTTGGCACAGATATTTAGCTGCCCCTGTACTATCTTTGAAGACAAAGCATATGTCGGAGGGAAAAGTATTAGCAATAGCGGTGGAAATCTTTGTGATTTTATCTATCGGAATAGGCTGTCACAAAATATTGCTCTTATAGAAATCAAAACTCCCTGTACAGAGATAATCGGTAACCAATATCGAGGAACATTCAGCCTTAGTCATGAATTGAGCGGCGCAGTCAATCAAGTCCTAAACTATCGTGATAATCTGACTAAAGAATACTACTCGCTGTGCCATAATGGTGATGCACCGTTTGAGGTTCTTATGCCGAAATGTGTGGTTGTTATTGGCAAAATATCATCTTTGACCGTTGATCAAATAGCAGCTTTTGAAAACTTTAGGAATAGCTTAAACAATGTCATGATAATAACATTTGATGAACTACACAGAAAAATTGCAGATCTGATTTCTATTCTCTCCCAAGATGAAAACGCTACAGAGGATGAGTTGGAAGAAAATGCTGATTTGGATAGTCTTCCCTTTTAAAAGCAAAGAAACTCCGAAGCCTAATTTATATTGATAGCATCCGAGTGATAGCTATTTGATAGCAAACGTCTGAATACCTTGGAGAATCTGGATAATACATATCATTTCGTATCAAATCGAGTCAAAGCTCCAAAGCGAAACCAGTTAATATCGGTTTTGCACTTAGGAGTGGGAATGATGAAATGAGTTTGAGGAACTTCCACTATGTAACGGAGAAGTATTGTTTTGCACACATTACTGAGTTTTTTAAGAGAAGAGAGGAATAGGAAATGGATGTTGTGGTTTCAAACGTAGGATGTAGCATTTTGGCGTCAATTATTTATGATGTTAGCAAGGTTTATTTAGGAAAATTCATCTATAGAAGCGAGGAGTTTTCGATAAAGAAAGTAGAAAAATTGTTTCAGGAAAAATTGGATAGTAAGTTTGAAGTTCTATATATGTCAGGAGAATTTAATTTTTTTATTCAGACGCCTTTTTTTAAAGATACGATTGAAAATTATATCATATATAAAGTAACCGGAAATTGTGAAGGCAACATTCTCCAGATAAAGAAAACTGCTAAGCTAATTGGAGAAAAGGATGTCATTGATTTTTTATCTGATTACTTGATTCGCGAATATTACAAAAGTGCTTTAAATGTACCTTCCAAGACGCTCGTACGAAATTTTTTTGAAAACTATTTTGAAGTTGCAACAAATTGCATTGTATCCTCTTTTAATGATGAAGACAAAATGAATGTATTTCTGATTAATCGAAGGATAGATTTTGCACAGGAAAACATTTTGCTAAGGCTTAATGAAACGATTGAAACAATAAATCGCACAATGAAGTGCGAAATTATTCCTGTGAAAGATACATATGACGATTATGTAAAAAAATACCACGGGATACTTAAAACTATAAATTCTAAAGCACATGTATATCTTTTAGATACATTTGAGTTTTCAGAGTTTTATGTGCCACCTTTTTTAAGACATCTTTCTTCAGAATCGGAAGTGAAAGAGCGTACTCGTTTGGTACGTCGAGATCGTTTATTATATGCAAAACATCAGGCAGGGATCGAAACCGATGATTACTTTGATGATTGGAAACATATTTTTGACTCTAATAGCATAGTATATGTTACAGGAGGAGCCGGCTATGGCAAATCTCTGTTTCTTAAAAAGATTATAAATGATTTTTGCAATATGAATATATTAAACAGCTCAGAGTATTTGGTTATCTATGGAGATTTGAAGTCTTTTTATGCAGAAAGCAATCAACCCGTTTCAATAGTGAAATTTTTACAGAATAGCATGGTTAAAGAAACATTGATGGACGAAAAAAATTTTTCGGTTGATATGATAGAATATTATATAAAAATGGGGAGATGTTTATTATTATTTGATGCTTTAGATGAGGTTGAGAGAGAAAAGAGAGAAGAATTGCATAAAAAAATAATTGCTTATTTTAAAAATCAAAATCCCAATAATAAAATATGTATTACGTCACGCAATAGAGGATTTATTCCCGAAAAGGATGTGGAGGTTTTTGATATTTTGCCTTTGGATAAAATCCAGATAGAAGCTTATGTGGATAATATTATTAAGCTAGGACGATTTGATGCTAAAGATAAGGAAACATTTCTTGAACAATCAAGTATTTTGGTTGATAAAGGTTTTCTGAATAGTTTTTTAGTACTTTCATTATTGATTAACATATATAAAGCAGAAAGAGAACTTCCAGAAAATAAAATGGAACTGTATCAAAAGTGCTTTGATTATATAGCATATAGAAGAGAAAAAGAAAAAACAAAGGCAAAATTTAATTGGGATTTAATTTCGTGCATGATGAAAGATAATACATTTATGGAATTAGCTAGAATGTGCTTTCCCAACAATAATGATGTTGGCAAAGACGAAATTGTTGCTATGTTATGTAAGACATATAGAGGTAAATATAATTCGGATGCAGAAACTGAGCTTGCAGCGAATCACTTTTTATTATTCTGCTCAGATAGGACAGAGTTATTTGTACCAGCAGCAGGTGAGGATAGATTTAAATTTTTTCACAGATCCTTTTTCGAATATTTCTATTCGCAGTACATCTTTTTAAGAATAAGGGATGTAAAAAACGTATATAAGTCATTACAACAATTTGATGTAGATTCAGAAGTTTTCGAGTTGACTCTTGCAATGATGAAGCAAAAGGATGAACCAAGATATCAGAAACTAATGGAGTATATGTTTAGTAAACTGGAGACGGAAACAAGAGAGCAGAGCAAAAGCTTAAGTACATTTAATATTTTAACATTAGGAATGCAAGTAGTTGATGATAATATATATTTGAAAAAATATATTGATTACTTATGTCAAAATAGTGAAAGAGTAGTAGATAACATCGAGCTCATTCCAAATCAGGGGGTTATATACAGTATTATAGTTAATAATAATTTTATTCAACAAATTATCGACGCATATGGAGATTACGCAAAATTGCGAGTTGTAGAAACGTTATTGGAGGAACTCTCAGAGATTGCGCAGGTAATTAATAGAAAAGTATTTGAAGAACTTCCTAATGAGGAAAAACAAAACTATATTAGCTATAGATTTTATGGGGGGGATGGGAATTCTTTTTATTCGAGACTATATATTGAATATGCTGAATATAGGGACTTATTGCTAAGATTATCTAGAGATGAGTTAGAGACATTGCATTCGAGATGTAAAATTTCTAAAAGGGAAAGAGAAAGAAATATGAAATTATATAATAAGTATCAAGCATTTGATGAAGAAACCAAAGAAATGTTTCAAAATGTAATATCGCATTCAATCCATATAAATAAAAACTAAATCTGGAAAATGATATTGCGTTTTCAAAACAAAACTGCTTGCTTTAATTGTTAAACTATGTATGGCAACAAAAAATCGGATAGCCTGTGCTTTACCGATAATACAAATAATGCAGATACGGCCTGCTAAATCTCATAAACAGACTTGTTTAGAATTGGTTTAGCAGAAGCGAGTGGGAATAAGGCATCAGGTGTAGGAAGATGGAAAGCGGCAACAGCAAAATGATATGCTTTCCCTTCATGGATCGGCCCCTTGACAAAAGCGGGTTTTTCAGTTAAAATATGGAAGTCGAACAGCTGGAAGAGCGTAGAATCACGACGGTTCTACGTTCTTTTTTTCTTGTTCTTCGCAGTTTTCAGGCAGCTTTCTCTCTGATAAAGACTCCAAAGTAAATGATTTTCAGGAGGATTTTATGAATCAGTCAGAAAAGAGCCAGTTTCTTGGGACGGAAAAAATCGGAAAGCTTATGCTGAAATTTTCCATTCCCTGTGTACTCTCTCTGCTCGTCAGCGCACTTTACAATATTGTTGACCAGATTTTCATTGGCAACAGTGAATTGAGCGCGCTGGGAAATGCGGCGACAGGCGTTGTCTTTCCGATTTTCATTATCGCGCAGGCATTTGCCTGGTGCTTTGGAGACGGCTGCGCCGCTTACCTGAATATCTGTCAGGGCAAAAAGGACACACAGTCCGCACACAGGGCAATTGGGACAGGGATCATCGTCACGCTGGTCGCCAGTATTGTGCTGATGGCGGTATTTTTTCCGCTGAAGACGCAGCTTTTGACGCTTTTCGGCGCTTCGGAAAACAGCATTGGCATGGCGATCGAATACTTCAACATCATTTTAGCGTTTTTCCCTGTGTACATGCTGTCTAACATGATGAACGCCGTTGTTCGCGCGGACGGAAGCCCCGCCTGGTCCATGGCTTCCATGGCGGTTGGCGCCATAATAAACATCATTTTAGACCCTACCTTTATTTTTGGTCTGCATTGGGGCATGAGGGGCGCCGCCCTCGCTACGGTGATCGGTCAGCTGGTTTCCTTTGTGATAAGCTTCGCCTATTTCTTCCGCACCAGAACCTTCCGGCTTACCAGGAAAAGCTTTGTTCCCGATTTCAAAGCCTTTTCCGGCGCTCTGAAGCTGGGAGCTTCTTCCTTCATTACACAGATGACTATTGTTATTATCTCGCTGGTCTGCAACATCACGCTGGCAAAATACGGCGCAATGTCCCATTACGGCGTGGATATCCCTATTGCGATCATCGGGATCGAAAGCAAAGTGTTTACCGTGGTCATCAATCTGGTGGTCGGGATCGTTCTCGGCTGTCAGCCGATCATCGGCTATAACATGGGCGCAAATCATTACGGCAGAGTAAAGCAGCTGTACAGATACATTCTTTTTTGCACGGTTGTGATCGGCGTAATTTCCACCCTGCTGTTTGAGCTGGCGCCGCAGGCGGTCGTCGGCATTTTCGGAACGCCCACGAATATACCGAACCCCGAAGATTATTGGGTCTTTGCCGAAAAGACCTTCCGCATCTTCCTTTCGCTGGTCACCTTCACCTGCGTGATAAAAATGACCTCCATTTTCTTCCAGGCGGTGGGCAAACCGGCACAGGCGGTCATTTCTTCCATGATACGGGACATTGTTTGCTTTATTCCTCTGATTCTGGTGCTGCCCGTCTTCTTCGGCATCGAGGGAATTCTGTTCGCCGCGCCGATCGCGGATTTCGTCGCCATGATCGTGGCGGCAGCCCTGACCATAGCATTTATGCGGTCACTGAAGCCAAAACAAAGGGAAGAGCAGGGAGAAGCTGTTTTGAAGCCCTCCAGGCAGGGCGTCATCATTACGATCGGCAGGGAACACGGTTCGTCCGGCAAGCAGATCGGCAAGTTGGTCGCCGAAACGCTGGGTATCCCCTTCTATTACAAGGAAATGACGGCGCTGGCGGCGCAGGAAAGCGGTCTGGACAAGGAGTTTATCTCAGACATCAACGCAAATTCTCCCGCTGTGCTGCACAGCCTTTATCTGAGCACAGAGGTGATGCAGCAGGCGATCGCCGCTCAAGATAAGGTGATCCGCAAAATTGCCGATGAGGGCAGCTGCGTCATAGTCGGCAGAGCCGCCGACTATGTGCTGCGCGAGTATAAAAACGTCGTCCATATCTTTGTCTATGCCCCAGCAGAATACCGCGTACAGCGTGTGATGCAGGTGTATGGGGACGGTTTGGAAGAAGCGAGGAAGAATATCCGCCGTTCCGATGAGGCAAGAGCGGCATATTACAAAAATATTTCGGGACAATCCTGGGGGGATCGTCACAACTATGATCTGCTCATAGACAGCTCTGTCGGCGCGGAGGACTGCGCTACGGCGATCTGCCAGTATGTAATGAGCACGAAGACAAAAAATAATTGATTGGAAAGCGGCGGTCACTGTGAAAAGTTTCCGCCGCTTTTGCCGGACAGAGAAGGGGGATTATGAAAAAAGCAGAGCGGGCGTGCTCCCTATGTGCGGCAGAAAAGCGTGCCTTTTGAAATTTGCTGTTAGCGGGCGGCGGAGTGCAGATGGAAAGCGCATTTGTTGTGCATTTCCTGCAATTTACAGGTGAAGTTATCTGAATACAGTAAAAAGGCATTACTGACTTTTGCAGTCGGTAATGCTTTTTGTATGTTTATTTGTTGTGCCTTAGAAAACTCTCAAGCGCTTCAATTTTTTCATCAATGCCTTTCATTCGGTCACTTATACCGTTTTGACAGATGAGTTGTTGTGTTTTTAGTGTTTCATTTATCAATTCTTTCTCGCAATGTTTTCGTTCTTGTTTATCAGCTATTTGACAAAGCAGTTCAAATTTCAATGTTGTCTTAGGGTTTTCAATGCTTTCTTTGGTAAAACCCAAATAGTTTGGGTTCTTCTTCAATTCAAATAGATGAGTTGCACAACGAACTAATACAAAAACGGACTCGCCAATGTATAGGGGTGCTACATCGCCATTTGCCTTCACAACGCTTATTTTATAAATCCCTGCTCCGATTGCTTCTGTAAAATTATCTGAAAAGAAGTCAATTTTAATTTTCATAAATAATACTCACCCCTTAATGCTATTTGCAGAATAATTATAACGCCAAGTACCCTATTCCTCTTTCAAGCTTTCACCTTTCTTCAGCATTTTGCCTGCTTTTCCAAGCAGTTATTACGGAAAAAGCCAATGCTCTTTTCGGAAAAGACTGCCGCTGCACCGAAATATTTTTACGTGATATCCCGCAAAAGCCTGAAAGCACACTTTTCTGTCGAATGCCAAGTTTTTCTACGATTCTAGTACAGCACAAACGGTTCAGATTGTCAAGAGAAAGTAAGGAAATTGGTATTTTTTGGACAGCGTCTGACACGGGCAAAGCTAATTATGACCTTGAAACCCCCTGCTTCTTATGGTACTATTTTGAAAGAATAGGCTGCCCGAAACAGCGGGTGGAATATTGACAAAGGCATTCGGAAATTTATGGGGATACTGCCCTGCAGGGATTTCCGCGAAAGGAGCCCGATATGATCTTATCCGACAGGACCATTTTGAAAAAGCTGGAGGACGGTACGCTGAAGATCGCGCCGCTGACGGCGGAACAGATACAGCCTGCCAGCGTGGATATCCGGCTGGGAAACACGTTCAGCGTGGTGGAGGACGCGCCCTCCGGCAGGATCGGGCTGGAAGAAAGAATCAGCTACAGGACCATGCAGACGGACACCTATCTTCTGCTGCCCGGGCAGTTCGTGCTTGCCACAACGATGGAATATTTTGAGCTGCCGGATGACCTGACCGCCTTTGTGGAGGGGCGCAGCTCCCTGGGGAGAATGGGGCTTTTCATTCAGAACGCCGGGTGGGTGGACCCGGGCTTTCACGGGGAGATCACGCTGGAGCTGTATAACGCCAACCGCTGCGCCATCGAGCTGAAGGCAGGCAGGCGGGTGGGGCAGCTGGTCTTTGCTCAAATGGACGCTTCCGCCGCCCGCCCCTATGACGGAAAGTATCAGGGACAGACCGGCGCCACCGGGTCCCGGGTGTATCTGGACGGGGAAAACGGCAAGCCGGGGAGCAGCGAAAATGGAAGCGTATAAGCTGCTTGCAGAGCTGAACCGAAAGGAAGCTTTTTCGGAGAAAATTTCCGATTCGGAAAGGGAAAGCTCAGTATCCGCTTTTCTGGACAGTGCAGCACGGCAGGAAGAGGTCACGGTGTACAAAAAGCGGATGCGGACAGACCCGGGAACAGACGTCCAGTATCCCTTGTATTTTCTGCCGCCGCATAACGGCGGTAAGAAGCTGCGGCTGGTGCAGGGCTATTTGCCCAAAACCAATTTGCTGTATGCGAACCACTATGAGCTGGAAATTCTGCGGCTGCTGCACAAATTTGCGCCGGAAAACCAGATCGTGCTGGATATGGGAAAGCATACTTACGATAGATTGCAGAAGACCTGCTTTGGAAGCGCCTGCGCCCAGGGAGAGTGCATGGCGGCGGGGATCAGCGTCCTGCGTTTCCTTGCGGCTGCCTTTTCGGAGGACAGGGAATGGATCGACGACCTGGTGACAGCATTGGGGGAACAATTCCTTTCCATCGGGAATGGGCAAGCCGCCGTCCAGAACGGGCTCCCGCTCTCCTATCTGCTGATGGCGTTTACCGACGTCAATAACGAAAAGACCCGGGAGCTGATCTCCCGGAAAAAGGAATGGCTCCTGAACCTGCTGCGGCGCGGCTGGATCACGGGGAAGCTGTCGAACGGAAAAATTTCTGAGGGCGACACCTACAACCTGATGTACAAGCACATTCTGCGAAACGCCCTCGGCACTTTGCCGGAGTACGCGGATATTGCAAAGCATACGATTTATGTGGACCCGTCGGACGAAAGGTGCTACTGCGATATTTGACACGCAGCCAGCTTGTGGGAGAACGGTATGGAGATCGAAACAGGGTTTGCATTTTCAGAGGAATTTGACCATATCACGGAGGGAGATATGACCCTCTCCGTGACGCAGAAGTATGGCGGAGACAGGGTGATGCTGCCGTTTTATTACTGGGATATCTTAGTAAAAAACGACTGCGTGGGCAGGATCAGCCTGCGGATCGGCAGAAATTTCCACTCTTACTATAACGGTAATATGGGTTATGAAATTTTCCCCGAATATCGCGGAAACGGGTATGCCGGCAGGGCGTGCAGGCTTGTTTTTCCGGCGGCGCGGTATCACGGCATGAAAGAACTGCTTTTGACCTGCAGTGAGCACAACGCCGCTTCTTATCGCACCATAGAGCGCCTTGGCGCGGAGCTGGTAGAGATCGCTGAAGTGCCGAAGGAATACTTTGCATGGCGCGAGGGCATGGAACGGCAGAGGATTTACCGGGTCAAGCTGGGATAAAGTCAAAATTTCGGAGGTGCCTGATGTCAGACTGGAGCGCAAAGCAGTATTTGAAATTTCAGGAGCAGCGGACGCAGCCTGCGGTAGACCTGGCGATGCGGGTGAGGGAAAGAGACCTAAGGACTATTGCAGATATCGGCTGCGGACCGGGGAACAGCACAGTGGTGCTGAAAAAGCTTTTTCCCGGCGCCCGGATCGTCGGGATCGACAATTCGCCCAACATGATAGAAAAAGCCCGGCGGGAGCACCCGGAGCTGGAATTTTGCCTGTGCGACGCGCTGTCGCTGGACGGCAGGTACGACCTGTTGTTTTCCAACGCCTGCTTGCAGTGGATCCCCCACCATGAAACGCTGATTCCGGCGCTGATGGACAAGCTGGCGCCAAACGGCGTACTGGCGGTACAGATTCCTATGAACGGGGAAGAACCGCTGTTCCGCTTGATTGACGAAGTTGCCGCGGAGCCCCGGTGGGGCTTGCAGAATGTGAAATTGCAGCCCAACGAGACCCTGACGCCCGCAGAATATTTTGATATTCTGTCAGAATGCGTCACGTCTTTTACCCTGTGGGAGACAAAATACTGCCACCCCCTTGCCGACCATCGGGCACTGGTGGAATGGGTCAAGGGTACGCGGCTGCGCCCCTATCTGGGTTTTCTGGGAGAGACCGCCGGGAAAGAATTTGAGGACGAGCTGGTGCGCCGGGCGGAGGAAATTTATCCCGTCCGCAAAAACGGCAGCGTCGTGCTGCATTTCCGCAGATTTTTCTTTCTGGCTGAGAAGTGAAAAGCGGCTCGCGGAGCCGCAGATCGCATTTCTCTAAATTTATGGACAGCAGACCCCCGGCAGGGTTCTCTCCCTGCCGGGGGTCTTTTGCGCGTATTATGGTGGGTTTTGCAGCCGGTTTGGGTCAGGTCACTGCTTGTCGAAGGACGGGTTAAAGGCGTAAAAATTCTTGGAATCCAGCTTGTCGGTGAGGATACGCAGACCCTCTCCAAAGCGCTGGAAGTGTACGATCTCTCTGGCGCGCAAGAACTTAATGGGCTCCCGCACGTCGGGGTCGTCCGCAAAGCGGAGAATGTTGTCATAGCTCATTCTGGCTTTCTGCTCCGCGCTCAGGTCCTCGTGCAGGTCGGCAATGGTATCGCCGGTGACGGCAAAGGTGGAGGCGGAAAAGGGCACGCCGGACGCGGCAATGGGGTACACGCCGGTGGTGTGGTCCACAAAGTAATCCTGGAAGCCCGCTTCCTCGATCTGCTCCGGGGTCAGGTTCCTGGTGAGCTGGTACACGATGGTGCCTACCATTTCCAGATGGCTCAATTCCTCCGTGCCGATGTCCGTTAAAATTGCTCGCAGCTCCGGGTACGGCATGGCGTATCTCTGGCTCAGATACCGAAGCGAGGCGCCGATCTCCCCATGCGGACCGCCATATTGCGTGATGATGATTTTTGCCAGCTTGGGGTTGGGGGTTTTGATGTTGACAGGGTGCTGAAGACGTTTTTCGTATACAAACATTTAATTTGCCTCCTTTTCCCAGGGCCATGGGTCGCTGATCCATGCCCAGCGGCTGGTATTTTGAGGGGTTTCGCCGATGGGGCCGAATTTCTCCTCATACTCCTTGCGGAGCATTCTTGCCCGCTCCCGGCATTCGTCCAGCTTTTTGGACGCTTCGCTGTTATTGGGGTGGGTGTCTAAAAACAGGTGGAGCTCCCAAGAGGCAAATTCCACTGCGTAGATCCTCCGGCGCAGGGCTTCCTTTTCGCTCATCTGGGCTCCCTCCTTCCGCCGAGGAAGGGTTTATCCAGTACGGGGAACAGGGTCCCCGCCTCCAATGCCCGTTCCGCGCTGTGAAGCTGGTTGCTCCACTGCTGGTAGGGCACATATGCCATAGCGGGGACAGGGTCGGGCGGCAGGGGAGTGGGGTCGCTGTACAGACCGCACGCCATGCCGGTTTTTTCTTCTGACAATGTGATTCCCTCTTTCCTTTTTCGATAAGATACGGGGCGGCGCCCGCCGAAGGCAAGCGGTTGCCCGGCAGGTCTTGTCCCTGCTATCAGGGTATGCAGGGAGGGACAGGAGGGTGAAGGCTTTTTCCGTTTTTCTCCGTTGGGATTTCTTTACAAACCTGCAAAAAAGTGTTATGATAACTGTAATTCGCCGCTTGGCGGTGTTCCGAAAAAGTAAATTTGCCGGAAAGCAAGGGACGGACACGAATGCCAGCGGCGGCTCGCCGCTGTGGTCGGCGCATTCAGTGGCGCGCTGCAAAAAAGCAGGTTCACGAGAAAACAAGTGCGTTTTGCCGCTTAGTCGTGGTCGGCATACTCAGCGGCGTACTGTAAAAAGCAGATTCACGAGTAAGAAAGGAAGTTTTGCTGATGAAGGGATATCATAAGCGCAGGGCGATCGTCATTCGCGTGGTTGCGGCTCTGCTGGCACTGCTGATGATCGCCAGCGTGTTTTCCGCGCTGATTTTCAAATAATATTTTAAGAAAACGCGGCACATGCCGCCGAACAGGAGGTTTTTTTATGTTTGGAAAAAAGGACTGGAAAGAAGCTGTCATTCATATTGAGGGAATGCACTGTGCCATGTGCTCCTCCCGAATGCAGAAGGCGTTTACGGACGCCAAAGGCGTGCGTGACGCCGAAGTGGATTTGGAGCAGAAATGCGCCCGTGTGACCTATGACGGGGGCAGACTCACGGAAGATGACCTGAAAAAAATCGTAACGGAAACAGGGTACACGCCTGCTTAATTAGCAATTAGAAGTTAGGAATTCCAGTATCTAGTATCCAGAAGGAGCGAAACGCTTTATGAGCGAAAAAGGAAAATATTATATCACCACCGCCATCGCCTATACCTCCGGCAAGCCCCATATTGGCAATGTCTATGAGATCGTGCTGGCGGACGCCATCGCCCGGTTCAAGCGGCTGGAGGGCTACGACGTGTGGTTCCAGACCGGCACGGACGAGCACGGTCAGAAAAATGAATTGAAAGCGGAAGCCGAGGGCATCACGCCCAAGGAATTTGTGGACAGAGTAGCCGGTATCATCAAGGGACAGTTCGACTTGATGAACGTGTCCTACGACCATTTTATCCGCACCACCGACGACTATCATGAGCGGGAGGTGCAGAGAATCTTCAAAAAGCTCTACGACCAGGGCGACATCTACAAGAGCGCCTATGAAGGCTTGTACTGCACTGACTGCGAATCCTTCTTCACGGAAAGCCAGCTTGTGGACGGTAAATGCCCCGACTGCGGCAGGGAGGTCCACCCCGCCAAGGAAGAAGCCTATTTCTTCAAAATGAGCAAATACGCCCCCCGGCTCATCGACTATATCAATGAGCACCCGGAATTCATTCAGCCGGTCTCCCGGAAAAACGAGATGATGAACAATTTCCTGCTGCCCGGCTTGCAGGACCTGTGCGTCTCTCGTTCCTCTTTCAAGTGGGGCATTCCTGTGGAATTTGACCCCAAGCACGTGGTTTACGTGTGGCTGGACGCACTGACCAACTACATCACCGGCATTGGCTATCACTGCGATGGGAGCAGCACGGAACGATTCCAGAAGGAGTGGCCCGCCGACCTGCATTTGATCGGCAAGGACATCGTGCGGTTCCACACCATCTACTGGCCCATTTTCCTGATGGCGCTGGACCTGCCCCTGCCGAAGCAGGTGTTCGGTCACCCGTGGCTGCTGATGAACGGCAACAAGATGAGCAAGAGCAAGGGGAACACCATCTATGCCGACGATCTGGTAGACGTGTTCGGCGTGGACGCTGTGCGGTATTTCGTGCTGCATGAAATGCCCTATGAGAATGACGGCAACCTGACCTGGGAGCTGGTGACGGAGCGGAACAATTCTGATCTGGCGAACATTTTGGGGAACCTTGTCAACCGCACCATTTCCATGAGCAACAAATATTTCGGCGGCGTGGTGAAAAATTCCGGCGTGACCGAGCCGGTGGACGACGATTTGAAAGCCGTGGTTTCCTCCTGCCGTGACAGGACTGCCGCAAAGATGGCGGACCTGCGGGCGGCGGACGCCATCACGGAGATCATGAACCTGTTCAAGCGCTGCAACAAATACATCGACGAGACCATGCCCTGGTCGCTGGCAAAGGACGAAGCAAAGCTGCCCCGGCTGGAAACCGTGCTGTACAATCTGGTGGATTCCATCTGCGTGGGCGCGTCCCTGCTGCAGCCCTTCCTGCCCCAGACCTGTGAGAACATTTTCCGCCAGCTGAATACCCAGCCCAGAGCGTGGGACGAGCTGGATCAGACCGGGCTGTACCCCAGCGGCGGCAAGGTGACGGAGCAGCCGGAAATCCTCTTTGCCCGCCTGGCGGAAGACGAGGTCATCGCCAGGGCAGAGGAAAAGCGGCTGGCAAACCAGCCTGTCCCCGCCATCGAGGTAGAGCCTCAAACAGAAGAAAAGGTGGATTTTGACACCTTCTGCAAGTCCGATTTCCGCGCGGTAAAGGTGAAAGCCTGTGAAGCAGTGAAAAAGAGCGACAAGCTTCTGCGCTTTACACTGGACGACGGCACCGGCGTGGACAGGCAGATATTGTCCGGCATTCATAAATGGTACGAGCCGGAAACGCTGGTGGGCAAGACGCTCATTGCCATTGTGAACCTGCCGCCCCGGAAGATGATGGGGCTGGAGAGCTGCGGCATGCTGATCTCCGCGGTCCACAAGGAAAAGGGCGAGGAAGCCCTCCATCTGCTGATGGTGGACGACAGTATCCCCGCCGGCGCGAAGCTCTGCTAGACTAGACGCTGGATACTAGATGTTAGAAAGGGCAGAGATTTCGCATGGTTGGGAAAATCATTTTGATGACTTGCTGCTGGGTCTGCGCCGGCATCTTTTTCGGCTTCGGCGTATATTCCGCTCATCGGAAAGAACCCATGTGGTTCTGGTCGGGCAGCAAGGTTCCGACCGAAAGCATTTCTGATATTCCCGCCTATAACCGGGCGCAAAGCGCCATGTGGAAAGTCTACTCCTTGCCCTTCTGGGCTGCCGGAGCCGTTGCTTTTCCCTCTCCCATAGCGGCGGCAATCATTGTTGCTGCCACCTGCGTCTTCGGTATCCCTCTGCTGATTTTTGTTCATGAAAGAATCGAAAAAAGGTACAGGAAATAAATGGAAGAATTGATTTTTGACACCCACGCTCATTATGACGATGAGCAGTTCGACAGCGACCGTGAGGAGCTGCTGGGAAGTATCCTGCCGAATGCCGGGGTCTGCGGTATTATCAATATGGGCGCGGACCTCAAAGGCTGCCGGGACACCATCGCCCTGACGGAGCGGTACGGCTATGTGTACGGCGCGGCGGGAATCCACCCGGAAAATGCCCGAGAGCTGCCGGAGGACTGGCTTTCTCAAATTCGGGAAATGCTCCAAAGGGAGAAGATCGTGGCGGTGGGAGAGATCGGGCTGGATTACCACTGGCTGGACGAATGCCCGAAAGAACGCCAGCAGGAGGTATTTGCCGCTCAGTTGGAGCTTGCGGGCGAGCTTTCCCTGCCGGTGGCAGTCCATGACCGGGAAGCCCATGCCGACACGCTGGATTTTCTGCGGCGCTACCGCCCCCAGGGCGTGGTCCACTGCTTTTCCGGCAGCTGGGAAACGGCGAAGGAGCTTTTGTCTCTGGGAATGTATCTGGGCTTGGGCGGCGTGGTGACCTTCAAAAACGCCAGGCACGCCGTGGAGGTGGCGGAGAAAATACCGCTCTCCCGGCTGCTTCTGGAAACCGACGCCCCCTATATGGCGCCTGTGCCCTGTCGCGGCAAGCGGAACGATTCTTCCCTGATCCGCCATGTGGCGGAGAAAATAGGGGAGCTTCGCGGGGAAACGCCGGAAACCATTTTACGGGCAGCCGAAGAAAATGCCAGACGGCTGTTCCACATTCCAAAGAACGGAGAGATCGGAAAGGAAAGACTATGAGCAGGACAGAACAGAACACCAGTATCGTATACGAATACGAAACCGGGCTTTACATCAATTTGACGAACCAGTGCCCCAACCGCTGCGATTTTTGCCTTCGGCAGAACAGCGTGGGCAGCCTGTACGCGGACAATCTCTGGTATCAGGGCAAGGAGCCCACGAAAGAGGAGATCTGGGCAGAGCTGGAGCGCCGGGACCTGAACAAATACACGGAGATCGTGTTCTGTGGCTACGGAGAGCCCGCCTGCCGCTGGGACGACATGATGTGGCTCTGCGATAAGCTGCGCGCCCACGGCTCTCATTTTATCCGTATCAATACCAACGGTCTTGCGGACCTGATCGTGGGCAGACGGGTCGCAGAGGAGCTGGACGGCAGGGTGGACGCGGTGTCCGTCAGCTTAAACGCCAGTACGGCGGAGAAATACGACAGGCTGTGCCACAGTAAATTTGGCTTGGAAGCCTTTCCGGCTATTCTGCGGTTTACCTCCGGGGCGGTGCTGAATGTTCCCCATGTCCGCATGACGGTGGTCGGCACCATGCCGAAACATGAAATAGAAGCCTGTAAAAAAGTGTGCGAAAGCGTGGGCGCGGATTTCTTTGTCCGGGAATATATCGGCAAGTGACTGCGCACCCTGCTTTTTAAGAAAGGAAAAGAGGTAATTTTTATGAGGAAAATGTTTTTACTGGTTTTGACCGCCGCCCTGCTTCTGGTCTGCACCGCCTGCGGGCAGCCGGCTGAAAGCGTTGGCAGCAGCGGCGGGGAACGCCTCGAAGGAGAGCTTTCCGAGCTGCTCGCAGAGGTGACGAAGGACGCCACCGACCCGGAGCTTTCCCTGCTGGAGACGGAGGTCACCGAGGAGAACTTCTCCTGGTTCCTGTTTATCGACCCCATCGAGGGCGCGGAAGCGATCGTCTCCGAGCCGGCGATCGGCTCCATTGCCCACTGTGTCGCGCTGCTCCGTGTGCCCGATTCTGTGGACGCGGAGGAGGTCAGGGCGGAGATCGAGGAAAAGCTTGACCCCCGGAAATGGGTGTGCGCGGAAGCGGAGAAAACCGCCGTCCTGCGCCGGGGCAATGTGATCCTGATGGCAATGTCGAACAGGGACACCGTGGACAAGGTAGTGGAAAACTTCAACGCCCTGTCCTGATTTGTACGGAAAAGAAAACCCTCTCGAGGAAATTCCCGAGAGGGTTTTTGTGTTGGGAAAATTTCAGAACAGCGCCAGCAGGTACTTGCATTTCAGGCGCTGGTATTTGGGCAGCTCACGGTTCAGCTTCTTTTCCAGATAAGCGACCTGCTCTGCGAGGACTTTCAGCTCTTCCCGGGTCAGGGTGTGATCGCTGAACCGGGCCTTCAGGGCGAGCCCCTCCAGCTCCTCCGGGGGAGAGACCCCGTCGCCGGGCAGGGCGGTGTTCGCCCAGTACAGTCGCAGCAGATGGGAATACAGGCACAGCGCCGCCTTGTTCCTGTCCTTTTGCCGGAATTTTTTCCGGCGGAAGAACAACCGAATGGGGCGCAGCAGTATAATCAGCAGGAGGGGCAGGGAAACCAGCAGGAGGATCAGCAGCAGCCCCGGCAGGGTCATTCGCCCGTCACTGGTGGCAAGCCCCACACCCAGCAGGGAGGTGCTTCCCGGAGAGGGCGAAGGTGTTATGCTGCCAGTGATATTATCAGGGGCAGCGGAAGCGCTCGGCGTGGGCGAGGGTGAGACCGTCGGCAGGGCGCTTTCCGTCGGAGCGGGGGTGGGCGTAGGCGTGGGGCTGCTGCTGGCGGCAGTGAGAGAATCGGTCAAATGGTCATTTTCGCTGGGACCCGTGGCGTTGGCGTAAGCGGCGGGCACCATGGGACCCGCTGGGGTCATCTCCACAGGGACCCAGCCGATACCGCCCCAATACACCTCCACCCAGGCGTGGGCGTTGTAGTCCGGCACGTTGACCCAGCTGCCGCTGCTCCAATTGCCCTCGGAGGCAGTAATGGGCAGGCTGGTAGGAACAGCGTAGCCCTCCGCGTACCGGGCGGGAATGCCCGCCGCCCGCAGCAGCACCGTGGCGGCAGTGGCAAAATGCACACAGTAGCCGGTGCGGCTTTCCGTCAGAAAATACTGGACAAAGTCTTCTCCCTTTGGCAGCGCGGGCGGGGAAAGGGAATAGGTGCACTGCCGCGCCAGCAGCCGCTGTACCTGCTGGAGATAGGATGCCCGGCTTTCCGGCGTTACGGAAGTGGGCAGTCCGTTTTCTTCCGCGTACTCCGTGAGAAAATCGCGAAGGTCATCGGGCAGATGGGTGTATTTGGCATAGACAAATGCGTTGTATTGCTCCAGGGGAGACAATAGCTGCAGGGCTTCGTCTCCCTCCAACTGCTCCTTTGCCCAGTCCGGCGCCTGCCACAGGTCCCAATTCGCCGGGCTTTGCGTCGTGCCCTGTGTCGCGCTCAGGGAGTTTCGCAGGGTGAGCAGGGTGTTCAGCAGCGTTTCCCTGTCCCCAAAGTACCGCTCATTGGCAAAGGCTTCAAAATAGCCGGAAAACCGGGGCGCGTAGTAGGATAAATGCTCCAGGGTCGGCATTGCCACGGCGGACAGGGCATATTCCTCCGTGCCGGAAAACAGATGGGGGGACTGCAAAAAGCCGTCGTCTACATATTCCATGTTGTTGGGCGCGCCCAGGGGAGAGTACAGCCCATAGGGCGAGTAAATGCTCTGGGGATCCTTTCCCAGCTTGCGCACGGACAGGAAATAGGAATAGTGGGGGTCGGTAGAGCCGGGCATGGTCTGCATGAGGTCGGCGGGAAGGGTCTGGGGGTTCTGATCTCCCCACAGCTCCGCCACCAGCTCGGAATCCCGCTCCGGGAGCTTTTCCCAGCTTTCCCCGGTGTAAACGCTGCCCACAAAGCTCTTCAGGTAATCCTTCTGGCTGGTGGGGGATTCCAGAATGGTAGGAATGCCGTTCTGCCATTCATGCCGCACCTGTAAAGCGATCTTCCCGGTAAAATAGCGGTCGCCAAGGGAGGAAAATTCTACCCGTTCGCCGTTTTTTGTGTCGCCCCGGAAGATCGTGTTCAGATTCATGCCCTCAGTCAGCTCCCGCCGAAGGTCGACGATGAACTGCGGGCGCTCATAGGTTTCCGGCGGGGACACGCTGTAGAGGAAGATCATGCACAGCGCCAGAACGGGCAGCAGGGCAAGAGACGCCGGGCGGAAGAACATATCGCCGGAGGATTGGAACGCCACCCCGTTTTCCACCAGCTGACTGCGCTGCCGCAGGGAAGGGGCAGCCAGCAGCAAAAATGCCCAGAACAGCAGCAGGACGCCGAAGCACCAGCGGTTGGGCAGAATGGAAAAGGCAAGGTGCGCAAGCAGGAAGACCCCCGTCAGGCAAAAGGCGCCCAACACGCTTTTGTGCCGGATAAACAGCCAGGAAAGCAGCCAGAAAAAGAGGAACGCCAGAAAGAGGGAAAACACCGTCAGCACGTGGGTCGCCTCGGCGGCAGGCAGCTCCTCCACCGAAAACAGGGGCAGCGGCTCCCGCAGGTTCAGCTTGCCTGAATAGGCGGTCAGCATGGCGTTAGCAGTGCGGAGAAAGCCCTGCAGGACAACGTCAAAGTTCCGCCAGAGGGCAAAGCCCCAGATGGCAAGGGTCATGAGCGGCACCGCCCATCTCCGGCGCTCCGACAGAAACTGCGCCGCGCAGATCAGAACGAAAAATATCCCCAGAAAGGTGAGCTGACCCCAGTACAGCTCGATTTGAAAGGCGGTGTAAAAGCAGCCGAACGCCCCTGCGCCGGCAATCAGGAACAGCACCACAAAGAAGCTGTACGAGTCAAGGACCCCGGGCTTTGGCAGCATGATCCCGGGCTTGTTCAGCAGCGCGGCGGATCGGTTATCCACAGGATCGTTTCGCGGCATTTCAGCTCCCCCCTTTCAGATTTAGTCGTTAGCTTGGTAGTTATTAGTTATTAGTCGTTAGTTGTTAGATTGTCAGTTTTAGTTTTCAGCGGTCGAGTCAGGTGCTTTCCTCCATGCAAAAAGCAGCTTCCCGATTGCCCGCGGCGCAGCCGCTTCACGAGTAAAAAAACGGCGCAGCCACCAAGAAAGTAAAAGATTCTAGTGTTTCTCGGTCGGGTCAGGTGCTTTCCTCCATGCAAGAGAGGTTTCACGATTGCCCGCAGCGCAGCTGCTTCACGAGTGCTTCAAAAAGTAAAAGTCATAGTACCTTTCGGTCGGGTCAGCCACTTTTCTCCATGCAAGAGAGGTTTCACGTGTAAAAAAGCGGCGCAGACACCAAGAAAGTTAAAACTTCTGGTGTTTTCGGTCGGGCCGGTCGCTTTCCTCTATAGAAAGGCAGCTTCCCGATTGCCCGCGGCGCAGCCGCTAGAGATGGTAGCCGTTCAACGCGTCCATGATCTGTCCGGGCTTTACCGTGGTGAGCTCGACGCGGGAGGGCAGGCTTATCTGCAATTTGTCAGGTGATTCCGACGCCAGCAGTATGCTGAGCCGGGCGTTTGGAAGCTGCTGCTGCAAAGAGGAGGCGGTGCTGCCGTCCGGCACGCAGCAAAGGTACAATATGTGAGAGGCTCCGCGGGGCAGCGCCTGTGCGGGAACCGCCTTGCGGGCGTCATTTTTGCCGATTTTCAGCAGCTGCCCCAATACGGGGCGGATCGCTTCCTCACTGGGAATGCTTTCCAGGCAAAATTGGTTTTCCTCCCAGAACGCAGCCTGGTAGGAGACCCCGTGCCGGGAAAGATAGTGGGACAGCGTGGCAAAAATGTCCAGCAGCAGATCGGTTTCCCTGTTTGTGCCGTTCACGTCCAGCACAAACAGAATGTGGTCGGAAATGGGAAGCCCAAATTCCTTTACCAGCAGAGCGCCGCTTTTCTGGGACAGCTTCCAGTGGATCCGGGAGATCTTATCGCCCTCCCGGTATTCCCGCAGGTCGAACAGCTCCGAGGGATCGTCTCCCGGCTTTGTGTGGGAATACCGCTCGCCCTCGCCGCCGGGCAGGAACACCTGTTCCACGGAAAGCTCCGGCTGATAGACCGCGGGATAGAAGGTCACCTGGTACTGGGGGCAGCGGGAAAGGGAAAGGGGAAAAGAAAAAATCCCCATATAGTCGCAGACTTTTCCCCTGCGAAGCTCGCAGAGGACCTGCCCGCAGCAGGGGGAAGAAAGCTGGTGCACCACAGTCATGGCTTTCGGGCTGGCGGTAAAGGTAAAATATTCGTCCTGGGTCTCCCCGGTCAGGGTATTGTGTGTGTGCAGCGTCACGTGGGCGCGCCCGCTGACGAAAGGCAGCCGGCTATCGATAGTCAGCTGCAGCGGCACGCTCTGCCCCTTGTTGACCTCCGCCGCCTCCACCGAGAAGGTCAGGCGCACGCCGAATATGCCGGGCAGGGACACGAGGAGGGAGATCCAGGGCAGCGCCAGCGTGACCAGAAAGACATAATGGGAAATATACCCGTTATAGCATACAAAAAACAGGGCGGCGCCCAGCAGGACGGCAAGATAGGTCAGTCTGTTTTTCAGCATAGCTCATCTCACCAGCTTGGGGGCAGGAACGGATTTCAGTGTTTCCGCCAAGATACTGCGCAGGTCGATGCCGTTCACGGCAGCCTGGGGGGAGGGAATAATGCGGTGCTCCATCACATTCAGGAACAGCAGGTTGATGTCGCCGGGGATCAGATAATCCCTGCCCGCCATCCAGGCGGACGCCTTTGCAGCCCGAACCAGCGCCCCGCCGGCTCTGGGGCTTGCGCCGATGCGCAGCATGGGCCTCTCCCGGGTGGCGGCGCAGAGCCGGGCAACGTACTGGTACAGCTCGTCCGACACGTGTATACAGGCGGCTTCCGCCTGCATTTGCTGCAGGTCCCGGGCGCTGCACACGGTCTGCACCCGGTCGATGGGTCTGCCCCCGGCGGTCTGCTTCAAAATTTTGATTTCCTGTTCCAAATCGGGATAGCCGATGGAAAGCCGCATCATAAAGCGGTCCAGCTGGGATTCCGGCAAAGGCTGGGTGCCCGCGGAGCCCAGCGGGTTCTGGGTGGCGATGACAGTATAGGGCTGGGGCAGGGGATAAGAAACCCCGTCTACCGTGACCTGCCCCTCTTCCATTGCCTCCAGCAGGGCGCTTTGGGTCTTGGCACTGGTGCGGTTGATCTCATCTGCCAGGAACAGATTGCACATTGCCGCGCCCGGGCGGTACTCAAAGTCTCCCTTTGCCTGATTGTAAACGGAGAAGCCCACCACGTCCGCAGGCATGACCTCCGGCGTGAACTGCACCCGGTTGAACTGCAGGCCCATAGCTCTGGCAAGCGCCAGCGCCAGCGTGGTCTTACCCATGCCGGGGTTGTCCTCCAACAGAATATGTCCCTGTGCCAGTATCGCCATCATCACCTTGCAGATGACGGTATCCTTGCCGACAATGACCTTGCGCACTTCATTGATGACGCTGAGCGCCTGAGGCTGAATCATAAAAGGACCACCTTACGTTTCTTTCTTTTAGACCGTGCCTGTCCGATACCAGGTTCCGTTCCTAAAATTTAGCATAGCTGCCCGAAAAGGGGAAGTTCCAAAAGGTTTTCCAGTGATAACCTTTTCGTTAGGACAGAGACGCAAAACCCAAACTGCCCGCTTGCCAACAGCAGGTAATATTCAGTATAACATAAATGGGCGGAAAACACCAGAGAAGGCAGGAAAATTTACAAAGCCCCGCAGACAGCAAAATAAATTTTGAAAAACCTGTTGACATTATCCCCTGGGGGTGGTATAGTAACAGTGTATTCTGATAGCACGAAGATGAACTCACAGTTTTTGTAAGTCATTGAACGTCTGATGATTTACACAAGCTGTGAGCTTTTTTTAGCCGGGGTTTCCCGGATGGGCTCGGAGCGCAGGGAGTTTTCCCAGTGATACGGCGCAGCTATGCCGGATACAATTTTTTATGGAGGTGCCGAACATGAACGGTACAGTCAAATGGTTCAACGCAGAAAAAGGTTATGGATTCATCTCTAACGATGAGGGCGGCGAGGATGTTTTTGTACATTTCTCCGCGATCCAGTGCGAAGGCTTCAAGACTCTGGAGGAAGGTCAGAAAGTGACCTTCGAGACTGAGCCCGATCCCAAGAACAGCGAAAAGCTGCGGGCAGTCAACGTCCAGAAGATCTGATTTTCAGCATTTTCGGATCATGCAGCCGGGTCTTTCCTCAGGGAGAGACCCGGCTTTTGTATCTTTTTGCAAAAAATCCGAAATTTTCAGTTGACAAACCCGACTTTCTTCGATATAATAAATAGCGTTCTGATATGCGGACGTAGCTCATCTGGTAGAGCGCCACCTTGCCAAGGTGGAGGTAGCGAGTTCGAGCCTCGTCGTCCGCTCC